>NZ_LFML01000068.1:224794-295873 GCF_001044425.1 Streptomyces roseus
GCACGTGGCCTGGCTCATCGCCGGCGGCTGCGACGGCGTGGTCCCCAACGGCTCCCTCGGGGAGTACCAGACCCTCACCGACGAGGAGCGGGCCCGCGTGGTCCGCACCGCCGTCGAGGCGGCCGGCGACGGCGCCCGCGTCATGCCCGGCGTCGCCGCCTACGGCAGCGCCGAGGCCCGCCGCTGGGCCGACCAGGCCGCCGGGGCCGGCGCCGGCTCCGTACTCCTGCTGCCCCCCAACGCGTTCCGGGCCGACGAGGCGACCGTACGCGCCCACTACGCCGACGTCGCCCGCGCCGGACTGCCCGTCGTCGCGTACAACAACCCCATCGACACCAAGGTGGACCTGACCCCCGGCCTGCTCGCCCGCCTGCACGGCGACGGCAGCATCGTCGCCGTCAAGGAGTTCAGCGGGGACGTCCGCCGCGCCTACGAGATCGCCGAACTCGCCCCCGGCCTCGACCTGCTCATCGGCGCCGACGACGTCCTCCTCGAACTCGCCCTCGCGGGCGCGGTCGGCTGGATCGCCGGCTACCCCAACGCCCTGCCGCGCTCCTGCGCCGAGCTCTACCGGGCCGCCGTCGCCGGGGACCTCGCCACCGCGCTGCCGCTGTACAAGTCCCTGCACTCGCTGCTGCGCTGGGACTCCAAGACCGAGTTCGTCCAGGCCATCAAGCTCTCCATGGACCTCGCGGGACGCCCCGGCGGCGCCACCCGCCCGCCCCGCTTCCCCCTCACCGGGGAGACCGAGGCGGCCGTCCGCGCCGCCACCGAGAAGGCCCTCGCCGAGGGCCACAACTGAATCCGAGGGAAGCCGGAATGCGTACGCGCCACATCTACCACGCGGTGGACTCGCACACCGAGGGCATGCCGACGCGGGTGATCACCGGGGGCGTCGGAGTGATCCCCGGCGCCACGATGGCCGAGAAGCGGCTCCACTTCATCGAGCACCTGGACCACGTCCGGACCCTGCTCATGTACGAGCCGCGCGGGCACTCCGCGATGAGCGGCGCCATCCTCCAGCCCCCCACCCGCCCCGACGCCGACTTCGGCGTGCTCTACATCGAGGTGTCGGGCCTGCTCCCCATGTGCGGACACGGGACCATCGGCGTCGCCACCGTCCTGGTCGAGACGGGCATGGTCGAGGTGGTCGAGCCGGTCACCACCGTACGGCTCGACACCCCGGCCGGACTGGTGAGCGTGGACGTCCGCGTCGAGGACGGGGCGGCCACCGCCGTCACCCTCACCAACGTCCCCTCCTTCTGCGCCGGACTCGACCTCAAGGCCGAGGTACCCGGCTTCGGCACGGTCACCTACGACCTCGCCTACGGCGGGAACTTCTACGCCTTCGTCGAACTCGACGCCCTCGGGCTCCCCTTCGACCGGGAGCGGGGGGACGAACTGCTCGCCGCGGGACTCGCCGTCATGGACGCCGTCAACGCCTCGGGCGACCGGCCGGTCCACCCCGAGAACCCCGCCATCGCCGGGGTCAAGCACGTCTACCTCGCCGCGCCCGGCTCCGACGCCCGCCGCTCCCGGCACGCCATGGCCATCCATCCGGGCTGGTTCGACCGCTCGCCGTGCGGAACGGGCACCAGCGCGCGGATGGCGCAGCTGCACGCCCGCGGCCGTCTCGCACTCGGCGCGGACTTCGTCAACGAGTCCTTCATCGGCACGCAGTTCACCGGCCGGCTGATCGGGGAGAGCTCCGTCGGTGCCCTCCCGGCCGTCGTCCCCACCGTCACCGGCCGGGCCTGGATCACCGGCACCGCCCAGTACTTCCTCGACCCCTCTGACCCCTTCCCCGCGGGGTTCCTGCTGTGAGCGCCGGGGCCGCGGGGACCTCCGTGCGGACGACCGACTACCACACCGCCGGGGAGCCCTTCCGGATCGTCGACACCGCCGGGGCCGGACTGCCGCCCGTCCCCGGGGACACCGTCGCCGAGCGCTGCGCCACCGCCATCGGCCCCGGGGGCTCCGGGACTGCCCCGCGCCGGAGCCCGCTGGACGACGTACGGCGCTTCCTCGTGCAGGAGCCGCGCGGGCACGCCGGGATGTACGGCGGGTTCGTCGTGCCCCCGGACGACGACGGGGCCCACTTCGGCGTGCTGTTCTGGCACAAGGACGGCTACTCCACCGCCTGCGGCCACGGCACGATGGCCCTCGGCGCCTGGGCCGTGGACACCGGCCGGGTCGCCGCGCCGGACGACGGGGACGCACAGGTGCGGATCGACGTGCCGTCGGGGCGGGTCGCCGCGACCGTGCATCGCGCCGGCGGCCGCACCACCGGGGTCACCTTCCGCAACGTCCCGGCCCGGGTCGGCGCCCGCAAGGTGCCGGTGGCGACCACCCTGGGCCTGGCGGAGGTGGACATCGCGCACGCCGGCGCCTGCTACGCGTCCGTCGCCGCCCGGGACCTCGGCCTGGAGGTGACGCGGGCGGCGCTGCCCGAACTCGTCCGCGCCGGACAGGAGATCCGGGCCGCGCTGGCCACCCACCCCGGGACCTGGCACCCCGGCGGACCACTGCTCTCGGGGGTCTACGGGGTGATCCTCCACGAGGAGCTGCCCGGAACCCCGTTCGGGCCGCACCAGCGCAACGTCACCGTGTTCGCCGACGGGCAGATCGACCGCTCGCCCTGCGGCTCGGGGACCTCGGCGCGCCTCGCACTGCTCGCGGAGGACGGCCGGATCGGGGCGGGGGAGGACCTGCTGCACGAGTCGGTGGTGGGCACGGTGTTCACGGGGCGGGTGGTTCCCGGGGGATCCGGGGACGGTTTTTGTACGGGCTCCCGGGACGGCTCCCGCGAGGGCGTGGTCACGGAGGTCACCGGCACGGCGTACCGCACCGGCGAGCACGCCTTCGTCCGCGATCCGCAGGACGCCCTCGGAACCGGATTCCTGCTGTGATCCCGCAGTTCGATGCGGAGCGGACGGCCGCGCTGCTGACCCCGGCCGCGGCCGCCGACGCCCTGGCCGGCGTACTGCGGGCCGGGCTGGACCCGGAGTCCTGCCCGCAGCGCTCGTCGGTGGCGGTCCCGGGCGGGGGCGAACTGCTGCTGATGCCGGCCGCGGCGGGGGCGTACGCCGGGGTGAAGATCGCCGGGGTGGCGCCCGGCAACCCCGCCCTCGGGCTCCCCCGCATCACCGGCTCGTACCTCCTGCTGGACGGGCCGACGCTGCGCCCGCTGGCCCTGTTCGACGGCGCGGCGCTCACCGCGCTGCGCACCCCGGCGGTCTCGGCGCTCGCCCTGCGGTACCTGGCGCCGGCCGGGCGGCCGCTGCGGCTGGTGCTCTTCGGCACCGGGCCGCAGGCGTACGGGCACCTCGAAGCGGTGCGGCAGGTGCGGGAGCCGGCGGGGGTGGTGGTCGTCGGCCGCAACCCGGCGGCCGCGCGGAAGCTGGCGGAGCACACCCGGGCCCTGGGGGTTCCGGCGCGCACGGGCACCCCGGCGGACGTGGCCGGCGCGGACCTGGTGCTCTGCTGCACGACGGCCCGCGAACCCCTCTTCGACGGGCGGCTGGTGGCTCCGGGGGCGACGGTGGTGGCGGTCGGCTCGCACGAGCCGGACGCCCGGGAGACCGACACCGCCCTGGTGCGGCGGGCCGCCGTGTACGTGGAGTCGCGCGCGGCGGCCCTGCGCGAGGCGGGGGATCTGCTGGTACCGGAGGCGGAGGGGGCCATCGGTCCCGGTCATATCAACGGCACCCTGGCCGACCTGGTGGCGGGCCGGATATCGGCGGGCGGGGGACAGGGTTGTCCACAGCTCTTCAAGAGTGTGGGCATGGCCTGGGAGGATCTGGCCGTGGCGGTGGCGATGTATCACGCCGCCGGAGGAACCACCGCTCGGGGACCAAGCGCAACGTGACATTGTACGCTGGTCCTCTGCACCCGGTGGTGCAACGCCGGTTCGGAGGAAAAGCAATGGGTGACCTGAAGCAGCACAGCCTCATCAAGGCCCAGGAACGGCTCCGCGACCAGGTCGGCCACGCCCTCCGAGCAGCCCTGATAGCGGGTGAACTGCGCCCCGGAAGCGTCTACTCTGCGCCCGGCCTCGCCGCCGAGCTCGGGGTCTCCGCCACACCGGTCCGCGAGGCGATGCTCGACCTCGCCCGCGAGGGCCTGGTGGAACCCGTCCGCAACAAGGGCTTTCGGATCACCGAGGTCAGCGAGCGGGACCTGGACCAGTACACCGAACTGCGCACGATGATCGAGGTCCCGACCATCGGCCGGATCGCGAAGATCGCCACGGCGGAGCAGCTGGAGGAGCTGCGCCCCATCGCCGAGGAGATCGTCACCAGCGCCCGCGAGCACAACCTCATCGGCTACCTGGAGGCGGACCGCCGCTTCCACCTCTCCCTGCTGGCCCTGGCGGGCAACGACCGCCTGGTCGAGACCGTCGGCGACCTGCGCAAGCGCTCGCGGCTGTACGGACTGACGGGGCTGGACGAGGCCGGAAAGCTGGTCTCCTCCGCCGAGGAGCACATCGAGCTGCTCGACCTGATGATCGCCGGCGATGCGGAGGCGGCGGAAGCCTGCATGACCCGCCACCTCGGCCACGTCCGCTCCCTCTGGGCCCAGGGCCGGGACGAACCGGTGGGCCGCACCCCGGGAGGCCTCGGCTCGGGCATCCAGGGCGTCTAGGCGCCAACGCGCCAAGGCCTCGACGCGCCAAGGGGTGGCGCGCGGGCTCGGGGATCCGCGGCGCGGCGACGAGGCGCCGCGGGTCGCTCAGCCGTCGAGCCGGCGCCTGCGCCCCGGCCCGGTCGGGTGCGTGCCGGTGATGCCCATGACCACCGAGTAGAGGCTGGTTTCCGCGGTGATGAAGAGGCGGTTGTGCTCGGCGCCGCCGAAGGCGATGTCGGAGACCGTTTCGGGGACGTTGAGCCGTCCGATCAGGGTGCCGTCGGGGTCGTAGCAGTGCACGCCGTCGTCCATCGCGGCCGCCCAGGGCCTGCCGCCGTCGTCGAAGCGGAGGCTGTCGAAGCGGGCCCTGCCGGGCGCCGCTTCGGCCCAGACCCTGCCCTCGGACAGCGTGCCCTCGTCGCGTACGTCGAAGACCCGGATGAAGCCGCCAACCCGCCCTCGTTCGGCGGGATTTGGACACGGCTGGATAACGGCGGCACCAACCCCTTGTCAGTACAATTTCACATTACTATGTTACCGGTCACATCATAGAGCGCGGCCCTTCACTGGAGTGACCCATGACCAAGCGCACCCAACTCGCCCTCGCCACCGCCCTCGTGGCGGCACTCGCACTCGGTGCCTCGGGCTGCTCCGACCCCAAGAAGGGCTCGGCGGGCGCCGGTTCGGGCAACCCCGCCGCCGCCAACGACGGCAAGGTCCTCGGCGGCACCCCGGTCAAGGGCGGGACCCTGACCGTCCTGTCCAACCAGGACTTCTCCCACCTCGACCCCGCCCGCAACTGGGTCATGCCGGCCATGGACTTCGGCACCCGCCTCCTCTACCGCACCCTGGTCACCTTCAAGGCCGAGCCCGGCAAGGGCGGCAGCGAGCTCGTCCCGGACCTCGCCACCGACCTCGGCACCCCCTCCAACGGCGGCAAGACCTGGACGTTCACCCTCAAGGAGGGCGTCAAGTACGAGGACGGCTCGCCCGTCAAGGCGCAGGACATCAAGTACAACGTGGAGCGCTCCTTCGCCCCCGACCTGACCGGCGGCCCCGACTACGCGGCCCAGTACCTGGCCGGCGGCGAGGGGTACAAGGGGCCGCTCCAGGGGCAGCACCTCGACTCGGTCAAGACCCCCGACGACCGCACGATCGTCTTCGAACTGAAGCGCCCGGTCGCGGAGTTCTCCGCCACCGCCACCCTCCCCACCTTCGCCCCGGTGCCGCAGGCCCAGGAGAAGGGCACCCAGTACGACGCCCGGCCGTTCTCCTCCGGCCCGTACAAGATCGAGACGTACGACCGCGACAAGAAGCTCGTCCTCGTCCGCAACGAGCACTGGGACCCGAAGACCGACACCGTGAGGAAGGCCTACCCCGACAAGTACGTCGTGGTCATGGGCCTCAAGGGCGGCCAGATCGACGACCGGATCATCGCCGGCGAGGGCGCCGACGCCTCGGCCGTCCAGTACATGGACATGCGCCCCGAGAGCGCCCCCAAGGTGCTCCCGAAGCCTGAGGTCAAGGCGCGCCTGCTCGCCGAGTCCCAGGGCTGTACCGAGATGCTCTACCTCAACAACTCCCGGGCGCCCTTCAACGATCCCAAGGTCCGCGAGGCCATGCAGTACGCCGTCGACAAGGAGGCCGTGATCACGGCGGGCGGTGGTCCGGCCCTCAACGAGATCGCCACCGCCTACCTGCCCCCGGCGCTCTCCGGCGGCAAGCAGGCCGACACCCTCAAGATCGCCCCGGCGGGCGACCCGGCCAAGGCCAAGGAGCTCCTCAAGGCCGCCGGCAAGGAGTCGCTGAAGGTCTCCCTCGCCGTCTCCACCGGCGACAAGGGCAAGGCCGAGGCCATCCAGCAGGGGCTGTCCCGCGCCGGCATCGAGGTCGTCGTCGACACCATCGACCCGGGCGCGTACTACGACGTGATCGGCGACCTCTCCACCACGCCCGACATGACGCTCTCCGGCTGGTGTCCCGACTACCCCTCCGGCTCCACCTGGATCCCCTTCGTCTTCGACGGACGCACCATCAAGGAGAAGGGCAACCAGGGCAACAACAGCCAGTTCCGCGACGAGGCCACCATGAAGCGGATCGACGAGATCAACGCCATGGCCGACGCCAAGCAGGCCAACCAGGCCTGGATCGACCTCGACGCCGAGATCATGAAGAAGTCCCCGGCCGTCCCGGTCCTGCTGGAGCGCAAGCCGCTGCTCGTCGGCCCCAACATCGCCGGCGCCTACGGCCACCCGGTGTGGACCGGCACCATCGACTACGCGACCGTCGGCCTGAAGGACCCCTCGAAGAGCCAGGGCTGAGGGATACGGAGCCCGACACCATGACCACCACCGCACCCGGAGCCGGAGGCGAGGCCCCCAAGGCCCCGGCCCAGGCTCCGGCCGGAGCCCCCGCCCCGGGCCCCGCGGCCGCCGGGGACGGCCGCGCGCCGGCCGCCGCCCGCCCCACCGGCAGCAGCCCCTGGCGGCTCGCCGGGCGCGAGCTGGGCCGCCGCCCCGCCGTCCGCGTCAGCCTCTGCGTCGTCCTCCTCTTCGTCCTGATGGCCGCCACCGCCCCCTGGCTGGGCGCACTCGGCGGCTGGTCCCCCGAGGAGTTCGACAAGTCCGCCATCGACCCCTACCTCGGCGGCCAGCCCCTCGGCTCCCTCGGCGGGATCAGCCCCGAACACTGGCTCGGCGTCGAACCCGTCACCGGCCGCGACCTGTTCGCCCGCGTCGTCCACGGCGCCCAGGTCTCCCTCCTCATCGCCTTCGCCGCGACCGCCATCGTCGTCATCGCGGGCACCGCCGCCGGGATCGCCGCCGGCTACTTCGGCGGGCGCACCGACACGCTCCTGTCCCGCCTGATGGACCTGACCATGTCCTTCCCCTCCCTCATCTTCATGATCGCGATGCTGTCGGTGGCCAAGGACGTCAACCGGATCGTGCTGATGACCGCCGTCATCGGCCTCTTCGGCTGGCCCGGCGTCGCCCGCGTCGTCCGCGGCCAGACCCTCTCCCTCAAGCACCGCGAGTACGTGGACGCCGCCCGCGTCGGCGGCGCCGGCCCCTGGCGGATCCTGACCCGCGACATCCTCCCGGGCGTCTCCGGCCCGGTCATCGCCTACACCACCCTGCTCATCCCCGGCATGATCAGCACCGAGGCCGCGCTCAGCTACCTCGGCGTGGGCGTCCGCCCGCCGACCCCGTCCTGGGGCCAGATGATCGCCGAGTCCGTGGCCTTCTACGAGACCGACCCCATGTACTTCGTCATCCCGAGCACCTTCCTCTTCCTCGCGGTACTCGCCTTCACCCTGCTCGGCGACGCCCTGCGCGACATCCTCGACCCGAGGGGCGGCCGCAGTTGATCCTCTACCTCGCGCGCCGGCTGCTCGCCCTCGCGGGCGTCCTGCTCGCCATCGCCGCCGTCACCTTCCTCATCTTCTACGTCCTGCCCACCGACCCGGCCGCGGCCGCCTGCGGCAAGACCTGCAGCGCCGAACGGCTGGCCGACGTACGGGCGTACCTGGGCCTGGACCAGCCGCTCTGGCGGCAGTTCGCCGACTTCCTCGGCGGCATCTTCACCGGCCGCACCCTCGGCACCGGCCAGTACGCCGTCCAGTGCGACTTCCCCTGCCTGGGCTACTCGTACGAGAACTCCCTGCCCGTGTGGGACCTGCTGATGGACCGGCTCCCGGTCTCCGCCTCCCTCGCCGTCGGCGCCGCGGCGCTGTGGCTGCTGCTCGGCCTCGGCGCCGGGGTCACCGCCGCCCTGCGCAAGGACACCGCCACCGACAAGGCCCTGATGGTCGGCGCGGTCGCCGCCGCCTCGCTGCCCGTGTACTTCACCTCCGTCATGCTGATCTACGGGTTCATCCGGGTCGCCGGGCTCCTGCCCTACCCGAGCTACCGGGCCTTCACCGACGACCCGCTCTCCTGGGCGGCCAACCTGCTGCTGCCCTGGACCGCGCTCGCCCTGCTGTACGCGGCCATGTACGCCCGCCAGAGCCGCGGCTCCATGATCGAGGCCATGGCCGAGCCGTACATCCGTACCGCCCGCGCCAAGGGCATGCCCGAGCGCACCGTCGTCGTCAAACACGGCCTGCGCTCCGCGATGACCCCGATCCTCACCATCTTCGGCATGGACCTCGGCGGACTGCTCGCCGGAGCCGTCATCACCGAATCCATCTTCGGACTCCCGGGCATCGGGCGGTTGTTCTACGGGGCGCTGGTCGGCTCCGACCAGCCCGTGGTCCTCGGGGTCACGCTGCTCGCCGCCTTCTTCATCGTCGTCGCCAACCTCGTCGTCGACCTCCTGTACGCCGTCATCGACCCGAGGGTGAGGTACTGATGGCCGACGTTCCCGACGCCCCTCTGCTCGAAGTGCGCGACCTGCACGTCACCTTCGCCACCCCGCACGGGCCCGTACGGGCCGTCGACTCGCTCGGCTTCACCGTCGAGGCCGGGCGCACCCTCGGCATCGTCGGCGAGTCCGGATCGGGCAAGTCCGTCACCTCGCTCGCGGTCATGGGCCTGCACCGGGGGGCCGAGGTGGGCGGCTCCATCGCGCTCGCCGGGCAGGAGCTCACCGGCATGTCCGAGAAGCGGCTGTCCCGGCTGCGCGGCCGGAAGATGGCCATGATCTTCCAGGACCCGCTGTCCAGCCTGCACCCCTACTACACGGTCGGCGAGCAGATCGCCGAGCACGTCCGCGTCCACTTCAAGGCCGGGCGGGCCGCCGCGCGCAAGCGGGCCGTCGACATGCTCGGCGAGGTCGGCATACCGGAGCCGGCCCGGCGCGCCGGGGAGTACCCGCACCAGTTCTCCGGCGGCATGCGCCAGCGCGCGATGATCGCCATGGCCCTGGCGTGCGAGCCAGATCTGCTGATCGCCGACGAGCCCACCACGGCCCTCGACGTGACCGTGCAGGCGCAGATCCTGGAGCTCATCGCCCGGCTCCAGCAGGAGCGCGGCCTCGGCGTCGTGATGATCACCCATGACCTGGGGGTCGTCGCCCGCGTCGCCCACGAGGTGCTGGTCATGTACGGCGGCCGGGCCGCCGAACAGGCCGGGGTCGACGAGCTGTTCGCCGGACCCGCGCATCCGTACACCCGGGGCCTGCTCGACTCGCTGCCCCGGCTCGACGACGCCGACGACGAGCCGCTGCGGGCCATCCCCGGCTCCCCGCCCTCCCTGCTCGCACCCGCCCCGGGGTGCGCCTTCGCCCCGCGGTGCGGCCTCGCCGCCGCGGGCACCCCGGACCAGCGCGGCCGCTGCGCCACCGAGCGCCCCGAGCTGCGTCCCCACGGCGCCGGCCCGCACACCGCCGCCTGCCATTTCGCGGGAGCGGGCACCCCGGCGTCCGCGCCGCCCGCGAGGACAGCGCCGCCCGCATCGCCCGCAAGGACAGCGCCAGCCGCGCCGCCCGCAAGGACCACTCCGCCCGCGACGACCACTCCGGAGGCGAACCGATGACCGTGGAGGCCCGCCCCCCGGACACCACCGCACGCGCGGAGGGGGCGGCGGCGGACCCGGCGCCGTCCGGGCCGCTGCTCAGCGTGCGCGACCTGACCATGACCTTCCCCGGCAGACGCTCCGCGTCCGGACGCCGGGGGGCGCCCGTGCGCGCCGTCGACGGGGTCTCCTTCGACCTCGCGGCGGGCGAGACCCTCGGCCTCGTCGGGGAGTCGGGCTGCGGAAAGTCCACCACCGGCCGGATGCTGGTGAGACTGCTGGAACCCACGTCCGGGAGCATCACCTTCGACGGACGGGACATCACGAGGCTGTCGCAGCGCGGGCTGCGCCCGCACCGGCGCCACCTCCAGATGGTCTTCCAGGACCCGCACTCCTCCCTCAACCCCCGCCAGACCGTGGCCCGGATCATCTGCGACCCGCTGCTCGTCCAGGGCTGGTCCGCCACCGACGCCCGCCGCCGGGCGGCCGAGCTGATGGACCTGGTGGGGCTGATCCCCGAGCAGATCGACCGCTACCCGCACGAGTTCTCCGGCGGCCAGGCCCAGCGCATCGGGATCGCCCGCTCACTGGCCACCAGCCCCCGGCTGATCGTCGCCGACGAGCCGGTCTCGGCCCTCGACGTCTCCGTACAGGCCCAGATCGTCAACCTGATGGAGCGGCTGCGCCGCGAACTGGGCCTGGCGTACGTGTTCATCGCGCACGACCTGTCCGTGGTGAAGCGGGTCAGCGACCGGGTCGCCGTCATGTACCTCGGCAGGATCGTCGAGATCGGCGAGAAGCGGGCCCTGTACGAGAGCCCCCAGCACCCGTACACCCGGGCGCTGCTGTCCGCCGTACCGCTGCCGGACCCGGCGGCCGAGCGGCGGCGCGAGCGGATCGTGCTGCTCGGCGACCCGCCGAGCCCGGCCGCCCCGCCCCCGGGCTGCACGTTCCATCCGCGCTGCCCGAAGGCACAGGAGGTCTGCCGCACCGAGCGCCCGCTGCTGCGGATCGCCGCCTCCCGCGAGGTGGCCTGCCACTTCCCCGGTGACTGACGGGGATCCAGGGGAAGAAAGGACCCCGGGCCGATCATCTCGGCCCGGGGTCCTCCCGCTGTCGCGCCGATGGCATGATCGCGGCGTGATCACCGACACCACCCGGCCGGGCCCCGCGAGATTCGTCCTCTTCGACGTCGACGGCACGTTGATCGACGCGGTGGCGAACCAGCGCCGGGTCTGGGCGGCCTGGGCGGTGCGCCACGGACTCGATCCCGACGCGGTCCACCGCGTGGCGCTGCGGACCCGTCCCCTGGAGACCTTCGCGGAGGTGGCGCCGGGCCGGGATCCGCAGGCGTGCCTGGCCGCGCTGCACGAGCTGGAGGACGAGGACGTCCGCCGCGGCGTCTACGGCGCCTTCCCGGGCGCCTCGGAGCTGCTGACCGGGCTGCCCCCGGGGCACTGGGCGCTGGTGACCTCGAACTACGAGCACCGGGTGCGCGGGCGGTTCGCCCGGACCGGACTGCCGGTTCCGGGCGTGCTCGTGGACGCCGGCGCCGTGGCCGAGGGCAAGCCGTCGCCGGCCCCCTACCTGTTGGCCGCGGAGCGCCTCGGCGCCAGGCCGCAGGACTGCCTGGTCGTCGAGGACGCTCCGTCCGGCGTCGAGTCGGGGCTGCGGGCCGGCATGACGGTCTGGGGGGTCAACGCACCGGCTCCGGTGGAGGGCGTGCACCGCCACTTCGCGAGCCTGCACGAGGCGGCGCCCGCGATCCTCGCCTTCGCGGCGGGCCGGGCGGGCCGGGCGGCCCCGGCGTGATCGGCGAGGCCGCCGAGACCCTCGATACCTCCGAGGCACCCGAGACTTCCTAAGCGAGTTCCCGGCGGAAGAACTCCAGTTCCAGTGCCGTGATCTTCTCCCGGATGCCGTTCGGGGTCATGTGCGTGACCCCGGGGAGGGCCAGGAGCTGGTGCGGGCGGCCCGCGTCGGTCAGGGCCTGCGAGAGCCGCAGGGTGTGCGACGGGTGGACGTTGTCGTCGGCCAGGCCGGTGATCAGCAGCAGCGGCCGGACCAGGCTCGGGGCGTCGGGGACGAGGGAGTCCCGCTCGTAGACGTCCGGGTGGTCCTGGGGCAGTCCTAGGTACCGCTCGGTGTACGCCGTGTCGTACTGCCGGAAGTCGGTCGGCGCGGCCCCGGCCGCCGCCGCGTGGAAGACGTCCGGACGGCGCAGCACCGCCATCGCGGAGAGGTAGCCGCCGTACGACCACCCGCGCACCCCGACCCGGCCGAGGTCCAGGTCCGGGTGGCGCAGGGCGAGGGCGTGCAGGGCCGCGACCTGGTCGTCCAGGGTGACCTCGGAGAACCCGCGGTACATGGCGTGGGTGAAGGCGGGGGACACGTACGGGGTGCCGCGGTTGTCGACGGTGACCACCGCGAAGCCGCGGTCGGCCCACCACTGCCGCTGCTGCCAGCGGCGCGGCTCGGCGGACACGTCCTGGTACCCGGGGCCGCCGTAGCTGTCCATCAGCACGGGCAGCCGCCGGCCCGGGACGTGGCCGCGGGGGAGGACCAGCGCGGTCGGGATGCCGTGCTCGGTGACCCGCTCCAGCACCGGCACCACCCGGTAGGGCAGCGGAGCGGACAGGTCCCGGGGTACGAACTCGCGCCCGTCGGCGGTGCGTACGGTCCGCCGCACCCCGTCGGCGTCGGCGCTGGTGAGCAGCAGGGTCCCGGCGCCGGCGTGCACGCCGTGCACCCCGGGTCCGTCCGCGAGCGGGGTCAGCTCCCCGGTGGCCGGATCGAGCAGGAGCACCTGCTGCTCGGAGGGGTCGCGCTGCCCGGCCTCGATCAGCAGCCGGCCCTGGTGGACCCCGGCCACCCGGCGGACCTGGATCCCGTCGCCGGTCAGGAGCTTCCCGTCGACGGCGAGGGCGCGCGCGGCGCCGCCGTCGGTGTCGGCGCTGGTGAGCATCCGTCCGTCGGCGAGGCGGGCCGGGGTGCCGGGCACCAGCGGGTCGACCCACTGGGGGTGTTCGGTGCGCGACAGCTCGCGGGTGCGGCCGGTGGCCGGGTCGGCGCTGAGCAGCAGCACGCTCTGCTGGAGCCGGTCCTGGACGGTCAGCAGGATCTCCGCCGGCGACTCCCAGCCGGCGTCGGAGACGTAGGGGTAGCGCGCCGCGTCCCAGTCCAGCCGCACGCGGGGGCCGTCTTCGCCGAGCACCCACAGCTGGACCTCGGCGTTGGGCCCGCCCGCCTCGGGGTAGGCGAAGTCCTCGGCCGGGAGCTCGGGGTGAGCGGGGTCGGCGAAGTGGCGCCGCTGGAGGGCGGATTCGTCGACGCGGGCGGCGAGCAGGGTCCGTCCGTCGGGGGACCACCAGTGGCCCCGGTCGCGGCCCAGCTCCTCGGCGGCGGCGAACTCCGCGAGGCCCCAGCGGGCCCCGTCGTCGGGGCTGACCCGGCCGCCGGGGTGGGTGTGCAGGGCGTCGTCGGCGACGTACGCGGTACGGGAGCCGTCGGCGTTGGGGCGCGGGTCGAGGGCGGGCCCGGCGGCCGGGATCTCCTCGGGACCGCCCCAGCCTTCGGCGCCGCCCTCGCGACTCACCCGGTACAGGCGCCCGTACAGCGCGAACACCGCGCTGCGGCCGTCGCCGGAGAGCGCGTACGAGCCGATCCCGGCGGCCACGAGCCGGATCCGCTCGCGCAGCCGGCGCTCGGCGACCGGCAGGACGCCCGGCTCGGGGGAGAGCTCCCGGGGATCGGCGAGCAGGGTTTCGGTGCCGGTGGCCGTGTCCAGGACCCAGAGGCTGTCGAAGGCGTCGGTGGGGCCCGTGGAGCGGAGGAACCAGAGGAGCCGGCCGTCGTCCCCGAAGGAGAACGCGCGCGGGGCGCCGTACGTGAAGCGGCCGGTGCTCGCGGAGAGCCTGAGGAAGTCATCCATGATCGTAGTGTGTCATGTGAAATGGCACACTGTACATGTCATGCAGCCTAGGCCATTCGAGTGGTGTACCCCAGGGAGCGGGTTTAGCGTCGACAAGGTGGACCAGAACACAGCGCCGACCCACAGCGGGACCGACGGCGGCAAGCTCAGCGGAAGCGGCAACGGCCTCGCGCTGTTCGTCATCGCGTCCTGCCAGCTCATGGTCGTCCTCGACATCACCATCGTGAACATCGCGCTGCCGCACATCCAGACCGCCCTCGGCTTCTCCACAGAAAGCCTGTCCTGGGTCGTCAACGCCTACACCCTCACCTTCGGCGGACTCCTCCTCCTCGGCGGGCGCACCGGCGACATCCTCGGCCGCAAACGCGTGTTCATCTTCGGCATCCTGCTCTTCGGCCTGGCCTCGCTGCTCGGCGGCCTCGCACAGAACGAGGGCCAGCTGATGGGCGCCCGGGCGCTCCAGGGAGTCGGCGGCGCCATCGCCTCCCCGACCGCCCTGGCGCTGATCACCACCACGTTCCGGGAAGGCCCGGCGCGCAACCGGGCGTTCGGCGTGTTCGCCGCCGTCTCGGCGGGCGGCGGCGCGATCGGGCTGCTGGCCGGCGGCATCCTCGTCGAATGGCTCGACTGGCGCTGGGTGCTCTTCGTCAACGTCCCGATCGCCGTGGCCATCGCGGTGATGGCCGTACGGGTCATCCGCGAGTCCACGCGCCACCCCGGCCACTTCGACCTCGCCGGCGCGCTGCTGTCCACCCTGGGCATGGTCGCCCTCGTCTACGGCTTCATCCGCGCCTCCCAGGAGGGCTGGACCGACCCGTACACCCTGGGCTCCTTCGGCGCGGCCGTGGTCCTGCTCCTGCTGTTCGTCCTCAACGAACGGCGCTCGCCGCAGCCGATCACCCCGCTGCACATGTTCGCCGACCGCAACCGGGCCGGCTCGTACGGCATCATGCTCTTCCTCGCCTGCGCGATGTTCGGCATGTTCTTCTTCCTGACCCTGTTCGTGCAGAACGTGCTCGGCTTCAGCCCCATCCAGGCCGGCCTAGCGTTCCTGCCGGTGAGCGCCGTCATCGCCGTCGGCGCGGGCATCACCTCCCAGCTGCTGCCCCGCGTCGGGCCCAAACCCTTCATGGTGGCGGGCGCCCTGTGCTCGGCGGCGGGGCTGGCCTGGCTGACGCAGACCGACGTCCACTCGACGTACCTCGGCAGCATCCTGGGCCCGGTGCTCGTGTTCAGCCTCGGCATGGGCATGCAGTTCGTCTCGCTGACCCTGATGGCCCTGTCCAACGTCGCCGACCGGGAGTCGGGCGCGGCCTCCGGACTCCTCAACACGACGCAACAGGTGGGCGGATCGCTGGGCCTGTCGATCCTGGTCACGGTCTTCGGCACGGCCAGCCGCAACGAGGCCCACGACCAGGTCCCCGCCTTCCTGAGCCAGGCCGACCCCGCCCAGAAGGCCCTCTTCCTGCGCACCGGACAGCTCCCGGACCCGTGGGGCGACCAGGTGCTCGCCTCGGGCGTGAGCGCCGCGTTCGTCGTCGCCGCGGCCTTCGCCCTGGTCGCGGCGGTCATCGCCCTGGTGGTGATCCAGGTACGCCCCTCGGACCTGGAACGCCTCAAGGGCGACCACGCTCCGGCGGCGGTCTGACGGCCCTTCCGGCGGCGGCTGCCGCCCGGTGACCCGGATCCGGCAGCTTCGAGGACGGCTAACGATGGGTACCGCGGATCCGGCAGCGGACCGGGCCGTGCGCCTGGAGGGTGATCCCGGCGGTGACCGGGACGTCGGTGTCCACGGCCTCGAACTCGTACGCGCGCAGGATCATCGCCAGCGCGATCACCGACTCCAGCATCGAGAAGTGCTGTCCGATACAGGCGCGCGGGCCGCCCCCGAACGGGAACCAGGCGTAGCGGGGGCGTGCGGCCTCCGCCTGCGGAGTGAAGCGGTCCGGGTCGAAGCGGTCGGGATCCGGCCAGTGGCGCGGGTCGCGGTGCGTCACCCACGGGGCCACGATCACGTTCGCGCCCGCCGGGATCGTCAGCCCGCCGACCTCGGTGGCCGCGACCGCGCTGCGCCCGATGACCGGGGCCGCCGGGAAGAGCCGCATCGCCTCCTTGAGGACCCGCGTGAGGTAGGGGAGCCGGTCGAGGTCGGCCGCCTCCGGCGTACGGTCGCCCAGGACACGGGAGACCTCCTCGCGGGCCCGCGCCTGCTGCTCGGGGTGGCGGGCCAGCAGGTGCAGGGAGAAGGCGAGCGAGGTAGCGGTCGTCTCGTGCCCGGCGAGCAGGAAGATCAATACCTGGTCGCGCAGTTCGGCGGCGTCGAACGCCCCGTCGTCCGTGCTGGAGGCGGCGGCGAGCATGCCGAGCAGGTCCTCGCCGGAACCCTCGCCCGCGGCCGTACCGTCATTGCGCCGGGCGGCGATGATGGCGTCGCAGGCCGCGTACAGCTCGTCCATCGCGGCGGCCGCCCGGCGGTTGCCCGGAGTGGGCCAGCCGCGCGGGATGTTGGCGGGGGAGTAGCCGCGGCGCAGCACGTACTCGGTGATGACCGGAAAACACCGGTCGACGACGTCGACGGTGGCCTCCACGTCGGTGCCGAAGAGGATGCGGGCGACCGCGCGCAGGGCGAGCCGCATCATCTCGTCGCGGACGTCGACCACGCCGCCCGGCGCCCGTTCCCAGCCCGCGACGACGGCCCGGGTCTCGGCGGCGACGGCGCCGGCGTACCCGTCGACCCGCCGCTTGGTGAACAGCGGCTGCACGAGCCGCCGCTGGCGCAGGTAGTCCTCGTCCTGGCTGGTCAGCAGGCCGTTGCCGAAGGAGTCCCGGACCTCCTGGTAGAAGGTGTTGTCCTTGCGGAAGTTGGCCGACTCCGAGGCCAGGACCTGCTGCGCGCCCTCGGCGGAGAAGACGCAGTACAGCTCGGCGCGCAGCCCGGGCGGGCCGGCGGTGATCCGTACGATGTCGCCGTGCCGCCGCTGGGCGCGCAGGTAGGTCCCGAGGGAGTCCGATGTCAGATCGAGGAGGGAACCGAGCAACGGAACCCCGCTCAGCGTCGGGACCTCCGCACCGCCGCCGCTCCCGCTCCCGGACCCCGTACGTGTCCCCACTGCCATGGCCGCCCCCTCGACACCGCCCGCACCGACGCCCCGATTCTGCCCGCAGGCCCCCCGACCCGCCGAACCCACCCACCCCGACCGGCGGATTCCGGCCGCCGGGGCGAGGTACGGACGGGGCCGCGGCCGGACCGGGCGACTCGCGGCTTACTCAAATGTCGCGGAACTCTGGCACATGTGTTCTGGCCTGCAGAGATGACCGTTCTTCGAGATCATCTTGCATAAACCCTGCACAACCGCGCTGGTCTGCACATCAGGCGGCCCTCCCGTGCATGCTTCGGAGCGCCTGACGGACCTTCGCGCCCGCTCCCGCGACGCGGTGAACGTAGTTACGCAAAGTGAATGCGGGATCGGCATGACCGAGGCGGTCTGCGAGGGTGGCGCCCTCCGGCAACTCTTTGTGTCGATGCCGCCGCCACCGATGGCGAGGACCCGTGCCCATTGAGATGACATACCGGTCACGAGGTCCTGCTATGCGACGGGACGCCCATCCACCGGCCAAACCAGGACCTCGTGACCGTCTGGGTCGATCACCCGTAGAGAGCCCGGGATGTCGCGGGGGCCCCGCGGGGTGACCGGCACGTTGTACTTCTCCACCATGGCCGTGATGCGCGCCGGGTCCGAGGTCTGCACGGTGAACTGCAACGGTCCTGCCGTCGGACTGTCCAGGGGGCCCGACATCTCCAACAGGGCCAGCCAGGGCGTCACATAGAGCACAGACCCCCTGTCCTGCACGGGAAGCCCGAGCACCTCGCCGTAGAACTTCCTGGTCTCCGCGAGGTTGCGTACGTGGATGGCCATCCGCGTCACCGTGGCGGCGGGTGGGGCGGGAGGCTCCTGCCGTACGGGGGCCGGAGACCCTCCCCGCTTCACCGCGCGATCCACGTACAGCGACTGGCCGTCGGCGAGGGTCAGGGCGAAGCGCGTGACGTCCTGGCTCTTGCTGTCCAGGCTGTAGTGCCGCACCTGTGTCACAGCGCGGCCGTCGACGAACCGCTCCGTGCTCCCGTCCTCCGCGAGGGAGTTGAGCCACTGGGCCGGATGCGCCTCCGGGCTCTCCTGCTCGGTTGCGTCCGCGGCGGGGAGCGGTTCGATCAACGCGGCGGCCGTGCGCGAGAGGCAGGCCTTGTCCTGTACCTCGCGCATGAGCGGCGCGATCCAGTCCGTGCCGTGCAGAGCGCCGAGCAGCGCGGCGGTCATCGATGCGAGCGTGTCGGTGTCGGCACGGTCCAGGAAGGCGGCCCTGAGCAGTCCCATGGCCGGACGTACGGAGGAACGCGCCGCCAGGTAGCAGGCGGCCGCCGCCGAGACGGTTCCCGCGCCGTTGCGCTGCTTGTCGAAGCAGCCGAGTGCCGCGAGGGTCTGCACGTCGTCGGCAAGGGCAGCCCGCTCCAAAGACGATCGCGCCGTCGCGAGCAGTTCGTCCATCTCGCGAGCGGTGTCGGCCCATGCGGCATCGAACGAACCACCGGTCGCGTCCGTGAAGGCGGCCGACCAGCCCTCGGGGAGGGTCTCGCGCGCGAGGACGGGGTCGCGCCACTGTGGCATGTCGGCCACGGCAAGCACGAGGTCCCCGTACTCGCCGGCGTCCTGCCGGCGGAGCGTGTGCCGGACGGCCAGGGCGTAGACTGCCGCGCCGAGCAGCGCGCGCGGATGCCCGTGGGTCAGTACCCCGTCGGCCACCACGCGCGACATCAGCCGCTCGGGAGTGGAGTCGGTCAGCGTATGGACGGCGTGGGGCGCGATCCTCATGGCCACACCGTTGGCGCCGGCGTTGAAGTAGGCGCCGGCTTGTGCGCGTGGACCTTCCCAAGGACGGGCACCAGCCTGCCAGCTGCGGCACGCGCTGAGTACGGCCCGACCGCCACCGCGCTGGTAGAGCGGCCATGCCGGGAGTTCGACTTCGGTGAGCCAGCTCCGCCAGTCGTCTCCGTGCAGGCAGGCGCGAGCCGTGGCTAGCAGCAGCTGGGTGTCGTCGCTGTACTCGCCCGCTGCTACCGGGTCCCGGTAGCGGGAGTACTGGCCGCCGGCCCAGCGCAGCCACGGGCGGAAGGCGAGAGCCGGGGCTGTGGTACGCGATGCCTGGCCGCCGACGATGCCGCTGCGCTGCTCCTGCGGCCAGCCCAGGGCATCACCGATGGCCGCTCCGAACAGCAGGCCGCGGGTACGGTTCAACAGGTCTGCCGGCTTCTGTCCGGTCACCGGGTCATCCCATCACTCTGCGGTGGCACCCAGACGGCCTCGTCGAGGGGAGGCCCGTTGCGCACGCGGCTGCTCAGTCCGTTCTTATCAAACAGCACCGGCTCTACGAGCCAGGTCAAAGGCGGTACTTCTGCCTTGAGGAGGCGGAGTCGCGCAGGCTCGTTGGCCACCGCCTCGTGGCTGGGCATGGCGACGGCCAGTACGTGTCTGAGTTCGATGGGTCCCGGTACCAGCACCTCCGCCTGCAAGTTGGTGGCGGCCCCCTGGAGATGGCCCGCTCCGCGGGGCCAGCCGTCGCTCGTCGCGGCAAAGAGTTCCAGCAGCGCGTCAGGGCCCGGACGCAGCCGCGCACCGCTCTGCTTCGCCGCGTTGCACGGCGCGAAGAGCGTGCCTTCGCGCAGGGCCAGCTCCACGTCCAGGAACAGGCAGATCCAGTCCGGGTAGTTCTGGTGGTCGGGCTTCTGCCGAGCCTGCGCCAGGTAGTAGCCGTTGGGGAACTGGAAGGTGCAGCAGACCTTGTCGGGCTGTTGGTCGAACCGCTGGCGATCGGTGGGAGTGAACTGCTCCGGTGCCGTTTCCGCGAGGTCCTTGCTGCTGCGGATCGCCCCGTCGCGCAGGATGTGCGGGAAGCTGCGGGCCGGTGTGAAGTGAGCGAGCCGGGTGGCTCTGCTCCGTCGCAGCGCTTCGGTCAGGGCGAGGTCGCTGGTACGCGTCACGGCTGCACCTCTGCGTACAGGCCGTCGCCCTCGGGCAGCAGGCGCGTCTTCGTTCCGCTGTAGGTGATGACCAGGTCCGACTTGGCGCGGGTGATGCCGACGTAGAGGAGCTTGGACTCGCGCTCGTCCGCGTCGTCCAGGCCCAGGGCCTTGACCACCTCGGGGAGGGGCACGGTGTCCTCGGAGCAGAAGGGCATCAGGACCGTGTCGAACTCGAGGCCCTTCGCTGAGTGGTACGTGGTGCAGTACACCCCCGGTGCGTAGTCCCAGCGGAACTTCTGGTCCTTGTCGATGCGGCGGACCGCCAGGCCTGCGCAGGCCTCGTCCACATCGGCCCAGGTGCGGCCGAGTACGGCGACCGTCCCCACCTGGCCCAGTTGCTGGGCGGTCGACCGGACCACCGCTATCTCCTGTGCGCGGTCGGCGCATGCGACAAGTGTGGGCAGCGAACCCTTGGAGCGGGGCGCGACCGGTGGCACGAGCTCGTCGGTGCGGCCGAAGAAGGGCAACTCGCTCAGGGCGATGGCGAACTCGGCGATGGCGGTCGAATTGCGATAGTTGTCCTTGAACATCTCGACGCGGGCCACCTTCAGGCCGCAGGCCCGCCACGACATCCCCTGCCCGTAGATCTGCTGGGCGTAGTCGCCGAAGAACGTCACCGAGCCCTCGGGGTCGACGACCTCAGCAAGCGACCGTATCTCCTCCGGGGAGAGGTCCTGGCCTTCGTCGATGATCACGTGCCGGTACATGCGTGGCCCGTCGTCCGCGGCCTGGTGGTCGCGCACGGCGGCAGCCATGTCATGCCAGTCGTACGCGTGACCCGTTGCTGCCCGCTGCAGCCGGTACTCCTCCGTGATCTCCCAGACAACCTTGCGCAGCGAGACGCTCAGGGGCGTCCGGCGGCCCAGCCGGTCAACGACTTCGTACGCCTCCCACGTGCGCAGGCCCATGCCGGAGATCCAGGCGATCTCGTCCTCGAACCATCCGGGATCCCGCTCGAAGAACTTGTGCGCCGCGTATTTCGAGGACACGGCCCTGAGCGCGGAGCGGATCAGCCGCCGACGACTGGGGGACGAGGCGATCGCCTGGCCCTTCATCGCGCCGTGGTGATGCAGGAAGCCGCGGGCGAACCGGCCGTAGGTGCGGATGTGCAGCCGGTCGGTTTCGCCGGCGAAGTGTTTGAGGTAAGAGACGAGAGCGTTGTTGTAGGTCACCAGCAGGGTCCTGCCGGATCCCGCCACTCCTGGATCCGACAGGTACAGCGCCCGCAGCATGGCCATCACGGTCTTGCCGGTTCCCGCCGTACCGAGAACCACGTGATGGCCGGCCGCGGGCAGGTACGCCACGTCCGACTGCCGTCCCACCGGCTCCGGAATCCCCATCCCCACCCCTTCATTCCTGAGGCACCGTCAGCGCCTCTGTGAAGGATGCCTGTTCTGCCCGGATGATCCAGATGGTTTTGCGCCAAGGACCCCGCCCGGATCGGGCGGGGTCCGGATTCCGCGTCCTTCGGAATTAGATGTCGCGGAAGTTACACCGCAGCGTCGTGACCTGAGCGGACGAATCCTCAACCACGCCTGACCGGCTCGGGAGCGGTCGCCGATGGTCGTTGCCGGCTGCCCTGGGCCGCCCTCGGACGGCCCACCGACGGCCCGGCCGGTCTGCGCCCGCGGCGGACTGCTCAGAACCACGCCCGTCCGATCCCCCTGGTGGCACCCGCAGTCGGGGCTGGCACTCCCGCCACCGCTTCTTCCTGAACTTCCCCATCTTTGCTTCAGCTTCTTATGGTCTGGCCTCGTCGGCAAACCGTGCTTCCTAAGCATCGACGACCACAGCAGTCGACTCTCCGGCATAGCCGACAAACATCGAAGGGCTCAGCTAGACCTGAGCCGCGCAACTCAATCATTAGTAGGCGAAACACCTTAAAAGCCATGCAATCTACGTAAGGGTAAATTTCGGATTCCTTCGCGCCGTCATGGTGCCACATCGCACAATGAACACTTCCAGTGACGGCATCAAGGAAGGTCCCCCCTCATGGCTACGCCCCGCTCCGGTCGATGGTATGTGCGAAATATCGCAGTGAGCGGGCTGGCCGGCCGCGAGGAGACGTTCAAATGCATGCTAAATCCGGATGTGAATATCTTCTTTGGTCATAACGGCAGCGGCAAAACGACTCTTCTTCGAATTATTCACTCCGCCCTGTCGGGTGACGCGTTGCAGTTGATCAGCTCTCCCTTCGAGTCTGCCGAAGTGGAAATCTGGTACCCGGCAATCAAGCGTAAGGTGATCAAGAATTTCACCATGCCGAGCGACGAAGAGTTTGAGCTGCTTCGTCGAGACCCGAGTTTTCGGCGCAATGTTGAGAGAATGCCGCCGAGTCAGCGGCGCCAGTATCTGCCATCGAGTGTCACCTGGGAGACAGTCGTGGATGACGACGCAGGGCCCAGAATTCCGCGCTCCTTCGCCCATCGGTATCTACCGACTTCCCGAGTAATTGAAGGTAACGTATCTTCACCCGAAAACTCTCGCGAACTGTCAATGGATGAGTACTTTGCAGACTCAATTCAGAGACTCTGGTCTCGATATTCCGCCGATGTTTTGGGGGTCGTGCGGAAAGCGCAGGAAGACGGCTTGGCGAGAATCCTTCAAGGAGTAATCTCTCCAGCCCAATCGAATCCGGAGAGGACGCTAGACCTTGATCCCGACATGGCTTTCCAGCGGGTAGAGAGGTTTCTCAGGCGCCAAGGGTCACCCCATTTGCTCCAAGATAAGGAGACGTTCGATCTCCGGTTTGCTTCCGAGCGTCCGTTCAATCGTGTAGTACTCGAAATTAATGAGGTGGAGGAGCAGATCGAGAGTGCCCTGCTCCCCCGCACAAAGCTTGAAGCCCTGGTGAGTCGTCTAATCTCCGGGCCGAAGCAAATCAGTTTCGAGAATAGCCAGATTAGGGTGATCACCAAAAACGGCCGAGAGGTCTCCCTTGACAGGCTTTCATCCGGGGAGAAGCAGGTGATTAGGATCCTCGTGGAAACTCTCTGGGCTAGCGGGCACCCACTGATCATTGACGAGCCGGAATTGTCGATGCACATCAACTGGCAGCTCGACCTGCTGGAGTCCATTCAAACCATCGACGAAAGTACGCAAGTAATCGCGGCTACGCACTCGCCGGAAATCATGGCCAACATCTCTGACGAAAAGATCTTCAAGCTTTGAGCAGACTGACGCATTCCCCAGGTGGCCTAGTACGTCGAATGCAAATGGCGGACCCACAGTTCTTCATCTTTGTGGAAGGCAGGAACGGCGACGAGTACGTTCATTCAAACAACTGCGACTTGGCCTTTTCGGGAATCCAGGTTCAGTATGAGGTGATCCGAGCAGAGCAGATCTCTGGGGTTGGCAGCGGGAAGACTCGCCTGTTGGCCCACTATGAGCTGCTGACACAGAGTGGTCAGCTGATCAGCAGCCTAAAGGGTGAGGTGGCTGTAGCTGTTTTCTTCATGGACAAGGACTTGGATGACTTGAAGGGGATTCAAATCGACTCTGAGCACGTCATTTATACTTCGTTCTATGACGTGGAGAACCACATATTCGCGGAGGGTGATCTTCGGCGTGCCGTCGCGGCCGCATGCAATCTCTCGCCTCAGCGTGTGCGTCGAGAGTTGCCGGCAGGAAACCAGTGGCAGGCGCGTATTGCGGGTTACTGGAAGGATTGGGTTCGCCTGTGCTTTGCGGCGAATATTTTGAAGCTCCACGGCGAGTCTAACTACGGCCGCCCCTCGCCTCTCAATCCAGACCCGTGCAGGCCTCCGGATGTTCATAGGGTCGAGGCTTTTGAGAGAAGGTCGCATGCGATGGCCAGGAAAGCAAACCCTAACGGATGTGTCGAGTGGAATGCAGCTAGGCAAAAGGTGGATTCGCTTTACAGGGCTGGCCTGCAAGACCAAGCGTTCAAAGGGAAATGGTACGCCGAGATTCTAGCGCAATGGCTTATCGATCTAGACCCAAATATCGACAAGCGTGCGCTTGCCGCTAATTTGGTCAAGCATATGGCTGCGACGATGAAATTCGATAGCGAATGGTCGCGCGGCGTTCAGAAGAGGGTTCGCAATCTGGCCGTAAAGGCTGGCCTTGAAATCCCGGTCCAGCGGCGTGAACCGGTAATTGATAGCCTCCTGAGAGATTCCCCGGGTGTAGGCTAGCTTTCCTGAAAGGTCTAGGTCGGTGGAGCGTCTTTGGGGCGTGATCATGGCCCCGTAAGTGTCCGGTGTGTCGGGCAGTCTGTGGATCTGCCCGGTAAAGCACGACGTTGGGGCCATGATTTTAGAGGCTCGCCCCAAAGGGGCTGCCTAAAGTCGTGGAGCCGACGGCGCCAACCACAGAGGGTTTCACCGCCCATCAACTCTGCCGTCTGGCGCGCGGCTGGCTGCCGGCGGTCGGGCTGGAGCGGGGCAGAGGCAGGGGCGACGGTCGCGCTCGCCGCGCTGTGCGCGGCGGGTGCCTTGATGAAGCAGGGAAACTTCCCTTGGCGGACTCCGACCGTCTAGAACCGGCTTGGTTTGCTTTGAGCGTTCATAGGATTGAGAGCGGTCTGGCAGTCGACTGCTCGGCAAATTTTCCTCTAGAACCGCTGTCCTCCCCATTGAAGGGAAAAGGAGCCCATGACCGTTATGCTGCCCGCCTCATCGCTGTGCATGAGGTGTGGAACCAAGCTGAGCCGTGGCAACACGGATACCGTGTGCAGCCCCTGCCGTCGCAGTGTCGGTCCTGCAGCCCCAAGTAGCCCGGTACAAGCCGCATCAGCGGCCGCCTCGCCGCACTGGCTTGGTGGTGAAGTTGAGCGGAGTGCTCCGCCTGACGGCTCGAACCTTGCCGACGTGCTCAAGGCGTATCGGGCGCTGCACAAGCTGAAGCAGCGAGACCTTGCCGACTTGCTCGGCTATGACCAGTCGTACGTCTCCTTACTTGAACGTGGCAAGCGGACCATCCGGGACATGGTCGAGCTGCGTCGTCTCGCTCATGCACTGGCGCTGCCCGAAGACGAGCTCGGACTCCTTCCGCCGGCCGATGCCGCGGTCACGGTCGGGGCGGCCACCGGCGGCCCAGGCGAGCGGAGTCCGCTCGCGGCCGTGGACGATCAGCGGCGTTGGCGTATGACGCGCCGCGAACTGAATCGCCACCGGGCCGACCTTACGCAGGCTGCTGCTCGTCTGTACCCCGACGTCTCCCGTGCGGGAAACAGTCCGGTGCTCACCCGGGATTCGTGGATGTGGCCCGAGCCGATCGACTTCACGGACATTGAGCTGGCCTGGCTGACGCAGGCCAGTCCGCCGGAGATCAGTGGGCGGGAAAAGAAAGCGGAGGGAGTCCGACCCCTCGCGCCGCACGGCGCCAAGTTCGATCGCTATACCCAGGCAATTCGGATGATCGACAGGCCGTCGCTGTTCGTGAACCGGCCGAGTTTCCGTCTGCTCGACGTGGGGCGAACGGAAGGCCGTCCCAAGCTGTCATTCGGCTACACGACCTACTTCGACATGGCCGACATCTGCGAGGGCGTGGCACACGAGCTAGCGAGCGCATGGCTGAAGACGGGCAGCGACCCAGCGTGGATCGGTAAGCCAAGTTGGGCTGAACTCCCGTTCCGGACGCTCGTCGGAGACCCGTTCGATCTGGCCCATCGGGCATTGCTGCCATCCATCGACACTCTGACCATTCGTCTTGGGCCCGATGGGGCGTCCTTCCCGCTCCACCATCGGTCCGCGAGCAACGTTGCTCTGGCTGGAGGGACGTACCACGTGATGCCGGCCGGGGTGTTCCAGCCGTCTTCGGTCATGCCCTGGGACCAAGCGAACGACTTCAACCTCTGGCGCAACGTCCTGCGCGAATACGCCGAGGAATTCCTCGGGGACCCCGAAGCCGACGGCAGTAGCGGGGAGCCGATCGACTACGACGAAACGGAGCCCTTCCGTACGCTCAACCAAGCTCGGCGCGAGGGCAAAGTGCGCCCGTACTGCTTCGGGATCGGTCTGGACCCACTCACGCTTGCAGGCGAGATCCTGAGCGTGGTGGTCATCGAGGCGGAGGTGTACGACTCAGTCTTCTCCGGCATGGTGTCCCGGAACTCCGAGGGTGCCGTCGTGGCAGGCAACGCCAGCGGGAGTGGCGCGGGAATCGAGTTCACCGAGTCCAACGTCCGGCGTCTGCTGGACAATGAACCTCTGGCGTCCGCGGCCGCCGCGTGCCTCGACCTGGCGTGGCAGCACCGCGGGCTCATCCTGGGCTGAGAGGCAGATCAGTGCGCGTACTTGTGACCGGTGCATACGGGTTCGTAGGCAATGCGGTCGTGCGGCGGCTCGCCGAGGCGGGTCACGACACCGTGGCGCTCACCCATCGGCCGGCGGACGCCCCCGTACCGGAGCTGCCCGTGTCTCGAGTGTTCCGAGGCGACATTCGTGACGGGGACGCCCTCAGGGAAGCTCTTGAGGGGGTCCAAGGCGTGTGCCACCTAGCGGCTCTCACGCGGGTACGGGAGTCCTTCGAACGCCCGGAGGAGTACGAAGCCGTCAACGCCGGCGGTACGGTGACCTTGCTCGATGCCCTGGCCGCCGCGTCTGCGGGCTCACAGGCACCGACAGTTGTCCTCGGCTCGACTGCTGCGGTCTACGGAGCACCCGAGCATCAGCCCATCGGCGAGGACACCGTTCCGGCTCCGAGCAACCCGTACGGCACGTCGAAGCTGGCCGCTGATAGGGCGCTGCAGGCTCGCGCGGAGACAGGCGCGATCAAGGCGGTAAGCCTTCGGTGCTTCAACATCTCGGGTGCCGTCAGCGGAAAGGGCGATGCCGACGAGAGCCGGATCATCCCGAAGGCCGTGGCGGTGGCGGCTGGCCGCTACCCGCAGCTCGAAATGAACGGCGACGGCGACGCAGTCCGGGACTTCGTGCACGTTGACGACCTGGCGCGCGCGTACGTGATGGCGCTTGAGGCCAATACCCCTGCTTCCTGCCGGGTCTACAACGTCGGTGCCACCCCGGCCAGCATGCGGGAGATCGTGGCCACGGTGGAACGGGTTACGGGCAGGGGCGTGCCTGTGCTGCACCGTCCCCCGCAGCCCGAGCCGCCGCGGCTGGTGGCGGACATTTCCAGGATCACCGCTGATCTGGGGTGGAAGCCGGAGCGCTCCAGCCTTGAGCAGCTGGTGAGCGACGCGTGGTCCGTCGTATCTGCCGACAGTCACTGAGACTTGGTCAGGCGGTCCTTGACGCTCGCGGGCAGATCGGCGAATGCCGCCTGCCAGCGGTCAAGGGCCGCTTCGCTGTGCGCGGTACTGGCTCCACCCTTCCCCAGAGTCTCGCGTAGGGCTGCTTCAACCTCCATGCCTGCTTGCAGCAGCGGCAGGGCCCAATCCGCGGCACCGCGTGAGTGATCTGCGAGTCGGGGCGGGAACTGGGCAAAGACCCCTTTGCCTTGGTGGCCGACTACGTATCCCTCCGCCCGCAGGAGAGAGACGGCGTTCTTCACGACGGTGCTTGAGGCGCCGGAGCTTGTGATCAGATCCTGTGCTGACGGCAGGGGAGAACCGTCCGGGATCTCGCCGCTGCAAATGCGTTCCCGCAGGTCATCGGCCAGCTGAAGGTATGCCGGCTGCCCTCGAAACTCTGTCACGGGGAGAGTCCTCCAGTCGGGGATGTCGTACCTAGTACACCAGTCTCCCCGTATCCATTCCCCATGGGCAGGTCGAGCCACTTGCCAACATAGTGCACTAGGTGCACCATGTTGAGCGGAGGGCAGCGCGGACGTGCCGAGCCTCGTATGACAAGCCGTCATTCGATTCCGGAGCTCTACGCGGAGAGGCTTGTCAACAAGCAGGGCCGCCACGGAAACGGCGGCTCAATCGCTGAAGAACCACTCATGAGGGGCCTTCTTTGGGCTGCTCTGAGCTGCGCAAACGCTCAACGCCAACTCAACAGCGTGATCCACCGCAGCAAGACGGCCGTGACCGCACCGGCTGAGGCGAGTGGAGACCAGCCGACCGAGAACGGGCCCGCGTCACAACCGAGCCCAACACCCCGTAGGGGGACACGCCATCGGCTCTAAAGATCCGCACGGCCAGACATTGGCTGCGACGACTTCCGGGGACTCGGACCGCCCCCGGAACGAGCGATGCCGTGCGAAGCCCAGTCCGCCCCTCACCAATGACCACGGTCCTCGACGCCCGACTCTGCACTCCGGGCGTCGGCGGCCGCGGCTGTTCGTGGAATCGAGCAGTCGCTTCAACGAAGTGCGGCCCCGGTGCTGGAACACCGGGGCCGCTGCGAGCCGTCCACCTGCTAGGGAGAACACGACTCATGAAGCTCATCGTTGCACGTCAGAAGCCCGTTACCGTGCTGCCGCCGGATCTGGAGCCGCCGGATGCGGAGCTGGATGCGATCGAGACCGAGATGCTGGTCATCTCGGCCGAGGTCGAGTTGCTGGACGCGCTGATCGCGCTGTTGGACCGGCCGGCGTCGGAGTTCGACGCCCGTCGGATCCGGCGGGCGTACCACCGCGTGTTGGCCGCTCGTCGGGACCTGGCCAACCGGCAGGGTCCGAAGGAGGCGGCATGAGCGCCGGCCGGGCCCTGACCCGACCGCAGAGGATCGTCCTCACCACCGCATTCGTGCCGATGCTTGCCACTGGTACGGCCGGCGGGGTCGGCACGTTCTCCAACATCAAGGGTGCGTACGGTTCCGGGACCGCCCTCGGCGCGGTCGCCGCGGGCGAAGGCGCCACCACCGTTCTCGCCCTGGTCCTGCTCGGCCTGACCATGCTGGGGCAGGCCTCGCCGCCCCTGGTACGGGCGGGGCTGTGGCTACTTCCGGCCGCCGCCTCCGTCATGGCTGCGATGGCCGCAGACGGGCCGGGCCGTACGGTCATCTACGCGGTGACGCCGATGGGCATGTGCGTGTCCGCGGAGGGCATGGCGTTTTTGGCTCGGCGGATCGTGGTCCACACCGACGGCCGGGACGCTGAGGCCGAGCACCGGGCCGCCGCCGTGGTCCGCTCGCTGGCCTACCACCGTGCCCGCGCTGCGAACCACCCCGACGAGAAGATCCGCGCACGCTCCGAGCGCACCTCCTGGAGGCTCGCCCGGAAGGTCGGCACCGGGGATGCCTCCCTCGGCACGCGTCTGCTGGACGTGCAGCGCGAGCGGGTCACCACGGGTGCGGATGTCGCGCTGGCGGACATGTTCGCCGTGGCCGTCACACCCGAGCGTCACGCCGTCACGGCCCCCGTGACGCCCACCCTTCCCCCGGCCCCGGAACCCGCTTCGGCGGTGGTCGAGGCTGAGGCTGTCACGGTGTCCCGTGACAGGGAAGACACGCAGGTCAGCACCCCGACGCAGGAGGCTGAGACGGACGGCGTCACGGGGGCCGTCACGCCCGTGACGCTGGACGAGGTCGCGGCCGTAGCGGGCGTACCTACGCCTCTCCCGGCCGAGCCGCTCACGGACGTGCAGCTCGTGGTGGTGCTGCGCCATCTGCGGTACTCGGATGATCCTCCGCTGTCCTACCGGCAGGCCGTCACGGCGTTCCGTGACGCCGGGTTCGTCGGCGGTGAGCAGCGGATCCGCACCGCCTGGGGCGCGCTGATGTCCCAGGAAGAGAGCGCCCCGTGAGCACGCTCCCGGTCTACCCGTGGCGGCTTGCGCCGGAGGGGCTGGCGACGCGTCGGCAGCTGCGGGCGGCCGGGTTGCGGCCCGGTGGTCAGGACGTGGTCGCGCAGTTGGAGCGGCCCCGCTACCGGCGCGGCCCGCTGGTCGCCTTCCTGTACCGCGTGGACGGTGCCCTGCCGGTCCGGCCGATGACCGTAGCCAAGCGCGCGGCCCTCGTCGCGGCGAATACGGCCCGCCGCACGTGCCCGACCTGCCACCGGGACGCGGGCTACGTGATTCCTTCCCGTCTGGGCGAGTGCGTGCCGTGTGCGTTCCCCGACTCCGATCCGTGCACTGCCTGAACCCTCTCCGTCTTCGTCAGGAGTTCTGCTGTGTCTCGCCGCATGCGGCCGTCGGCCGCTTCCACGATCCACATTCCACGTCAGCGCGGCGGCCGGCGGGAGCCGGTCATCCTCGTCGTCAGCTCCGAACCGTCCCTGACCCTGACCAGCCGCGCCGCCCTCGCGGTGGGCCGGTGGGCGTGGAAGCACCGCCTGGCCTGGGCCCCCACAGCCATCGCCACCGTGCTGCTCGTCGTGACCGGGGTCGTGCACCTGATCGAGCCCCGCACCGCCTGGTTCCTGGCCGCGCTCGCGCTGGCCCCGGCCGGCGTGTGGGCGTGGAGCATGCTGCGCCGCCGTCCGACCTCCCGGCAGGCCGTCCTCTGGCGGGCCCTCCTCGCCGCGTTCACGACCGCGGTCGCCACGTGGTTCGCGCTGGCCGTGTGGTTCGCCCCCACCCACCCGACCCTGTTCACCGCCTGGACCGTCCTGACCCTGGCCGCGCAGGTGGCCTGGCTCGTCGCCCGCCGCATGACCCTCGTGTCTGAGAAGGAGAGCGCCTGATGGCGAACACCACCAACGCCGCCGGATGGAAGCCTGGCGGCCAGCAAGCCCGGACCCAGCGGACCTGGTCCGCGCCGCGGGCTGGTGCCAACGGTTCCCAGACCAAGGTCAACAACAAGACCTTCTCGCCCGGCTTCACCCTGAACGTCAACGCGGGCGGCCGTGGCAACAGCGGCGGCCGGCACGCCGCCCCGGCCGGGGGCGGTGGGCAGGGTGGGGGACGGTCGCAGTCGCTGTTGCCTGCGCCGGAGTTCAGCTCCCCGGCGCAGGTCCGGCAGTACTGCAACGCCGTTCGCGCCGCTGGGGTCGCCCTCTCCATCGAAGTGGCCATGGGCGCGGAGATCCTCAAGGCCACCCTGGTCCAGGTCCCCGACCCCGACGGCCGCATCGGTGGCTCCCGCTTCCGGGCCGCGAAGGTCGCGCGGAAGATGCAGCGCGCCGCCGACGCCCTGCGCGACGCGGCGAAGAACGCCGCCGCCACCTACGCCTCGTTCCAGCAGGAGTACGAGGAAGAGATCAACCGTGTCCGCCACCGCGCCCGTCCCGCCGCAACGCCGCGGATGGACTGGGGTCAGCTCTAGAAGGGAGTGAGTCATGGCCACGACTGAACGCACCACCGTTGAGCAGCAGTACGAAGACCAGCTCCGCGGCTCCTCCGACGGCAACGGCATCACCGCCTACATCCTGCACCGCGCCAAGCCCCACCTGCCGCCCTGGCTGTGCGCTGGCGGGCTGGGGCTGGCCGGTGCTCTGGGCAGCGTCCAGTGGGAGGGCAGCGCCGCGGCCGGCGTCGGCCTCACCCTCGCCTCCGTCGCCCTGACCGGCCTCACCTGGTGGGCCGGAAAGGCGACCGGTCAGCAGCGGCGCCTGCACTCGGCCATCACCGTCGCCGCAGGCTCCGCCTGGCTCACCGGCGCGTGCCTGGCCGGACCCACGGCCGGGGCCCTGCCCGACCTGTACCTGATGGGCGCCCCCGCGCTCGCTCTCTCCTGGAACATCCGCATGGTCTTGCGCCGCAACGTCGACGGCACCGCCGCCGGCGGGACGGACAAGGGCCTGCTGGAGAAGGTCGGGCTGGCGCGGGCGCAGATCGGCGCCACGTCGGTGGAACCCAACCGTGTTACCGCGAAGATGGCGCTGGAGGCGGGCGAGCAGACCAACGAGGACGTGGCCCGGGTGTTGCCGCGGATCGCGTCCGCGCTGGACCTGCCCAAGTCCGCCGTCCGCTACATGCCCGACCCCGACTCCGCCCGCCGCGGCGAACTCGTCATCGTCCCCGAAGACATGCTCGCCCAAGTCGCGGAATGGGAAGAGCCGTCCAACCTGGGCGGCTCGATCGTGGATCCGCTGGTTATCGGCCGCTACGACGATGGCTCGCCGCTCGTTCTGTGGCTGCCTGGTGATCCGGAGATCAAGCGCAACGCCACGCATGTGCTGATCGCTGGCGGGACCGGATCGGGCAAGGGTGAGACGGCCCTGAACCTGATGCTGGAGATCCTCTCCCGCCGCGACGTCCTCCTGTGGGTGTCGGACCCGAAGATGTTCCAGGACTTCCGCCCCCTGCTGCCCGGCATGGACTGGGCCGCAGAGGGCGGACCCGACACCGAGGTCATGGTCGAGGCCATCAAGGCCGTCATCCCCGCACGCACGCGCTGGCTCGGCGCCCACTCGTACCGGCAGTGGATCCCCGCGGCCGCACAGCGGCAGACCAGCCGGGATCACACGTGCCGGCCGGACGGGCGTCCGTGCGGGTGTGAGGGGATGCCGTTCCTGGTCACCTGGATGGAAGAGGCCGCCAACACCCTCCGCCTCATGGGCGACGACGCATTCACCGGGATCGCCCAAGAGGCCCGCTCCGCCGGCGTCACCCTGATCGTCTCGCTTCAGCGGCCCTCCTACGACCAGATGTCGACCTCGACTCGGGCGTCTCTGCCGTCGGTGATCGCGCTCGGCTGCGACCCCCGCGATGAGGGGTTCTCGCTTCCGGACGTGGTGATCGATGCGGGGGCGCATCCGGGGGCGTGGGGGAACCGGCGGCCGGGCTACTGCTACGTCGTCTCACCCGGCATCCCCGAGGACCGCTACCCCTCCCCGGGCCGCACCTTCGCCATCCCCCACACCGCCACCCCCACGATCGAGGCGCTTGCCCGGTGGGCGCAGGCCCACGGCGCCACCGCCGACCCGGTCACGGGCAGCGCGGCGCGGGCGGTGGCCGGGCAGAACTACACCGGCCGCACCGCCCCCGGCGCCGCGCCGATCCTCCGGCTGGCCGTCGAGGAGGAGGGCGTTCGGATGGAAGCGGAATCCGGTGGACTGCTCGTGGACCCGGAGGATGCGGGCATCGACCCTGACGCCGACCTACCCGCCGGGGAGGAAGGCGACGACGTTCCGTTGTGGGAGTCGCCGGGGCACAAGCCGTCGCCGGAGGAGGCGCGGGAGTTGTTCGCGGACGCGCTGGATGACTTCGAGAGCGCAGGTCGGATGGTGGTGGGTCCGAAGGACTTCATGGACTGGTGCGACCGCCATCATCTCTCCCGCCCGTGGGTCTCCGCGCGCCTCAAGGACGCCGCCCTTGACGGTCGGTTGGAGCCGACCTCGGCCACCGGCCGGTGGCGGATCGTCCCCACCCTCAAGATCGCCTGACACCTGACACCCCCTGACAGTGTCAGGGCACCGTGACACCCAAACCCCTAGGCAAACCCGCCGTCACGCGGCCTGACACCTGCCGTCTGACACCTCCTGACAGTCCCGTCTGACACTTCACCCACCGGGCCCGCGCCACCCACCATGGCGCGGGCCCGACCCATACCCGGGAGGCATGCACATGCCCCACGAACCCGCCATCCACCACCCCGAACCCATCACCCGGCAGCCCGCCCCGGCCACCACGCCGGTGCCGCTCGTACCCGTCTTCCCCGAGCAGGCGGGCGTCGCGCTGGTGACCCTGCCGGACGGGACCCGCACCCTCGCCTACACCCACCCCGTCCCCGCAGAACCCGCCCCCGTCCCGGCGCGGGCTGCGGGGGTTCCGGGGTGGGCGAAGACGACCGCGCTCCTCGCCCCGACCCTCGGCGGAGGCATCGGCGCGGCCGGAATCGGAATCTCCTACGCCGCCCCCGGAATCCTCGCGATGGCCGAAGCGCTCTGGGCGGCCGTCGCTCTCATCGCCGCCGGCGGCACCGTTCTCCTCCTGGGCCGGAGTCGACGTGCGCCAGCCTCCACGCACATCACGCAGCACATCACCGCGACCGGCTTGTTCGGCCGAGCCCGAGGCACCATCCACCACGGGTAGCCGGGCATGGCCGCGTACCGGTACCTGAACTGGGGCGATGCCAGCCACTACGACCGGACCCGGGACCTGCCGTGCGTGCTCTGCGGCAGGCCCACCCCGCTCCGCTCCCACACGGCGGAGCCCGTGCACAAGGTGTGCGCCGAGGACTGGAACGCGGGCAACCCCGACCAGCCCCGCCGCTACACCCTCCCCGCCAAGGACAAGCCCCAGTACGACGTCGGGACTTGGCGCTTCCACAACGACGGGCTCAACACAGCGACCCCGCGCCGGACCGCGGTCACCGAACTGCGCCCGCCCGGACCGGAGGACGGGCCCCTCGACCTCTTCGCCGCCTGACCCGAACCCCACTGAGGAGAAGCCCTATGGGCCGCACCACCCTGCCCTTGAGTGAGCGCATCGCGGACGCCGCCGCCCTGTTCGCCAGCAAGCGCACCGTCCGTTGCCCGCACCCCGGATGCCGCGTGAGCGTTCGCTACCGCGCCGTCACCCCGGAGGAAGCCCAGCGCCTCACAGGCCTGGCCACCGACCACACCCGCCACTGACAGGCCGAAGGCGGCCCCGCCTCGACAACCGGGCCGCCCTCGTCTTCCAGCACGCTCACGAACTGGAGACATCCAGCATGACCCATCCCATCCACGTCCCGCCGCAGGGCGGAAACATCAGCCTGTGCACCGGGTCCGGTGCGCTGGACCTGGCCGTGGAAGCCGTCACCGGCCTGTCTACGGTCATGGTCGGCGAGAAGGACCCGGCCGCGTCCCGGCTCCTCGCCGCCCGTATGCCCCATGCCCACAACCTGGGTGACCTGACCGGGGTCGACTGGGCGGCGTTGTCCGTCTCGCTGCCGCGCCCGGTGACGCTGACGGCCGGGTTTCCCTGCCAGGACATCTCCAACGCCGGACCTCGGGGAGGAATCGCCGGTGACCGCTCGGGACTGTGGAAAACCATCGCCCACGCCATTCGCCACCTTCGACCCCGCCTCGTGTTCCTGGAAAACGTCGCCGCCATCCGAAGCCGCGGACTCGACACCGTCGCCGCCGACCTGGCCGCGATCGGGTACGACGCGCGGTGGATGTGCCTACGCGCTGGAGATCCCGAGGTCGGAGCCTGCCACCGGCGCGACCGCTGGTTCGCCGTCGCCTATCCCGCTGCTGAAGACCCCCACCTCACAGCTCGGACGGAACGGGGGACCGCAGCACCCGGACAAACGCAAGGCCGGCGGGCACGGGCCCACGCTGGAGGACGAAGTGGTCTTCTTGCTACCCCCGAGCGGCCGCTGACCCTGCTGCCCACCCCGGCCGCCGCCGACGGCACCGGCGGCCCCGGCACCTCCCCCAAGCGCAGGGGCGGGATGAACCTGCGCACGGCGGTGACGCTTCTGCCCACCCCGGCGGCCCGGGACTGGAAGTCCGGCGCCTCCAACCTCCTGGACACCAACTCCCGCCCGCTGAACGAGGTGGTGGTCAACCTGCTGCCCACGCCGAAGGCCTCGGACGGGCCGCACGGCGGGCCGAACCAGCGCGACCGGGCCGGACACTACTACCTGCCCGGCCAGGCCGTCCGCCTCGACGGCGCGTGGCTGGCCACCAACGGCACCGACTACAGACCCGCCATCCACCGCTGGGAAACCGTCCTCGGACGCCCCGCGCCGGAGCCGACCGAGCCGGGCACGAAGGGCAACCGCCGACTGTCCCCGGCCTTCGTCGAATGGATGATGGGCGCCGCCCCCGGCTGGGTCACCAGCCCGGACCTGGGCCTGTCCCGCTCCGACCAGCTCAAGATCCTCGGCAACGGCGTCGTCATCCACCAGGCCGCACACGCCTACCGCGCCCTGCTCGCCACCCTCACCACCGTGGCCGCGAGCCCGGCCGCGGCCCAGCTCGCCCTGGACATCGCCTAGATACGCCGAGGGCGGCCCCCGTCTCGCCAAAGTCCGGGGCCGCCCTCATCCACAACCCAACAACAGATCTGTGGAGGTCTCCAGCATGACCCATACCGCCCCCTCCCCGCAGCTGCGCGCGGCACTCGGCCTCGCCGAGCGGGGCATCCCCGTCCTGCCGCTGCGGGCCGGCAAGGGCCCCATGGGCAACTGCGCCGCCTGCCAGAAGAACGCCTGTGGCGGCCGGCCGAACATGCAGACTCCCGGCCCGTGCACCTGCCCCCGCCCCTGCCACGCCTGGGCCGCCGCCACCACCAACCCCGCCGTCCTCGCATCCGCCCCGTGGGCTGGGGCCTGGCGGCAGGCTGCCGCGGTGGCCTACCACCCCGGCGGCGCCAGGCTCACCGTCGTGGACCTGGATCACTCGGACGCGGTGGCCTGGGCCCACGCGAACCTGCCCGCTACCCGGACGGTGGTGACCACCCGCGGGGAGCACTGGATCTACCTGGGCACCATGCGGTCCGTGAACGGCGTGCGGGACGGCATCGACATCAAATCCGCTGCCTCCTACGCCCGGTGGCGCGGAGTCGGCAGCGGCACGCCGCGGCCGCTCCCGGACGCCGTCCGCGCACTGGCCGACAAGACCCCGGCTGTCGCCCGCGCGGCCTCCGGCACGGTCAGCGTGGCGCGGCCGGCCGGGGGCGGGGAGTGCCCGCACCGGTCGCCGGTGTACCTGGAGCGGGGGATCGCGATGGCGGAGCGGCAGATCACCACCGCACAGAGCGGGGTGCACGCGATTGTCTACCGGACGTTCTTGGCGGTGCTGTCCGCGCACGGCCGGTGCGGCTGCCTCACCGAGGCCCACGTCGGCCGGCTGTTCACCGCTGCGCAGGCCAAGGGCGAGTCTCTGCGGCACTGCACGACGGCCTGGTCCAACGCCTGTGCCGCTCTGGGGATGTGACATGCCCGAGGACGAGAAGAACCCGGCGGCCCGCGAGGTCATCACCGACTACGCCCAGGCCCACTTTCGCTACTTCCGCACCGTCGACGGAACCGTCTACGCCCAACGCAACGGCCACCCCGTGGCCCGCCCGATGCGCTCCCAGGGCACCGCCGGAAGCCACCGGCAGGAACTCATGGTCGGCCTGTTCAACGACGGCCGAGGCGTCTTCAACGGAACCGCGATGAAAGAGGCACTCGACTTGATCGAAGCACTCGCACTCACCCAGGACGTACAGCCCGTCCACATCCGCGTCGCTCCCGGCTTCGACGGGGCGACCTGGCTGGACCTGGGCCGCGACGACGGCCAGTCCGTCCGCATCCACCCCACCGGCTGGGACATCCGCATCCCCGACCCCAGGGAGGTGTGCTGGCGGCGCACTCAGCTCACCGGGGAACTCCCCATCCCGGCAAAGGACACCGACGGCAAGGGCATCGACCTGCTCATGCGGCTGGTCAACTTCTCCAGCGCCCAGAGCGAGGGCCTGGCCTTGGCCTGGCTCGTCGGCTGCCTTGGCCCCGACGTCCCTGTCCCCGCCCCCTTCCTCACCGGACCCCAGGGCGCCGGCAAGTCCACCGCCGGGAAGATGCTCCTGCGGATCATCGAAGGCATGAGCGCAGACCTGCGCCGCCCGCCCAAAGACGAGGAGAACCTGATCACCGCCGTCGCCGCCGGATGGATCACCGGCCTGGACAACCTCTCCCACCTCGGCCCGGACCTGTCCGACCTCATGTGCTGCATCGTCACCGGTGGCGAGAACGTCAAACGCGCCCTGTTCACCGACGGCGATGTCGTCCGCGCCCGCTACCGCCGCCCCCTCCTCCTCACCGGGATCGACGTCGGCGTGATCCGTCCCGACCTCGCCGAACGCCTCCTGCCCCTGCGCCTGGAACGCCCCCGCGTGCGGCGCACCGAGGAGGAGCTGTGGGCCGAGTTCGCCGAGTCGCTGCCCGTGATCCTCGGCTCCGTCCTCGACCTCGCCGTCAGCGTCCGCGCCGCCCAGGCCGACATCCCCACCGACCTGCGCATGGCCGACTTCGCCCACCTGTGCGCACAGCTCGACGCCGCCCGCAGCCTCGGCGCGCTGGACTCCTACCGGGCCAGCCTGGACGACCTCAACGACGACGTCATCGAGGGCGACCTCCTAGCCCAGACCGTCCTCAAGCACGCCGCCGGCAACGCGCCCGGCACCGAGGTCCGGATGACCTCCGCCGAGTGGCTGCACGGCCTTACCCAGCTCTACACCGGCGACGAGTTCCGGCCCCTGCCCAAAGGCTGGCCTACCACCGGCAAAGTCCTCTCCGACCGCCTCAAGCGCCTCCAGCCCGTCCTCGCTGCCCGCGGCGTCCTCGTCGACTGGGGCCGCACGAAAGCCGCCCGGTACATCGAAATGACCCGGCCCGAGCCCTCTCAGGACGAGCAAGAGCAGCTCTCCTAACTGCGCGCCGCACGTGGGGCCCGCACAAGCAAGAGGAGCACCCCGGCCCGGCGACGGGCGGTGCTCCTCTTGCACTTCGGCGGCCGCGCCGCCGCCCAAAGGGCGTGCCGCTACGCGGCTCGTTCTTCACGCTCGAAGGCGCGCACAACAACAGACACAGCGCCTCTCTTTTCCTAAGTAGAAAGACGCTGCGTCACCTGCGTCACTGGGGCACCGAAAACCTGCCCTGACCTGCGCTGACAAGGGTGACGCAGAGCCCCAAATCCTGCGTCACCTCGCGTCACCTGCGTCACCCCGTGACGGACGCCTCCGTCACCGATGACACAAGCCTCGGCATCCTGCGTCACCCATCTCCGCAGGTCAGGGTCTCGAATGACGCTGATGACGCGGTGACGCAGGAATCCCGACCTCGGACAGACACGGCCGCCCCCGACCCGCCGGAGGACCAATGCCAGCCCGAAGCGACCCCCGCGCCATCCTGCGCGGTGGACTCCCCGACCGTTACCTCACCCCCGACGACGTCTCCGAACTCCTCGACGTCCCCGTAGAGACCCTCTACCAGTGGCGCAAGAAGCGGACGGGCCCGCCCGGATTCCGCGTCGGCAAGCACACCCGCTACGACCCCGCCGACCTCTACGACTGGATCGCCGAACAGAAGCGCAACGACATCAGCCAAGCCGCCTGACCAAGCGCATCACCACTGAGGGCGGGCCCACCCCGGGCCCGCCCTCAGTGCTACCCAAGAAGGGGCCACACGTGGCAGGCCACATCCAAGATCGCTGGTACAAGACCGAGACCGGACCTGACGGCAAGTCCGTGCGGGTGAAGACTGCCCGCTACGGTAGTGGGCTCCGCTACCGGGCCCGCTATGTCAGCCCGAGCGGCGCCGAGAAGAGCCGGTCGTTCCCCGACAAGCAGCGGCGCCTCGCCGAGGCGTGGCTGACGCAGATGGCCGCTGACATGTCGCGCGGGCAGTACATCGACCCTGACGCGGGCAAGGTGACGTTCCAGGACTACGCCACCACGTGGCTGGCCTCCCAGACGACCGACATGTCGACGATCGACGCGATCGACCAGCGCTTTCGGCTGCACATTTTCCCCCACATCGGCCACCGCCCCATGAGCGCCTTCCTGCCGGCGCACATCCGGGCTTGGGGGCGCGTCCTGCAAGACGCGGGACTTGCAACGTCGTACCAGCGGGTCATCTTCGCCAACGTGTCAGCGGTCTTCGGCGCCGCAGTCGACGACGGGATCATCCACCGGAATCCGTGCCGTGCGGGATCCGTGCGGCCGCCCCGCCGGGATGTGAGGAAGCTCAAGCCGTGGCCGCAGGAACGCGTCCTCGCCGTCCGCGAGGCCCTGCCTGTGCCGTACCGCAAGGTGGTGGATGTCGGTGCCGGATGCGGCTTGCGGCAAGGGGAGATCTTCGGCCTGGCTGTGGACGAAGTCGACTTCCCTGGGGGCGTCGTGCACGTCGTACGCCAGGTGAAGATGGTCAGGGCGAAGCTGGTGTTCGCACCGCCGAAGGGTGGCAAGCTGCGTGACGTGCCGCTTCCTGACTCCGTGGCGTTCGCGCTCGCCGAGCACATCACCCAGCGGCCGCCGATCAGCGTCACGCTGCCGTGGAAGACGCCTGACGGACCGCCGGTTACGGCTTCACTGCTCTTCTACTCGCGGGAGCGGAAGACGGTGAACCGCAACTTCTTCAACATGCGGGTGTGGAAGCCGGCGTTGGTCGCAGCCGGCGTCATCCCGCCGCGCGAGCCGGGGGAGCGGTTCACTCAGTCGCGCGAGCACGGGATGCATGCCTTACGGCACTTCTACGCGTCCGTCCTGCTGGACGCGGGGGAGAACGTCAAGGCCCTGTCGGAGTACCTAGGTCACGGCGACCCCGGGTTTACTCTGCGGACCTATACGCATCTCATGCCCAACAGTCAGGCGCGAGCGCGAAGGGCCGTCGACGGGGTCTTCCGCGGGGGCGGAGACACCGGCGACGGCCCACAGACGGCCCAGGAGGACGGGAAATCGTCCTGACCTGCGGCTTACTTAAATGTCGCGGAAGATCTCGATCTGGGCGCCCACCGAGTTGAGGCGTTCCGCGAGTTCCTCGTAGCCGCGGTTGATGACGTAGACGTTGCGCAGGACCGAGGTGCCCTCGGCCGCCATCATCGCCAGCAGGACGACCACCGCCGGGCGCAGGGCCGGCGGGCACATCATCTCCGCCGCGCGCCAGCGCGTCGGGCCCTCGACCAGGACGCGGTGGGGGTCCAGGAGTTGGAGGCGGCCGCCGAGGCGGTTGAGGTCCGTCAGGTAGATGGCCCGGTTGTCGTACACCCAGTCGTGGATCAGCGTCTGGCCCTGGGCCGCGGCCGCGATGGCCGCGAAGAACGGGACGTTGTCGATGTTCAGCCCGGGGAACGGCATCGGGTGGATCTTGTCGATCGGGGCTTCGAGCTTCGAGGGGCGGACCGTCAGGTCCACCAGGCGGGTGCGGCCGTTGTCCGCCGTGTACTCCGCCGAGCGGTCGTGGTCGAGGCCCATCTCCTCCAGTACCGCGAGCTCGATCTCCATGAACTCGATCGGGACCCGGCGGATCGTCAGCTCCGACTCCGTGACCACCGCGGCCGCGACCAGGCTCATCGCCTCGACCGGGTCCTCCGAGGGGGAGTAGTCCACGTCCACGTCGATGTTCGGGACGCCGTGGACCGTCAGCGTCGTCGTGCCGATGCCCTCCACGCGCACACCGAGCGCCTCCAGGAAGAAGCACAGGTCCTGGACCATGTAGTTGGAGGAGGCGTTGCGGATGACCGTGGCGCCGTCGTGCCGGGCGGCGGCCAGCAGCGCGTTCTCGGTGACCGTGTCCCCGCGCTCGGTCAGCACGATCGGGCGGCCGGGGGAGACCCCCGCCTCGACCTTCGCGTGGTAGATGCCCTCGGTCGCCGTGATGTCCAGGCCGAAGCGGCGCAGGGCGATCATGTGCGGCTCGATGGTGCGCGTGCCGAGGTCGCAGCCGCCGGCGTACGGCAGGCGGAACTGGTCCATCCGGTGCAGCAGCGGGCCCAGGAACATGATGATGCTCCGGGTGCGCCGGGCCGCGTCCGCGTCCATGGCGTCCATGTCGAGGCGGGCCGGCGGGACGATCTCCAGGTCCACGCCCTCGTTGATCCAGCGGGTGCGCACGCCGATGGAGTTCAGGACTTCGAGGAGCCGGTAGACCTCCTCGATGCGGGCGACCCGGCGCAGCACGGTGCGGCCCTTGTTGAGCAGGGAGGCGCACAGCAGCGCCACGCAGGCGTTCTTGCTCGTCTTGACGTCGATGGCGCCGGACAGCCGGCGCCCGCCGACGACCCGCAGATGCATCGGGCCGGCGTAGCCCAGAGAGACGATCTCGCTGTCGAGTGCCTCACCGATTCGGGCGATCATCTCAAGGCTGATGTTCTGGTTGCCGCGCTCGATCCGGTTCACGGCGCTCTGGCTCGTGCCCAGTGCGTCCGCGAGTTGACTCTGCGTCCAGCCCCGGTGCTGCCGGGCGTCACGGATGAGCTTGCCGATGCGTACGAGGTAGTCGTCTGCCATGGATGCACCGTATCTCAGATATGAGATGCCCCCTGCGTCAGGTGTGGCAGACGGGTGTTACCGACCGTCAGATGCTCCCTGGGTCGCTTCCACCCGTCTCCCGACGCATCGCTCAAATTGCGGACATCCCCCTCATTATGCAGATTTAGTGCCCGCACGCATGGTGGCGGCCGCCGTGCACCGCCGCGTACGACGCCGGGCGCGGTCCGGATCCCGCGCGCGCCGCCCGGGCCACCGCGGCGCGGCCCGCCTCCGAGTCCGCGTCGTGCACCACCCGGCCGCCGACCAGGGTCATCCGTACGCCGGTTCCGCTGATGTCGGCCACCGGACAGCGGGTCACATCCCGGTCCAGCAGCACCAGGTCCGCGGCCTTGCCCCGCTCCACCGTCCCCGTCAGCCCTTCCTGCCGCAACTGCCACGCCGTCCCGGCCGTGTGCATCCGCAGCACCGAGCTCCGGCTCAGCCCTTCCAGCTCACGGTGCAGTTCGCCCGTCCCGTACGCGCCCTGCCGGTCGATCGCCGTCCGCAGCTGGTTCCACACCTGGAGCGCGTCCACCGGCCAGTCCGAGCCGCCAGTCAGCCGGGCCCCGGCCCGCTCCAGGCTGCGCGCCGGGTACATCCACCGGTGGCGCTGCGGACCGATGTACGGAAGCAGAGCGTCCATCGTCCAGGTGTCCTCGGCCGCCCACTGGAGCTGCATACAGGCCGCGACGCCCAGCTGGGCGAAGCGCCGCAGGTCCGCCGGATCCACGATCTGCAGGTGGGCGATCGCGTTGCGCGCGTCCCGCTGTCCGGTCACCCGGTGGGCGTACGCGTACCCGTCCAGAGCGGTGCGTACCGCACGGTCTCCGAGCCCGTGGGCGTGCAGCTGCCAGCCGGCCTTGTTGAAGGCCGCCGTCAGCCGGCCGTAGTCGGCCGCCGAGGTGTAGAGCTCGCCCCGGTTCGCCGTGGGCCTGCCGTTCCCGTCCAGGTACGGCTCCAGCAGCGCGGCCGTCTGCGCCGGGTACTCGATGACCCCGTCCAGGAACACCTTGACCATCCCGAACCGCAGGCCCCGCACCCCCTCGAACTCCCGCCGCAACCCGCGCGCGTACGCCAGCGCGGCCGCCGGGTCCTTGGTCTGGCCGGCGTCGAGCCGGATCGCCGGGACGATCCGCTGCGGCAGCTTCCCCGCCGCCGCGAGGGCCTGGTAGAGCTCCAGCTCGTGCCGCCCGACCAGGGCGTCCATCATCGTGGTGACACCGGACGCCGCCGCCTGCTCCAGCACCTTCGCGCAGGCCGCGACCAGTTCGGCCCGGGAGGGCTCCGGGACGTGCCGCTTCACCAGGTCCTGCGCGTCGTCCTTCAGGACCCCGGTCGGCTGCCCGTCGGCCCCCTTCACGATCCGGCCGCCGACCGGGTCCGGGGTGGCCGCGGTGATCCCGGCGATGTCCAGGGCCCGCCGGTTGACCCAGATGTTGTGGCCGTCGCCGCCGACCAGCGCGACCGGCCTGCGGGTGGCCAGCGCGTCCAGCATCGAGTGGTGCGGCACGCTCCCGGTCGGCAGCAGCCCGACCGGGTTCCAGTCCTCCACCACCAGCCAGCGGTCCGGCTCCGCGCCCGCGCCCCCGGTGTCGGCGAGGAAGCCGGTCAGCAGCTCCCGCAGCTCGGGCAGGGTGGTCTCGGCCCCCTCCAGCGAGGGCCGCAGCGACCGGTCGCCCGCCCCCAGCGGGTGCACGTGGCCGTCGTGGATGCCGCTCATCACCGTGTTCCCGCGGGCGTCGACGACCTCGGTGTCCCGCCCGGCGTGCCGGCGCACCGCCGAACCGCTGCCGGTGGCCAGGATCTTCCCGTCGCGCCCGACCGCCACCGCCTCGACCGGCGCCCCGCCGCCGGCGGTCCCGGTGAACACCCGGGCGTTGTGGATCACCAGGGCGGCCGAGCCGCGCCCGCCGGAGGCGGGGGCCGCCGCCGCGGGCCCCGCGCCCAGCAGACCGGCCGCGCCCGCCGCCCCGGCGGCGCCGACGGCTCCGAGGAGGCGCCGGCGGGACAAGGGGGAAGAGAAGGAAGCAGGGGTCATCGCCACTCCAAACGTCGGTGTGGCCAGGACACTGTTTGATTAACCCCTTAACCAGAACCCGCCGCGGCCCACGAAATCCGCACCGCCGTCCGTACGATGACCCCGTGCCCGGCCCCGGACCGACCCTCGCCGACATCGCGCGCGCCGCGGAGGTCTCCACCGCGACCGTCTCGCACGCGCTGGGCGGCACCGGCCGCCTCGGCGAGTCCACCCGCCGCCGGGTCCGCGAGGTGGCGGCCGCCCTCGGCTACAGCGCCCGCCGCGGCCCCCGCACCCGTACGCTCGGCCTCGCCGTCACCACGTACGCGGGCTCCCCCTGGAACTACGTCGAGATCGCCTACTTCTCCCGCCTGCTGACCGCCGCCACCGCGGCCGCCCACGCCCGCGGCTACGCCCTCACCCTGCTGCCCGCCGACCGGGGCGCCGAGCCGCTCTGGCACGACCTCGCCGTCGACGGGATGCTGCTGCTCGACAGTCCGGCCGGCGATCCGGTGCTCCGCGCCCTGCGGGCCCGCGGTCTGCCGGTGGTCTTCGACGGCCGGCCCCCCGACCCCCGGCCCGGGGACGTGTGGGTGGACAACGACCACGAGGCCACCACCCGCGAGGTCCTCGACCACCTCGCCGCCGCCGGGGCCACCCGGATCGCGCTGCACTCCGCGTACGGCCGCGAGTACTACACCGGGGCCGTCACCTCGGCCTACGCCGGCTGGTGCGCCGAGCGCGGAGCGGCCGAGCTGGTGGTCGCGTTCGACCCGCAGGACACCGCCGGCCACGCCTTCGACCCGGTGTTCGCCGCGCCCCGCCGCTCCCGCCCCGACGCCGTGTACTGCGTGTACGACCCCGGCGGGCGCCAGGCGCTGGCCGCCGCCGCCCGGCACGGGCTGCGGATACCGCACGAGCTGCTGCTCGTCTGCGCGAGCGAGGACCCCTCGTACGCGGCGGGCGAGCCGCCCGTGAGCACCGTGACCCTGCGCCCGGAGGTGATCGGGGAGCGGGCGGTCGGCGCACTGGTGGCGCTGCTGGAGTCACCGGGCGCGGCGGAACCCGGCCAGCTGACCGTCCCGGCCGCGCTGACCGTGCGTACGTCCTCCCGTGCGCGCGGCGGCGTGCCCCGACTGTGATCTGGCCCATGCCGTGCATGACCAGGGCGCGGCCATGCACTAGAGTTATCTCGACATCGAGATATCTGCCGAAGGCGTACCGCAGCCGCCCCTGCTGGTAAGGCTCACCTAACTTAGCCTTACCTTAGCGGATTGGCCCCAGGGCGTGGCGGCAGGATTGCGGTAATACGCGCGAATTTCATGCATGAAGGAGACTGTCGTGTCGGCGAACAGCTTCGACGCCCGCAGCACGCTGCAGGTGGGCGACGAGTCGTACGAGATCTTCCGGCTGGACAAGGTTGAGGGCTCTGCCCGCCTTCCCTACAGCCTGAAGGTGCTGCTGGAGAACCTGCTCCGCACCGAGGACGGCGCGAACATCACCGCCGACCACATCCGGTCGCTCGGCAACTGGGACTCGCAGGCCCAGCCCAGCGAGGAGATCCAGTTCACGCCGGCCCGCGTGATCATGCAGGACTTCACCGGCGTCCCCTGCGTCGTGGACCTCGCCACCATGCGTGAGGCCGTGAAGGCCCTCGGCGGCGACCCGGCGAAGATCAACCCGCTCTCGCCCGCCGAGATGGTCATCGACCACTCGGTCATCGCCGACAAGTTCGGCACGAAGGACGCCTTCGCGCAGAACGTCGAGCTGGAGTACGGCCGCAACAAGGAGCGCTACCAGTTCCTGCGCTGGGGCCAGACCGCCTTCGACGACTTCAAGGTCGTCCCCCCGGGCACCGGCATCGTCCACCAGGTCAACATCGAGCACCTGGCCCGCACGGTCATGGTCCGAAACGGCCAGGCGTACCCCGACACCCTCGTCGGCACCGACTCGCACACCACCATGGTCAACGGCCTCGGCGTGCTGGGCTGGGGCGTCGGCGGCATCGAGGCCGAGGCCGCGATGCTCGGCCAGCCGGTCTCCATGCTGATCCCGCGCGTCGTGGGCTTCAAGCTGACCGGCGAGCTGCCGACCGGAACCACCGCCACCGACCTCGTGCTGACGATCACCGAGATGCTGCGCAAGCACGGCGTCGTCGGCAAGTTCGTCGAGTTCTACGGCGAGGGCGTCGCCGCCACCTCGCTGGCGAACCGCGCCACCATCGGCAACATGTCGCCGGAGTTCGGCTCCACCGCCGCGATCTTCCCGATCGACGACGAGACGCTGAAGTACCTGCGCCTGACCGGCCGCGACGCTCAGCAGGTCGCGCTCGTCGAGGCGTACGCCAAGGAGCAGGGCCTGTGGCTGGACCCGGCCGCCGAGCCGGACTTCTCCGAGAAGCTGGAGCTCGACCTCTCCACGGTCGTCCCCTCCATCGCCGGCCCCAAGCGCCCGCAGGACCGCATCGTCCTCGCCAACGCCTCGCAGCAGTTCGCGCTGGACGTGCGCAACTACGTCAGCGACGACGAGGAGGCCGGCAAGGAGTCCTTCCCGGCGTCCGACGCCCCGGCGTCCGCCAACGGTGTGCCCACCAAGCCCACCCTGGTGACCCTGGCCGACGGCACCTCCTTCGAGATCGACCACGGCGCCGTCACCGTCGCCGCGATCACCTCCTGCACCAACACCTCGAACCCCTACGTCATGGTCGCCGCGGCGCTCGTGGCCAAGAAGGCGTCCGAGAAGGGCCTGACCCGCAAGCCCTGGGTCAAGACCACCCTGGCCCCGGGTTCGAAGGTCGTCACCGACTACTTCGACAAGGCCGGCCTGACCCCGTACCTCGACAAGATGGGCTTCAACCTCGTCGGGTACGGCTGCACCACCTGCATCGGCAACTCCGGTCCGCTGGACGAGGAGATCTCGAAGGCGATCAACGAGGCCGACCTCGCGGTCACCTCGGTGCTCTCGGGCAACCGCAACTTCGAGGGCCGCATCAACCCCGACGTCAAGATGAACTACCTGGCCTCCCCGCCGCTGGTCGTCGCGTACGCCATCGCGGGCTCCATGAAGGTGGACATCACCAAGGACGCCCTGGGCACCGACACCGACGGCAAGCCGGTCTTCCTCGCGGACATCTGGCCCTCCGAGGCCGAGGTCAACGACGTCGTGGCGAACGCCATCGGCGAGGACATGTTCAGCAAGTCCTACCAGGACGTCTTCGCGGGCGACGCCCAGTGGCAGGCGCTGTCGATCCCGACGGGCAACACCTTCGAGTGGGACCCGCAGTCGACCTACGTGCGCAAGCCCCCCTACTTCGAGGGCATGACGATGGAGACCACCCCGGTCTCCGACATCGCCGGCGCGCGCGTGCTGGCGAAGCTGGGCGACTCGGTCACCACCGACCACATCTCCCCGGCCGGTGCGATCAAGGCCGACACCCCGGCCGGCAAGTACCTCACCGAGCACGGCGTCGAGCGCCGCGACTTCAACTCGTACGGTTCCCGCCGCGGCAACCACGAGGTCATGATCCGCGGTACCTTCGCCAACATCCGCCTGCGCAACCAGATCGCGCCGGGCACCGAGGGCGGCTTCACCCGCGACTTCACGGTCGAGGGCGCGCCGGTCTCCTTCATCTACGACGCCTCCCAGAACTACCAGGCCGCCGGCATCCCGCTGGTCATCCTGGCGGGCAAGGAGTACGGCTCGGGCTCGTCCCGCGACTGGGCCGCCAAGGGCACCGCGCTGCTCGGCGTCAAGACCGTCATCGCCGAGTCCTACGAGCGCATCCACCGCTCGAACCTGATCGGCATGGGCGTGCTCCCGCTCCAGTTCCCGGAGGGCGCCTCGGCCGCCTCCCTGGGCCTCACCGGCGAGGAGACCTTCTCCTTCACCGGTGTGGAGGAGCTGAACAACGGCACCACCCCGCGCACCGTGAAGGTCACCACCGACACCGGTGTGGAGTTCGACGCGGTCGTCCGCATCGACACCCCCGGTGAGGCGGACTACTACCGCAACGGCGGCATCATGCAGTACGTGCTCCGCAACCTCATCCGAGGCTGACGGCAGCAGCGGCACCAAGGGGCCGTATCCCCGTTAAGGGGATACGGCCCTTCCGCTTTTTCCGGGCCGGGTCAGGTTTCGAGGAGGTCTCAACTCGGAAAAGCTGACGGACAACCGTGTGCATGATCTTGCTCACATGAACGGAAGTGGACTATACCTGTGCCTCGTCCGGATCATCGCGTTACGAGCGGCACCGGACCGGGGGACGGCGGGGACCTGCGGTGATGTCCGTATGTGCGGTGACCACGGGCATGCGCCGCGTCGCGGCCTCCTTCACACTTCTGACGAAGGCGAGGACATGAGCATGGGATCCACTGGTGAGGGCCTCGGCCGCCGTGACCTGATCAAGCGCTCCGCGGCGCTGGGACTGATCTCGGTGCCCACGATGAGCTTCCTGTCCGCCTGCGCCTCCGGCGGCGAGGACACCACGAAGGGGCCGGACAAGGGTGCGGTGACCAAGGAGAACCCGTTCGGCGTCGCCAAGGGCGGCAAGCTGGACGTGGTCGTCTTCAAGGGCGGCTTCGGCGACGACTACGCGAAGGCCTGGGAGGCCGCCTTCGACAAGAAGTGGGGCACCACCAGCTCCCACCTGGGCACCCAGGAGATCGCCGCCAAGCTCCAGCCCCGCTTCAACGGCGGCAACCCGCCGGACGTCATCGACGACTCCGGCGCCCAGCAGATCAAGGTCGACGTCCTCGCCAAGGGCGGCCAGCTCGCCGAGCTCACCCCGGTGCTCGACGCGCCCTCGCTCGACGACCCGTCCAAGAAGGTCCGGGACATGCTCATTCCGGGCACCGTCGAACAGGGCACCCAGGGGGGCAAGTTCGTCGCCCTCTACTACGTCTACACCGTGTTCGGCTTCTGGTACTCCGGCAAGCTCTTCAAGGAGAAGGGCTGGGCCGAGCCGAAGACCTGGGACGCGTTCCTGGACATCTGCGCCAAGGCCAAGGCGGCCGGCATCGGCGGACTCGCCCACCAGGGCAAGTACCCGTACTACATCAACGTCGTCATCATGGACCTGATCGCCAAGAAGGGCGGTCTGGAGGCCATGAAGGCGATCGACAACCTGGAGCCGAACGCCTTCGAGGGCAACCCCGCCGCCCTCGCCGCCGTCGAGGCGGTCTACGAGGTCGTCGAGAAGGACCTGCTGATGGCCGGCACCAACGGCCTCACCCACACGGAGTCCCAGACCGCGTGGAACCAGTACAAGGCGGCCTTCATCCCCTCCGGCTCCTGGCTGGAGAACGAGCAGCTCAAGCAGACCCCGGACGACTTCGACATGAAGTTCCTGCCGGTCCCGACCCTCGCTGACAGCAAGCTGCCCTTCGAGGCCATCCGGGCCGGCGCCGGCGAGCCCTTCATCGTCCCGGAGAAGGCCGCCAACAAGGCCGGCGGCCTGGAGTTCCTGCGCTCGATGCTCTCGCGCGAATGGTCCACCCTCTTCGCCCAGCAGGCGAACTCCCTCACCGTGGTCAAGGACGGCGTCGACCCGAACGTCAAGCTGCGCCCCGGCACGGCCTCGGCGGTCGCGGCCGTCAAGACGGCCGGGACGAACACCTTCAACTACCTGTACCCCGACTGGTACAGCGAGATGGACACCGAGATCCAGAACGCGTCCAATGAGCTGATGGCCAAGCGGATCCAGCCAAAGGAATGGATCAAGCGGGCCCAGGCTGCGGTAGACAAGGCTGCCAAGGACCCGAACGCCAAGAACAACCACCGCAGCTGACCTCGTCCAAGGGGCGCACACCATGAGCCAAGTAGCCCGGGGCAGGGGAAGGACCGGCTTCATCGCCGGATTCCTCTTCCTGCCGCTCGCGCTGTACCTGACGTTCGTCATCTGGCCGTACGTTCAGACGTTCGGCTACTCCTTCACCAACTGGTCCGGACAGTCGCCCACGTTCGACTTCGTCGGCCTGGACAACTACTCCGCGCTGATGGAGGACGAGGTCTTCCGCGGAGCGCTCTGGCACAACCTGCTGCTCCTGGTGTTCGTCCCGACCGTCACCATCCTGCTGGCCCTCTTCTTCGCCTTCATGGTGAACGCGGGAGGGCGCAGCGGGGCGGGCGGGGTGCGGGGCGTCCGCGGCTCCGGCATCTACAAGATCGTCTACTTCTTCCCGCAGGTCCTGTCGCTCGCCATCCTCGCCGTGCTGTTCGGCGCGGTGTACCGCAGCGACGAGGGCGGCCTGCTGAACGGCTTCCTCACCAAGCTGGGCCTGGTGGACCCGGCCCACCCCGTCGAATGGCTCAACCGGCCGAACCTCGTGCTGTGGTGCCTGCTCCTGGTGGTGGTCTGGCACGGGGTCGGCTTCTACCTGGTGCTCTTCTCGGCCGCCATGCAGTCCGTACCCAAGGACATCTACGAGGCCGCCCTGCTCGACGGCGCCGGGCGCGCCCAGACCTTCCTCAAGGTCACCCTGCCCCTGCTGTGGGACTCCGTACAGACCTCCGCGGTCTACCTGGGCATCGCCGCCATGGACATGTTCGTACTGGTGTCGACCATGACCTCCGGGCAGTTCGGCGGCGGGCCCGACCACCACAGCGAGGTCATGGCCACGGTGCTGATGCGCAACTTCCTGTACTTCGGCAAGAGCGGCTACGCCTGCGCCATGGGCGTCGTCATGCTCGTCCTGACCATGATCCTCTCCGTCGTCACGCTGCGCGCCACCCGCCGCGAGCGCATCGAGTTCTGAGCGGAGTCCCACGATGACTGCAGAGTCCACGGCGATCAAGGCACCGGGCGAGGCCTCGGCCGAACGCTCCGGCGGTGGCGCCGGCCCCGGTCAGGGCGCGAAGCGCGGCTCCGACGGCATGGTGCTGAACGTCTTCTCCCACGGGTTCCTCGCCGTCTGGGCGATACTGATCGTCCTGCCCCTGATCTGGCTGGCGCTCGGCTCGTTCAAGACCGACGCCCAGATCGGCGGCTCGGCCCTCAGCTGGCCCTCCCACTGGCACTTCGACGCCTTCTCCCGGGCCTGGGACAAGGGAATCGGCGACTACTTCGCCCACACGCTGATCGTGATGGTGTTCTCGGTCCCGCTGACCATGCTGCTCGGCTCGATGGCGGCGTACGTGCTGGCCCGCTACCCCTTCCCGGGGAACCGGCTCTTCTACTACTTCTTCGTCAGCGGGGCCATGTTCCCCGTCTTCCTGGCGCTCGTCCCGCTGTTCTTCATGGTCAAGCGCCTGGACATGCTCAACACGTACCAGGGTCTGATCCTGGTCTACGTGGCCTACTCGATGCCCTTCACCGTCTTCTTCATGCACTCCTTCTTCCGCACGCTGCCGACGGCCGTGCACGAGGCGGCCGTGATCGACGGGGCATCCGACACCCGGATCTTCTTCCAGGTGATGCTGCCGATGGCCAAACCCGGCCTGATCAGCGTCGGGATATTCAATGTCCTGGGGCAGTGGAACCAGTACATCCTGCCGTCGGTGCTGATGCAGCCGCAGACCGGATCGGACCCCGAGCGCTACATGCTCACCCAGGGCCTGATCCAGCTGCAGTACCAGATGGGGTACGAGACGGACCTGCCGGTGCTGTTCGCCGGCGTGACCATCGCGATGATCCCGATGCTGGTGGTCTACCTGTCCTTCCAGCGGCAGATCCAGGCCGGTCTGACCTCGGCCACCCTCAAGTAGCGGGGGCCGTCGGGTCGGCCACGACCGGCCAGCTGACCGCCGGGTGGGAGGGGGCGAGCGAGGGGTTGCCGGCCGCGTCCTACGGCATCCGGCCCCCCGCCGCCCCCTCGGCGGTCAGCAGCGCGGACACCGTTCACCGCCGCGCGGTTCGCGGTCCAGGCGCCGGCCCAGCGGGCGCAGCAGGAGGTTGGCCCCCACCACGCCCGCCGTGCCGCAGGCCGCGAGAACGAACATCCCGGTGCCGGCCAGGCAGCCCACGGCCGCGGAACACCACAGCGTGGCGGCCGTGTTCAGGCCCCGTACGCTCCCTCTGCGCGGCTTCCTACAGCCAGGTGCCGAAGGTGCGGACGTACAGGGTCTTCAGGAGCTGGGTGAGCGTGCAGTACGCCAGCAGCACGCCGATCAGCCACGGGAAGTAGCCCGCCGGCAGGGCCGTGAAGCCCAGCGAGGAAGCCAGCGGCGAGAAGGGCAGGTAGAGCCCGGTCAGCACCGCGAGGACCGTCGTCACCAGCACCGGCCAGGAGGCGCGGGACTGGATGAACGGGATCTTGCGGGTACGGATCATGTGGACGATCAGGGTCTGCGAGAGGAGGCCCTCGACGAACCAGCCGGACTGGAACAGCGCCTGCTCGGCCTCGCTGTCGGCGCCGAACACGTTCCACATGATCACGAACATGGCGATGTCGAAGATCGAACTGATCGGGCCGACGCAGACCATGAACCGGCCGATGCCCTTGGCGTCCCAGTTGCGGGGCCCCCGCAGGTACTCCTCGTCCATCCGGTCCCAGGGCGTCGCCAGCTGGGCGATGTCGTAGACCAGGTTCTGCACGAGCAGCATGATCGCGAGCATCGGCTGGAAGGGGATGAACGCGCTCGCCACCAGGACCGAGAAGACGTTGCCGAAGTTCGACGAGGCCGTCATCTTGATGTACTTGATCGTGTTGCCGAAGGTGGTCCGGCCCTGGATCACGCCCTGTTCCAGGACGGTCAGGTCCTTCTCCAGCAGGATGATGTCCGCCGACTCCTTGGCGATGTCGACCGCCGTGTCGACGGAGATGCCGACGTCCGCGTCGCGCAGCGCCGCGGCGTCGTTGATGCCGTCGCCGAGGAAGCCGACGGTGTGCCCGTCCGCCTGCAGGGCCCGTACGATCCGGGCCTTCTGGACCGGGTTGGCCTTGGCGAAGACCGTCGTACGGGCAGCCAGCGCGCGCAGTCCCGGGTCGTCGAGGGAGTCGGTCTCGGGGCCGAGCACCACCTGCCCGACGTCGATGCCGACGTCCGCGCAGACCCGGGCGGCCACCAGCTCGTTGTCGCCGGTGACGACCTTGACCGCGACGCCCTTGTCGGCCAGGGCCCGCAGCGCCCGGGCGGCGTCGGCCTTCGGCGGGTCGAGGAAGGCGAGGAAGCCGACCAGGGTCAGCCCCTCCTCGTCCGCGACGCCGTAGGTGGAGCGCGCGCCGTCCATCGCGCGGGTGGCGACGGCGAGGACGCGCAGGCCCCGGCGGTTGTTGTCCTCGGCGGTGCGGGCGACGTGCCACCGCAGCTGATCGGTGAGCTCGACCGTCTCGCCACGGTCGCGCACGTGGGTGCACAGGGCCAGGACCTCCTCCACCGCACCCTTGGTGATCATGATGTGCCGGGGGCGGCCGAGGCCGCCGACGACGGCCTTGCGGTCCAGGACCACGGACATCCGGCGGCGGGCGAAGTCGAAGAGGATCTCGTCGACCACCGAGAACCGCGCGTCGACGACAACCTCCTCGGCCTCGTCCACGCGGTTGACGACCGCCTGGTCCATCAGGTTCCGCAGACCGGTCTGGAAGTGGGAGTTGAGGTACCCGTACTCCAGGACCTCGTCGTCCTCGTCGCCGTGCACGTCCAGGTAGCGGTCCAGAACGATCCGGTCCTCGGTGAGGGTGCCGGTCTTGTCCGTGCAGAGCACGTCCATGGCGCCCAGGTTCTGGATCGCGTTGAGGCGCTTGACGACGACCTTGCGCCGGGACATGGCGACCGCGCCGCGCGCCAGGTTGGCGGAGACGACCATCGGCAGCATCTCGGGGGTCAGGCCGACGGCGACGGCGACGGCGAAGAGGAAGGCCTCGTCCCAGTCGCCCTTGGTGAGGCCGTTGATCGCGAACACGACCGGGACCATGACCAGCATGAAGCGGATCAGCAGGAAGCTGACCTTGCGGACGCCGGTGTCGAAGTTGGTCTGCGGGCGCTCGCCGGCCAGCGAGCCGGCCATGGAGCCGAAGTACGTGTTGGCGCCGGTGGCGACCACCACGCCGGTGGCGGTGCCGGAGGTGACCGAAGTCCCCATCAGGCAGAGGTTGTCGGCCTCGACGGGGTCGGTGGTCTCCCCCTGGCCCAGGTCCTGCGCACGCGTGTCGGCCTTGGCCACCGGCAGGGACTCGCCTGAGAGCGCGGCCTGGCCGACCATCAGGTCCTTGGAGGTGACGAGCCGCAGGTCGGCGGGGATCAGGTCACCGGCGGCCAGCTTCACCACGTCGCCCGGGACCACCTGGTCCATGGGCACCTCGAAGGTGGTGGGCGCGGAGCCGCTGCCGGCCCGCCGCTGCACCGCGCAGGTGGTGGTGACGAGCTTCTTGAGCGCGTCGGCGGCGCGGCCGGAGCGGAACTCCTGCCAGAAGCGCAGCAGTCCGCTGACCCCCACCATCACGGAGAGGATCACGACGCCCGGATCGGCCGGGTCCTGCCACCACATGACGGCGGCCAGGAAGACGAGGACGCCGATGAAGGGGTTCCAGAACGCCTTCGCCAGCTGGAGCCACCAGCGCGGGGCACGCTCGTGGGCGACGACGTTGGCGCCGTGCCGCGCCAGGCGCAGGGCCGCTTCGGCGTACGTGAGACCGCCGGGGGAGGCGTCGACCTCCTGGAGGACCTGGACGCCCGGGCGGGCGCTGAGTGCGGCGAGCCGCTCGCCGGCGAGCCGGGTACGGCTCTCCAGCTCGGCCGCCTTGCGCTCGCGGCGGCCCCTGCCCGGAGGAGCGAGCGGGGTCGGGGTACGGGGGGTGAGCATGGTCATGGCGAATACCTCCCTCCGCGGGATCCGGGCAGCGCGGAGCCGCACGGTCACGTGGAGTGATCATGGATCGGCGCGGGGCGGCGCGAAGCGCCGCCGGGCACGCCGAGGGGCATGGGTGACGCACGGCGCCCGGACGGGGGCGCCGGGGCATGCGGAAGGAAAGGGAGGGGGGAAAGATGAAGGAATGCAGAACCGCACGGAGGCAGCGGGGTGTGCCGCAGCCGCGCCGCGGAGATCACGGCCGTGCGCACTCAGGGAAGGATCGGCCGATCAGCTCAGCCGACGAGAGCGCTGCAAAGACTTCGATCGGGACTCATCCCGAACACCTCCTTGCGTAGCGCCGACATCGCGGAGCACCCGATCCGGCTCGAAAGCCGCAGAGAACCGGTTGCCTCAGCGACCGTAACACGATCCAGAGGGATGTCTTTCATACGTATGACCGGCGGTGACCGATTCGTTCCGTGTCAGCCTCTTGACGTCTGGAGGGCCAAAGGCTCGACTTAAGGTTCACAAGTTGGAGAGACGCCGGGGTCTCGGAGCACCAAGCCGCGACCGCCGGCTCGGGGGGCGACGGCCAGCCGTCGCTAATGGGCAGGAGTGGATGAGTCGTGCAGACTCCCGGATCGCAGTCTTCGCTGCACCGCGCGAATCTCGAACGGGTCGTGCGGGCGGTGCGGCTCGCGGGTTCGCTGACCCAGGCGGAGATCGCCCGGTCCACCGGACTGTCGGCGGCCACGGTCTCCAACATCGTCCGCGAGCTCAAGGACGGTGGGACCGTCGAGGTCACGGACACCTCGGCGGGCGGCCGCCGTGCGCGCAGCGTCTCGCTCAGCGGTGACGCGGGCATCGTGATCGGCGTGGACTTCGGCCACACCCACCTGCGGGTGGCCGTCGGCAACCTCGCCCACCAGGTCCTGGCCGAGCAATCGGCCCCGCTGGACGTGGACGCCTCCTGGGCGGACGGCTTCGACCGGGCGGAAACGCTGGTGGGAGAGCTGATCGCGGGCATCGGGGTGGGCCTGGAGAAGGTCATCGGCGTCGGGCTCGGCGTCCCCGGCCCCATCGACGTGGAATCCGGAACCCTGGGCTCCACCGCGATCCTGCCGGGGTGGGCCGGGATCAACCCGCGCCAGGAGCTCTCGCAGCGCCTCGGCGTACCCGTGTACGTGGACAACGACGCCAACCTCGGAGCGCTCGGGGAGCTGGTGTGGGGGAGCGGCCGGGGGGTCAAGGACCTCGCCTACATCAAGGTCGCGAGCGGAGTCGGCGCGGGCCTGGTGATCAACGGGCAGATCTACCGGGGGCCGGGCGGCACCGCCGGCGAGATCGGGCACATCACCCTGGACGAGTCCGGCCCGGTCTGCCGCTGCGGCAACCGCGGCTGCCTGGAGACCTTCGCGGCGGCCCGCTACGTACTGCCCCTGCTCCAGAGCACGCACGGGCCCGAACTCACCATGGAGCGCGTCGTCGAACTGGCGCGGGAGGGCGATCCGGGCTGCCGGCGCGTGATCGCCGACGTGGGCCGCCATGTGGGTAGTGGTGTCGCGAACCTGTGCAATGTCCTCAACCCGAGCCGGGTGGTCCTCGGCGGCTCTCTGGCGGAGGCCGGTGAACTGATCCTGGCCCCCATACGTGAGTCGGTGGGGAGGTACGCGATCCCCAGTGCGGCACGTCAACTCTCCGTGCTCACGGGCTCGTTGGGCGGCCGGGCCGAAGTGCTGGGCGCGCTGGCCCTGGTGCTGAGCGAGATGGGCGATTCGACCCTTCTGGCCGGCTCGCCGACCCTCAAGCTCTTGCCTTCAGTTAGATAACGGATGGCACCGTTGTCATCTCGTTAAGGATTCACTCCTTGACGGCAAACTGCGGCCGAGGTTGACTCACGTCCACCTCGGCCGCAATGTTGCGGCCTCGTCAGGGAGGTTCAGGAAATGAACACGCGTATGCGCAGAGCCGCCGTTGCCGTAGCCGCCACCGCCATGGCCGCTTCCCTTGCCGCCTGTGGCAGCGCCAAGGAGGCCGGCGAGAAGCCGAAGGAGTCCGGCTCCGCCGCCGCGGGTGGTGCGATCAAGATCGGTCTGCTCCTGCCGGAGAACCAGACCGCGCGTTACGAGAAGTTCGACAAGCCGCTCTTCGAGAAGAAGGTCGCCGAACTCACCGGCGGCAAGGCCGAGGTGGTCTACGCCAATGCCAAGCAGGACGCCACCACCCAGAACTCCCAGGTCGACACGATGATCACCAACAAGGTGAACGTCCTCGTCGTCGACGCGGTGGACTCCAAGGCCATCGCCGGCTCGGTCAAGAAGGCCAAGGACGCGGGCATCCCCGTCGTGGCCTACGACCGCCTCGCCGAGGGTCCGATCGACGCCTACACCTCCTTCGACAACGAAGAGGTCGGCAAGGTCCAGGGCAAGGCCCTGCTGGAGGCGCTGGGCGACAAGGCCGGCTCCGGCCAGATCGTCATGATGAACGGCTCGGTCACCGACCCGAACGCGGCCCTCTTCAAGAAGGGCGCGCACTCCGTCCTCGACGGCAAGGTGACCATCGGCAAGGAGTACGACACCAAGGAGTGGAAGCCGGAGAACGCCAACACCAACATGGCGGGTGCGATCTCCGCGCTGGGCAAGGACAAGATCGTCGGCGTCTACTCCGCCAACGACGGCATGGCGGGCGGCATCATCACCGCCCTCAAGGCCGCCGGCATGGACCCGCTGCCCCCGGTCACCGGCCAGGACGCGGAACTCGCCGGCGTGCAGCGCATCGTCGCCGGTGAGCAGTTCATGAGCGTCTACAAGCCGTACGCCCCCGAGGCCGAGGCCGCCGCGAAGATGGCCGTCGCGCTCGCCAAGGGCGAGAAGCTCGACGGTGTCACCACCTCCAAGGTCGACAGCCCCACCACCAAGGGCGTCCCCTCGGTCCTGGTCCCCGTCGTCTCGCTGACGAAGAACAACATCAAGGACACTGTCATCAAGGACGGTGTCTACACGGCCGACGAGATCTGCACCGACAAGTACGCGGCCGCCTGCACCACCCTCGGCCTGAAGTAGGCCCAAGGGCCCGATCCAGGCCCTCCCGGCCTCCCGCGAGGCCCGTCGTCCCGCCGGCCGGAGGAGCGCCCCGCGCCCTCCGGTCCACCGGGACCCCCGCGCCTGCCCGGCGCCCCGCCCCCTCCTTCCCCGCCACCCGCGGGGCGCCGGGCAGAAACGATCACCCCACCCCCACCCCGCTCCTGCACTTACTGCACGACATCCCCGCCGGTCAGGCGGCGAAGGAGATGGTTCATGTGTCCGCTGCGCCCGTGCTGGCGTTGCGAGGGGTCTCGAAGCGATTCGGTGCCGTCCAGGCGCTCACCGACGTAGAGCTCGAGATCCACTCCGGCGAGGTGGTCGCCCTGGTCGGCGACAACGGCGCCGGCAAGTCCACGCTCGTCAAGACGATCGCCGGCGTCCACCCCATCGATGACGGAGTCATCGAGTGGAACGGCAAGCCGGTCGCGATCGGCAAGCCCCACGACGCCCAGAACCTGGGCATCGCGACGGTCTACCAGGACCTCGCGCTGTGCGACAACATCGATGTCGTCGGCAACCTGTTCCTGGGCCGCGAGCTCAAGCGCCGCGGCGTCCTGGACGAGGTCGAGATGGAGCGCCGCGCCCGCGAGCTCCTGACCACCCTGTCCATCCGGATCCCCAGTGTCCGCATCCCCATCGCCTCGCTCTCCGGCGGCCAGCGCCAGACCGTGGCGATCGCCCGCTCGATGCTGGGCGAGCCCAAGCTCGTCATCCTCGACGAGCCCACGGCGGCCCTCGGCGTCGAGCAGACCGCACAGGTCCTCGACCTGGTGGAGCGGCTGCGCGAGCGCGGCCACGCCGTCATCCTCATCAGCCACAACATGGCCGATGTGAAGGCCGTCGCCGACAAGGTGGCGGTCCTGCGGCTGGGCCGCAACAACGGCGTCTTCAACGTCAAGGACACGTCGCAGGAAGAGATCATCTCCGCCATCACGGGTGCCACGGACAACGCCGTGACCCGCCGCGCGGCCCGCACCGGGGAGGCCGGCAAGTGAGCACCGAACACCACACTTCGGCGGAAGAAGTGGCCCAGCTGGCCAACCCCTCCGCCCCGGCGGACGCCATCCCCGCGGTGGACCCGCGCCTGCTCGTGCGCGAGCAGGGCCTGTCCGGCTACCTGAGCGAGTTCGGCCGCAAGATGAAGGCCGGCGACCTGGGCTCGGTCCCGGTCGTCATCGGCCTGATCGTCATCTGCGGCATCTTCCAGGGGCTGAACGCGAACTTCCTCTCCCCGGAGAACCTGACCAACATCGCGATCACGATGGTCGCCACCGGCATGATGGCCGTGGGCATCATCTTCGTGCTCCTGCTCGGCGAGATCGACCTCTCGGTCGGTTCCGTCAGCGGCGTCTCGGGCGCCCTCTTCGCCGTCATGGCCGTCACCCACGGGGTCAACCAGTGGGTGGCCATCCTGGCGGCGATCGCCGCCGGCGCCCTGATCGGCGCAATCCACGGCTTCTTCTTCGCCAGGATCGGCGCACCGGCCTTCGCGGTCACCCTCTCGGGCCTGCTCTTCTGGTCCGGCGCCATGCTGCAGATCCTCGGCAGCAACGGCACGATCAACATCGACCCCGACGGTCCGGTGGGCCAGCTCACCACGTACTTCTTCACGGACGTGGCGGCCGGCTACGGCCTCGCCGCGATCGCGGTGATCGGGTACTTCCTGGCCAGCTTCCTCGACAACCGGCGCCGCGAGGCAGCGGGGGTCCCCTCCCGCCCGGTGAGCGAGATCGCCCTGCGCACGGGCCTGCTGGCCGTGTTCACCTTCGGCCCCGCCGCGGTGTTCAACCAGTACAAGGGCCTGCCGCTCGCGGTGGTGCTCTTCGTGCTCGTGCTGGTCGGCACGGACTTCCTCCTGCGCCGCACCTCGTTCGGCCGCAGCATCTTCGCGCTCGGCGGCAGCGTCGAGGCCTCCCGGCGCGCGGGCATCAACGTCACCGGGATCCGCATCACGGTCTTCGCCATCGCGGGCACCTTCGCCGCCGTCGGCGGACTGTTCTGGGCCTCCAAGATCGCGGCGGCCAACCAGAGCGCCGGCGCCGGCGACCTGCTGATGAACGTGATCGCGGCGGCCGTGATCGGCGGCACCAGCCTCTTCGGCGGCCGGGGCCGGACCTGGAACGCCCTCCTCGGTGTCATGGTCATCACCTCGATCCAGTACGGTCTGGCTCTCCAGGGCATCGCCACCCCGATCCAGTACATGATCACCGGTGCGGTGCTGCTGGCCACCGTGGTGATCGACTCGGTCACCCGCAAGACCCAGAAGACGGCCGGACGCGCCTGATCACCGCGCCCGTGCGGTAATAACGGTCACAGTGCCCGGTGCCACTTCGTGTGGCACCGGGCACCCGTGCGTACACGTGTGCGCACAACTGTGCGGTTATACCCCCGTTTGGAATGTGTGACCACGTGGTGCCGTGTACATGTATGACAAAGGTGTGACCCGTCAGGGACCGCCCGATGACCGCTGCCGCGAGCGGAACATTAGACTCGACAGACCAGCAAGCAACTGCAAGGAGGCACGGGTGCTGCTGACCCGCATCAAGGGACCGCGCGATCTGGACCGGCTCAGCCTGGAGGAGCTCGACCAGCTCGCCGCCGAGATCAGGTCCTTCCTCGTCGACGCCGTCTCCAAGACCGGCGGGCACCTCGGCCCCAACCTCGGGGTGGTCGAACTGACGATCGCCCTGCACCGGGTCTTCGACTCGCCCAAGGACAAGGTCCTCTTCGACACCGGCCACCAGGCCTACGTCCACAAGCTGCTCACGGGCCGCCAGGACTTCGGCGGACTGCGCACCAAGGGCGGCCTGTCCGGCTACCCCTCGCGCGCCGAGTCCGACCACGACGTCATCGAGAACTCGCACGCCTCCACCGTCCTGGGCTGGGCCGACGGCCTGGCCAAGGCCAACGAGGTGCTCGGCCGCGAGGACCACCACGTCGCCGCCGTCATCGGCGACGGCGCGCTGACGGGCGGCATGGCCTGGGAGGCGCTGAACAACATCGCCGCCGCCAAGGACCGCCCGCTCGTCATCGTCGTCAACGACAACGAGCGCTCGTACGGCCCGACCATCGGCGGCCTCGCGAACCACCTGGCCACCCTGCGCACCACGGACGGCTACGAGCGCTTCCTGGCCCGCGGCAAGGAGCTCCTGGAGCGCACCCCGGTCGTCGGGAAGCCGCTCTTCGAGACCCTGCACGGCGCCAAGAAGGGCCTCAAGGACTTCATCGCCCCGCAGGGCATGTTCGAGGACCTGGGCCTGAAGTACATCGGCCCCATCAACGGCCACGACATCGAGGCCCTGGAGTCCGCCCTGCAGCGCGCCAAGCGCTTCAGCGGCCCGGTCATCGTGCACTGCCTCACCCAGAAGGGCCGCGGCTACACCCCGGCCCTGGAGCACGAAGCGGACCGCTTCCACGCGGTCGGCGTGATCCACCCGGACACCGGCCTGCCGGTCAAGACCGCCGCCGCCAGCTGGACCTCCGTCTTCGCCGACGAGATGGTCAAGCTCGGCCACGACCGCCCGGACATCGTCGGCATCACCGCCGCCATGCTCCACCCGGTCGGCCTCAACAAGTTCGCCGAGGCCTTCCCGGACCGGATCTTCGACGTGGGCATCGCCGAGCAGCACGGCGCCACCTCGGCGGCGGGCCTGGCCACCGGCGGCGTCCACCCGGTCTTCGCGGTGTACGCGACCTTCCTCAACCGCGCCTTCGACCAGGTCCTGATGGACGTGGCCCTGCACAAGTGCGGGGTCACCTTCGTCCTGGACCGCGCCGGCGTCACCGGTGACGACGGCGCCTCCCACAACGGCATGTGGGACATGTCCATCCTCCAGGTCGTCCCCGGCCTGCGCTTGGCCGCTCCGCGCGACGCGGAGCAGCTGCGCGCGCAGCTGCGCGAGGCCGTCGAGGTCAAGGACGCCCCGACCGTCGTGCGCTACTCCAAGGGCGTCGTCGGCCCGGCCGTCCCGGCCGTCGGCCGCATCGGCGGCATGGACGTACTGCGCGCCCCGGGCGCCGAGGTCACCCCGGACGTACTGCTGGTCTCGGTCGGCGCACTCGCGCCGATGTGCCTGGAGATCGCCGATCTGCTCGACAAGCAGGGCATCTCCACGACCGTCGTCGACCCCCGCTGGGTCAAGCCGGTGGACGAGGCACTGGCCCCGCTCGCGGAGCGGCACCGCGTGGTGGTCACCGTCGAGGACAACGGCCGCACCGGCGGCGTGGGCTCCGCCGTCGCGCAGGCACTGCGGGACGCGGGCGTCGACGTACCGCTGCGCGACTTCGGCATCCCGCAGCGCTTCCTCGACCACGCCCTGCGCAAGGAGATCATGGCCGAGATCGGCCTGACCGCCCCGGACATCGCCCGGCAGGTCACGGGCCTGGTCGCCAAGCTGGACGGGCGCTACGACAGCGAGCCGGCCACCGCAGTCGACTGACTCCGGCCGCAACCGGCCGCAACCGGCCACGACGGATCGCGCGGTTGCACGTCACGGGCCGGGAGATCACCCTTGAGGGGTGGGCCTCCCGGCCCGTTCGCGTACGTCGTCGCCCGTCGGAGGTGCGTCGGTGAGCAAGGACCTGAACAGCGTCTTCCGCACCAAGACGGTGGAGCAGTCCATCCGTGACACGGAGGAGCCGGAACACGCCCTCCGCAAGTCGCTCTCCGCCTGGGACCTGACGGTCTTCGGCGTGGGCGTCATCATCGGCACCGGCATCTTCGTGCTCACGGGCATCGCGGCCCGGAACAACGCCGGACCCGCCACCGCCCTGGCCTTCGTCGCGGCGGGCATCGTCTGCGCCCTCGCGGCGCTCTGCTACGCCGAGTTCGCCTCCACGGTGCCGGTGGCCGGATCGGCGTACACCTTCTCGTACGCCTCGATCGGCGAGCTGCCCGCCTGGATCATCGGCTGGGACCTGGTGCTCGAATTCGCGCTCGGCACCGCCGTCGTGGCGGTCGGCTGGTCCGGGTACGTGCGCCACCTCATGCACACCAACCTCGGCTGGGACCTGCCCAAGGCGCTGGAAGGGCCGGACGCGGGAGGCAGCTTCGACCTGCTGGCCTTCCTGCTGATCCTCGTGCTGACCGTGATCCTGGTCGTCGGGACGAAGCTCTCGGCGCGGATCACCGCGATCGTGGTCGCGATCAAGGTCGCCGTGGTGCTGCTCGTCATCATCGCGGGCCTGTTCTTCATCAAGGCCGACAACTACTCGCCCTTCATCCCGCCGGCCCAGCCACAGGAGGCGGGCAGCGGCCTGCACGCGCCGCTGGTCCAGCTGATGTTCGGCTACGCGCCCACCAACTTCGGCGTCATGGGCATCTTCACGGCGGCCTCCCTCATCTTCTTCGCCTTCATCGGCTTCGACGTCGTGGCCACCGCGGCGGAGGAGACGAGGAACCCCCAGCGGGACATGCCGCGCGGCATCCTGGGCTCGCTCCTGATCTGCACGTTCCTCTACGTGGCCGTGACGCTGGTGGTCACCGGCATGCAGAAGTACTCGGAGATGTCGCCGACCGCGCCGCTGGCCGAAGCCTTCAAATCGGTGAACCAGCCCTTCTTCTCCGGTGCCATCAGCCTCGGGGCGGCCGTCGGCCTGATCACCGTGAGCATGATCCTGCTGCTCGGCCAGACCCGCGTGTTCTTCGCGATGAGCCGTGACGGTCTGCTGCCGCGCGTCTTCTCCGTCACCCACCCCAAGTACCGCACCCCCTACCGTGCGACCATCCTGCTCGGCGGGATCATCGCGATCGTCGCGGGCTTCACCAGCCTGGAGAAGCTGGCGGAACTGGTGAACATCGGCACGCTGTTCGCCTTCGTGCTCGTCGCCCTCGGCGTGATCATCCTGCGCCGGACCCGCCCCGACCTGCACCGGGCGTTCCGCACCCCGTGGGTGCCGGTGATCCCGATCCTGTCGATCGCGGCCTCGCTGTGGCTGATGCTCAACCTGCCGGCCGAGACCTGGATCCGGTTCGGCATCTGGATGCTCATCGGCCTCGTCGTCTACTTCCTGTACGGCCGTCAGCACAGCCGCCTCGGCAAGTCCGGCCAGAACGCGGAGTATTAGGACGCGCAGTACCAGGACTTGGAGTACCGGAAGCGGGCCGTGCGGGAGAGGTGTTCCCGTACGGCCCGCTTCTTCGTGCGTGGGGCGCTGCGGCGTTCTCGGTGCTGGTCTCGGCCTTCGTCTCGGCCCTGGTCTCAGCCCTTGGCGGGGGAGTTCTTGGCGTCGGCCGGGATCTTCTGGTCGGTGCGCAGGGCCTCCCAGACCTTGCCCGCCTGCGGTTCGGCGACGACCACGCGGTTCGGGTCCACCTTGTCGTAGGCGACCGGGAGCATGATCGTCTCCATGGTGTCCGGGTCCACGCCCTTCATGCTCTGGGCGAAGTCGGCCAGGGAGGTGAGGGAGGCCAGGTCGGAGTCGGTCGTCAGCGACTTCGTCCCGGCGTCGGCCAGCTTGTAGAGCCGGGCAGGGTTGCCGAGGGCGTCCTGCTTCTTGATCTCCGACAGCATCGCCATCATGAACTGCTGCTGGAGGCCTATGCGCCCGAGGTCGCTGCCGTCCCCGTAGCCGTAGCGGGTACGGACGAACTTGAGCGAGTCGGCGCCGTTGAGCCGGTGCGTGCCGGCGTCCAGCTTGAGCCCGCCCTTGGCGCCGCTCATCGGCTTGTCCAGGGTGACGGTGACCCCGCCGAGCGCGTCCACCAGGCCCTTGAAACCGGCGAAGTCGACCTCGACGAAGTGGTCCACGCGGATCCCGGACATCTGCTCCACGGTCTTGACCACGCAGGCCGGACCGGCCACCGAGTAGACCGAGTTGAACATGACCCGGTTCGCCGGCTTGACGGTCTTGCCGTCGGCGTCCTTGCACTCGGGCCGGCTGATCAGGGTGTCGCGCGGGATGCTCACGGCAGTGGCCCTGGACCGGCCCTCGGGTATGTGCACCAGCATGGCGGTGTCCGAGCGGGCGCCGCTCACGTCGCCGTGGTCGAGGTCCCCGTTGGCGCCGGCGCGCGAGTCGGAGCCGAGTACGAGGACGTTCTGCGCGCCCGCGACGACCTTCTTCGGGCGGTTGTCGCCGAGGGCCTGGTCGAGGTCGACGCTGTCGATGTTGCCGTTGAGGTGGCTGTACGCCCACCAGCCGCCGCCGGCGAGGGCGAGGACGAGCAGGGCCACCGTGAGCAGCACGATCCGCAGGGCACGCCTGCCGCCGCGCCGCCGCCTGCGCCGGGAGGAAGGAGAGGTGGCAGAGGGCAGGTCGGTCATGGAGGCAGGGCCCTTCTATTATCGATGGGGTGCATCATAAGACACACTTTCGAGTGGCTGGTTCTCTCCGGTGGGGAACCGGGCTGCTCGAGCAGGGGACATTCTCGGCAGAAGGGTGAAGAGCGGCGTGGTCCGAGGCAAAAGCGGAGGCCGGGGCACCACTTCCGTCCGCGCGACGCAGGATGCACCCCCCGGCGGACCGGGGTCCCGCCCTTCCGCGCCACCGGCCGGAAACTGGCTGTTCAAGGGTGGCGACGGCCGTCTGACGGCCTACGCCTGCACCCCGCACGGCCTGCTGCGCTGGACCGAGGCCGCGGCGCCCCGCACCGGCTGGACCGGCCCGGACACCTTCGACGTAGAGGGCTGGACCGGCGCCGCCGCGATGGCGCAGAGCCGCGAGGGGTACGTGCACTTCGTGGCCGTACGGACCGGCCGGGACGGCTCCGACGGTGGGCAGGGCCCGGGGCGGTCGGAAATAGTCGTCGCCACCCAGTTCCAGACGGGCCGCCCCCTGACCGAATGGCACAGTCTCGGTATCCCCGCCGTGCGCGGCGGCCCCGCCGACGACCGGCTGACCGGCCCGCCGCGCATCGCCGTCAACCAGCGCTCCGGCGCCACGCACGTCCTCGTCTCGCTGCGCCGGGGCGGCGTGCTGCGCCGCAGCCGCAACGCCGAGGGAGCGTGGGGCGGTTGGAAGCAGGTGGCCCCGGAGCCGTACGAGAGCGGAGTGACCCCGCTGATGCCCGAGGGCGGGCAACTGGAGATGCTCCTCCTCGGCCCGGCCGGCGCGGACCGGTGGTCGGGCATCGGACAGGGCCGCTTCGCCCTCGCGGACCGCATCCCCACCCCGGTCGTCCCCGGCACCCCCGCAGTCTGCGAGACGGGCCCGCGCCGGGTGACCTACTTCTGGCGCTACCCGGGCGACGGCTCACTCGTCGCCTGGCGGGCCGCCCGACAGGGCGTCCAGGGCGGCCTGATGGGCCTCGGCGGCGCGGGCGGGAGCGGAGCACCTGGAGTCGTACGGGCCGTCATCGGCGGCTACGACTGCACGGTGCTCGCGCAGACCGGCGCCGAGGGCGACATCGAACTCACCGCCTACGTCACCGAGAACGAGGGCTACGGCACGTGGTGGGTCTCCCTCGGCGGCCACGGCGCGTACGCCCCCCAGGTGGCGGTCGACGCGGCGGGCCGCATCGTCGTGGCCGCCTTCGACGCGCGGGGCGCCCTGATCTGCACCCGCCAGGACACCACTCAGCCGGGGCTGGTGTTCGGGCCCTGGGAGGCCGCCTGAGGCTGGGGCCTTCGGCCCGGGGCGGAAGGTCTGGCCCTCGGCGTCCCCGGGCTCAGGCCCGCCGCGGCAGCGGCGTTCGCCGGGACACCTCGATGCTGAGACCGCCGGACTCCGTGTAGTACGGGGTGGCTGCCAGCTCCATGCCCGGGGCATCTGGCGCCGTCCCGATCGGCACCGGCATCCGGGCGGTGGTGTCCAGATCGGCGGCGCGCTTCGTCCCGAGCCGCACCTCCCGGCTCACCCCCTCGAACCCGACCGCGAGGTACAGGTCCCAGGTGCCGGGCTCCAGCGGCCAGCCTCCCGAGGTCTGCGCCAGGTTGACCCGGGCCGAGAACCGGCCCATCGCACGGGGCTTGCCCTTGGCGTTGGTCAGCGTGTCGTCCCGGCGGCCCGTCACCGCGTAGCTGTCATGCGCTCCGCTCGTCCGCTCCCGCAGGACGACACGGGTGGTGCGGTCCTTCGTCGACAGCTGCTCGTAGAACGCGAAACCCTCCAGCGTCAGCACCGGCCCTTCCCAGCGGGCCTTCTGCAGCTGGTGGCTGACCGTCATGTCGTCCGTGATGTCGAAGAGTTCGTCCGGCAGGGCGACCTGCGGATCGCGGAAGAACGGCAGCGTCGTGAACACCCGGCCGTTCTCCACCGTCTTGCGCACCACCGGCCGGTCCTTGTCCGCCTCGAAGGCGGCGATCCGCTGCGCCTCGGCGAAGCGGCCCTGCGCCAGCAGGGCGAACCGCACGGCCAGCATGCGCGGCAGCAGCGCCAGCGCGCCCTGGGTGGCCTGGGTGCGCAGCACCTCGGCGGCGGCCCACAGCGCCTGGTCCCGTTCCGTCGCGTCCGCGGCGGAGAGCAGCGCGTCCGCGGTCGCCTTGCCGAGCTCCACCTCCAAGTGGCGCGACTGGAGCTTGTCCCGGCGCGGCCCCTCGGGCAGCTGCGAGGCGACCAGCGCCAGCATCCGCGACGCCAGGGCCACCTGGTCCGGCAGCGCCGTCCGCTCCTGCGGCGAGGCGCCCTTGACCACGCAGGTCGCGTCGCCGACGACCGCGACGTTGTCCGCGCCGATGAGGGCGAGGGCCGTGAAGGCCTGGTCGTCGCCGACCGGCATGTCGGTGGGGAAGGCCAGCCCGCGGCGCTGGAGCAGACTGGTGCGGAACAGCTTGTCCGGGGTCAGCGACCAGTACACGCGCGAGGCGTACAGATCGCTGTAGGCCTGGTTCTTGCGGAACATCGCGGTCTCGACCGGATGGGGGCCCGCGCTCTCCAGCTTGCCCAAGACCACATCGGCCTCGTATGCGTCGGCCGCCGCGACCATCCGCTCCAGTGCGTCGGGCGTCAGCCGGTCGGTGGCTTCGAGGAAGATCACGTAGCGTCCGCGTGCCTGGCTCAGCGACCAGTTGCGGGCCCCGGCCGGGCTCAGCCCCGGCGAGACTTGCCCCGCGCGGAGGAACGAGGAGTACTGGTGGGCCGCACGGGCCAGGACGGACCCGCTCTCGTCCGTCGACCCGTCGTCGACCCCGATGACCTCCAGCCGATCCGTTCCGATGGACTGAACTGCGACGGAGGCCAGGCAGGCGTCGAGCGCGGCGGCCTGGTTGGAGACCCGGACGGCGACCGTCACGTCCTTGACGTCTGTGGGTCGCAGGGCGGCGGTGTTCATGGTCCTGTCTTCCTTCATCGGTTCCGCGCGGGCTGCCCGGGTCCGGGCCAGGGCATCTCCCCGCCGAGCTCGGGCCACTGCCAGGGCCGGAAGGCCTCGCCCGCGGGCTGCGCCGGGAAGACACCCGGTGTCTGCTCCAGGGAGCCCACGAAGACGTTCACGTGCGAGGTCTGCTGCTCGCCGCCCGGGGTGGCCACCGTGTACGTGAAGCGGTCGAACCCGGTGAAGGAGGGCCCAGGGGTGTACGTCGCCCAGCCGTCGTACGAGAGCTGTGCCTCACCGCCGCGGGGCTGCGTCACGGAGACGGCCGAGCTGCCCGCCGGGGCGCCCGAGAGCACGTTCACCGTGCCCGGCCGACCCGTCTCCGCCGCGATGCGCAGGCTCCGGGCCATCGGTGGCCGCAGCGGCAGCGCGTCGGCATCGAGCTTGGCCGTCCGGATCAGCTTACGGCCCGAGGCGTCCGGGACGGCGACCACGATCTGGGGCCGGATCAGGGGTGCGGCGGCCTTGTCGTGGACCCGCAGCTGCAGGACGCCGGTACCGTTCTCGCCGGCTTCGGCTCGGATCCGGAACCAGCGTTGCCGGGGGAAGTATTCAAGCCCTTGGACGGCGACGATGTCGGCGGAATCGGCCAGTGGCGCCTCCAGTATGTAGGCGCATCCGCGCGGGGCACCGTGGTCGGGTGCGACGGAAAGACCGAGCTGGAGTGTTTCACCGGGTGCCACGCCGCGGCGCGGGTCGGCGGAGCAGTACAGGGCCGCATAGACCGCGCCGTGGGACGGCTCGTCCCCGACGGCCTGGCCCCGGCGCAGGAGGTGGTTCACGTGCCGGACTCCTCGGTGCCGGGGAACTGTGACACACGGGACGCGGTGTGCCGTCTGAACGTCTCCTCGTCCAGCCAGCCCATCTCGTCGTAAGAGAAGCGTGTGCGCTCGAGGTCCCGGACCCAGTGGGACGGGATGACGCCCTGTTCGAGCATGCTGCGGACGGCGAACCGGGCGCACTCGATGGCGCCCTCGGCCCGCAGTTGCACGTTGTCCCCGTCCAGGACGTCTCTGAGCAGGGGCTCGCCGCGGCGCAGGTACGTGAACACGGACTTGGTCGCCTCCGGCCCGAGCTCCTCCCACCACTGCAGGCTCTGTCCGTACATGTCCACGACCGGGACGTGCTCGTCCTCGGCCAGCCGGCGTGCGGCGACCGGGTAGTCGCCGAGGGGCCGGGCCACGTTGCCGTGCCGGTCGATCCGCCGCCGCTCGTACGGAAGGTAGATCACCGGGTGTCCCCGGCGTTCCCGCGCGCCGTCCACATATGCCCGCATGTGTTCGAGGAACGTGGTGAACGGGTCGGTGTGCAGCTCCGGGTCCGGCTTGCCGTCCGTCTGGCCGAAGCCGAACAGCAGGTAGTCCCCGGCCTCCATGGTGTCGAGGATCCACTGGAGCCTGCCGCGCTCGCGGAAGCTCTTCGAGCTCGCCCGGGCGCGGGCACAGTTGACGACCTCGACCGCGTCGGTGAGGAAGAGGGGCAGGGCCTGGGCCCAGCCCGCCATCGGCAGGTAGCTGTACGGACGGGTGACCGCGACCGAGTCGCCGGCCACGAAGATCCTTCGGGGCGCGGCCGGCCGCTCCTGCTGTCCGGGTGCGTACGTCACGCCTAGAACTCCTGGTCCTCCGTGGTCTGGATCAGCACGGACGCCAGCGCCGCCTCGAACCCGGAGCGCTGCGCCGGCGTCGTGGTCGGGTCCTGCTTGCGTACGTCGATGACGTGGCCGGTCATCTCGGAGAGCAGAACGTCCAGGGAGGTCAGGGCGACGGACTCGGACGTGAGCAGCGAGGTCGAGGGCTCCTGGCCGAAGGCCCTGGTGCGCATCGGGGTGGCCGTGCGCTCCGGGTTCACGCAGTTGACGCGGATGCCGTCCTCGGCCCACTCGTCGGCCAGCGCCTGGGTCAGGTTGACCATGGCGGCCTTGGTGGAGGAGTACAGGCTGTACTCGGCGCGGCCGCGGGTGTAGCTGCTGGAGGTGAAGAGCAGCAGCTGGCCCCGGGTCTCGCTGAGGTACTTGAACGAGGTCCGGGCGATGTTGACGGGGGCGAGGTAGTTGACGTCGAGCGCCTCGCGGATCGTGTCGTTGTCGGTCTCGTCGAGGCGGCCGATGCGCAGCACGCCCGCGGTGTTGACGACGTAGTCGATGCGGCCGGTCTCGGCGTAGGCGCTGGCCAGGGCCTCCTCGACGTGGTCGAGGTTCTCCACGTGCGTACCGGTGGTGGAGCGGCCCAGCGCGAAGACGCGGGCGCCGAAGCCCTCGGCTATGCGCGAGATGTCGGCGCCGATGCCGTACGAGCCGCCGAAGACCACCATCGTCTTGCCGCGCAGCTGCTCACGGTACGCGGCCTCTCCGGCCTGGGCGGGCGCGGCGTGGGAGGCGAGCTGGAACAGCTTGTCGGCGATGAAGACGTCGACCGGCTGGGTGACCTTCATGTTGTAGTCGTCGCCGGTGACGATGTGGACCGGGACGTGGGGCAGGTACTTGACGACGACCGAGCAGTCGTCGGTGGCCTGGAAGAACGGGTCCGCGGACGCCCGCTCGTACGCGGCACGGATCGTGGAGAGCCGGAAGCCCTGCGGGGTCTGGCCGCGGCGCAGCCGGGAGCGGTCGGGGACCTCCGTGATGAACTCGCCGTCGCTGCCGTGCGTGCGGGTCACGATGACGGTGTCGGAGGAGGGGATCGCGACGTCGACGGCCTGGTAGCGCTCCAGGGACTCCACGCACTCGCGCACCACGCGCTGCGAGAGCAGCGGGCGGACGGCGTCGTGGAACAGGAGGTTGCAGTCCTCGCCCTCGCCGAGACCGGCGGCCGCGGCCTCGATGGCGATCCGCGTGGTCTCGCTGCGGGTCGAGCCGCCCGCCAGGACCCGGGTGACCTTGCCCAGCTTGGCCCGCTCGACGATGCGGCGGGCGTCCTCCACGTACGCGGGCGTCATCAGGAGGATCACCTCGTCGACGTCCGGCGCGTTCTCGAAGACGTGGAGCGTGTGCTCCAGGATCGGCTTTCCGGCGATCTTGAGCAGCTGCTTCGGTATCTCGAGCCCGATGCGCTGGCCGGTTCCACCAGCGAGGACGACGGCGACGGTGCGGTGGGGGACGGGCCTGGAGGACAAGGCTCCTTCTTCCTGAGCGAGGGGTGCGGTACGGCGGTGGTGCCGGACGGCGGTGGGCGGGGCGGTGCGACTCGACTGCCCGGGGGTGGTCCGCCTATACGGGG
>NZ_LFML01000068.1:296179-310342 GCF_001044425.1 Streptomyces roseus
CGCCGCGTTGAAGCGGACGATCGAGGGCGGGTACTCCTCGCCCAGCAGGTATTCCTTCAGCTGCTCGCGGTAGGGCGCCATGACGTCCTCGCGCGGGTTCAGCGTGGCCTCGATGGCCTCGGCCAGGCCGTTGCAGTCGCCGTCGAGCAGGTAGGAGGCGTACGCCGTCCGCTGCTCGTTGCGGAACTGCTCGTCGGGCAGGCCGTCGAGATTGAAGATGGCGTACGGCTTCAGGGTCGCCACGAAGTCGGAGACCACGCTGGACATGTCGCCGATGAGCAGGTCGGACTGGTTGAAGCAGTCGTACAGGGCCGGGATCCGCTCGGTCACCACGTGGTGCGCGGCGTCGGGGACGGCGTTCCAGTACAGGGCCCCCGCCTGGTTGCGGCTGCGCCGGATCCGCGCGGTGCGCTCCTCCTCGGAGAGGTCCGGGTACTTGGAGCGGACGCCGCGCTCGGAGAGGTCGGCGATGCGCTGGTCGATCCTGGCGAGCTTCTTGGCGGCGGCCTTGGAGTCGGTGAGGTTGCGGCCGAAGCGCCGGGCGTTGTCCTCTTCGAGGAGGGCGATCACGCGGCGGTGGGCGGCGGCGGCCTCGGCGGAGCGCGAACCGGTGAGCGGGTGGGGCTTGTAGATGATGCGGATGTCGCGCTCGTAGTCGAGCAGCGCCTTGATCAGCTTCTCGCCGGCCGGGATGACCGAGGTGTAGCAGGAGTCGTCGGTCCAGCCCTCCCAGGTGGGGGCGTAGATGACGGTGGGCACGGGGGCGGCGACCTTGCCGGTCCAGCGGTGCAGGGGCATCAGCTGGGGGCGGCCGACCTCGACGATCTGGTGGTGCGACACGGCGTGCTTGATGCGCTCGTAGCGGTCGCGGCCGGCCCGGCCCGCCACCCATATCTCGTCGAAGACCTTGCTGACCCGGTTGCTGCTCGCCAGCTTGTCGCTGTCGCCGTGCCCGATGAAGACGTGCTTGACCTCGGCGCGCTGGAGCATGTGCACGTTCTTGCCCGCGTTGCCGGGGTAGAGGGCGACCCGCAGTTCGTTCATCTCGATGCGGGCGAGGTTGTCCGCCTTCGGAATGCAGATGACGGGGACCGAGGTCGCGTCCAGGTAGCGCAGGGTGGCCCGCTCGCGCAGCACGATGATGGGCCGCAGCTCCAGCGACTCCAGTGACTCCAGCCACATGTTCACCTGGTACATGAAGTCTTTGGAGACCGCCGCGAAGGTGAAGTAGAGCGCGACCTGGGGCCGGTATTCGGCCAGCTGGTGGTTGAGCTCCTCGATGGCCTCGTCGGTGGTGGGGAGCTTGAGCGCGTTGCGCGCGTCGGGCACCAGCACCAGCAGCGAGAAGTAGGCGAGGAAGACGGTGGTGATCATGCCGTACGTGACGAAGCGCCAGTCGTCCGTGGCGATGGTGGCCAGGGCTCCGGCCACCAGCGGGATGTCCAGGTGCAGCGTCTTGCGGACGTGCTTGTTCATCAGGAACGGGTGCGGCATGCGGCGGATGCCGAGCGCCTCCAGGTCCAGCCCGCGCGTGGTGAACGGCAGCTCGATGCGCATCTTGCGGACGTGCTTGAGGAGCGCGCCGTATGCGAGCTGCAGGATGAACAGCAGGAGCAGGCCGATGGTGGTCATCTGCGACACGAACGACTCGATGTCGGCGATGGCCCCGCACAGGCCCAGCAGCAGGAACTGCCGGATGAGGAAGCGCATCGTGAGGCCGAAGCGCGAGTCGCGCAGCTTCTCCAGCGTCGGCGACTCGGTGTTGTGGAGCATGAGATCGGCCACGTAGCTGAGTGCCGCGCAGCCGGCGAACAGGGGGAGGGAGGCGAAGGCGACGGCGACGAGCATGCCGACGAAGCTGAGGATGAGCCCAGAAGTGATCAGAACGCCGAGCACAGCGCGCAGCCGCTTGGAGCCCATGGTGCGGTTCCTCCCCCATGGAGGTATAAGGATCCTGTGAAGTGTCGGAGTAGTATAAGCAGCTATATGGACGGCCCTGGAACGCAGGGTTAACCCAGGGCCAATGCGCTCAGGCCGTGTAGCGATACAACGCCAGCTCACGGCGGTCCTGCGTCTTCACGGAAAAGCCGACGCACAATGCCGGCCGGCCGCCGGCCATCGCGACCGCGATTCCCTCCGGCTCCCGGTACACCAGATCCGGGGCCACGGTCACGTGATGGCGCCCCTGCGCCTTCCCCGTGCGTACGTCAATTGCGGAGACATAGGTATTTCCGCCGGACTTCCGCGGATTGTCCCCGTTCTTGTCCGTGTAGGGGCCGCCGGTCAGCACGTAGACGTGGTCCCCGTACAGCGCGCACCCCTGGAACCACTCCTCCTGCTTGACCTGTACCCGGGCCTTGAGAACCTGCGCGGCGTCGAAGCGCCCCGCGAGGAAGTCCGCCATCCCGTACACCGAGAACCGGTGCACACCCTCCTGCTCGTGGCTCACCAGCACCCGCCCGCCGGGCAGGTCGAGCGCGGGTGAGACCTCGGTGGAGCCGGGCACCGGGTCGAAATGGCGGACGGAGGCGTCCGAACTGTCGAGGACCGAACCGTCCTTGAACGGCACCCGGACCACGGTGCGGCCGTAGCCGGTCGCGGTGTCGGCGCGCCCCTCCACCCATATGTACGTACGCTGGCCCGTCGGCTCGACGCCGCAGGAAATTCCGTGGCCGAAGCCGCGCAGATACATATACCCGAGGGTTTTCCCCGAACTGCTCAGCCGGGTCAGGCACATATCGCCGGCGGTCTTGCGATCGCCCGAGCCGACCGGCTCCTCCTCGTCACCGAGACGGATACCGGCTTCGACGGTCTGCAGTACGTAGACCTGGCCGTTCGTATCGTCGAAGGCGAAGGACTGCGGCCCCGTCGTATTGAAGAGCGGAGACTGGGGGAGGAGTTGTGCACCGGTCCGCATATCGAACACGCCGGCCGTCGGGCTCGGGTCGACGGGCCCCTCGTCGTCCTGCTCGTCGGTCCCGGTGTGCAGCGCCCAGGACAGACCGCCCGCCGTGAGGCCGGCGGCCACCGCACCGCCCGCGAACAGCAGGTTCCGGCGGCTGAAATGTGTCGTGTGATCCGCCATGGACCGTATTCTGCCAGCCGGGACGGGAGGGTTCCGCGCCGGGCCCCGTCCCCGGATCGCGCCGGGCACCCGTCCCGCCCCGCACGACGACGGACGCCCCGCACGACGACGGACGCCCGCCCCCCGAGCGGGGGACGGGCGTCCGGGGCATTTCAGGCGTACGGGCCTCAGACCGGGACGCTCGCCAGGCCGGGGGCCAGGAACTTCTTGCCGTTCACGCGCTCTGAGACGCCCTCGCGGTCCAGGTACGGCGTGATGCCGCCCAGGTGGAAGGGCCAGCCGGCGCCCGTGATGAGGCAGAGGTCGATGTCCTGGGCCTCGGCCACGACACCCTCCTCCAGCATCAGGCCGATCTCCTGCGCCACCGCGTCCAGGACGCGGTCGCGGACCTGCTCCTCGGTCAGGACGGAGTCGCCCTGCACCAGGAGGGCGGCGACCTCGGGGTCCAGCTCCGGCTTGCCGGAATCGTAGACGTAGAAGCCGCGCTTGCCCGCCTTGACGACCGCGGCGAGGTTCGGGGAGACGGTGAAGCGCTCCGGGAAGGCGCGGTTCAGGGTCTCGGAGACGTGCAGACCGATCGCCGGGCCGACCAGCTCCAGCAGCACCAGCGGGGACATCGGCAGGCCGAGCGGCTCGATGGCCTTCTCCGCCGTGACGACCGGGGTGCCCTCGTCGATGACGTTCTGGATCTCGCCCATGAAGCGGGTCAGGATGCGGTTCACCACGAACGCCGGGGCGTCCTTGGTGAGGACCGCGGTCTTCTTGAGCTTCTTGGCGACACCGAAGGCCGTGGCCAGCGAGGCGTCGTCGGTCTGCTCACCGCGGACGATCTCCAGCAGCGGGAGGATCGCGACCGGGTTGAAGAAGTGGAAGCCGACCACGCGCTCCGGGTGCCGGAGCTTGGAGGCCATCTCCGACACCGACAGCGAGGAGGTGTTGGTGGCGAGGATCGCGTGCGCCGGGGCGACCGCCTCGACCTCCGCGAACACCTTCTGCTTGACGGACATCTCCTCGAACACGGCCTCGATGATGAAGTCCGCGTCCGCGAAGCCCTCGGCCTTGTCCAGGACGCCGCTGACCAGGGCGGTCAGGCGGTTGGCCTTGTCCTGGTTGATGCGGCCCTTGCCGAGCAGCTTCTGGATCTCGGCGTGGACGTAGCCCACACCCTTGTCCACGCGCTCCTGGTCGATGTCGGTGAGGACCACCGGCACCTCCAGGCGGCGCAGGAAGAGCAGCGCCAGCTGCGAGGCCATCAGGCCCGCGCCGACGACGCCGACCTTGGTGACCGGACGGGCCAGCGACTTGTCCGGGGCACCGGCCGGGCGCTTGGCGCGCTTCTGGACCAGGTTGAAGGCGTAGATGCCCGAGCGCAGCTCGCCGCCCATGATCAGATCGGCCAGGGCCGAGTCCTCGGCGTCGAAGCCGGCCTGGAGGTCCCCGTCCTTGGCCGCGGCGATGATGTCCAGCGCGCGGTAGGCGGCCGGAGCGGCGCCGTGCACCTTGGAGTCCGCGATGAAACGGCCCTTGGCGACGGCCGCGTCCCAGGCCTCGCCGCGGTCGATCTCGGGACGGACGACCTCGGTGGTGCCGTTCAGGACGTTCGCGGTCCACAGGAGCGACTGCTCCAGGAAGTCCGCGCCCTCGAACAGCGCGTCGGCGATGCCCAGGTCGAAGACCTGCTTGCCGCGCAGCTGCTTGTTCTGGTTGAGCGAGTTCTCGATGATGACCGAGACCGCGCGCTCGGCGCCGATCAGGTTCGGCAGCAGGGCGCAGCCGCCCCAGCCGGGAACCAGGCCGAGGAAGACCTCGGGGAGCGAGAAGGCCGGGATGGCCTTCGAGACGGTGCGGTAGGTGCAGTGCAGACCGACCTCGACACCGCCGCCCATCGCCGCGCCGTTGTAGTACGCGAAGGTGGGGACGGCCAGCGCCGAGAGGCGCTTGAACACGTCGTGGCCGCCCTTGCCGATGGCGAGCGCCTCGTCGTGGTTCTTCAGCAGCTCGACGCCCTTGAGGTCGGCGCCGACCGCGAAGATGAACGGCTTGCCGGTGATGCCCGCGCCGACGATGGAGCCCGCCAGGGCCTCCTGCTCGAGCTGGTCGATCGCCGCGTTCAGGTTGGCCAGCGACTGCGGGCCGAAGGTGGTCGGCTTGGTGTGGTCGAAGCCGTTGTCCAGCGTGACGAGCGCGAAGCGCCCGGCGCCGAACGGCAGGTCCAGGTGGCGTACGTGCGCGGACGTGACGACCTCGTCCGGGAACAGCTCGGCCGCGCCCTTCAGGAGCTCAGCGGTGGTGCTCACTTGGAGTCTCCCTCGGCGTTGAAGTTCGGGTTCTCCCAGATGACCGTGGCGCCCATGCCGAAGCCGACGCACATGGTGGTCAGGCCGTAGCGGACGTGCGGCTGCTCCTCGAACTGGCGGGCCAGCTGCGTCATCAGACGGACGCCGGAGGAGGCCAGCGGGTGGCCGAACGCGATCGCGCCGCCGTACTGGTTGACGCGGGCGTCGTCGTCGGCGATGCCGTAGTGCTCCAGGAACGCGAGGACCTGGACCGCGAACGCCTCGTTGATCTCGAACAGGCCTATGTCCTCGATGGACAGGCCGGCCTGGGCGAGGGCCTTCTCGGTGGCCGGGATCGGGCCGTAACCCATGACCTCCGGCTCGACACCCGCGAAGGAGTACGAGACGAGGCGCATCTTGACCGGGAGGTTGTTCTCGCGGGCGAAGTCCTCGGACGCGATGATCGCGGCGGTGGCGCCGTCGTTGAGACCGGCGGCGTTGCCCGCGGTGACCCGGCCGTGCGTACGGAACGGGGTCTTCAGGCCGGCCAGGTTCTCCAGCGTGGTGCCCGGGCGCATCGGCTCGTCGGTGGTGACCAGGCCCCAGCCGGTCTCGCCGGCCGCCTCGTTGGTGTTGCGCACCGAGATCGGGACCAGGTCCTGCTGGATCTTGCCGTCGGCGTACGCCTTGGCGGCCTTCTCCTGCGAGCGCACGGCGTACTCGTCGGCGCGGAGCTTGGTGATCGTCGGGTACCGGTCGTGCAGGTTCTCGGCGGTCATGCCCATGAAAAGGGCGGACTCGTCGACCAGCTTCTCGGATACGAACCGCGGGTTCGGGTCGACGCCCTCGCCCATGGGGTGGCGGCCCATGTGCTCGACACCGCCGGCGAGGGCGACGTCGTACGCACCGAAGGCCACGCCGCCCGCGACGGCGGTCACGGCGGTGAGCGCGCCGGCGCACATGCGGTCGATGGAGTAGCCCGGGACGGACTGCGGGAGCCCCGCGAGGATGCCGGCGGTACGGCCCAGCGTCAGGCCCTGGTCACCGATCTGCGTGGTCGCGGCGATGGCGACCTCGTCGATCTTCTTGGGGTCCAGGTCCGGGTTGCGGCGCAGCAGCTCCCGGATCGCCTTCACGACGAGGTCGTCGGCGCGGGTTCCGTTGTAGATGCCCTTCGGGCCCGCCTTGCCGAACGGGGTGCGGACGCCGTCGACGAAGACGACGTCCCTGACGGTACGAGGCACGTTGGCTCTCCTCCAGGTGCGGGTGTGCACTGCTGCGCGGGGGCGGTCGGCCGGTGGCTGAGCGCCCGCTCACCCGGCCCATGCTACTTGCGGGTAACCCGTGTGGACAGCCCCGGGGCCGGGAGCGGCGAAGGTCACACCGCGCCCCCGCCCCCGCGCCCGCCACGCCCACCCGGCGCGCGCCCGGCCGATCGGCGCGGCGGGGCCACCCGATCGGGTCGCCGGCCGGGCGGGGCCGGGAGCGCGTCCGGTCCGCGCAAGCCCGTCCTGATGCCGCACGGCCGCAGCGTCCCGGCCCTGGCGGGCTTCGACCTCCAGTTCAAGCAGTACGGCTGGGCCGAGGAACTGGCGAAGGCGGGCCATCGTCGACGAGGTGTGGAAGGCGATCCTCGGCGCCGACCCGGTCGGCGCCACCTGGGGCGGTACGACGGCCGGCGCTCCGACGGGGCTGAGCCGGGCGCGCAACTCCTACTGGTGGGGCTGGAACACCACCACCGTGCCGGCAGCTTCGACCGCGACGAGGACGGGGTCCTCACTCCGATGGAGTGAGGACCCCGTGCCCGTCCGGCGCGGTCCGGCTCAGGCTGTCGCGGTCAGGGCCGCGACCAGGGCCGGGGTGACCTGTTCGATCTGCCACGGGCGGGCGCCGTAGCCCGCGAGCGCCTCGGCCACCGCGTCCGCGTCGGCGTGCCGGGGCGGCTCCCAGCACAGCCGGCGGACCGTGTCCGGGGTGATCAGGTTCTCCTGGGGCAGGTTCAGCCCCTCGGCCAGCTCCGACACGGCCGCGCGGGCCGCGGACAGCCGCGCGGCGGCGGCCGGGTCCTTGTCCGCCCAGGAGCGCGGCGGCGGCGGACCCGCCGGGCTCGCCCCCGGCTGCGGCAGCTCGTTCTCGGGCAGGGCCTTCGCCCGGTCGACGGCCGCCATCCACTGCTCCAGCTGGCGCCGGCCCATCCGCTGCCCGTACCCGGGCAGGGCCGACAGCGCGTGCGCGTTCGCCGGCAGCGCGAGCGCGGCCTCGACGATCGCGGCGTCCCCCAGCACCTTGCCGGGCGACACGTCACGCCGCTGCGCGATCCGGTCCCGGGACTCCCACAGCTCCCGTACGACGGCCATCTGGCGGCGCCGGCGCACCTTGTGCATCCCGGACGTACGGCGCCACGGATCCTTGCGCGGCGGCGCGGGCGGGGCGGCGGCGATGGCGTCGAACTCCTGGCGGGCCCATTCCAGCTTGCCCTGCCGCTCCAGTTCCCTCTCCAGCGCGTCCCGCAGGTCCACCAGCAGCTCCACGTCGAGCGCGGCGTAGCGCAGCCACGGCTCGGGGAGCGGGCGGGTGGACCAGTCGACCGCGGAGTGGCCCTTCTCCAGCGCGTAGCCGAGCACGCTCTCGACCATCGCGCCCAGTCCGACCCGGGGGAAGCCGGCGAGGCGGCCGGCCAGCTCGGTGTCGAACAGGGAGGTGGGCACCATGCCTATTTCGCGCAGGCACGGCAGGTCCTGGGTGGCGGCGTGCAGGATCCACTCGGTTCCGGACAGGGCCTCGCCCAGCGCGGACAGGTCGGGGCAGCCGACCGGGTCGATCAGCGCGGACCCCGCGCCCTCGCGGCGCAGCTGCACCAGGTAGGCGCGCTGGCCGTAGCGGTACCCGGAGGCGCGCTCGGCGTCGACGGCCACGGGCCCGGTGCCCGCGGCGAAGGCCGCGACCACCCGGGCGAGGGCGTCCTCGTCGGCCACCACGGGAGGGATCCCCTCGCGGGGCTCAAGCAACGGAATCGGCGCCTTTTCGACGTCGTCCGGGGGGCCGCCCCCGGTGGTGTTGCGCAGGTCTGCTGCGGTCTCTTGGGCGTCGGTCACCGCTCAAGGGTATCCGTGGATACGGCGCACCCGTCGCCGGAACGTTCCGTCGACGGGTGCGGGGCGGAGGCTGGGGTGTTTCTCCGGGTTCGCCGGGAGTTCGCCCGGAAGCCGCCGGGCCGGTGGGCGGGTTGTCAGTGGATGATCCCGGTCCGCAGGGCCACGGCGACCATTCCGGCGCGGTCGCCGGTGCCCAGCTTGCGGGCGATGCGGGCGAGGTGGGACTTGACGGTCAGGGCGGACAGGCCCATCGAGACGCCGATGGCCTTGTTGGACTGGCCCTCCGCGACGAGGCGCAGGACCTCGACCTCGCGGCCGGAGAGCTCGCGGTAGCCGCCCGGGTGGCTCGGGGCACCCGGGGGGCGGCGGTGCATACGGGCGGCGGCGGCGCCGATGGGGGCGGCGCCGGGCCGGGTGGGGAGCCCGATGTTGGTCCGGGTACCGGTGACGACGTAGCCCTTCACGCCGCCCGCGAGGGCGTTGCGCACGGCGCCGATGTCGTCGGCGGCGGACAGGGCCAGGCCGTTGGGCCAGCCGGCGGCCCGCGTCTCGGAGAGCAGGGTGAGACCGGAACCGTCGGGCAGGTGTACGTCGGCCACGCAGATGTCGCGCGGGCTGCCGACGCGGGGGCGGGCCTCCGCGATGGACGACGCCTCGATCACGTCGCGTACTCCGAGGGCCCACAGATGGCGGGTCACGGTGGAACGGACGCGCGGGTCGGCCACGACGACCATGGCCGTCGGCTTGTTCGGGCGGTAGGCGACCAGGCTTGCGGGCTGCTCGAGAAGAACGGACACCTAGGCCTCCTGGGGGAGTGGCGGGACGGCCGGCTCGGGGAAGGAAGCCGGTGCGAACCGTGCGGATGGTCACTGACTCCTTCGGCACGTCACCCGCCCGGCTTTAGGGAATGATCACGATTTGGTGAGTAACAATTCGGGCAATTCGGACGCACGATCGATCATCGGGTGATCAGAAGCCCACAACGGGCGCCCGGTTCCGACACGGGGCCGCCGAGGATCGCCCGGCCGTTCTACGGGGCCCGGCGCGTACGGCGGCCGCGGTGGCGGCCGCCGTACGGGGGCACGGCTACGGGTGGTGCGGACCGCGCCGCTGTGGCAGGGACACCACGCCCGTCCCCGAGTCCGTCGGCCCGACCGGCGGCAGCCCCGCGATCTGGCACAGCAGCTCGCACCACGCCGACAGGTGCGCCGAGGTGTCCGGGACCCCGCCGACGCCCTCGCGCGGCGTCCACGAGGCCCTGATCTCGATCTGGGTGGCCGGCCGCCGCTCCGAGAGCCCGCCGAAGTAGTGCGAGCTCGCCATGGTCACGGTCCCGCTCGCCTCCCCGTACGCGAGGCCGCGCGCCTCCAGGGCCCCCGTCAGCCAGGACCAGCACACCTCGGGGAGGAGGGGGTCGGCGGCCATCTCGGGTTCGAGTTCGGCGCGTACGAGCGTCACCAGGCGGAAGGTCCCGTGCCAGGCCTCGTGGCCCGAGGGGTCGTGGAGCAGGATGAGCCGGCCGTCGGCCAGATCGTCCTCGCCGTCCACGACCGCGGCTTCGAGGGCGTAGGCGTGCGGGGCCAGGCGCTGGGGCGGTCTGGCGGGGTCGATCTCGATCCCCGGCCGCAGGCGGGCCTTCTTCAAGCCGTCGACCGCCCGCCGGAACGGGAGCGGGACGGAGCTCTCCTTCGCGCTGTCCATACCGTCAGCGCCATCTGAAAATCGTCCCTGAGCCGCAGCCATGCGGGGAAGACTAGGCGGAACGAGCGTCCGTGCGGCGCAGGGACACCCGCGCCGGGCCGGGCACTTCTTCATACGTGCGAAGATTTGGCGCGTGAGCGCCAACGACCTTCCCCCCGCGCACGGCTCCGCCGGCGCCGGGGAGACCCCCTTCCAGGGCCAGCCGAGTCAGACGTACGATTCCGCCTTCCTGAAGGCGTGCCGGCGGGAGCCGGTGCCGCACACCCCGGTGTGGTTCATGCGGCAGGCGGGGCGCTCCCTCCCCGAGTACCGCAAGGTGCGCGAGGGGACCCAGATGCTGGAGTCGTGCATGCGGCCCGACCTGGTCACGGAGATCACGCTCCAGCCGGTCCGCCGCCACAACGTCGACGCGGCGATCTTCTTCTCCGACATCGTGGTCCCGCTCAAGGCCATCGGTGTCGACCTGGACATCAAGCCGGGCGTCGGCCCGGTCGTCGCCCAGCCCATCCGCCGCCGCGAGGACCTCGCACAGCTGCGCGACCTCACCCCGGAGGACGTCTCGTACGTCACCGAGGCGATCGGCATGCTCACGGGTGAACTCGGCGCCACGCCGTTGATCGGTTTCGCCGGTGCGCCTTTCACCCTCGCGAGCTACCTGGTCGAGGGCGGCCCGTCGAAGAACCACGAGCACACCAAGGCCCTGATGTACGGCGACCCGCAGCTCTGGGCCGACCTGCTGGACCGGCTCGCGGACATCACCTCGGCCTTCCTCAAGGTCCAGATCGAGGCCGGCGCCTCCGCCATCCAGCTCTTCGACTCCTGGGTCGGCGCGCTCGCCCCGGCGGACTACCGCCGCTCGGTGATGCCGGCGTCGGCCAAGGTCCTGGAGTCCGTCGCCCCGTACGGGGTCCCGCGCATCCACTTCGGCGTGGGCACGGGCGAGCTGCTCGGCCTGATGGGCGAGGCCGGCGCGGACGTCATGGGCGTCGACTACCGGGTCGCGCTGGACGAGGCGGCCCGCCGCGTCGGCCCCGGCAAGGCGCTCCAGGGCAACCTGGACCCGGCGGTGCTCTTCTCCACCGAGGAGGCCGTACGGGCGAAGACGGACGAGGTCCTCGCGGCCGCGTCGGGCCTGGAGGGCCACGTGTTCAACCTGGGCCACGGCGTCCTCCCCACCACGCCCCCGGACGCCCTGACCCGCCTGGTCGAGTACGTCCACACCCGAACGGCCCGCTGAGCCGGGGGCAGGCTCGGCACGATCGCGAAGGTCGGTACCGTGCCCCGCGTGACAGGGCGCGGACCGACGTGTCGCACCTCCGGAAGACACGGTCTAACCCGCCGCCCGCAGGGCCGCGACGGTCTTGCGGGCCGCCACCAGGACCGGGTCCCAGACCGGGGAGAACGGCGGGGCGTAGCCGAGGTCCAGGGAGACGACCTGGTCCACCGTCATGCCCGCCGTCAGCGCCACCGCCGCGATGTCCACCCGCTTCGCGGAGCCCGCGCCGCCGACGATCTGCACCCCGAGAAGGCGGCCCGTGCGCAGCTCCGCCAGCATCTTGACCGTCATCTCCGCGGCCGTCGGGTAGTAGCCCGCCGTCGTCGTCGAGGTGATCGTCGCCTTCACGAAGCGCAGGCCCGCCGCCAGGGCGTCCTTCTCGCGCAGCCCCGTACGGGCGATCTCCAGGTCGCAGACCTTGCTCACCGCCGTGCCCACCACCCCGGGGAAGGTGGCGTAGCCGCCGCCCACGCCCGAACCGATCACCTGTCCGTGCTTGTTGGCGTGCGTGCCCAGCGGGATGTGCCGCATGCGCCCCGCCACCAGGTCCAGGACCTCCACGCAGTCGCCGCCCGACCAGATGTTCTCGTGGCCGCGCACCCGCATGGACAGGTCCGTCAGGATGCCCCCGGACTCGCCCAGCGGGAGCCCCGCCTCGCGGGCCAGCGCCGTACGGGGCTCCACACCGATGCCGAGCACCACCACGTCCGCCGGGTACTCGTCGCCCGCGGCCGTGGCCACCGAGCGGACCGCGCCCTGGTCGTCCGTGAGGATCTTCGTGACCTCCGCCCCGGACACCGTGCGGATCCCCATCCGGTTCATCGCGGTGTGCACGAGGGCGCCCATGTCCGGGTCCAGCGTGGCCATCGGCTGCGGTCCGCGGTGCAGGACCGTGACCTCGTACCCGCGCGCGACCAGCGCCTCCGCCATCTCCACGCCGATGTAGCCGGCGCCGACGACGACCGCCCTGCGGCCCCCGGCGCGCTCCGAGCCCTCGGTGAGCTCCAGAGAGGCCATCAGGCGCTGGCCGTCGTCCAGGGTCTGGACGCCGTGCACCCCGTGCGCGGCGATCCCGGGCAGCCTGGGGCGGACCGGGCGGGCGCCGGTGGCCAGGACGAGCTTGTCGTAGCCCGTCCACGCCTCGGAACCGGAATCCAGATCGCGGGTGCGCACCCGGCCCGCGGCGAGGTCGAGTTCCACCACCTCCGTGCGCATGCGCAGGTCGATGTCCCGGGCGCGGTGCTCCTCGGGCGTACGGGCGATCAGGTCGTCCCGGCCGGGGACCTGGCCGCCGATCCAGTACGGGATCCCGCAGGCGGAGTACGAGGTGAAGTGCCCGCGCTCGAAGGCCGTGATCTCCAGTTCCGCCGGGCCCTTGAGCCGCCGGGCCTGGGACGCGGCGGACATCCCCGCCGCGTCACCGCCGACCACCACCAGTCGTTCCGTCGCCATCGTCCGCCCCGTTCTCCGTGCTCCGCGCGTACGGCCCCAGCCGTCTCGTGGAGAACACGCTACGGGCGGACGGCGTGCTCAGTCGCGGGCCCCCGCCGTTTCCGTCGGGTCGGCGGGCCGGGCCGCCGGGACCGTCTTCGGGGTCAGGCCCGTCTTCGGCCTCGCCGGGCGCAGCCGCCGGCAGACGCGCAGGGCCAGCAGCACCAGCGCGGCCGTCACCGCGAACGGGAGCACCACGGCGACAGCCAGGGCCAGGTAGCGCAGGATCTTCGTGAAGGCGTTCCAGCCGCTGCTCAGGGCGGCGGAGAAGGAGGGCTCCCCGTCCTTCTTCCGCGCCGCCTCCGGGGCCGGCTCCGAGACCTCCATCGTGATCGTGCCCATCGAGGTCCGGTCCTTCAGCGCCGTCTGCTGCGCGAGCAGCGACTCCAGGTCCGACTGGCGCTTGCTCAGCTCGCTCTCCAGCATCACCACGTCCGAAAGCGCCGTGGCCTTGTCCATCATGTCCCGCACCCGGGCCACGCTCGCCCGCTGCGATGTGACCCGGCTGTCGACGTCGGCGACCTTCTCCGTCACGTCCTGGGACTCGACCTTGCGGTTGAGCAGCCTGCCGCCGCCCTCCATGGCGCCGAGCACCGCATCGAAGCGGTCGCCCGGCACGCGCAGGGTCAGCGTCGAGGTCATCCGGCCGCCCTCGGCGCGCCGGGTCGACTCGTTGCCCACGTACCCGCCCGCGCCCTCCGCCGCCGTCCGGGCCGCGGTCAAGGCCTGCTGCGCGTCCGCCGTCTCCAGGGCGAGCGTGGCCGTACGGATGACGTTCGGGCGTGCGGCGGCCGGCTGCTGCCCGTTCTTCGCCGCGTCGGAACCCGCGGTCCCGGCGGCCGCAGGGGGAGCCGCGGCGGCTCCCGGCTTGCCCTGGGCCGCCCCTTCCGGGGCGCCGGCGGCGGCCCGGTCGGCGGAGGCGGGGCCCGCCGCGTCCTGGCCGGCGGAGCACCCGGCGAGCGCGAGCGCGCCGGCCAGGGACAGCCCGGCCAGAGCGGCAGCGCCGCGGTGTCTTGCCGTGGCCGCGGTTCTCGTGGTGCTGCGGATGGTGCCCATCGGTGGTCCCCCCGAGGATCGGCTGATGTCGCCGGTGAGACGTACGGGGTGGCGCCCCGGGTTTCGCCCGGGCGGTCCCGAGCCGATCCCGATGCGGTCACGGTCCGGCCTCGGTGATCGTCCGCTGCACGGTCTGAGACGATGTGTCCATGCACGAAGCGGACATGCGTACGGACGGCCCTG
>NZ_LFML01000069.1 GCF_001044425.1 Streptomyces roseus
GGCCGCCTGGGCTTCGGGGCCCGGACGGCCGCGGGTCTGGGCCGAGGCCACCGGCCCGGCGCAGGCGCGGGCGGCGGTGGCCGCCGGGGTCCGGGCGGTCGTCGCCAAGGGCCACGAGGGTGGCGGCCGGGTGGGCGCGGCCACCACCTTCGTCCTGCTCCAGCAGCTGCTCGCCGGGCCCGGTGTCGGCGTGCCCGTCATCGCCCGCGGCGGGATCGGCCCGCATACGGCGGCCGCGGCCCTCGCGGGCGGAGCCTCGGGCGTGCTGCTCGACGTACAACTGGCCCTGACCACCGAGGGCGCGGCCGAGCTGCCCGCCGAAGTGGCCTCCGCGCTGCGGGCGATGGACGGCTCGGAGACCCGGCTGGTGGACGGGCACCGGGTGTACGCGCGGCCCGACCTGCCCGCGCCGGACGGGCCCGCCGCCGCCCTGCTCGGGACCCGGGACCTGCGTACGCAGCTGCTGCCCGTCGGGCAGGACGGGGCGGCCGCGGCCCGGCTGGCGTCCCGCCACCGCACCACCGGCGGTGTGCTCCGGGCCGTCCGGGCGGCCCTCACCGGGCATCTGGCGGCCGTGGCGCGGTCCCGGCCGCTGATGGCGGCCCGGCCCGTCGCCCAGGGCCCGATGACCCGGGTCAGCGACCAGGCGGCGTTCGCGGAGGCGGTGGCCGCCGCGGGCGGGGTCCCGTACCTGGCGCTGGCGGTGATGGAGGGGCCGGACGTACGGCGCCTGCTGGCCGAGACGGCGGAGCGGCTCGGGGACCTGCCCTGGGGCGTGGGACTGCTCGGCTTCGCCCCTGCGGAGCTGCGGCGGGAGCAGCTGGCGGCCGTGGCCGACACCCGGCCCCCGTACGCGATCATCGCCGGCGGCACCCCGGCCCAGGCGGCCCCGCTGGAGGCCGCCGGCACCCTGACCCATCTGCACGTGCCTTCGCCGGGCCTCCTGGAGCGGTATCTCGCCGAGGGGTCGCGGCGGTTCGTGTTCGAGGGGATGGAGTGCGGCGGGCACGTGGGCCCGCGCGCCTCCTTCCCGCTGTGGGAGGAGCAGATCGAGCGGCTGCTCGCCTGCCCCGAACCCGGTTCCCTGGACGTGCTGTTCGCGGGCGGGATCCATGACGAGCGGTCCGCGGCGATGGCGGTCGCGGCCGCGGCCCCGCTGGCCGAGCGGGGGGCCCGGATCGGCGTACTGATGGGCACGGCCTACCTGTTCACCGAGGAGGCCGTGGCGGCGGGAGCGGTCACGCCCCGGTTCCAGCGTGCGGCGCTGGAGTGCGCGGACACCGTACTGCTGCACACCGCGCCCGGTCATGCCACGCGCTGCGCCGACACGCCCTACGCCCGCACGTTCGAGGAGACCCGGCAGCGGCTCTCCCGGGGCGGCACCGAACCGCGCGAGATGTGGGAGGAGCTGGAGCGGCTGAACCTGGGGCGGCTGCGGATCGCCAGCAAGGGACTGCGCCGGGGCGAGAGCGCGGAGCTGGAGGCCGTGGACGAGGAACGGCAGTACGCGGACGGGCTGTTCATGCTCGGCCAGGCCGCCACGCTGCGCCGCGGGACCACGACGGTCGCCGCCCTGCACGCCCAGGTGACCGAAGACGCGACGCGGTTGCTGGAGCGGCGGGCCGCGGAACTGGCCGCCGCGGACCCCGGGGAGCGGGCCTGCGGGCCGGCCGCCGACCCGCTCGACGTCGCCATCGTCGGGATGGCCTGTGCCTATCCGGGCGCCCCCGATCTCGCCGCGTTCTGGGCGCAGATCCTGGCGGGCCGGGACGCGGTGACCGAGGTCCCGGCGGAACGCTGGGACCCGGCGCTCTACTACGACACCGACCCGGCGCGTGCCGGTGAGCGCACGCCCTCGCGCTGGGGCGGCTTCCTGGACCCGGTGCCCTTCGACGCCCTCGCGCACGGGATCCCCCCGTCCTCGCTGGCCGGGATCGAGCCGGTGCAGCTGCTGGCCCTGGAAATCTCGGCGCGGGCCCTGCGCGACGCCGGCTACGGCAAGGAGCGGGAGTTCGACCGCTCGCGGACCTCGGTGGTCTTCGGGGCGGAGGCCGGGACCGAGCTGGCGGGCGCGTACGGGCTGCGGGCGCTGCACCCGGCCTACCTCGGCGAGCTCCCGCCCGCCCTGGACGAGGAGCTCCCCCGGCTGACCGAGGACTCCTTCCCCGGGATCCTCGCCAACGTGATCGCGGGCCGGGTGGCCAACCGGCTCGACCTCGGCGGCGCGAACTGCACGGTCGACGCCGCGTGCGCCTCCTCACTGGCCGCGCTGGACCTCGCCTGCCGCCAACTGCGGGACGGGGACAGCGACATGGTGCTGTGCGGGGGCGCCGACGTGCACAACGGGATCAACGACTACCTGCTGTTCGCCTCGGTGCGGGCCCTGTCGCCGGGCGGGCGCTGCCGGCCGTTCGACTCCGCGGCCGACGGGATCGCCCTCGGCGAGGGCGTGGGCGTGCTGGTCCTGAAGCGGCTCGCGGACGCGGAACGGGACGGCGACCGGGTCTACGCGGTGATCAAGGCGGTAGGGGCGTCGAGCGACGGCCGCTCCCTCGGGCTGACCGCGCCGCGGCCGGAAGGGCAGCGGCGGGCGCTGGAGCGAGCCTACGCACGCGCGGGCGTCTCGCCGAGCGAGGTGGGCCTGGTCGAGGCGCACGGCACCGGCACGGTGGTGGGCGACAGTACGGAACTGGGCGTGCTGAGCGCGGTGTTCACCGAGGCCGGGGCCGCGGTGGGCTCGTGCGCGCTGGGCTCGGTGAAATCGCAGCTCGGGCACACCAAGTGCGCGGCGGGCCTGGCCGGGCTGATCAAGGCGGCCCGGGCGGTCCACACGGGGGTCCGGCCGCCGACCCTGCACATCGACCGGCCCAATCCGGCCTGGCAGGCCGAGACCAGCCCCTTCGCCTTCGACACCGAGGCCCGGCCGTGGGCGGTGCCGGTGGAGCGGCGGATCGCGGGCGTGAGCGCGTTCGGCTTCGGCGGCACCAACTACCACGCGGTGCTGACCGGTTACGCGGGGGCACAGGAGCCGGAGCAGGGCCGGGAGGACTGGCCGGCCGAGCTGTTCTGCTTCCGCGGCGAGGACCGGCGGGCGGCCGGGCGGGCGATGGCCCGGCTCGCGGCGCGGCTGGAGGAGAACGACGCGGCCGGGCGGCCGTGGGCGCTGCGTGACCTGGCCGCGGAGGCCTGCGCCGGGGGCTCGGGGCCGGTGCGGGTGGCGGTCGTGGCCGCCGACCCGGACGAGCTGGCGGCCCGGCTGGAGCGGGCCCGGGGGTTCACCGCGGGCGACGGGGTCCACGTACGGGAGGAGTCCGCGGATCCGGGGCAGGTGGCCTTCCTGTTCCCCGGGCAGGGCAGTCAACGGGTGGGGATGCTGGGCGACTTGTTCATGGCCTTCCCGGGTCTGCGCGGCCTGCTGGACTCGGCTCCGGGGTCGGTCGTCTCGGCCGTGTTCCCGCATGCGGCGTTCACCGCGCAGGAGCGTACCGCGCAGCGGGCGGCGGTCACGGACACCCGCGTCGCCCAGCCGGCGCTCGGACTGGCGGGCGCCGCGGCGCACCTGCTGCTGGGGCGGCTCGGGGTACGGCCGGACTGCGTGGCCGGGCACTCCTACGGGGAGCTCACCGCGCTGTGGGCGGCCGGGGTGTACGACACGCAGAGCCTGCTGCGGCTGAGCGAGCGCCGGGCCGGGGCCATCCTGGCGGCCGCCGGGGAGGACCCGGGGGCGATGGCGGCGGTGTCGGCCGCGCCGGAGGAGGTACGGGAGATCGCGGAGCGGGCCGGGTGCGTGGTGGCGAACCACAACGCCCCGCGCCAGTGCGCGGTCTCGGGCCCGGCGGAGGCGGTCGCCGCGGCGGTGGAATCGCTGAGCGCGGCGGGCATCTCGGCGCAGATCCTGCCGGTGGCCTGTGCGTTCCACAGCCCGGTGGTCGCGCGGGCGGCGGCCGCGCTGTCGACCGAGCTGGCCGGGACGGTGGTGGCCGACGCCGCCGTCCCGGTCTGGTCGAACACGACGGCGTCGCCGTACCCGGCCGACGCGGATGCCGTACGGGCCCTCCTGTCGCGGCAGCTCGCGGAGCCGGTCCGTTTCGTGGACCAGGTGGAGGCCATGTACGCGGCGGGGGTGCGGACGTACGTGGAGGCGGGGCCGGGGCGGGTCCTGTCGGGGCTGGTGGGCCGGATCCTCGCCGATCGCCCCCATACGGTGGTCCCGCTGGACGTCCCGGGCGAGCACGGGCTGGCCCGGCTGGTCACGGCCCTGGCCGAACTGGCCGCGGCCGGTGTCCCGATCGCCCCGGAGGCGCTGTTCCGGGGCCGCACCGCCCCCCTCCCGGACCGCGCCCCGCGCCGCCCGGGGTGGCTGGTGGACGGCCACCTGACCCGGACGTCGGCGGGAACCCCGGTCCCGGGCGGCCTGCGGCCGCCCCGCCGCGTGGACGCCGCGGTGGCGACGGGGGCCTTGGCGGCGGGGGCCCCCGCGCCGGCCGCGGAGACCGTGGCCGGCGTCTTGTGGCAGACACCGCCCGGCGAGGTACCGGTGCCCGAACCCGCCCGGCACGCGGACCCCGCCGGGGTGGGCGCGGCTGCGCCCGCAGGGGTCGCATCGGCCGCCGGGGGCTTCACCTGGCACACGGCATCCACTGTCACGCCCGGGCCGGTGGCGCGGCGGTCCGTGTCCCCCGCCGCCTCCGGTCCCGTACCGGAACCGGTGGGCGGCCCCGTACCGTACCCGGCGGCGCCGGTGGCCCCTTCGCCCACCCCACCCGCGTGGCCGGCGGCCGGTGCGCCGCCCGGACCGGCACGGCCCTCGGCACCCGGGGGGCCTGCCGCGCCGTGGGGGCCGGGTGCTCCCGGGCCCGTGACGCCCGGGCCGGCGCCGGCCCCCACCGACTCCGCGGTGCCTGACGGTCGCCACGAGGCGGTTCTGGAGTACCTGCGCGGCTCCCGTGAGCTGATCGAAGCCCAACGGGCCGTCCTGCTCGGCTATCTGGGCCACGGGGCCGCCGGACCGGCAGCCCCGGCGGAGTCCCCGGCTTGGCCGGGTACCGCCGGATACGGCATGAACGGGCAGGCAGGGACCGCCCCGGAGGGCGCCGAGGCCTGGCCCGGCGCCGGGGACGTGGGCACGGACGGACTGATCCCGGCGGGCGTGTGGATGGGGACCGACGCCGGGGAAGCCGGTGTGAACGGGCACGGGACGGCCGGCACCTTCGGGCAGCCGGTGCCGCAGGCCCCGCCGGTGTGGCCCGGCGCGGGACAGGTCACGCCGAACGGGCACGGGACGGTGGGGGCAGCGGGCACCGGGGGAATCGGCGGAGCCGAATCGGCGGGGTACGCCGGCGGTCCGGCCGCTGCCGGCGACCCCGGTGGCGAAGGCCGGGTCGGGGCGGGGTCCGCCGAGGAGGTGATGGACGCCGTCCTGGAGATCGTGCACACCAGGACCGGATACCCGCGGGACATGCTCGACCCCGAGCTGGACCTGGAGGCCGACCTCTCCATCGACTCCATCAAGCGGGTCGAGATCATCGGCGCCCTCGCCGACCGGATCGGGCTTCCCACGGAGCCCGGCGGCTCCGCGGAGTCGGCCGTCGAGGAGCTCTCCCGGATCAAGACCCTGCGCGGCGTCGTCGACTGGGTCATCAGCCACGCCGCCGCGCTGGCGGCCCCCACGGAGGGAACGGCCCCGGCTCCGGCCGCGCGTGAGGCAGAGGCAGAGGCAGCGGCAGAGGCAGCGGCAGCGGCAGCGGCAACGGCAACGGCAACGGCAACGGCAACGGCAGCGCCGACCGGGTCGGCACCGGCCCCCGCCGCCCCGGCAGCGGGCGCGGCGCTCGTGCGGATGCGGGTGGACGAGGCGCCCGCCGGGGCGGCCGAGGGGGATCCCGGTGTGCTGCGGGGACTGCGGATCGGGATCGTCGATGACGGGCAGGGGGTGGCGCTCGCGCTCCGCGGGGCTCTGGAGGAGCACGCGGTCCGCGCGGAGGTGGTGTCCGGGGCCGACGCCGGCTTCGACGGCATCGTCGACCTGTCCGCGCTCCGGGCCGCCCAGGAGCCCGTGCTCCCGACCGCCTTCCCCGGGTACCGGCGCGCCCTCACCGGCGGTGTCCGGCGGCTGGTCCTCGGCTCCACCCCCGACAGCGGGCTGCACGGCTTCGCCCGCAGCGCCGCCCTGGAGTTCCCGGACACCCTGATCCGGGCCGTCGACCTCCACCCCAAGGAGGACCCGGCACGGATGGCGGCCCAGTTGCTCACCGAGCTGTGCGACCGGGGTGGGGGGCTCGCCTCGGTCGGATACACCGCGCAGGGCGTCCGGATCATCCGCCGCCCGGCAGCGGCTCCCCTCCCTCCCTCCGTCGAAACGCCGGGCGTCGCGCTCGCCAGGAGCGTTCTCGGGCCCGGGTCCGTCGTGTTGCTGACGGGTGGGGCCCGGGGGATCACGGCCCGGACCGCGGTCGCTCTGGCCCGGGCCACCGGCTGTCACGTCGAGTTGGTGGGCCGGACGCCCGAACCACCCGTCCACGAGGACGAGTTCGTTCACGCCGGGGACCGGGTGGCGCTGCGTGCGGCCCTCATCGGGAGCGGTCTGCGCACGCCCGCCGAGATCGAGGCCGCGGCCTCGCGGATCCTGGCCGAGCGGGAGGTACGGGCCACGCTGGCCGCGCTCGCCGGGGTCGCGGCGTCCGTCCGGTACCACTGCGCCGACGTCACCGACGCGCAGGCCGTACGGGCCGTCGTGGCCGACGTACGGGCCCGGCACGGCCGGCTCGACGGCGTCGTGCACGGCGCCGGGACCCTGCGCGACGGGTTGCTCCGCGACAAGGAACCGGCGGCATTCACGGAGGTGTTCACCACCAAGGTGGCCGGCGCCCGGAACCTGGCCGCGGCCGCCGCCGAGCACGGCTCCTCCCCCGCTCCGGCCTTCCTGGCCCTCTTCGGCAGCGTCGCGGGGGTGTACGGCAACCGGGGCCAGAGCGACTACGCCGCCGCGAACGACGCCCTCGACGGGCTCGCGCTCACCTGGGCCGAATCCTTCCGGGGCCGGGTGCTGTCCGTCGACTGGGGCCCTTGGGCCGCCGGGGCGGGCGGGATGGTCACGCCCGAGCTGGAGCGCGCCTACGCCCGGCGCGGCGTTCCGCTCATCTCCCCCGAGGCCGGAACCGACGCCTTCCTGGCGGAGCTCGCGTACGGCGGCGACGTACAGGTGGTCCTCATGGCGGAGGGGGGCGCGGACCATGCGTGAGGGGCAGCGGCGCGGCCCCCGGCCGACCGACGCCGCCATCGTCGGGATGGGCGCCGTCTTCCCCGGCGCCGCCGACCTCGCGGCCTACCGGAGCAATCTGCTCGCCGGTACGGACTGCATCTCCGAGGTTCCGCCGGGGCGTTGGGATCCGGAGGTGTACTACGACCCGGCGGGCGCCACCGGGCCGGTTCGCGGGGACCGGTTCTACTGTCGGCGCGGCGGCTTCGTCGACGGGCTCGCGGCGTTCGACCCGACCCGGTTCGGGATCATGCCGGCCGCCGTGGAGGGGGCCGAGCCGGACCAGATGCTGGCCCTGCACGCAACCGCCGAGGCGATCGCCGACGCGGGCGGCGAGGACCGGCTGCCGGCGGACCGCTCGCGGATCGGGGTGGTGCTGGGGCGCGGCGGGTTCATGGGGGTGGCGACGGCTCGGCTCGACCAACGGGTTCGCACCGCACACCAGTTGGCGCAGACCTTGCGCGAGCTGGCGCCGGAGCTGGGCGAGCGGCGGATCGCCGAGGTGCGGGCCGCCTTCCAGGACGCGCTGGGCCCGGAGCGCCCGGACGCCTCGATCGGACTGGTGCCGAGTTTCACGGCGGCCCGGACCGCCAACCGGCTGGACTTCCGCGGCCCCGCCTACACCCTCGACGCGGCCTGCGCCTCCTCGCTCCTCGCCGTGGACCAGGCGGTGGGGCTGCTGGCCGGCGGGCGGTGCGACGCGGTGGTCGCGGGAGCGGTCCACCACTGCCACATCGCCACCCTGTGGAGCGTGTTCACTCAGCTGCGCGCGCTGAGCCCGAGCGAGCTGATCCGGCCCTTCGACCGGCGGGCCGACGGAACGCTGCTGTCCGAGGGGACGGGCGTGGTCCTGCTGAAGCGGCTGGCCGACGCGGAACGGGACGGCGACCGGATCTACGCGGTGATCCGCGGCACCGGCGTGGCCGGGGACGGCCGGGCGGCCAGCTTGATGAGCCCGCTGGTCGCCGGCCAGGTACGGGCGCTGGAGCGGGCGTGGCACCAGGCCGGTCTGGACCCGCGGGCCCCGGGCGCGCTGGGGCTGCTGGAGGCGCACGGCACCGGTACGCCGGTGGGCGACGCGGCCGAACTGGACACGCTGTCACAGGTGTTCGGCGCCCCCGAGGCGGTCGGGGCGCCCCGGATCGGCTTCGGCTCGGTGAAGTCCATGGTGGGGCACACGATGCAGGCCTCCGGCATGGCGGGGCTGATCAAGGCGGCGCTCGCCGTGTACGAGGGGGTGCTGCCGCCGACCCTCCATCTGGAGGAGCCGCACGCGGACCTGGCCCGGACCCGGATGCGGCCCGTCACGGCGGCGGAGCCGTGGGAGCGGGGGCCGCAGCCGCGCCGGGCGGGGGTCAACGCGTTCGGCTTCGGCGGGATCAACGCGCACGCGGTGCCGGAGGAGGCCCCGGGTTCCACCGCGTCCGCGCCGCCCGTACGCCGCTCCCTGTCCCTGGGCTCCGCGGGCGGGCCGGTGGTGGGGGCCGCTTGGCGGGAGGACGTACTGCTGCTCGGCGCGGACGGCCCGGCGGAGCTGGCGCGGTTGCTGGCCGCCGGATCGGCGTCGGCGGGCGACGGGCCGTGCCGGCTGGCCGTGCTCGGGCCGACCCCGCAGCGCCTCGCGCTCGCCGCGAAGGCGGTGGCGCGCGGCCGGGCCTGGCGGGGGCGGGGGGACGTGTGGTTCACCCCGGAGCCGCTGGGCGGGGCCACGGCGTTCCTGTTCCCCGGCCTGGAGCCCGAGTTCGCGCCGGTGCTCGACGACGTCGCGGACCGGCTGGGACTGGAGCGGCCCCGACTCGGCCGGGGTGCCGAGCTGATGGAGCGGGCTCTGGACGCCCTCGCCACAGGCCGGTTCTTCGCCCGCGTCCTGCCGGAACTCGGGCTGAGGGCAGACGTGCTGGCCGGTCACAGTCTCGGCGAGTGGGCGGCGATGGTGGCCGGCGGGATGTACCCGAAAGGCGCGGCCGATTCCTTCCTGGACTCGCTGAAGCCGGGGGCGCTGAAGGTCCCGGACCTCGTGTACGGGGCGCTGGGCTGCGGGGCGCACCGGGCGCTGGCCGCGCTGCACGGCCTGGAGGGGGTGGTGCTGAGCCACGACAACTGCCCGCACCAGTCGGTGGTGTGCGGGGACCCCGCGGGGGTCGAACAGGTCCTGGAGCGGCTGCGCCGGGAGGGGATCCTGGGCCAGGAGCTGCCGTTCCGTTCGGGGTTCCACACCCCGATGTGGGAGCCGTACCTGGGGCAGGTCCGGGCGGCGTTCGCGCGGCTGCCGCTGCGGCGGGGTGACCTGCCGGTGTGGTCGGCGACGACGTGTGCGCCGTTCCCGGACGGGCCGTCGGAGGTACGGGAGCTGGTGGTGCGGCACCTGCTGGAGCCGGTCCGTTTCCGGGAGTTGACACTGCGCCTGTACGAGGAGGCGGGGGTCCGGACGTTCGTGACGATGGGGCCGGGCAGCCTGCCGGGGTTCGTGGAGGACACCCTGCGGGAGCGCCCCCACCTCTCGGTGGCCACGTCCTCCCCGCGCCTGTCGGGACTGGCCGCCCTGCGGCGCACCTGCGCCGCGCTGTGGGCCGAGGGCCACGCGCCGCGCTGGGACCGCCTGGGAGACCCGGCCCCCGCCATCGCTGCTGCCGCGCCGGTCGCCCCCGACGACGACGCCGCCGTTGCCGCCGTCGCCGCCCGCAAGGCCGTACGCGGACGACCCGTCCCCCTGGACCTCGGCTCTCCGCTGGTCCACCTCGGCGAAGCGGCCCGGGCCCGCCTGGGCAGCCTGTCGGCCGGTCCGGGCGGGCCGGCGCGGCCCGTACCGCTGCCCGCGTCCGAGCCGGGAGGGCCGGTGCCGCCGCACCCGGCGCAGCCCGGCCGGCCGGCGCCTGCGCCCATGCCGCCCACGCCGCGGGCCGGGCGGCCGCAGCTCCGGCTGCGGCTGCGCGTATCGCTCGACGCGCTGCCCTGCGTCCGCGACCACTGCGTGTACCTGCAACCGGACGGCTGGCCGGAGGACTCCGACCGGTTCCCCGTCGTGCCGATGACGACCATGCTGGAGCTGGCCGCCGACGCGGCCCGGCGCTGCGCCCCGCCGGGCGCCGCCCTCCTCGGCTACGACGACGTACGGGCCATGCGCTGGCTCCCCGCCGCGCCCGCCCTCGACGTCGAGGTCGACGTCCGCGCCGACGGCCCCGGACGGATCCGGGTCGGGATCGGCCCGTACGCCTCCGTCGTCGTCCTGCTCGGCCCCGGCCACGCGCGGCCGCCCGCGCCCGACCCCGCACCGCTGCGCGATCCGGGCCCCGCCCCCGTCAGCGCCGAGGCCCTGTACCGGGACCGGTGGATGTTCCACGGACCGCGCTTCGCCGGGGTCCACGAGGTCCGGACCGTCGGATCGGACGGCATCCACGGGGTCCTGCGCGCCCTCCCCGACCCGGGCGCCCTGCTGGACGCCGCCGGGCAGCTCTTCGGGCACTGGATGCAACTACGGCTCCCCGTGGACCGGTTGGTCTTCCCCGCCACCGTCGACCGGATCCGGTTCTACGGTCCCCCGCCCCCGCCGCACGCCCTGGTCACGGCCACCGCCCGGATCCGGGAGGTCAGCGACGTCACCGTGCGCGGCGATCTCGAACTCCTCGACGCCGCGGACCGGTTGTGGGCCCGGATCGAGGGCTGGACGTACCGCCGCTTCGGGGCGGACGAGCGGGTCTGGCCGATGAAGTTCACCCCCGAGGTGTGCGGCATCGGGGAACCCCAGCCCGCCGGCTGGACTCTGGCCCGCCGCCGGTGGACGGACCCCGCATCGCAGGAGCTCGTGATGCGCCGCTACCTCGGCGCCGCCGAGCGCACGGTGTACGAGCGGCTGGCGCCGCGCGCCCGGGCGCCGTGGCTGCTGGGCCGGATCGCCGCCAAGGACGCGCTGCGGCAGCTGCTCTGGGACGGGGGCGCGGGTCCCGTCTTCCCGGTGGAGGTCCCGGTCGGCAACGACCCGGCCGGGCGGCCCGTGGCCGGGGGCTCCCTGGCCGCCGGGTTCCGGCTGTCGATCGCGCACAAGGAGCGGGTGGCCGTGGCCCTCGCCGACCCGTCGCGTCCCGTCGGCATCGACGTGGAACCGGTGACCGCCGACCCCGACGCGCTGATCCGGATAGCGCTCACCCCGGCCGAGCTGCTCCTCGCCGAGGAGCTGGCCGCCCGCGGGGGCTCCGGGCTGCCGGCCTCCCTCACCGCCTTGTGGTGCGCGAAGGAGGCCGCCGCCAAGGCCGCCGGCACCGGGCTCGGCGGCCGGCCCCGGGACTGGCGGGTCACCGGGGACCCCGCATCCGGTGGGCTGCTGGTGCTGTCGCCCGAGGGGCGGCCGTACCCGGTCCGCACCACCGCACTGCCCTCCGCCGGGACCGGGAGCGAGACCGGCCCCGGCCCCGGCCCCGGCGAGTACCTCGTCGCCTGGACCGCCCACCCCGCGGCCCCCTCCCCCGTCCCCTTCCACCTCACGGAGACCAGCCATGGCCACCACCACTGACGTCCTCGCCGAGATCACCGGCATGCTCGTGGAGATCCTCGGCGACGAGTTCCTCATCGCGGAGGAGGTCACCATGAGTACGAGCTTCAACGAGGATCTCGCCCTGGAGAGCATCGAGTTCGTCGCGCTCGCGGAGTTGCTGTACGAGCGGTACGGGTCCGAGGTGGACCTGATGGGCTTCCTGGCGGAGAAGGACATGGACGCGATCCTCGCCATGTCGGTCGGCGACCTCGTCACCCACATCGGGCACGTCACCCGCGCCTCCCTCGCCCGTACGTCCCAGGCCGCGGCCGAGGCCACGGCGAAAGCGACGGCCTCCGCGACGCGCACGGCCGGCTGAGCCCGCCATGGCCTTCGTCACCGCGAACTCGATCCGCTTCCACGTCCAGCGGCTCCCGGCCACCGCCGGGGCCGTCGGCCCCGCCGGTCCCGTCGTCGTGTTCCTGCACGGGCTGGTCGTGGACAACCTGTCGTCCTTCTACTGTCCCCTGGCCGTGCCGGTGGCGCGTGCCGGCCACGAGGCCGTCCTCTACGACCTCCGCGGCCACGGCCGCACCGAGCGCCCCGCCACCGGCTACGACAGCCGGACCGCCGTACGCGATCTCATCGCCCTGCTCGGCGCGCTGGAGCTCGGGCACCGCCCGGTGCACCTGGTCGGCAACAGCTACGGCGGCACCCTCGCCCTGCACGCCGCCCTCGCCCGCCCGGACCTCGTCGCCGGGCTGACCCTGCTCGAACCACCGCTGAGCGGGGCCTGGGTGGAGAACATGGTGGACACCCTGTCGGCGGCCGCGCTCAGCCTGGAGGACAGTCCGGTCCCCGCCGAGCTGCTCACCCTCCGCCTGCGCAAGGCGGCCAATCTGACCTCGACCGCCGAAGAACTGCTCAACCGGACCAGTCTGATCGACGACATCGCGGCGAGCCGCACCTTCACGGCGGCCGACTACGCACGGCTGGACTGCCCCACCCGGATCATCTGCGGCGAGCACTCCGAACTGGTCCCGGGCGCGCTGGAACTGGCCCGTCACGCGCCCCACGCCACGATCGAGATCCTGCCGGGCCTGGGCCACGACGTACTCAAGGAGAGCAGCGGGGTCCTGCGGGAGACCGTACTCGCCCATCTCGAAGCGACGGCGACGGCGGCGGCGATGACCGCGACGGGCGCGGCCCGGACGGCGCGCGCACCGCGGGCGGGAGCTCTGGTCCGATGAGGGTGCTGTTCACCGTCCCCCCGCTGGCGGGGCACGTCAACCCGACCGTGGCGGTCGGCGCCGAACTGGCCGCGCGGGGGCACGAGGTGGCCTGGGCGGGTCCGGCCGGGGCGCTGGCCCGGCTGCTTCCCGCCCACGCCCGCGTCCTGCCCGCCGGGGACGAGGCGGGCGGCGGCTACGCGGCCCTGCACGACCGCTGGCGCGATCTGCGCGGGGTCGGCGCCCTGCGCTTCCTGTGGGAGGAGGCGCTGGTCCCGCTGGGGCTGGCGATGGTGGCCGGGGTGACGCGAGCAGCACGGGTCTTCGAGCCGGATCTGCTCGTCGCCGACCAGCAGGCGCTGGCCGGTCCGGTGGTCGCCCGGCGGCTCGGGATCCCCTGGGCCACCTCGGCCAGTACGTCGGCCGAGCTGACCCGGCCCTTCGCCGATTTCCCCAAGGTCGGGGAGTGGGTGTCCGGGCAGATCTCCGGATTCCTGGCCGCCTGCGGGATGCCCGGCGCGCACTGGGACCCGCGGTTCTCAGAGCGGCTGGTCATCGTCTTCTCCACGCCCGAACTCGTGGGGGTCGGCGCGGAGTTCCCCGCGCACCACGCCTTCGTCGGACCCGCGTTCGGGGCCCGCCCGGCGGCCGCCCACTTCCCGTGGCAGCGACTGGATCCGGAGCGGCGGCGGGTACTGGTCTCGCTGGGCACCCTCAACCAGGAGGCCGGCGGCCGGTTCTACGCCACCGTACTGAAGGCGGCCGAACGGCTTTCCGACACCGTGCAGTTGGTGGTCGTCGCACCCCCCTCGCTGGTCGGGCCGGCGCCCGGGAACGTACTGCTCCAGGAGCGGGTCCCGCAGCTGGAGCTGCTGCCGCACCTGGACGCCGTGGTCAGCCACGCCGGGCACAACACGGTCTGCGAGGCGCTCGCGTACGGGCTGCCGCTGGTGGTCGCGCCGATCCGCGACGACCAGCCGATCGTCGCCCGTCAGGTCGTCGAGGCGGGGGCCGGGGTGCGGGTGCGGTTCGGCCGGACCCGGGCCGAGGAACTGTGTGACGCGCTCACGGCCGTGCTGGACGATCCCGGTCATCGCCGGGCCGCCCGGCGGATCCAGGCCTCCTTCGCCGCGGCCGGCGGGGCCGCCGCCGCGGCCGACCGGTTGGAGAAGCTGTCATGACACCTCCCCCCTTCCGCCGGGTCCGGTGGACCTCCGCGCTCACGCTGGCCGCGCTCGGCGCCGGTACGGTGCGCGCCCGGCGCCGGCTCCGGACGATCCCCGTGCTGCCCGCGCCGCCGACGGCCGTGGACGGGCTGCCGCGCGCCGCGGGATGGCAGCTGCTGACCGCGCGCGGGGTCGAGGTGGACCCGGCCACGTTCCTGGCGGCCTGCGCGCACGCCGGCCGGGAGGGCCTGCGGGTGCTGGACCTGCTGCCCGCCGACCTCGCCGCCGAGCGGGCGCTGGGACTGCTGCGGCTGGTCGACCCGGCCGGGTACGAGGAGGACCGGCTCGCGGAGGGGCGCGGGGCCGGGTACGCGGTGCTCGTCGCGGAGGAGGTGCTGGCGAGGGCCGGGGTGGACCTGGCCGCAACGGGTCCGCAGGGGGCCGGCTGCCGAGAGCCGGCGGATCTGATGGCGCTGCTCCGCCGGTTGAAGGAGTACGCCGCCGACTCCACGGGCCTGGCCATCGCCCCCGCGCTGTCCGTCGGGCGGTCCGTGGACCCTGCGGGGGCGGCACGGGCGGCCGAACTGCGGGCCCAGGGGCTGCCGCCGGGGGTGCTGGCCGGCGCGCAGTTCGCCGGGCTGGCGCTGCTGGCCGGGCTCGCCGGGCGCCAGGGCCGGTGGGGGGCCGCCGCGGCCGGCCTGTACTGGCTCCAGCCGTACCTGGTGCTCGGCGGGTCCGGCACCCGGCTGCGCCCCGCCGACCTCGCCGGGGCCACCGCCGCCCGGCCGGCCCGCGCCCTCGGCGCCGCCGTGCGTACGGCCGCCGCGGTCCTGCGCACGCCCGACGACGCCGGGGCGAGCGCCGACGCCGACGCCGCGCGCACGGCCGCGTACCGGGCCGAACTGGCCTTCGGCACCGACCGGTTCCTGGAGCCGCGGCGGACCGACTGCCCCTGGTGCGGGTCCCGGCGGCTGTCCGTGCGCGTGCGGGTGCCCGATCTCCTCCAGGGCAAGCCCGGCCGGTTCGCGCTGGAGCAGTGCGCGGACTGCCACCACGTCTTCCAGAACCCCCGGCTGACCCCGGACGGCCTGGAGTTCTACTACCGGGACTTCTACGACGGGCGCGGCGGGGAGGGCGCCGGAACGGTGTTCGGCCGGCTCGGCGACTCGTACCGGGCGCGTGCCGAGATGCTCCGCCCGCACGCGGTGGACGCACCGGGCTCGTGGCTCGACGTCGGCACCGGGCACGGCCACTTCTGCAACGTGGCGCGGGGCGTCTGGCCGGACACCCGCTTCGACGGACTGGACATGGGCGACGGGGTCGCCGAGGCCGAGCGGCGCGGCTGGGTGGAGACCGGGTTCCAGGGCCAGTTCCCGGAGTTCGCGCAGAAGCTGGCCGGCCGGTACGAGGTGGTCAGCATGTACCACTACCTGGAGCACACCCGGGATCCGCTCACCGAACTGGACACCGCGGCCGCCGTCCTGGCTCCCGGCGGGTTCCTGGCGATCGAACTGCCCGACCCCGAATCGCGGATGGCGCGGCTGCTGGGATCGGCGTGGCTGCCGTGGTTCCAGCCGCAGCACCAGCACCTGATGCCGGCGGCGAACCTGCGCGGGGCGCTGGCGGACCGCGGGTTCACCGTTCTGGCCGAGGAGCACGGCCCCGCCCACCAGGGCAACGACTTCTTCGGCGCGGTGGCCCTGACCACCACCCGGCTGGCACCGGATCCGGACCGCCCGTGGGCTCCCCCGGCCACGCGCCGCGGGCGGGCGCTGGCGCACGCCGTACGGGCGGCGGCGCTGCCCTGCTTCGCCGGCGCGGCGGCGCTCGACGCGCTGCGGACGGCCGTGGCCCGGCGCACGGACGGCGGGAACGCCTACCGCTTGCTGGCCCGCCTGGACGGCGGTCCGCGCCCGGCGCTCGGGGAGGACCGGTGACGGCGCCCCGGGCCGGCGCCACGCCGGCCCCGCCCGTACCGCCCGGCCCCGGCCCCGTCGGCCCGGATCCCGTCGGGCCCCCGCCCGTCGGTCCCGTGCCTCCGGACCTCGCCCGGCGGGCGACCGCCGATCCGCTGTTCCGGCTCGTCGCCTACGCACTTCAGGCCGCGCACGGTCGGCCGCCGGCCGCGGTCTGGAGTGCCCCGTACGCCTTCCACCTCGAACCACCCGGACTGGTCGCCGCGGCGGGCTGGCCGGTGGCGGCCGCCGCGGCGCCGCGTACGGACGGGCTGGTGCGGCTGAGCTCCCTGGGGCACCCCGCCGACAGCTGCGATCTGCCGCTGGCCCCGGACGGGCCGCCGCCCGCAGCCCCCGCCTGGGCCGTGCGCCCGTACGCCCTGCTGCGGGCCCTCGCCCGCGCCGGGTACGGGCGCGGCGGGACCGACCTCCACCTCCAGGGCTCGCTTACGGAGGCCGCCGGGCTGGCCACGGCGGAGCCCGCCGAGTGCGCGATGGCGCTCGCGGTGGCCGACGTACACGCCCCGGCGGACACGGAGCCCGACCGTGAGGCGCTGGCCCGGCTGCTGGCGCGGGCGCTGCCGGAGGGCGACGACGCGCTGCGCGCGGCGGTGCTGTTCGCCCGGCCGGGCGAGGCCCTGCTGCCGGACGCCGGGGAGGGGCGGCGGCACGTCGGCTTCGACCCGCTCGCCTCGGGGTCGCGGCTGGTGCTGCTCGCGGTCCGCGGCGATCCCGCGGAGTGGGAGGGCGAGCTGTCCCGGGCGGTGGCCCGCGCCCGCCGGGCGGGGGCGCTGAGCGCCTGGCCGCCCGGGCGCGGGCCGGGGCGGAGCGTGCTGGTGCTGCTGCCCGCGTCGCGGACGGCGGCGGTACGGGCCGCGGTGGCGGAGGACTTCCGCGGCCGGGGGCGTCCGGTGCCCCGCTTCCTGAACATCGCCGTGGCCGGTGCGGCCCGGCGGGAGGAATGACCCACCCGCGAGGAACGAACACCCCCCGCCCCATCCACATCACCATCCACAGCCAGGAGGAACCGCTCATGCCCTCACCCATGGCCGCCACGAGACGCGGGGCCCTCCGGTCCGCGCTGGTGGCCGCGCTCGGCACGCTCTGCCTGCTGGGCGCGTTCACCGTGGCCGGCTCACAGGCGGCCGAGACGGACCCGGCGAGCTCGCGGACGCCCGCGGCCGCCGCGTTGCCGGTGTACGACCACGTGGTGGTCGTCGTCTTCGAGAACAAGCAGTACGGGGAGATCATCGGCAGCGCCAACGCCCCGTACGTCAACCAGCTCGCAGGCGGTGGCGCGAGCCTGACCGGCATGAAGGCGCTGACCCACCCCAGCCAGCCGAACTACTTCAACCTGTTCTCCGGTGCCACCCAGGGCATCACCGGGGACGGTTGCTACACCCCGCAGTCGATGAGCGCGGCCAACCTCGGCCAGGAGCTGATCGCGGCCGGGAAGACCTTCGCGACGTACAACGAGGACCTGCCGGCCGAGGGGTCCACGGCCTGCACCAACGGGCAGTACGCGCAGAAGCACAACCCGTGGTTCGCCTTCAGGAACGTGCCGCTGAACACCGGGAAGACCTGGGCGCAATTCCCGCAGAACAACTTCGCGGCGCTGCCGGACCTGTCCTTCGTCGTACCGAACCAGTGCAACGACATGCACTCGTGCTCCGTGAACACGGGTGACACCTGGACGAAGAACAACCTGGACGCGTACGCGCAGTGGGCGAAGGCCAACAACAGCCTGCTGGTGCTCACCTGGGACGAGGACAACTACCTCGGTTCCAACCAGATCGCCACGGTGTTCCACGGGGCGAAGGTGAAGACCGGCACGTACGCCACCGCCTTCAACCACCACCACCTGCTGCGCACCTTCGAGGACCTGTTCGGCACGGCGACGCACGCGGGCAACGCGGCGAACGTCCAGCCGATCACGGAGGTCTTCGACGGCTCGCCGACCCCGACCCCCACTCCGACTCCCACTCCCACTCCGACTCCCACGCCGACCCCCACTCCCACCTCCGGCGATCTGAAACTGGCCGACCCCGGACCCCAGACCTGCACCTTCAACCGGACCTGCACCATCCAGCTCACCGCCACCGGCGGCAAACCCCCCATCCGCTACACCGCCACCGGACTCCCCTTCGGACTCACCCTCGACACCAACACCGGCCGCATCACCGGCAAACCCTGGGCCACCGGAACCCTCCAGATCACCGCAACCGCCACCGACACCACACCCACCACCGCCACCACCACCTTCCCCCTCACCACCAACTGGTTCTGAGGAGCGGCCGGGGGCGGGCGCACACCACCCGCCCCCGGAGCCCCGCATGGTTCCACGCGAAACAGTGACATGCATCACCACGGCGCAACTGATCACGGAAGCATTACGTCCGCCCAACCGTCCCCGACATGTCGATATTTGTCCCACTCGAATCGACATTCCCCTCTTCACCCGACATGGGCGTGTCAAAGGTGAACGCCGCCCGTGGCAACTGGCCACGTCACAGCGGTGTCTGAGGGGGAATCGCGATCTCACGCGGTCGGCCGGCCACCCGGTCAGCACGACCGTCCGCCCTTTTCAAGCCCGGCGCCCGGCCCTGTCCCGCCTCCCCCCGGCGAGACTTGCCAGCCCGTTCCGGGGCTTCTAAGAATGGCGGCCCGGCCCCCGCGCTCCAGCAGCTCAGGCGCAGGACGCATCGCAGAAACCACGTGAGGTCACGCATGCACAAGCACCGCAAGAAGACGCACTACAAGAAAATAACCATCGCCGCCGTCACCCTGGGCCTCGTCGGCATCCCCACCGCCGCCATGGCATGCCTGCACACGAACGAGGCGGGTGGGGCGAAGGCCGGCGGCAGGCACGGCATGCGCCCCTCCCACACCGCGCCCTCGCCCTCCGAGTCCGTCCGGACGCTGGCGGACCCGGCGCAGGATCCGCTCCCGGCCGATACCGCGACGCCCCCGCCGGCCGCTCCGACCACGCAGGCCCCGGAGCCGACCCGGCCGGCCACCGAGCCGACGCGGCAGCCGACCGCGGTGAAGACCGTACGCCCGGCCCCGGCGAAGCCGAAGCCCGCGCCCACCGCGCAGCAGCCGACCGCCCCGACCGGTGGGGCCTCCGGCCCGGCGGCGGAGGTGGTGGCCCTCGTGAACCAGGAGCGGGCCAAGGCCGGCTGCTCGGCGCTCACCGTCAATCCGAAGCTGACGGCCGCCGCGCTGAACCACAGCCAGGACATGGCCGCGCACTCCACCATGTCGCACACCGGCTCCGACGGTTCCGACCCCGGCGAGCGCATCACCCGCAGCGGCTTCAGCTGGATGACGTACGGCGAGAACGTCGCGTACGGCTACAGCACGCCCGAGCAGGTCATGACGGGCTGGATGAACAGCCCCGGCCACCGCGAGAACATCCTCAACTGTGCCTTCAAGGAGATCGGCGTCGGCCTCGCGCAGCCGAACTCCTACTGGACGCAGGACTTCGGTACGGCCCGCTGACACCTCCCGCTAGCGGGAGGTGTCGAACACCTCGTCCCGCGTCGTGGCCAGGGCGCACTCCAGTGCCCCGCGCAGGACGGGGTGCTCGCGGATGTCGCCGAGCACCAGCGGCGGCTGGGAGGCGGAGAGTTCGGCGAGTTCGGCCTCGACCAGGGCGCGCAGCGGCTCGCCGCCCGCGAGGAAGACCCCGCCGGAGAGGACGACGAGCTCCGGGTCGAGCACGCCGGCGATCGCCGACAGGCCGGTGGCGACCCCGGTCGCGAACTCCTCCAGCAGCCTGCGGTACGGGCCTTCGGCCTCGGTCGCGGCCCGCCGGAGGATGGCCATGGCCTCGTCGAGCGCCGGATCGGCCGCACCGCGGCCTCCGGTGCCCGGGTGCGGCTCCGCGCCGTCCGCGACGGGGCCGATGCCGAGTCTGCGCGCCATCGCGGGCACCGCGTGGCAGCCCGCGAGGTCCTGGTACCCGCCCGTCTCGGCCACCTCGGGATTGCGCACCAGCGGGGTGCCGGGCACGGGCATGAAGCCGACCTCGCCGGCCCCGCCCGTACGCCCGCGGTGCAGGCGGCCCCCGAACATCATGGCGGCGCCGATGCCCTCCTCGTTCCAGAGCAGGAAGAAGTCCTCGTAGCCGCGGGCCGCTCCGGTCCGTCCCTCGGCGATGGCGACGAGGTTGACGTCGTTCTCGCAGTCGACGGGCATCGGGAGGCGGGCGGCCAGCTCCTCCAGCAGGGTGCTCGACCGCCAGCCCGGCAGGTGGCTGGGGTAGCGGAGCCGGCCCTCGCGGTGGTCGAAGGAGCGCGGCGCACCGATGACGACCCGGTGGATGGCCCCGGAGGTGAGCCCGGCCGCCCGCGCGGCGCCCTCGACGGCCGCGCTCACCTGGTCGACCTCGTCGCCGCACCGCTCGGGGGCGGTCAGCTCGTACGTGCCGATCGTCCGCCCGGTGAGGTCCGCGACCGCCGTCCGGATCAGGCCGGGGGTCACGTCGAGCCCGGCCACGTACGCGGCCGCCGGGTTGAGGGTGTACAGCAGGGCGCCCGGGCCGGGGTGCCCGGCGGAGGTGCCGCCGGCCACGACGAGTCCGGACTCCTCCAGGCGGGCCAGCATCTGCGAGGCCGTCGGCTTGGACAGACCGGTCAGGCGGGCGATCTGGGCCCGGGACAGCGGCCCCTGTTCCAGCAGGAGCTCCAGGGCCGTCCGGTCGTTCAAGGTGCGCAGGACCCGGGGTACACCGGGTGCTCGGTTCGTCACTCGTACCCCTGGTCGGCCGTCAGAAGATCTTCCCGCCATAGTACCGGCGCCGTTGCCCGGGCCGTGGGCCCTGACCGGCGCACCTTCGCGTACGCGAGCAGCGGGGTGGCCCGGCGACGGGAGGCGGGGTCAGCCGAGGCGGTCCGCCTGGCGCGCCGGCACCGGCACCGGCACCGGCAGGCGCACCGGCCCGGCGAAGCCGCGGCGCGCCACGAGATAGGCGTCCGGAGACTTCCCGTACGCGAGCCGGAACCCGCGGCTGAGGTCTTCGGCGGCCATGCCCGCCTCACGGGCGAGCGCCTCGATGTCCAGCGGCTGCGCGCACTCCCGGTCGATCCGGTCGCGGACGCGGCGCAGCCGGGCGAAGTCCTTCAGGCGCTGCGCCTGGGTGAGCGCGCGCCCCCACGCGGGATTGCACATGTGGGAACCCCCCTCATCTCGGTGTGGCGGCTCAGCGGAGCTCCTGGATGCGGATCAGGTTGCCCGCGGGGGCGCGGAAGGCGCAGTCGCGGATGCCGTACGGCTGCTCGGTCGGCTCCTGGACGACCTCGGCGTCGGCGGCCCGGACCTTCTCGAAGGTGGCGTCGAGGTCCCGGGTGGCCAGCAGGATCCAGCCGTACGTGCCCTTGGCCATCATCTCCGTGATGGTGCGGCGCTCGTCCTCGGTGATGCCGGGATCGGCGGCGGGGGGCGCCAGGAGGATGGAGGTGCCGGGCTGGTCGGCCGGGCCCACCGTGATCCAGCGCATCCTGCCCTGGCCGACGTCGCTGCGGACCTCGAACCCGAGGGTGTCCCGGTAGAAGGCCAGCGCGGCCTCCGGATCGTCATGCGGCAGGGAGCTCGTGTGAATGGTGATGTCCATGACCACACGGTAGGTGGGACGGACGGCCCGCGCTTCTCCGTTCCTGATCGTTCGCCGGTCACTTTCCGACGGTGTTCATCAGGACGATCGCCGCGAGGTCGGCGAAGATGACGAAGAGGATGCCGAAGATCATGAGCCAGGCCCGGCGTGATTCGTCCATGCGTTTCAGTCAAGACCCGCGGCGCCGGAGCGGCAACCAGAGCGCCTGCGCGGCGGGGTTTGTATCCGCCGCGTATCAGGAAGCGCTCGGTCGTCCATCGGAGCGGGAGGCCGCTCTGCGGCGCCGCCGCCGCGCCCGACACCTGCCGTATCGTTCCTTTCGGGCCGCCGCCGCCCCGCCCCTCCGCCCTCACAGGAGTCGTCCCCGTGCCCTCGTCCACCCCCGCCCCGGATCCCGCGCGCCCGGTGCGCGTGCTGCTGGTGGAGGACGACGAGCTGATGCGCAGGTCGTTCACGGTGGCCCTCGAACGCTACGGCTACCGGGTCGAGGCCGCGGCCGACGGCCTCGCGGGGCTGGAGCGCTTCCGCGACGGGGACACGGGCGAGGTCCGGGACGACTCCGGCTCCGGCGACCACGGCTTCGACCTGCTGATCCTGGACGTGATGCTGCCCGGTCTGGACGGCATCGGCCTGTGCCGCCGGGTCCGGGAGACCAGCCTGGTCCCGATCCTCATGATGTCCGCCCGCGGCGACGGGCTCGACATCGTCGCCGGCCTGGAGGCCGGAGCCGACGACTACGTCGTCAAGCCCGTGGACACCTACGTCCTCGTGGCCCGCATCCGCTCGCTGCTGCGCCGCGCGACGTACGCGCCCCCCGCCGCGGCGGCCGGGCGCGCCGCCGGGGCGGCGGAGGCCGGCGCCGGTGAGGGCGAGGGCGACCTGCTGGTCTTCGGGGACCTGACCCTCGACACCGGCGGCCTGGAGGTCTTCGTCTCCGGCAGCCCGGTGGCGCTGACCCCCACCGAGCTGAAGCTGCTGCTGGAGTTCGCCGCGCACCCCGGCGTCGTACTGGAGCGGCACACCCTGTTGCGCAACGTCTGGGACTACGGCTGGGACGGCGACAGCCGGGTGGTGGACCTGTGCGTGCAGCGGCTGCGCCGCAAGCTCGGCCGCGACCGGATCGAGACCGTCCGCGGCTTCGGTTACAAGCTCAGGCGCTGAGTACGGTGCGCCCGTACCGCCGCCTGCCCCGGCCGGACCGCGTCTCCCTGCGCTGGAAGATCGCGGCGCTGGCCGCGGCCACCGCCTGCCTGGTCGCGGTGGCCGTCGGCGTACTCGTCCACGTGTGGACCGCGAGCGACATCCGCAGCCGGGCCGGGATGCGAGCCTTCAACGGCGTGTACTCGGCCATGGACGCCTACCGCCACACCGGCGCGCTGACGGGCGGCGCCCGGCTCGACCCCGCCGACCTGCCCGCCGTACTGCGCGGGCCGATCGACGGCGAGCGGCACACGGCCTACGACGGGCGGATCGACGACAACGTCGGGCCGAGCGTCTGGGCTGCCCAGCGGATCGCCGGACCGGGCAGCCCGGTGCTGGCCGTCCAGGTCAACATGAGCCCGGAACTGCACGACCTGCGCCGACTCGACATGAGCATGGCCGTGGCCTCGCTGGTCTCGCTCGCGGCTGCCGTGCCCCTTGCGGCCTGGGGGGCCGGACTGCTGGGCCGCCGGCTGCGGCGGGTCTCCGAGACGGCGGGCCGGATCTCCGCCGGTGACCTGGACGCCCGTACCGGGCCCACCAAGGGAGGCGACGAGGTGGCCGAGATCGCCGCCACCGTCGACCTCATGGCGGACAGCCTCGGCCGGCGGCTGCGCACCGAGCGCCGGTTCACCGCGGACGTGGCCCACGAGCTGCGCACCCCGGTCGGCGGGCTGCTGGCCGCCACCGATCTGCTGCCGGCCGGGGAGACGGAGGACCTGGTCCGGGGCCGCGTACGCGATCTGCGCGCCCTGGTGGAGGACCTGCTGGAGATCTCCCGGCTCGACGCGGGCGCGGAGCATGCCGTCCGCGCCCACGTACCGCTCGCCGCGGTCGTCCGCGAGGCCGTCGCGCGCACCGGCTTCGACGCGCCCGTGACCGTCACCGGTGCCCGGGGCGCGGCGGACGCCGAGACCGTCGAGACCGATCCGCGCCGCCTCGAACGGATCGTCGGCAACCTCGTCGTCAACGCCCACCGGCACGGGGCCGCCCCGGTCGAGGTCACCGTCGAGGGCCGGAGCGTCGTCGTGCGCGACCACGGCGCGGGCTTCCCCCCGGACCTGCTGCGCGAAGGCCCGCGCCGCTTCCACACCGGCGCGGCGGAGCGCGGCTCGGGCCACGGCCTGGGCCTGACCATCGCCCTGGGCCAGGCCCGGGTCCTGGGCGCCGAGCTGCGCCTGGACAACGCCCCGGACGGCGGCGCCGTCGCCACGCTGCACCTGCCCGCTTCCTGACGGGCCCCGCGCCCGGGGCCGCCCGACCGCTGCGCCGCCCACCTCACCGGCACCCCCGACCGCCGCCCCGCGCACCTGCCGCACAACCGATACGAAGCGGCGCGCACGCCGATACACGGCGGCCCCCGGCCCCGATACACGTCCCGGACACCCTTCGAAGTGCATCCACCCGCACCGAAGAGGAGTCCCCGTGACCACCGCCCCCTTTGACGCCCTCGCGCCGCACCCGACGACCGGGTTCGCCGCCGCCACCAGCGACCTGTCGAAGGTCCACGGCAGCGGCGACACCCGCGTCGTCGCCCTGGACCGGGTCAGCGTCTCCTTCCGGGAGGGCGAGTTCACCGCGATCATGGGCCCGTCCGGCTGCGGCAAGTCCACGCTGATGCACTGCGCCGCCGGGCTGGACTCCGTCAGCTCCGGCTCCGTCCGGATCGGCACGACCGAGCTGAGCACCCTGGGCGACCGGCAGCTGACCGAGCTGCGCCGCGACCGGATCGGCTTCATCTTCCAGGCGTTCAACCTGCTGCCGACCCTGACCGCGCTGGAGAACATCACGCTGCCGCTGAGCATCGCCGGCCGCCGCCCCGACCAGCAGTGGCTGGACCGCGTGGTCTCCATGGTCGGCCTCTCCCAGCGGCTCGGCCACCGGCCCGGACAGCTGTCCGGCGGCCAGCAGCAGCGCGTGGCGGTCGCCCGCGCCCTGGTCTCCCGGCCCTCGATCATCTTCGGCGACGAGCCCACCGGCAACCTCGACTCCCGCGCCGGGGCGGAGGTCCTCGGGTTCCTGCGCGACTCGGTGCGCGAGCTCGGCCAGACCGTGGTCATGGTGACCCACGACCCCGTCGCCGCCGGCTACGCGGACCGCGTCGTCTTCCTCTCCGACGGCCGGCTGGTCGACGAGATGTCCCGCCCCACCCCGGACCGGGTTCTGGACCGGATGAAGGCGCTCGACTCCCGCGTCCGCACCAGCTGACCCCCCGCGCACCCGCCCCCGTACTTCCCGCATCCCTCGTTCCCCGTTCCCCCTTTCCCCCGAGTCCCCGAAAGCTGCCCATGCTGAGAACAGCCCTGCGCAACGTCCTGGCGAACAAGGCCCGTCTGGTCACGACCGTCCTCGCGGTCTGTCTGGGTGTCGCGTTCGTCTGCGGCACCCTCGTCTTCGCGGAGTCCTCCGCCGCGGCCTACCGCGCCGCCGCCTCGAAGGACTTCGCGGGCATCGCCGTCACCGTGACCCCGAAGCAGCCTCCGCCCGGGGCCGGCGGCGAGCAGGCCGGAGCGCTCGACGACGCGCTCGTACGGAAGCTGGCCGAGGCACCCGGAGTCGCCGCCGCGCGGCCGGCCGCCGACGGCTCGGCCACCCTGAACGACGCGGACGGCCGTCCGCTGCGGGCCGGCAAGGCGTGGGCGAACCTGGCCGCGGCCTACGTACCGGGCCAGGACGGCAAGGACGGCCGCCATCCGCTGGTCGAGGGCCGAGCCCCGCGCGACGGCGGGGAACTCGCCGTGGACAGCGGCACCGCCTCGGCCGGCGGATTCAAGATCGGCGACACGGTCACGCTGGCCACCGACGGCCCGGTCCTGAAGAAGCGGCTCGTGGGCATCGTCAGGACCTCGGACTCACGGGTGACCGCCGGCGGCACCCTCGCCGTGTTCGACAAGGCGACCGCCCAGGAGCTGTACGCGTCCCCGGGCCGGTACACGTCGATCGACGTGTCCGCGAAGCCCGGCACCGACGAGTTCCGGCTCGCCGAGACGGTCGGGGCCCTGCTCCCGGCCGACCGGGCCGAGGCCGTGACCGGCACCGCCCAGGCGAGCCGGCAGGCCACCTACACCGACACCCTGACCCGCGGTCACCAGAAGATGCCGATGGTCTTCGCCGGGGTCTCGCTGTTCATCGGCTCCTTCCTCATCGTCAACACCTTCACCATGCTCGTCGCCCGGCGCACCCGGGAGATCGCGCTGCTGCGCGCCATCGGCGCCTCGCGCCGCCAGGTGGTCCGCTCCGTCCTCTGGGAAGCGTTCGTCCTCGGGCTGGTCTCGTCGGCGGCCGGCTTCGTGCTCGGTCTCGGCATCGCGTCCGTACTGCCCGGCCTCCTGAGCACCTCGCAGGACAGGCTGCCCGACGGTCCCCTCGTGATCGGCCCGCTCCCCGTGGTGGCGGCGCTCGGTGTGGGCGTGGGCGTCACGGTGCTCGCCGCGTGGCTGCCCTCCCGCAAGGCGGCGAAGGTCGCGCCCATCGAGGCGCTGCGCGCCGACGGGCGGCCGCCCACCGCGACCGCCTCGCGGGTGCGCGGCGCCGCGGGACTGGTCCTGCTCGCCGTCGGCGGCGGGCTGCTGGTCTCGCTGACGGGGGCGAAGGACGCCTCGGAGGCGAACCTGCAGAACGCGATGTACGGCTGCGCCCTGATCGTCGTCGCCCTGATCGTGCTGGCGCCGCTGCTCGCCGTCCCGGTGATCCGGCTGACCGGCCGGCTGACCGGCCGCTTCGGGATCACCGGGCACCTGGCCCGGGAGAACGCGCTGCGTGACCCGCGGCGCACCGCGGCCACCGCCTCCGCGCTGATCGTCAGTACGGCTCTGGTCGCCGGACTGGCCGTCATCGGGAACTCCACCGGGCAGGCCCTGGACCGCAAGGCCGCGGCCGGCCTCGGCGCCGACTACGTGATCGGCAGCCGCAGCACCATGACCGCCATCGATCCGGGCGCGCAGAAGCGGGTGGCCGCCACCCCCGGAGTGCGGACGGCGGCCGGTGTGGCGGACTCCACCGTCTTCACCGGGGGCGCCGTCCGCAGGATCGCCGGCGTGGACCCGGCCACGGTCGGCGAGGTCATGCGGCTCGATTTCGCCGGCGGCTCCCTGAAGGACCTGGGACCGGGCCGCATCGCCGTGTCCGCCACCGTCGCCCGGGAGCAGGGCGTGGGCGCCGGCGGCCGGGTCAACGCACGCATCGGGCAGAACCAGGAGTTCACGCAGTACACGGTCGTCGGCGTCTACGCGGACAACCCCACTGCCGGGGACGTGCTGGGCTCGCTGGCCGACGTGCAGCGGGACAGCTTCCTGCCCGGCTCCGTCCAGCGGATCCTCGTACGCGCCGACCGCGCCGCGGTCTCGAAGGCCACCGAGGACCGGCTGCGCGCCGCCGCGGGCAACAGCCCGCTGGTGCAGGTGAAGGACCGCCAGGCACTCGTCGACGAGGCCGCGGGCTCCCTGGCGGACCTGCTGACCCTGATGTACGGGCTGCTCGCCATCGGGACGGTGATCTCGCTGCTCGGGATCGTCAACACCCTGGCCATGTCGGTCGCGGACCGCACCCGCGAGATCGGTGTCCTGCGGGCCGTCGGCATGGACCGCGCCGGGATCCGGCGGATGATCCGCCTGGAGTCGGTGACGGTCGCGGCCTTCGGCACGCTGCTGGGCCTGGCGGGCGGGCTGTTCGGGGCCTGGGGGGTCGGGTCGCTGACCAACGGCGCCATGAAGGAGTACTCCCTGACGCCCCCCTGGGGCACGTTGCTCCTCGTGTGCCTGCTGTCCCTGACGATCGGCGTGCTCGCGGCCGCCGTTCCGGCCCGCCGGGCGGCCGCCCTGAGCCCGCTGGAGACTGTGGCGGACCGGTGAGGTGCGGATCCGGGCACGTGACGCACCCGCGCACGTGACGGACGTACGCGGATGCCCGCCGAGGGCCGGGGTGGTCGGACCCCGGCCCTCGGCGCCGTGCGCGCTCACTCCCCCCGCGGGCTCACCAGAGCACGGGCATCCGCTCCGGGATCCGCTTCATGAACCCGGTGCGCCAGACGAGTTGCTCGATCGGCACGGCCAGGTCGAGGCCGGGCAGCCGCTGCAGGAGCACCTCGATGGCGATCTGCGCGTGCCGCTTGCCGAGGGCGGTGGCCGGGCAGTAGTGGCCTCCGCCGCCGAACGAGAGGTGGGCGTTCGGGTTCGGCCGGTCGAGGCGCACGGAGTGCGGGTCCTCGAACTCGGCGGGATCGTGGTTGGCGGCCTCGACCAGGACGAGGACGAGCTCCCCCTTCTGCACGGTGACGTCGCCGAGCCGCATCGTCTCGGTGGCGATCCGGGGCAGTCCGTCGGCGATCGAGAGGTTGATGCGCAGCAACTCGTCCACGGCGGCGGGGATGAGCGCCGGATCGGCAATCAACTTGGCCTTCAGATCCGGGTGTTGGATCAGCGAGACGAGGGCCATGGTGAGGAATCCCATGACGCTGATGACGCCCGCGCCGAACATCGTGACGCCGACGGTCGCCAGCATCTCGTCGGTCAGGTGGGCGTAGTCGGGGTCCTCGCGCAGGGCGGCGAGTTCGGCCATGAGACCGGTCGTCTCCGGGTCGTTGAGCCGGTCGATCATGTGGCCCATGTCGCGGTCCCAGTTGATGCCCGCCGCGGGGATGGTGCGCGGGCTGTTCATGAACGCGACGTGCAGCGAGCGGTAGAGGTCGGGGCCGTCGCTCTGCGGGATGCCGAGGATGTGGCAGTGCAGCCCGGTGGAGTACGGGACGGTGAAGTCGCGGCGCAGGTCGCCCGGTATCCCGGTGGTGACGAGCCGGTCGACGAGGGCGTGCGCGTGGCCGGTGAGCCACGCCTCCAGCCCGGGGGCCTTCGGGTTGAGGGCCTTCATCACGGCCTTGCGCAGTCCGGCGCCCGTGATGTTCCCCATGTTGTTGACCACCTCCGGGGGGATGGTCAGCGCGTACTGGCGAGGAGCGCCCTCGGCGGAGGTGTCCTTGAGGGAGAACCGCGGGTCGTCGAGCACCTGTCTGCACAGGGGATACGAGGAGACCAGCCAGGCCTGCGCCCCGGCTATGGTGCGGACCTTCTTGACCGGCTCGTGGGCGAGGAGGTGCGCGATCTCGTCGGGCAGCCGCGTGCCGTTGGCGTCGAACGGGAACCGGGTGAGCTCGTCGGCCACGGCCACCGTGCTGGGTTCGATGGTGCTGGTCATGCGGGGCGGTCCTGTTCTTCGCGTTCTTCGGCGGGGGTGATGACGGCGTGGCCCTGATTGCGCGATGCGCGCAGACCCCAGCCCCGTGCGTACAGCAGCTCGGCCAACGGCAGTGCCTGGTGGTAGCAGTTGAGCGAGGAGGCGACCCCGAGGATGGCCGGGGTGTCGAGGAACAGCGGCACTTCGGCGCACACGTACTTGATGCACACCTCGCGCTGCAGCTCGGTCGGCGGTCGGCCGCCCAGCTTGTCGGCGAGGAAGCGGGCCGCGAGTTGGTCGCAGACCTCGCGGAACTCGGGGTCGTCGGCCATGAGGACGTCAAGCCCGGAGCGGATGCGCTGGTAGGCGGGGAGCTCCAGGAGTGCGGACATGGGGCGGCCGCGCAGCCGCTCCCCCTCGGGGTCGAGGGTGGCGACGGCGGAGGTGACCTTGGCGCGGACGCCGCGGAGGTTCTTCACCGCCTTGCGCTGTGCTTCGACCTCGGGGTAGCCGAGTGCCACGAACATCTCGGCGACGTGCATGTCGGTCCAGATGAGATCGACCTGCCGGAAGTGGTCGAGTCCCCACCGGGCGAGTTCGAGCACGCGGTCGTGGGTGAAGTAGGAGTTCCCGGACGAGATGCCTATGACGGCATGGTCTCCCTCGTCATGGATGACCTGGCAGTGAGGCGTATAGGGACGGACGGCGAAGATGCCTTGAATGGCAGTCGTCAACGTGAGTAATTCCCCTGCGCCACGAGTCCCGCAGGGCCGTGTGCCCTGGGTGTGGCGGCGCGAGACATGACGCTACCGAGAAGAGGGCCGATGATCCAGAGCTACCGATCGGTTACTCTACGGATTTGAGCCACCCGAGCTGTGCGATCCTACGATCCGCACTCTGGGCGGATTCACCAGCCCCGCGACATCGCCCCTCTCCCGGCCATCCGGCGGAACTCAGGGTTCCTCGTGAGGGATCTCCCGGACCGGGCCGGGGCCCTTCTTGGGCGCCTCGCCCACCCGGTCGAGGCGGCTCGCCTCGTCGGTGTCGGCCTTCCGGACCGGGCGTCCGGCCTCGTCGGTCCCGGTCCGCTCGACGTGCGGGGCGCGTCGCCGTTCCTCGTCGTCGTGAGAGTGCAGGGGCACGCCTCCTGCGCCGCCTTGGTCTTCCATGGCGTCTCCCTCCTTGGAGAACGTGGTGGACAGCGTGGTGGAAACCTGGCTCCCTCCCCGGGGCTCCGTCGTCGGCGCCTGCCCGGCCGGAGCCGGGAAAAACCTGCCCGTCAGGAGCTCACGCGCTCCTGGACTTGGACTTGCCCCGCAGGAGCAGGGTGGGCATCACCAGCCAGCAGATCACGAACCAGGCCGTGACGCAGGCCGTCACCGGCCAGGCGATCCAGTGCGAGGTGGCGACCCTCAGCAGGAGCAGCACCGAGAAGGTCACGGTCAGTGCGAGCAGCACGATGCCGATGGAGACCAGATGGCCCGCCGCCTTGACCAGTTGGGGTTTGAGGTGGTGCCCGGCCAGCAGCTGGTGGTAGGCGACCGGCGCGATCAGGGTCCCGGTCGCCAGGGCGCCGAGCGCCACCGTCACGACGTACAGGCCCCGGTCGAAAGGGCCCAAATGGGCGTAGCGGGGCGTGAAGGCGACGCTGAGCAGGAACCCGAAGAGGATCTGGGCGCCCGTCTGGGCAACGCGCACCTCTTGGAGCGTCTCGTTCCAGCGGCGGTCGGCCCGCTCGTCCGGGGTCTCGTCCCGATCGTTCACCATGGGCGCGGACCTCCTCCGCACGGGGACAGGGCCAGGTGCGGGTACCCGCGACCGGGTGGGTCATGCTCGGTCCGCGTCCCGTCTGCCGCGCGGCCGACCCGTCCCCCCGACCCTAGTGCGGCGCCCGGTCGGCCGCACGGCGGCAGCGGGGCCGTTAGCCCCCGCCGCCCCGTCACCCGTCCCGCCCCCGGCCCGCCGGCGCAGGAGCGCGGGCTTGATTGAGACGCTCCCGCCCGGGCAGGCGCTCCCCGTACGGACGTACGGACGGGCAGGAGAAGGCACCGCCCGTGCGGTGGACGACGCCGACGCGAGCGGTCGTGGCGGCGGTCCGCCGCAGCCGAACCGAGGGCGGACCCTGAGCCCGCGGCGGCACCAACCGAAACGGCTCAAGGAGGGAGCACCCGATGCGCATCGCCTTCCTCACGGCGCCCGAGGGCGTCGAGGAGATCGAACTGACCCGGCCCTGGCAGGCCGTACTGGACGCAGGATGGAACCCGCGGCTCGTCAGCCCGGAGGCCGGCCGGGTCCGCGCCTTCCGGCACTTCGACAAGGGTGACACCTTTGCCGTCGACCACGTCCTGGCAGGGGACAGCTCGGAGGCCTTCGACGCGCTCGTACTGCCCGGCGGCGTCGCCAACCCCGACGCCCTGCGCATGAACGAGCGGGCCGTCGGCTTCACCCGGGACTTCTTCGCGACGGGCAAACCCGTCGCCGCGATCTGCCACGCCCCCTGGACCCTGGTCGAGGCCGACGTGCTGCGCGGGCGGACCCTCACCTCGTGGCCCAGCCTCAAGACCGACATCCGCAATGCGGGCGGTACCTGGGTGGACGAGGAGGCGCACGTCTGCCGGGCGGAGGCCGCCACGCTGATCACGAGCCGCAAGCCGGACGACCTCGACGCCTTCTGCGACGCGTTCGTCCGGGAGTTCGCCGCGTCCGGCGCCCGGGCCGGCTCCGGTCGCGCCTGACGCGCACCCGTGGGCACTCGCCCCACCCCATCACGACGAGCCCCCGGGCAGGAGGCCCACCATGTCAACAGGGACACTGATCGCCGTCATCGTGATCGTGGCGATCGTCATCATCGCCCTCGCGGTCGTACTGGGCATGCGGTCGCGACGGCGCCGCTTGCAGGACCGTTTCGGACCGGAGTACGAGCGCACCGTCGAGCAGGAAGGCGGCCGGCGGGCCGCCGAGCGGGAGCTGCGCGCCCGCGAGGAGCGGCACGCCGAGCTCGACATCAAGGCGCTCCCGGAGGACCGCCGCCGCGCCTACGCACAGGACTGGAGCGTCGTACAGGAGCACTTCGTGGACCGCCCCGAAGGCTCGGTGACGGAGGCCGACGACCTGGTGACGCGGCTGATGAACGAGCGGGGGTACCCCACCACGGAGTACGAGGAGAACGTCCGCGACCTCTCGGTGAGCCACGCGGGCACGCTCCAGCACTACCGCGCGGCGCACTCGGTGAAGGTGCGCAGCGCCGGCGGACAAGCCACGACGGAAGAGCTCCGGGGGGCGATGGTCCACTACCGCGCCCTGTTCGACGAGCTGCTGAGCGACCGAGGAGGTCGGTGACATGCGCGACGACGTGATGCGCGACAACGGCGAATTCGAGGACCGTGCCGAGGGCGGGGAGCGCCCGGGCGACAGCGGACTGAGCACGCAGGACCTGGCCGACCCCGGCCGGGGGCGGGACACGGCGGTCTACCCCGGCGAGGCCACCGCCGACATCGCGGCGGAGGGGGACGCGGACCGCGCCGCACAGGACGACGCGGGCGCCCCGGCCGCGGGACGGGGCGCCGCCGAGGCCGGGGACGAGCCCCTGCTCGACAGCAAGGAGGCGGAGGAGTACCGCACGACGTGGCGTGAGATCCAGGGCCGGTTCGTGGACGACCCGCAGGAGGCGGTCCGCTCGGCGGACACCCTGGTCGCGGAGGTGATGCAGACGCTCGCCAGGTCGTTCTCCGACCACAAGCAGACGCTGGTCGACCAGTGGGGCCGCGGCGAGGAGGTGGCCACGGAGGACCTGCGCCTTGCGCTGCAGCGCTACCGCTCCTTCTTCAACCGCCTGCTGAAGACCTGAGTCTCCCGCAAGCGTCCGCGCGGCGGCGGTCCTCCAGGAGGACCGCCGCCGCGCGCGCACGCCATGTCCGCTGCCGGTCCGGTCAGGGGTCCTCGGACGGGGTCTCGGGCTCGTTCCCGGACTCGGGATCGGACCCGGACTCGGACTGGGCAGCGGCTCGGGTGCGGCGGCGGTGGCTGGTGTCGCACCAGGGGGGCGTACGGGTGCGGCGGCAGGTGCACACCGCGACCACGAAACGGTCGGACCGGGCGACCGTACCGTCCTTCATGACGATCTCGACGGGCCCCTCGACCAGGACGGGCCCCTCGGGATCCACGCACACCCGGGTGGCGTTCGCCCCGTCGCCGGCGGCTTCGGGCACGACGCCCCCGGTCAGAGCGTTACCGGACATCGGGCACTCCTTCACTCCTGCGGCCCGTAGGGCCATGGACCACGACACTGGGCGACTGCCCCGCCGCGCGCCCCCGCACCCCTGGCCACGGAGCTCTTCGGACGATCGGACGGACCTGGCTTACGCGGCCGGGGCGTGGGCAGGCGCAGGGTTATGGCCGACTCCCGTACACGCACCGCACGGAACCAGGACAGTGAGACCCGCTACACGGTGTGGGTGGCCCTCGCGGCCAATCTCGTCATCTCCGTGGCCAAGGCGGTCGGCGGCGTCATCGCCGGCTCGCCCGCGCTGCTGTCCGAGGCGGCCCACTCGGTCGCCGACAGCCTGAACGAGGTGTTCCTGCTGGCGTCGGTCAAGCGCAGCCGCCGTCCGGCCGACCGGCGCCACCCCTTCGGATACGGCAAGGAGCGCTTCTTCTGGTCCCTGCTCGCAGCCGTCGGCATCTTCGTCACCGGCGGCTGCTTCTCGGTGTTCCAGGGCATCGAGGCGTTCCGCTCCGGCCCTTCCGAGTCCCACGAGGGGTATCTGATCGGCTTCGTGGTGCTGTTCGTGGCGCTGCTCGCCGAGGGGGCCTCGCTGGCCCGTGCGGTCCGCCAGGTCCGGCGGGAGGCCGCGGCCGCCGGCCACGGCATGGGCGAGGAGATCCGGACGGGACGGGACCCGGCCCTGCGGACGGTCCTCGCGGAGGACAGCACGGCCTGCGCGGGCGTGCTGCTGGCCATGGCGGGGATGGGACTGCACCTTTGGACCGGGCAGGTGGCCTACGAGGCGTCCGCGTCCATCCTGATCGGCGTCCTGCTCGTCTACGTGGCGTTCACCCTCGGCAAGGGCGCACGGGCCCAGCTGATCGGCGAGGCGGCCGACCCCGGGATGCAGCGCGAGGTACGCGAGCTGCTGGGGCAGCAGCCGGAGATCGACTCGGTGCCGTCGCTGCTGACGATGCGCCTGGGCCCGGATTCGGCGCTGCTGGCCGCGAGCATCGACCTGACGCCCGGGTATGACAGCGAGACCGTGGAGGACGCCATGGTCCGCATCAAGAAGGAGCTGAAGACGCGCTGGCCCGAACTGGACCAGGTGTTCCTCGACGTCACGGACGCCGCGGCGGCGCGCCGCACGGCCGCCCGGGGCCGGCACGCCACGGGCGCCTGAGCGCGTGCCGGACCGGCCCCGGAGCCTGAGGCGGCGGACTCAGGTCGGGGCAGGGGGCGGGATCAGGTCTGCAGGCGGCAGTTGGGGCCGTCGTGGCCGTCCGCGGACTCGTCGTTGAACCAGTAGTCGCCCGCCGCGAGGTAGCGGAAGGAGTGGGTGACCTTGGCGGGGAGCGCGACCGTGACCGCCCGCGTGCCGTCGGGGCGGGATTCGAGCACGTGGGAGCCGGGCTGCCACCCGTTGAACGTCCCCACCACGCTGACCGGCCCGGGCGGGTCCCCTTCGGGCAGGACGAAGGTGACCTCGGTGGCGTTCTTTCGACGCTGTCTTTCCAGCACGGACAACAGCTCCTTCTCAGGGTCGGGAGAGGGAGCCATCCTGGCGGTCCGGCCGGGCGCCGCGCCGCGACCCGCCGCAGCGCCCGCAGCATCACCCGTCCGGGTCGATCCCGTTGGTCCTAAAACCCTTTTTCCCTAATTCCGCGGAGGCCGCGAGAGTTCTGCGTGTTCGCGTGGCAGCGCGCTCCGCGGTGCGCGACCATACGGACGCCCCGCAGTCAGCCGCGGAAATCACGAGACAGGAAGAAGGGCGCACGTGTCCGGAAGCGAAAGCGAGAACCCAGCAATCCCCTCCCCGACCCCCGCGCCGACCCGCCCGAGGACGAACCGGGACTGGTGGCCCAATCAGCTGGACCTCCAGGTTCTCCACCAGCACTCGCACCTGTCCGATCCGATGGGCGAGGACTTCGATTACGCGAAGGAATTCGCGACGCTCGACGTGGACGCCCTGAAGCGGGACCTCTTCGAGCTGATGACGGCGTCCCAGGAGTGGTGGCCCGCGGACTACGGGCACTACGGGCCGCTCTTCATCCGGATGAGCTGGCACGCGGCGGGCACGTACCGCATCGCGGACGGCCGGGGTGGCGGCGGCGCCGGCGCCCAGCGCTTCGCCCCGCTCAACAGCTGGCCGGACAACGCGAGCCTGGACAAGGCCCGTCGCCTGCTCTGGCCGGTCAAGCAGAAGTACGGGGCGAAGATCTCCTGGGCCGACCTGCTGGTTTTCGCGGGCAACTGCGCGATCGAATCCATGGGGCTCAAAACGTTCGGGTTCGGATTCGGCCGCGAGGACATCTGGGAACCCGAGGAGATTTTCTGGGGGCCCGAGGACACCTGGCTCGGGGACGAACGCTACAGCGGTGAAAGGGACCTCTCCAGCCCGCTGGGCGCCGTTCAGATGGGACTGATCTACGTCAATCCGGAGGGCCCCAACGGGAATCCGGATCCGCTGGCGGCGGCCCGGGACATTCGCGAGACGTTCGCGCGCATGGCGATGAACGACGAGGAGACGCTCGCCCTCATCATCGGCGGCCACACGTTCGGCAAGTGCCACGGCGCCGTCGATCCCTCCTACATCGGACCGGAGCCCGAGGCGGCGCCCATCGAGCAGCAGGGGCTCGGCTGGAAGAACGCGTACGGCAGCGGATCGGGCGTCGACGCGCTGACGAGCGGGCTCGAAGGCGCGTGGACCAACAAGCCGACGACCTGGGACAACGGCTACCTGGACAACCTGTTCGGGTACGAGTGGGAGCTGACGACGAGCCCCGCCGGAGCCAGGCAGTGGACTCCCACGGACCCGGCGGCCCGGGACACGGTGCCCGACGCCCACGACCCGTCGAAGCGGCACGCCCCCATGATGCTGACGACGGACATCGCGCTGCGGGCGGACCCCGTCTATGCCCCGATCGCGAAGAGCTTCCACGAGAACCCGGACAAGCTCGCCACGGCGTTCGCGAAGGCCTGGTACAAGCTGCTGCACCGCGACATGGGGCCCCTGTCGCGCTACCTCGGCCCGTGGGTCGCCGAACCGCAGCTGTGGCAGGACCCGGTTCCGGCGGTCGATCACCCCCTGGTCTCCGACGCGGACGTCGCCGCCCTCAAGGAGCGGATCCTGGCCTCCGGCCTCTCCGTCTCCCAGCTGGTCACCACCGCCTGGGCCTCGGCGGCCAGCTTCCGGGGCACCGACAAGCGCGGTGGCGCCAACGGGGCACGGATCCGGCTCGCGCCGCAGCGGGACTGGGAGAGCAACGCGGTGCCCGAGGTCACCGAGACGGTGGAGGCCCTCGACCGGATCCGCCAGGAGTTCGACGCCTCGGCGACCGGGGGTACGAAGGTCTCGCTCGCCGACCTGATCGTCCTGGGCGGGTCCGCCGCCGTGGAACGTGCCGCGAAGGACGCGGGACACGACATCACCGTCCCGTTCTCACCGGGGCGTACGGACGCCTCGCAGGAGCAGACCGACGCGGAGGCGTTCGCCGTGCTCGAACCTCGGGCCGACGCGTTCCGCAACTACCTCCGGGCGGGCGAGAAGCTCGCCCCGGAGACCCTCATGCTGGACCGCGCCAACCTGCTGAACCTCACCGCTCCCGAGATGACGGTCCTGATCGGCGGCATGCGGGCCCTGGACACCGGCTTCGGGCGGTCCCGGCACGGCGTGTTCACCGATCGGCCCGAGACGCTGACCAACGACTTCTTCGTCAACCTGCTCGACATGGGCACGCAGTGGAAGGCGTCGCTCTCGGACGAGAACGTCTTCGAAGGACGCGACCACGCCTCGGGCGAGGTCAAGTGGACGGCCACCGCCGTCGACCTCGTCTTCGGCTCGCACTCCCAGCTGCGCGCCCTCTCGGAGGTCTACGCGGCCCAGGACGCGCAGGGCAAGTTCGTGCGCGACTTCGTGTCCGCGTGGGACAAGGTCATGAACCTGGACCGGTTCGACCTGCGCTGAGTCCGGCGCGGCTTCGCCCCCGGCCGGCCGGGGGCGAAGCCGTCGGCCGTCAATACGGCGGCACCTGGATGTCCAGGACGCACACGTCGTCCCGTCCGGCGGGCCGCAGTTCCGCCAGGACGCGCGCCAGCGGATCCTGGCACGACCCGCCCATGGCCTCGGCGGCGGCCGCGGCCAGCCGGCCGAGACCGTGGTCCATGCTCTCCCCCGGCACCTCGACCAAGCCGTCGGTGTACAGGATCAGGTGATCGCCGGGCTCCAGCTCCAGCGTCTCCTGTCCGTACACGGCGTCGGCCCACGCCCCGAGGAGGATTCCTTCCGGCGGCGGGAGGAAGCGCGCCTCACCGCCGCGCACCAGCAAGGGCGGTGGGTGCCCCGCCCGTACCCACGCGAGGCGCCGCTCCTCGGGCCAGTAACGGGCCATGATCATGGTGGCCGTGGCGGCGGAGGACATCCCGGCGGCCGTGTGCAGGAGCAGCGTGTTGAGCCGGGCCATGGCGTCCGGCAGCGCCGAGCCGGTGATGATCATGCCCTTGGCGGTGAATCGCAGCTGGGCCATGGTCCCGACGGCGTCCAGTCCGTGGCCCGCCACGTCCCCTACCACGAACAGGGCGCTGCGGTCCGGGAGTTCGATGGCGCTGTACCAGTCGCCTCCGACGTTCACCCCGCTGTCGGAGGGCATGTACGCAATGTCGACGCGCAGCCCCACCAACTCGATCGACTGCTCCGGGACGGGCAGGAGTGCGTGCTGGAGGCGGGCGGCGATGGCCCGTTCGGCCTTGAGCACGCCCCGCTGGACGAGGTTGGCCCGCTCGCTCGCCCCCAGGGCGAGCTCGGCGTCCCGCTGGGGCGAGAGGTCCTGGAAGAAGCCGTGCACCTCCACCGGGGCGCCGAGGGCGTCGGTCTCGGCTTCGGCCACGATGCGCAGGTGTCGGACCCCGCCGTCGGTGGTGATGCGGAAGGGCTGGTCGATCGGTGCCCCTTCGCCCAGCAGGCGCTGCACGGCCTCGGCGAGCGCCGGCAGGTCGTCCGGCACGAGGTGGTGCGGGAGTTCCTCCAGGGTCATGGGGCCCTGCCCGGGCGCGCGGTCGAAGATCGCGTACACCTGCTCGGACCAGTTGATCGTGTCCGTGGTCAGGTTCCAGTCAGCCCAGCCGAGATTGCCCAGGCGTTGCAGGGCGGCGAGGCGGCTCGCCTCGCGCGCACCGGCGTCGTGGCGGATCCAGGAGACGATCAGCCGGCCGGCCAGCCGTGTCGCCCGTACGGAGTAGACGGACGTCGCGGGGATCCCGGCCACCACTTCACGGTACGAGAACGGCTCTCCCTCGTACGTGCTCCCGGTCTCCAGCGCGTCGAGGTAGCCGTACCACAGGGGTGTTCCGGCGACGGTGGGGTAGGTCTCCAGCACCCGCCGGCCCACGAGCTCCTTCCCGCGACGCCCCGCCACGTCCACCGACTCCGGAGCCGCGGCCTCGATGCGGTAGTCCTCCACCTCGCCCGTGGGCGAGCGCAGCGGCGAGAGGAGGATCGCCGCACCGGAGAGCACGTCGAAGATCTTCTGGACCGCGGTCACCTCCCAGTCCCCCGGAGCACCCTCGCGGTGCTCCACGAGGCGCAGGGACCCGCCGCACAGTCGTACGGCCTGGAGCAGCAGCTCCCGCTGGGCCGCGTCGAAGGGGCCGGACTCGGCCCGGAGGAATCCGATGGCCCCGCTGACGCGCCCCTCGCCCGGCAGGGGGAGCCACGCGCGGGTGGGCCACCGCCGGGGCGGGCCGATGAGCCGGTAGGCCTCGGCGTCCCGCTCCGGGTCCTCCAGCCAGCACGGCCGGCCCGAGGTGATCACTTCCACGGCCGCGACGCCGGCCACCGGCGGGATGTCCTGCCACTGCGCGGCCAGCATCGCGTCGATCCCGGTGTGCCCGACGAGCCCCAGCCGCCCGCTCTCGTCCAGCCGGTAGATCATCACCCCGTCCACCCCGAGCGGGTCGCGGAGCGCCGCGTGCAGGATGCCCGCGGTGTCCTGCGGGCCCCGGGCGCCCGCGAGCGAGGCGGCCAGGCGGGCGTCTCCAGCCGCTGGGGCGCCTTCCTCGACTCCACGCTCGACCGGGTGGCCGACGCGGCGATCTTCGGCGGCCTCGC
>NZ_LFML01000070.1 GCF_001044425.1 Streptomyces roseus
GGGGCGCTGAACCTGTCGGTGGCCGCACTGGACGGCCGTACGGCTACCTTCGCGGTGTTCGCCGTGCTGGGCGCGGGCTGCGCGGCGGGGGCGGCGCGGAGGCAGGCGGCCCTGCCCGTGCGGGCCGCGGCCGCGGCGCTGGCCGTCGGGTACGCGGCGGCCGTGGCGGCGGCGCTGGGGGCGCTGTGGGGGCTCGCGGCGTCCTGGTGGTCGCTGCCCCTGCTGGCGGTCGTGGCGGCGGTGGCGGCGGCCGGCCCGCGGCTGGGCCGGGTGCGGCTCCCGGCGGAGCTCGCGGCGGGCTCGGCCGGCGCGGTGGCGGTGCTCCTCGCGAGCTGGCCGTGGGAGCCGGCGAGGGCGGCGCTGGTGTGCGCGCTGGCCGGGGTGGTCTGCGCGGGCGCGGCGCTGCGGGCGGAGCGGCGCGCGCTCGGCTGGGCGGCCTGGGCCCTGTTCCTGGCGGCGACGTGGATCCGGCTGTCGGCGTCGGGGGTGCAGGTCCCGGAGGCGTACACGCTGCCGGTCACGGTGCCCGCGCTGGCGGTGGGCCTCGTGCGTCGGCGCCGGGACGCGCGGGCCTCGTCGTGGACGGCGTACGGGCCGGGGCTGGGCGCCACGCTGCTGCCGAGCCTGCTCGCGGCCTGGGAGGACCCCCACTGGCCGCGGCCGCTGCTCCTGGGGGTGGCGGCGCTGGCGGTCACCCTGCTCGGCGCGCACCGGCGGCTCCAGGCCCCGCTGCTGCTGGGCGGCGCCACCCTGGCGGCGGTGGCCCTGCACGAGCTGGCTCCATACGTGGTCCAGGTCGCCGACGCGCTGCCCCGCTGGCTGCCGCCGGCGCTGGCCGGGCTGCTGCTCCTTGCGGTGGGGGCGACGTACGAGAAGCGGCTGCGCGACGCGCGCCGGCTGCGGGCCGCTCTCGGCCGGCTGCGGTAGCGGCGCAGCGGGGGGAAAACGCCGAGGGCCCGGAGACTTCGAAAGTCTCCGGGCCCTCGGTCCGGGTGGGCGATACTGGGTTCGAACCAGTGACCCCTTCGGTGTGAACGAAGTGCTCTCCCACTGAGCTAATCGCCCGGACGCACCGCAAACATTACCCCATGTCAGCGGTGGTTCCCGACCACCACCGGCCGGTCACTGGTCCTTGAGGTGCCAGGGCAGGGTGAGCCCGTACTTCCACAGGTAGAAGCCGACCAGCGCGCCGGCGATCACGAGGCCGACGCCGGTCAGGATGATGTTGCGGCGGCGGACCTTGGGGTCCAGCGCCTTCTGGGCAGCCTCGGTCACCTTGCGCTTGGTCCAGCGGAGCACCAGGTGGGCCCAGGCGAACTCGGTGGCCCAGATCGCCAGGCCCGCGAAGATCGCGACCCAGCCCGGGCCGGGCAGGACGAGCATGGCGATGCCCGCGCCGATGACGGCCAGGCCCACGACGAAGACGCCGACCTGCCAGCTCAGGTGGAGGGTGCGGCGCGACTTGATGAAGGCGGGAGCCTTCGATACGTGCGGCGCTTCTTCCGTGGTCTGCTGAGTGGCGTCCCCGGCTGCGGACTCGACTTCGGACCCGACTTCGGACTCGGCTGCGGACCCCTGGGTCCCGCGGTCACTCCCCGTATTCATGAGCCCGAATCTACCGGAGCCGGAAGCACACGTGAATGCCGCTTTGGATCCGCCGTCCGAGGGACCCAGAGGTCCGCAAAACGGTCAGAGGGGTTTACAACGGCACCGTAGGTGGCATGTCGATTTCGCCGACGTGCGAATCCCCGAGCGCACACTGAGCGAAAGGCCCTGGCGCTTATGAACACCACGGTCAGCTGCGAGCTGCACCTGCGCCTCGTTGTGTCGAGCGAGTCGTCACTGCCTGTCCCGGCGGGCCTGCGGTATGACACGGCCGATCCCTACGCCGTGCACGCCACCTTCCACACCGGCGCCGAGGAGACGGTCGAGTGGGTTTTCGCCCGAGACCTCCTCGCTGAGGGCCTCCACCGGCCCACCGGAACCGGAGACGTCCGCGTCTGGCCGTCCCGCAGCCACGGTCAGGGCGTCGTCTGCATCGCCCTGAGCTCACCGGAGGGAGAAGCACTGCTCGAAGCACCCGCCCGCGCACTCGAATCGTTCCTCAAGCGGACGGACGCCGCGGTCCCACCCGGGACCGAACACCGGCACTTCGACCTCGACAAGGAGCTTTCCCACATCCTGGCCGAAAGCTGAGCCAGGCCTTCTGGGAGCACCTCCCGGCACGCGCCGGGGGCCACTCCGCACCGTCCGACTCGGGGCGACGGTGCGGGCTGGACGAAAACCACATACGGCAGTGCCGGCGCTGTTCTCGCGGAAGCCGTCCGCGGGGGCGGCGCCGGTGTGCGTGACGCGGCCGCCACAGAGGTCCCTCCCGGTTCCGCCCGGGCACGGCTAGAGTCGGCCCCCAGCGGCGGCACTGGTCGTCGCCGCAGGCCCGGCCCCCAGGGAGCGACCCCCGTGCAGATTCCCCACGACACCCGTCGCGCGCTCGACGTCGTCGTCGCGCTGGTGAACACCGCGGCCGAGGCGGAGCAGCCCGACGGACTGGCCGACGTCGGCTCGCTGCGCGAGTTCGTCCGCGAGTACGAGATCAGCGACATCGGCGAGCTCGGCGCCCGCGACCTCGCCGGAGTGCGGACCGTACGCGGCAAGTTCGCCCAGGTCTTCGGCGCGCCCAACCCCCGGACCGCGGCAGGACTGATCAACGAGCTGGTGGCCACCGCGGGCACCACCCCGCAGCTGACCGACCACGACGGCTACGACTGGCACGTCCACTACTTCGCGCCGGGCGCCTCTCTGGGCGACCACCTGGCCGCCGACGGCGGCATGGCGCTGGCCTTCATCGTGGTCTCCGGCGAACAGGAGCGGCTGCGCCGCTGCGAGGCGCCCGACTGCCGGCGGGCCTTCGTGGACCTCTCCCGCAACCGCTCACGGCGCTATTGCGACAGCCGTACGTGCGGGAACCGGCTGCACGTGGCGGCGTACCGGGCCCGGCGCAAGGAGGCCGACGCGGGACCGCCGGAGCAGGACGCCCGGCAGGAGGCGCGGCACGGCGCGCGGCCGGGCTCACAGCAGGAAGAGGTCGTGCACGGCGGCCAGCAGCAACAGGGTGCCGATCACCCCTAGGAAGATCATCAGGGGCGGCTGGGAGAGCGCGAAGAGACAGCCTCGCGGCTCCTGGGCGACGGGGGCGGGGACCGGGGCCGGAGCGGAAGCCGGCGGGTCGCCCTGCGATGTGTCGAGCATGTCGGGGCGATGATCGCGCAGGGCGCGCGCAGGTCGCCCCCAACACGCCATCCTTTACGCGGGAGTTCACCCCTTCTCGTCAGACTCGCGGCAATACCGCGCGCGGTCCCCGGGTGGCGTGCTTCAGATGCCGTGCTTCTTCAAAATCGCCTCGATGTCGGAGAAATCGTCCGCGGGAGCGGCGGGCGCCGGGCGGGATCCCGGCTGCGGGCGGGAGCCCTGCCCCAGCGAGGGGGCGGACGCGGCCGGGGCCACGGCCTCCTGCGGGGAGCGCCCCCTGCCCGCCTTCGCGGCCTTCGAGGGCCTGACCGCCCCGGCGGGCTCCTCCCCCGCGCCCCGCCCGCGCCGCTCGATGGCGCGCGTGGTCATGAACAGCACCCAGGAGAGCCCGAGCAGCCCGAAGCCCAGCCAGACGGCCGGCTTGAACACCATCCCGGACACCCATTCCACGACGCCCGTCAGCACCAGGGCGACCGGCACCAGCGCGTAGGCCGCGATCCGCGTGGCGGCGAGGAAGCGCTTGCGGTAGGCGGCCACCGCGGCGATGCCCAGGCCCGCCGCGGACACCGCGGAACATATGGTCTCGGCCAGCATGCGGTCCTCCAGGGGTGGGCGATCCGACCCCTCCATCCTGCACCGGGCACGGCCGCGGCGGCCACGGCCCGGGGCGGTCCGGCTCCGATCTCCGGGAGATCTCGGGGTCGCGCCTCCTCCTCAGGGGGTGCGTTTCGATGGCGGTGCCCGGTGGCTGGGACACTGGGCCCATGACCGATTCCGTGATCCTCGACGTCTGGTGCGAACTGCAGTGCCCGGACTGCCACCGCGCCCTGGACGACGTACGCGCCCTGCGGGCCCGCTACGGCGACCGGCTGGACATCCGGCTGCGCCACTTCCCGCTGGAGAAGCACAGGCACGCCTTCGCGGCCGCGCAGGCCGCCGAGGAGGCCGCGGAGCAGGGGCGGGCCTGGCCGTACGTGGAGGCCGTCCTGGCCCGCACCGCGGAGCTCGGCGAGCGCGGCGAGGCCGTCCTGCTGGACGTGGCACGCGAACTGGGCCTCGACGCCGAGGAGTTCGACACCGCGCTGATCGACGGCCGGCACATCCTGATCGTCGACGCCGACCAAGCCGAGGGCAAGGCCATCGGCGTGAGCGGCACCCCGACGTACGTCATCGGCGGGGAGCGCCTCGACGGCGGCAAGAGCCAGGAGGGCCTGCGCGCCCGCATCGAGGAGATCGCGGACCGCCTGCTGTCCGCCGACGGGGCGTAGGCCGGCGCAGGCCGCTCCGCCCGGATCCCGGCGGGCCCGGGCGGACACCTGTGCGGACGCCCCTACAGCAGGTCCTTGGCGTAGTTGACGTGCGTCGTCCGGTAGTGGAGGGACTCGTACAGCCGCAGGGCCGGGGTGTTGCCCGCGAAGACTTGGAGGCCCAGCACGCGGTGGCCCCCGGCGAGGGCCGTGCGCTCGGCGAGGAGCATCAGGTCGCGCCCGTACCCCCGGCCCCGGTGCCCCTCGGCGACCGCGACGTCGAAGACGTAGGCGCCCTCGTCGCGGGGCGCCGACCACACGTGGCCGACGGGGACGCCGTCCGCCTCCAGGACGGACAGGGTGGCGCCCTCTGTGGCCAGCCCCCGGGGCAGCGCGCTCTCGTGGTCGGCCACCGACTTCGCCCGCGCCGCCTCCCGCGGCATGCCGCGGCTGATCCAGTCCTCGGCGTAGCCCTCGATCGCGCCCACGAGCCAGACCTCGTACTCGGCCTGCGTCATGGGGCGGCCGAGGACCCCCGCGCGGAGCCCGGGCGGCTGCGCCGGGAGGTCCTTGGCCATGTACCGGCTGTACTCGGCGTACCCGAGCGCCTGCGCCATCCGCAGGCCGCCCGCCGAGGCCGCGGGCACGCTGACCCGGACCCGGCGGCAGCCCCAGCCGCGCAGCACCTCCTCGGCGGCCAGCGCCCCGACCGTCGCGCGCCCGCGCCGCCGGTCCGGTTCGTCGACCACGAGGTCGCGTATCTCGCCCACGGTCGGCCCGAAGGGCGTGTCGCAGGCGACCAGCAGCGAGCCGACGCGCCTGCTGTTGACCCGGATCTCGTACGGGCGCGACCGCGCGCCCCCGCTGCTCTGCTGAAGCGGCCCGCTCGGCCGCAGGGTGGTGGTCATCCCCCGAGTTCTACCCGCCCGGCGGCCCCCTGCGACAGCGGATAAGCGGGCGGATCGGCCGGCTCAGGGGTCGAGGTCCGCGCCGGCGCGCGCCTCGAAGGTCCGCATGGCCTCGGCGGTGACAGGTCCCGGCACGGCCGAGGCCGCGGCGCGTCCGTCGATCCGGTGGACGGCCTGGACATCGCGCAGCGTGGAGGTCAGGAAGATCTCCTCGGCCTGTTCCAGCGCCTCGAAGGAAAGGTCCGTCTCCTTGGCTCCCGCCCACTCCACGACGAGGGCCCGGGTGATTCCGGCGAGGCAGCCGGAAGCGAGGGGCGGTGTGTGCAGCTCTCCGTCGAGGACGACGAACACGTTGGAGCCGGTGCCCTCGCAGAGCCGTCCGAGCGTGTTCGCGAAGAGCGCCTCGGAGGCCCCGGCCCGGTGGGCGGCGGCCAGCGCGACGACGTTCTCCGCGTACGAGGTGGTCTTCAGGCCGGCCACGGCGGAGCGTTCGTTGCGCACCCAGGGCACGGTGATCACGGCGGTGGTGTCCGGCCGGCGGGCCTCCTCGGCCACGGCCACGACGAGGGTGGGGCCGGCGTCGCCGCGGTCGGAGCCGAGCGGGGAGACCCCGCCGGTGTAGGTGATGCGCATACGGGCGAGCGGCAGCGGGTTGGCCTCCAGGACGGCCGCGCAGGCCCGGCGCACCTCGTCCGGGTCGGGGTCGGCGAGTCCCAGGCCGCGGGCCGAGCGGGTCAGCCGGTCCACGTGCCGGGTGAGCGCGAAGGCGGTGCCGCGCTCCGCCTTCACGGTCTCGAACACTCCGTCGCCCACGGTCAGCCCGTGGTCGAAGACGGACACCTGTGCGCTGTCGGCGTTCCGCAGCGCGCCGTCGAGCCAGATCCTCACCGTACGATCCCTCCGCTCACCCAGGGGTGCCGGTCACCTCATGGGTTCCCGACGCTACCCGGAGCAACCGGGCGGCCTTCAGTTCCGTCTCGGCCCATTCACGGTCGGGGTCGGAGCCCCAGGTGATGCCGGCGCCGGTGCCGAAGAGCAGGCTCGGGCCGCCGGGACGGCGGCGGTCGATCCAGAAGGTGCGGATGCCGACGGCCAGCTCGGCGGTGCCGCGGTCGGCGTCGACCCAGCCGATGCCCCCGCAGTAGGGGCCGCGGGGGGCGGCCTCCAGGGCCTCGATGATCCGCAGCGCGGAGGATTTGGGGGCGCCGGTGACGGAGCCGGGCGGGAAGGTGGCGGCGAGCAGCTCGGGCCAGCCGGCGCCCGCGGCGAGTTCGCCGCTGACGGTGGAGACGAGGTGGACCAGGCCCGGGTGCTCCTCGACGGCGCAGAGTTCGGGGACGGTGACGGATCCGGTGGCGCAGACCCGTCCGAGGTCGTTGCGTACGAGGTCCACGATCATGACGTTCTCGGCGTGGTCCTTGGGCAGGAGGTCGGCGGCGGTACGGCCGGTGCCCTTGATGGGGCCCGACTCCACGTGGCGGCCGGCCCGGCGCAGGTACAGCTCGGGGGAGGCGGTGGCGATCTCCACCCCGTGGGCCGGGAGCCGAATCGTTCCTGCGTACGGGGCGGGATTGCCCCGGGCGAGCAGCGCCGTGAGGGCGTCGACGTCGGCCCGGCCGGGGTCGGGCAGCGGCGCGGACATCACGCGGCAGAGGTTGGCCTGGTAGACCTCCCCGGCGGCGATGTGCTCGCGGATGCGGCGTACGCCGGCCGTGTAGGCCGCGCGGTCGAGGGAGGAGGACCACCGGTCGGCGGCGGGGCCGCGCCAGGCCCCCGGGACGGGCGCCGGGACGGGGTCGGGGCGTATGTCGCCGAAGCGGGCGCAGACCAGCCGGCCCTCGAAGTCCGCGGCGACCGCCCAGAAGCCCGTCGAGTCGAGGGCGGAGGGGTCGCTGGTGACGTCTCGGAGGTCGGTCGCGAGGAGGCCGCCGAAGCGGGCCAGGGGAAGCAGGTCGTGCACGGCTGCGAGTCTATGACCGGTGACGCCGCGGCGCCGGGGAGGTGACTGCCGGGTGACCGGTGGTGATCGAGCGGCAGCACGCTGCGGAAACGCGTTTTTGAGCTGGCCCGGGAATCCGCTAGAGTTCAACACGTCGCCAGGGAGCGAAGGGGCAAGACCCCGGAGCGAGCACGGTGACCTGCGGACGTAGCTCAGTTGGTAGAGCACCACCTTGCCAAGGTGGATGTCGCGAGTTCGAGTCTCGTCGTCCGCTCGAAGTGGGGGATCTTCCCGAGAACCCCCGCAGCTCCATGGTGGAGTGGCCGAGAGGCGAGGCAACGGCCTGCAAAGCCGTCTACACGGGTTCAAATCCCGTCTCCACCTCCAAGGACGATTAGCTCAGCGGGAGAGCGCTTCCCTGACACGGAAGAGGTCACTGGTTCAATCCCAGTATCGTCCACTGGTCCGCAAGGACCTGGTCCGCAAGGATCCCCGCGCGATTAGCTCAGCGGGAGAGCGCTTCCCTGACACGGAAGAGGTCACTGGTTCAATCCCAGTATCGCGCACGCAGCACCAGCAACACCCTGCTTGAACTGCGGTTTCGCACCGTGGTCCCGCGCGATTAGCTCAGCGGGAGAGCGCTTCCCTGACACGGAAGAGGTCACTGGTTCAATCCCAGTATCGCGCACCACCTCAGCAAGCCCCGGCCGTTTCGACGGCCGGGGCTTCTGCGTTGCCGGTGCGGCCCGGCCCGGGCCGCACCGCCGGCGCGCGGCTCAGGAGGAGAAGAGCATCCGGCCGAAGCCGCCCTTGTGGTGGCCGTGGTGACCGTGGTGACCGTGACCGCCGTGGTGCTGCGGGGCGCCCCAGGCGGGGGCGGGGGCGTGCGCGGCCGGGTAGGGGGCCGGGGGCGCGGCGGGCGGCGGGACCTGTCCGTACTGGCCGCCGGTGTACTGGGATTCCAGGCGGGTCAGCGCCTCCAGCTCGCCGTAGTCCAGGAAGATGCCGCGGCAGTTGCCGCACTGCTCGATCTGGACACCGTTGCGGTTGTAGGTGTGCATCATCGCGTGACACTTCGGACACTGCATGACCGGATCAACTCCTCGCCGTCTGCTTCGACACCGGATGCATGCCCGGTGGCGCGAAGCCCACCCTACGACGGAGCCTGCGGCTCCAAGTCGGGCGGGAGGGAGGCAATTCGGGCACAGGACTCCACCATCAGCCGCTCCACGTCCTCCAGTCGGCGTCGGCTTTCCGCCGATTTGGCCAGCGCGAGGGCGGCGGTCTGCACGGTCAGGGCCCGGGCGGCGAGGTCCAGTTCCGGCCAGGGGTCGGAGCCGGGCGGCCCGGCCGCGGGGCCGCCCGCGGCGCGGTAGGAGTCGAGGAAGCGGCCCCAGGCCCCGGTGTCCAGCAGCCCGGCGGCGTACCAGGCGGCCGGCCGGGCCAGGTCCCAGGCGGGGGTCCCGATGCCGAGGTCGTCCACGTCGATGAGCCGCCAGCCCCCGTCGGGGCCGGGCCCCCGCACCAACTGCCCCAGGTGCAGGTCCCCGTGGCACAGGGCACCGCCCCGGGGCGCCGGGGCCTCTCCCCGGACCCAGGCCGGCAGGGTCCGCGCGGCGGCCCGTACGAGAGCGCCGGCCGGCCGGCCCTCGGCGGGGCCCGGCACGAGCGCGGACCCGGGCCGCGTCCCGGCGGGGCTGCGGGCATCGTCGGCGCCGCGGGCACCCTCCCGGCTCCGCACCGCGCCGGGAGCCGTGGCCCGGTACAGCCGGCGCAGGGCGCGG
>NZ_LFML01000071.1 GCF_001044425.1 Streptomyces roseus
GGTGATCACGACGGCCGGAGGGCAGCCGAGGACGTCGCCCATGGTCCGCCAGGGCGGCAGGCTGTCGCCGAAGAGGTCGGCGTGGGCTTCGGATCCGGCGTCGGGGTGGGCGTGGGCACCGGGGTCGGCTTCGGCGTGGGGCTCGGGCTCGGCTTCGGCGCGGGGGCCGGCGTCGGTGTCTGCTTCGAGGGTGCCGGGGGCCGGCCCGCGCCCGCGTTCGGGACCTCGTGCGCGCCCTGGAGGTAGTACGTGAACCAGGACCGCACCGTGCGCAGGTACTGCGCGGACTGGTTGTACGAGAGGACGGCGCGGTCCAGGTCGGCGGGTACGCGCAGGTCGCGGGTGCCCGCGCAGAGGTAGTGGCCGGCCGCCAGCGAAGCGTCGTACACGTTGTGCGGGTTGCGGCGGCCGTCGCCGTCCGCGTCCTGGCCCCAGGTCGCCCACGTGGACGGGATGAACTGCATCGGGCCGACCGCCCGGTCGTGGACCGCGTCGCCGTCGTAGCGTCCGCCGTCCGTGTCGCGGATGTCCGCGAACCCGTTGCCGTCGAGCACGGGGCCCAGGATCGGCCGCAGGGTGGTGCCGGCGGCGTCCACCCGGCCGCCCCGCGCCTGCCCGGACTCGACCTTGCCGATCGCCGCGAGGAGTTGCCAGCGCAGTCCGCAGCCGGGGTCGGTCTGCCCCACCTTCCGCTCGGCCAGCCGGTACGCCGCCAGGACCGTCGCGGGGATTCCCTGCGCGCCTTCCCCGCCGCCCATGGCGAGCGGTTCGTTGTGGGCGGCCACCGCCTCGGCGGCCGGCCGGGACGGCGGTGCGGCGGCCGGGGCCTCCTGCGCCGGCCCGCCTGCCGGGGGCGGGAGTTGCGTGAGGAAGTCGGAGTCTGCGGCGGACTGCTCCGGCGGTGCGGGCCGCGCGGCCGCTTCGCCGGTGTCCGCCGCGGATATCCGTTCCCGCGAGGGGGCCTGGGACGCCGTGAGCGCCGCGGCCACCAGTGCGCAGATCAGGGCGGCGGCCCCTGTCTTGCGCAGCCCGCTTGCGATGCCTGCCGACATGAGCCGGGTCCCCTCCCCCTCGACGTCGGCGTGACCTTACGTCAACTCCCTTCAAGCTGCACCGATCGGAGCCCGGATTTCACGACTTCCCCACCTGCCGGGCAGCTCACGCATACTGTCCGGACCGTTCGGGGCGCATTGGCCCGAAGTAAGGAAGAGGTGTCATGCCGTTCACCCTCAGCCACGCGGCGGCCGTCCTGCCGGCCGTGCGCCGGACCGGCCGCGCCCGCGGACCCCTGATCGCGTCGGCGTTGGTCCTCAGCTCGTTCGCACCCGACACGTTCTACTTCGCGGACGCCGTCGTCTCGGGCGCCTGGACGTACGGCGCGTTCGCGCACTCGCTGCCCGGGGTGTTCACCGCGGACGCCGTGCTGACCGCCGCGCTCGCGGCGTGCTGGCTGCTGCTGCGCGAACCGCTGGTCGCGCTCCTGCCGCGCCGCCGCCAGGGCCGGGTGTACGCCTTCGTACGGGGAGAGGCCTGGCGCGGCCGCGGCCCGGCGCGGGTCGCGGCGTGGTTCTACCTCTCGGCGGTCGCCGGCTCCCTCACGCACGTGGTCTGGGACAGCTTCACGCACCCGCACCGGTGGGGGACGGACGCGCTGCCCGTACTCGGCGAACCGTTCGCGCACGGGCTGCCCCTCTACACCTACGTGCAGTACGGGACATCGGCGCTCGCCGCCTGCGTCCTGCTCCGGTTCACGGTGACCGCCGTGCGCCGCCTGCCCGACCGTGCCGCTCCCGCCGCCGTGCCCGCGCTCGGGCGGGCCGAACTGCTGGGCGCGGTCGCGCTGGTCACGGTGTGCGTGGCCGTCGGGGTGACGATGCGCGTGCTGCGCTTCCTCACCTTCTACGACCGGATCCGCACCCCGCTCGACATCGTGCCGACCGTCTGCTTCGGCGCGGGCGGGGGACTCGCCGTGGGCCTGCTGCTGTACGGGGTCCTCGTACGGCTCCTCGCGCGCCGGCGCGAGCCGTCCCGTACGGACGAGGACGCGCGAACGCCCGCCCCCACCGCCTGAGCGGTCTGCGGGGACGGGCGTCCGGCGGAAGAACTCCCGGGGCTCCGGGGCCCTGAGGACCCTCGGGGCCCTGGGGACCTCAGTGCGCCGCAGACTCCCAGTCGGCGCCCACGCCCACCGACACGTCCAGCGGGGCGCGGAGTTCGACGGCGGCGGCCATCTCGCGGCGCACCAGCTCCTCGACCTTCTTGCGCTCGCCCGGGGCGATCTCCAGGACGATTTCGTCGTGGACCTGGAGCAGCATCCGCGACTTCAGCCCGGCCTCGGTGATCGCCTTGTCCACGCGCAGCATCGCGACCTTGACGATGTCGGCCGCGGTGCCCTGGATCGGGGCGTTCAGCGCCATCCGCTCGGCCGACTCGCGGCGCATGCGGTTGTCGCTGTTGAGGTCGGGCAGGTAGCGGCGGCGGCCGAAGACCGTCGCGGTGTACCCGGTGGCCCGGGCCTCCTCGACCACGCGGTGCAGGTAGTCGCGGACCCCGCCGAACCGCTCGAAGTACGTCTCCATCAGGCCCCGCGCCTCGGCCGGGTCGATGTTCAGCTGCTGGGAGAGGCCGAAGGCCGACAGCCCGTACGCCAGGCCGTAGGACATGGCCTTGATCTTGCGGCGCATCTCGGCGTCGACCCGGTCGCGCTCGACGGAGAACACCTGGGAGGCGACGGTGGTGTGCAGGTCCTCGCCGGAGGTGAACGCCTCCAGCAGGCCCTCGTCCTCGGAGAGGTGCGCCATGACGCGCAGCTCGATCTGGCTGTAGTCGGCGGTCATGAGGGATTCGAAGCCCTCGCCGACGACGAACCCGCGGCGGATGGCGCGGCCCTCGTCGGTGCGCACCGGCACGTTCTGCAGGTTGGGGTCGGTGGAGGACAGGCGGCCGGTCGCGGCGACGGTCTGGCTGAAGCTGGTGTGCACCCGGCCGTCGGCGCCGATCGTCTTGACGAGGCCCTCGACGGTGACGCGCAGCTTGGCCTGCTCCCGGTGGCGGAGCATGATCACCGGGAGTTCGTGGTCGGTCTGCGTGGCCAGCCAGGCCAGCGCGTCCGCGTCCGTGGTGTAGCCGGTCTTGGTCTTCTTCGTCTTCGGCAGGTCCAGCTCGCCGAAGAACACCTCCTGGAGCTGCTTGGGCGAGCCGAGGTTGAACTCGTGCCCGACCGCCGCGTGCGCCTCCTTCACCGCCTGCTGCACGGCTCCGGCGAACTGCTGCTCCATGGCCTCCAGGTGGTCGCGGTCGGCGGCGATGCCCGCCCGCTCCATCCGGGCCAGCAGCTCCGAGGTGGGCAGCTCCATGTCGTGGAGCAGCTCCGTGGCGCCGACCTCCTCCAGCTTGCCGGTGAAGGCCTCGCCGAGGTCCAGGACGGCGCGGGCCTGCGCCATCAGGGCCTCCGCCTCGGCGGTCTCGTCGGCTCCGAAGGCCAGCTGGCCGTCGGCGGCGGCGGGCTGGAGCTCACGGTGCAGGTACTCGTTGGACAGCACGTCCAGCGCGAAGGAGCGCCGGCCCGGCTTGACCAGGTAGGCGGCGAGCGCGGTGTCCATGGTGACGCCGGCCAGGCTCCAGCCGTGCTCGGGGAAGACCCGCATCAGGCCCTTGGCGTTGTGCACCACCTTGGGGCGCGCCGGGTCGGCGGCCCAGGCCGCGAAGGCCCGCTCGTCGGCCTCGTCCAGCACGGACGGCTCGAACCAGGCGGCGGCCCCGCCGGCCGCGGCCAGGGCGATCTCGCTGACGTTCCCCTGGCCCAGCGCCCAGCTGTCCACGGTGGAGACGCCCAGCGGACCGCCCGCGTGGGCCGCCAGCCACGGCGCCAGCTCGCCCGTCCCGATCACGGTCGCGTCCAGCTCCACGCCGGCGGCCGGAACCGGGGCCTCCTCCTGCGCGGCGCCCGGGTCCACGGCGAGCAGCCGCTCGCGCAGCGAGGCGTTGCGGATCTCCAGTACGTCCAGCACGCCGGTGACGGCGGAGCGGTCGTACGGCAGGCGCTCCAGGTCGCCCGCGGCCTTGGGCAGCTCGACGTCCTTGACCATCTCGGTCAGGACCCGGTTGAGCTTCACGGCCTCCAGGTGGTCCCGGAAGTTCTGCCCGGCCTTGCCCTTGACCTCCTCGGCCCGCTCGACGAGCTCCGCGAACGACCCGAACTGGGTGATCCACTTGGCGGCCGTCTTCTCGCCGACGCCCGGGATGCCCGGCAGGTTGTCCGACGGGTCGCCGCGCAGCGCCGCGAAGTCCGGGTACTGCTGCGGGGTGAGACCGTACTTCTCCTCGACCTTCTCCGGGGTGAACCGGGTCAGCTCGGAGACGCCCTTGGTCGGGTACAGCACGGTGGTGTGCTCGGAGACGAGCTGGAAGGAGTCACGGTCGCCGGTGACGATCAGGACCTCGAAGCCGAGGGCCTCCGCCTGCGTCGCCAGCGTGGCGATCACGTCGTCGGCCTCGAAGCCGTCGACGGCGAACCGCGGCACGTTCATCGCGTCCAGGAGCTCGCCGATCAGCTCGACCTGCCCCCTGAACTCGTCGGGGGTCTTGGAGCGGTTCGCCTTGTACTCGGGGAACTCCGTCGAGCGCCACGTCTTGCGCGAGACGTCGAAGGCCACCGCGAAATGCGTGGGCGCCTCGTCGCGCAGCGTGTTCGCCAGCATCGACGCGAAGCCGTAGATGGCGTTCGTCGGCTGCCCGGTCGCCGTCGTGAAGTTCTCCGCGGGCAGCGCGAAGAACGCCCGGTACGCCAGGGAGTGCCCGTCCATGAGCATCAGGCGGGGGCGGTCCGCTGCGGTCGGCTGGTCGGTCTTCTTCGATGCGTTCTCTGCCACGCCCCCGATCCTAGGCGGCCCCGCCGACAATTCCGGCGTCGGCGATGTCGGCCGGGCGTGACAGGATCGGACGCGTACGCGAAGTGTGCGCGGCGGCCGCCGCCGCGATGCTCGACTGCTCGAAGGGGAGCGACATGGCCACCAAGCCGCCCGCAGGTGATCCCGTCCAGGACGCGCCGCAGGTCGCGCCCCCCCGGCACGCCGCCGCGGGCCTGCCCGCCATCGGGCACACCCTGCGGATCGCGCAGCAGCAGATGGGCCTCGCCCGTACCGCGCGCACCCTCCTCAAGGTCAACCAGAAGAACGGCTTCGACTGCCCGGGCTGCGCCTGGCCCGAGGGCGACAAGCGGCACACCGCCGAGTTCTGCGAGAACGGCGCCAAGGCCGTCGCCGAGGAGGCCACGCTGCGCCGGGTCACCCCGGACTTCTTCGCCGAGCACCCCCTGGCCGACCTCGCCGGCCGCTCCGGCTACTGGCTGGGCCAGCAGGGCCGCATCACCGAGCCCATGTACCTGCCCGAAGGCGCCGACCGCTACGAGGCCGTCCCGTGGGAGCGGGCCTTCGAGATCATCGCCGAGGAGCTGCGCGCCCTCGACTCCCCCGACGAGGCCCTCTTCTACACCTCGGGGCGCACCAGCAACGAGGCCGCGTTCCTCTTCCAGCTCTTCGCCCGCGAGTTCGGCACCAACAACCTGCCCGACTGCTCCAACATGTGCCACGAGTCCTCGGGCTCCGCGCTGAACGAGACGATCGGCATCGGCAAGGGCAGCGTCAACCTCGAAGACCTCCACCAAGCCGACCTGATCATCGTCGCCGGGCAGAACCCCGGCACCAACCACCCGCGCATGCTCTCCGCCCTGGAGCGGGCCAAGTCCGCCGGCGCGAAGATCATCTCGGTGAACCCGCTGCCCGAGGCCGGCATGGAGCGGTTCAAGAACCCCCAGACCCCGCTCGGCATGCTCAAGGGCACCGCCCTCAACGACCTCTTCCTCCAGATCCGCATCGGCGGCGACCAGGCCCTCTTCCGCCTCCTCAACAAGCTCGTCATCGAGACCGAGGGCGCCACCGACCAGGACTTCATCCGCGAGCACACCCACGGCTACGAGGAGCTCGCCGCCACCGCGAAGCGGGCCGACTGGCAGGAGACCCTCACCGCCACCGGCCTGACCCGCCCCGAGATCGAGCGGGCGCTGGCCATGATCCTGGCCTCGCAGCGCACCATCGTCTGCTGGGCCATGGGCCTCACCCAGCACAAGCACTCCGTCGCCACCATCCGCGAGGTCGTCAACCTCCTCCTGCTGCGCGGCAACATCGGCCGCCCCGGCGCCGGCGTCTGCCCCGTCCGCGGCCACTCCAACGTGCAGGGCGACCGCACCATGGGGATCTTCGAGCGCCCCGCGCCCGCCTTCCTCGACGCCCTCGACCGCGAATTCGGGATCACCTCGCCGCGCGGCCACGGCTACGACGTCGTCCGCTCCATCGAGGCGCTGCGCGACGGCAAGGCCAAGGTCCTCTTCGCCATGGGCGGCAATTTCGTCGGAGCCACCCCCGACACCGCCGTCACCGAGGCCGCGATCCGCCGCGCCTCCCTGACCGTCCACGTCTCCACCAAGCTCAACCGCTCCCACGCGGTCACCGGCCGGCGCGCCCTGATCCTGCCCACCCTGGGCCGCACCGACAAGGACGTACAGGCCTCCGGCAAGCAGTTCGTCACGGTCGAGGACTCGATGGGCATGGTCCATGCCTCCCGCGGCAACCTCGCCCCCGCCTCCCCGCGCCTGCTCTCCGAACCCGCGATCGTCGCCCGCATGGCCCGCGCCGTCCTCGGCGACCGGTCGAGGACCCCGTGGGAGGAGTTCGAGAAGGACTACGCGGCCATCCGCGACCGGATCTCGCGCGTCGTCCCCGGCTTCGAGGACTTCAACGCCCGCGCGGCCCGCCCCGAGGGCTTCCGCCTCCCGCACGGCCCGCGCGACGAGCGCCGCTTTCCCACCAAGACCGGCAAGGCCAACTTCACCGCCGCCCCCGTCGAGTACCCCGAGGTCCCCGAGGGCCGGCTGCTGCTGCAGACCCTGCGCAGCCACGACCAGTACAACACCACGATCTACGGGCTCGACGACCGCTACCGCGGGATCACCGGCGGCCGCCGCGTCGTCATGGTCCACCCCGAGGACGCGGCCGAGCTGGGGCTCGCGGACGGCTCGTACACCGACCTGGTCAGCGAGTGGAAGGACGGCGTCGAGCGGCGCGCGCCCGGCTTCCGCGTCGTGCACTACCCGACCGCCCGCGGCTGCGCGGCCGCCTACTACCCCGAGACCAACGTGCTGGTCCCGCTCGACTCCACCGCGGACACCAGCAACACCCCCGCCAGCAAGTCCGTCGTCGTGCGCTTCGAGCCGGCCTGATAGAACGACCTCAGGACAAGACGGTTAACGAGCGTTGACACAGATACGGAGCCTGCCCATGGGCCAGCAGCACACGGTGAAGTTCCCGCAGGAGGTCCTCGACGAGTACGCGGCCCTGGGCATCGACCTGCCCTCGCTGTTCTCGGCGGGCCACCTCGGCGAGCGGATGGACATCCGCATCCTGGAGGCCTCGGCCGAGCGGGTCGTCGCCACCATGCCCGTCGAGGGCAACACCCAGCCGTACGGACTGCTGCACGGCGGGGCCTCGGCCGTGCTCGCCGAGACCCTCGGCTCGGTCGGCGCCATGATGCACGGCGGCATCAAGAAGATCGCCGTCGGCGTGGACCTGAACTGCACCCACCACCGCGGCGTGCGCTCCGGCCTGGTCACCGGCGTCGCGAGCCCCGTGCACCGCGGCCGCTCCACCGCCACGTACGAGATCGTCATCAGCGACGAGCAGGAGCGGCGCGTGTGCACCGCCCGCCTGACCTGCCTGCTGCGCGACGCGGACCCGGCCTCCGCCGGGGCCTGACCGCCCGCGGGCCGGGCCCCGCGGGCTCGGCCCCGCAGGCACACCCCCACGAGCCCGGCCCCCGCAGGCCCGGATCCGCCCCGTACAAGGGGCCGGAGCCGGGCCTGCGGCGCGTACGAGCCCGGCAACCGCCCGGAATCCGCCAGTCCGCGCCCGGCCCCGTGACGACGGTTGTGTCACCGAAGGTGACGGCCTACCTTCCCTCCATGGGGACCCAGCCACGCACAGCGGCCCGCTGCGGTGGAGTCGCACTCCTGACGGCGCTCGCCCTGTCCGGATGCTCCACATCCACCCCACCCGCCCCGCGGACCACGCCAACGCCCGTTTCCAGCCCGTCCTCGCCCGCACAGATCTGCACAAGTCTGGTGTCCTACTGGGCCGAAGAAGCCCTCAAGGGCGGCAAGTGGGCCGGCCTCGACTGGGAGCAGAAGGGCATGTCCAACGACCAGTACAAGATCCACGAGGACGCCGTCGCGGCAGGCCGCGAAGAGCAGCGAACTGCCGGTCTGGACAAGGCACTTGAGCTCGTCGACCGGTTCGTTGCGCAGCGCTGCGCCGAACAGAACGGGGCAACCTGGAGCTCCGAGAACTGGCGGCCCCCGAGCCCGCCCGGATGACCGGAATCCCGCGTGCGCTGTCCGACTTCCGGTCGCCCGGCGACGCGGACCCGATCCGCAGGGTCGCGGGGGTTCGGCGCCCCGGACCAAGATCGATCCACCCGAAGTGGATCAAGGGGAAGAATTACCCTCAGTAATGCCGACGCCCCACAGAATCCCCTTTTTCCCCGGCGGAATGCCACCCGCCGGATTCTTTCGGGCACAGCCAGCGACAATCCGCCCCTTTTGATCAATGACAGGAGCATGAACCCCTCAAGCCCCTTAGGGGAACGGGGAATTCTCACCATGCGGACATTCCCCGAAGTGACCAAACGCCCGAGTTGTCCGTACTCCGGCCACACATTCTTGGCCTCGTCATAACAAGACAGTCACATCATCCTTTCCCTGCTCCCCGCACTCGCCACCTCGGCCTAGAGTCACGGCCAGTCACCGCGCCGCAGGGCGCAACCCAGCACGGCCGTGGACATCCCAGTGCGGCCCGGCGACCCAACGGCACCTCAGATGAGGGGGCCGCGCCAGGGAAAGGAAGAATCGTGCGACACCGTTCTTTGCTCGTCCTCACCACCGTGATCACCACGGGAGCACTGACCCTCACCGCTTGCGGTTCGCGCGACGAGGCGAAGGGCGGGGACAAGGCCGACGGCTCCAAGACCGTCGTCGTCATCGGCGTGGACGCCCCCCTCACCGGCTCGCTCTCCGCGCTCGGCCAGGGCATCAAGAACTCCGTCGACCTCGCGGCCAAGACGGCCAACAAGAACAACGAGGTCCCCGGGATCGAGTTCAAGGTCGAAGCCCTCGACGACCAGGCGGTCCCCGCCTCCGGCCAGGCCAACGCCACCAAGCTCGTCGGCAACAAGGACGTCGTCGGCGTCGTCGGCCCGCTGAACTCCGGCGTCGCGCAGCAGATGCAGGGCGTCTTCGCCTCCGCCAACCTCGCGCAGGTCTCCCCCGCCAACACCAACCCCGCGCTCAGCCAGGGCGACAACTGGGGCAAGGGCGAGTTCAAGCGCCCCTTCAAGACCTACTTCCGCACCGCCGCCACCGACGTGGTCCAGGGCAAGTTCGCCGCCCAGTACCTCTTCAAGGACGCCGGCAAGAAGAAGGTCTTCGTCGTCGACGACAAGCAGACCTACGGCGCCGGCCTCGCCGCGATCTTCTCCGACGAGTTCAAGAAGCTCGGCGGCGAGGTCGTCGGCACCGACCACGTCACCGTGAAGGAGACCGACTTCTCCTCCACCGCCGACAAGGTCAAGGCCTCCGGCGCCGACTCCGTCTACTTCGGCGGCCAGTACCCCGAGGGCGGCCTCCTCGCCGACCAGGTCAAGAAGGCCGGAGCGAACATCCCGCTCATGGGCGGCGACGGCATCCAGGACCCCGCCTTCATCACCGCCTCCGGCGAGGCCAACGAGGGCGACCTCTCCACCTCGATCGGCTACCCGGTCGAGAAGCTGCCCACCGCCAAGACCTTCATCGCCGACTACCAGGCCGGCGGCTACAAGGACCCGTACGCGGCCTACGGCGGCTACTCCTACGACGCCGGCTGGTCCGTCGTCCAGGCCGTCAAGGCCGTCGTCGCCGCCAACGGCGGCAAGCTCCCCACCGACGCCCGCGCCAAGGTCGTCGAGGCCCTCGGCAAGGTGTCCTTCGAAGGCGTGACCGGCAAGGTCGCCTTCGACGAGTACGGCGACACCACCAACAAGCAGCTCACGGTCTACAAGGTCGAGGGCGGCAAGTGGGTCGACGTCAAGAGCGACACGTTCAACCAGTAATCCCGTAGGACCCCGCTACACCAGCCTCACCTGAACCAAACCCACCGCGCGAGGGCGCAACAGCGCCCTCGCGCGGAGTCTTATCCGACACGCTCATCGGAGGCCCTGCGGTGCACGAACTGCCGCAACAGCTGGCCAACGGCCTTGCCCTCGGTGCCCTTTATGGCCTCATAGCCATCGGGTACACCATGGTCTACGGCATCGTCCAGCTCATCAACTTCGCCCACGGCGAGATCTTCATGATCGGCGGCTTCGGCGCGCTCACCGCCTACACCGCCCTCCCGACCGGCACCTCCCTGCTGATCGCGATCCCCGTCATGATCGTCGGAGGCGCACTCGCCTCCGTCGCCGTAGCCACCGCAGCCGAACGCTTCGCGTACCGTCCCCTGCGCAGCGCTCCCCGGCTCGCCCCCCTCATCACCGCAATCGGCCTCTCGATCGCGCTCCAGCAGCTCGTCTGGCAGTTCTACCCGGACGCCAAGAAGGCCGTCAGCTTCCCCGAGTTCAAGGGCGAAGCCTTCAAGATCACCGACAGCCTGTCCATCCAGCGCGCCGACCTCTTCGTCCTCATCCTCGCCCCCCTCTGCATGCTCGCCCTCGGCATCTTCGTCCAGAAGAGCCGCAGCGGCCGCGCCATGCAGGCCACCGCGCAGGACCCCGACACCGCGAAGCTGATGGGCATCAACACCGACCGCATCATCGTCATGGCCTTCGCCATCGGTGCCGCGTTCGCCGCCGTCGCCGCCGTCGCCTACGGCCTCGACAAGGGCCAGATCAACTTCGAGATGGGCTTCATCCTCGGCCTCAAGGCCTTCACCGCAGCCGTCCTCGGCGGCATCGGCAACATCTACGGAGCCATGGTCGGCGGCGTCGTCCTCGGCCTCGCCGAAGCCCTGTCGATCGCCTACATCGAAGACATCCCCGGCATGTCGCAGCTCGGCGGTGGAGCCTGGTCCAACGTCTGGGCGTTCGTACTCCTCATCGTCGTCCTCCTCGTGCGGCCACAAGGCCTGCTCGGTGAGCGCGTCGCGGATCGGGCGTGAGAACCATGACCAACGAAGCAACCCTCCCGCTCGAAGGCGAAGCCAGCGCCAGCGCCGGCCTCTCCCGCACCGCACTCCTCTACGGGATCATCGGCGGAAGCCTGCTGACCGTCGTCAGCGCCTTCCTCGCCTGGACCTGGACCGCCGAGTTCCCCGGTGACCTCACCTACTACGGCAGCCCGGCCCCCATCCAGTTCGTCAGCCTCGCCGGAGCCCTCCTCACCCTGCTCTACGCGCTTTCCGCGCTCGGCGTGAAGGGCCTCGGCTGGCTCGCCCCCACGGGCTCCCGCAAGGCCCTCCAGTTCCTGGCCTTCGGCAACTTCCTGGCCACCGGGTTCACGGTCGTCGCCATCACCGTCGTCCTCGGCGGGGTCGTCCACCTCGAACCCGGCGCCTACGTCGCCTTCATCGGCTCGCTCGCCCCGGCCCTGCTCTCGCTCAAGCTCACCGACGACAGCCACAAGGCGGCCCCCGCCAAGAAGCTGCCGTCCTGGGCCGAGATCCTGATCATCGCAGGCGTCTTCGCCGTCGGCCTCTTCGTCATCACCTACGGCATCGACACCGACGACAAGGAGCCGCAGCTCTTCGTCGCCTACATGATCACCGTCGGCGCCGCAGCGCTCGCCCTGCTCAAGTCCGGCCTCCTCGACCGGCTCGGCCTCATCACCGCCAAGCACCGCCAGGTCACCCTCATCGCCAGCGCGGCCGCCGCGATCACCTTCCCGTTCATCCAACAGAGCGGCGACACGTACACGCTCATCGCGGTGAACATCCTGATCTTCGCGACCGTCGCCCTCGGCCTCAACGTCGTCGTCGGCCTCGCCGGCCTCCTCGACCTCGGTTACGTCGCCTTCCTCGGCGTCGGCGCCTACGCCGCGGCCCTGGTCTCCGGAAGCACCGCCTCCGCCTTCGGCTTCCAGCTCCCCTTCTGGGCAGCGGTCATCGTCGGCGCCCTCGCCTCGCTCATCTTCGGCGTGGTCATCGGAGCCCCGACCCTGCGCCTGCGCGGCGACTACCTCGCCATCGTCACCCTCGGCTTCGGAGAAATCTTCCGCATCGCCATGGGCAACCTCGACGGCACCTCCGGCCCCGACATCACCAACGGCCCCAACGGCATCCCCAACATCCCCCACCTCGAACTCTTCGGGTGGAACTTCGGGGAGTCGCACAACGTCGGCGGCATCGTCCTCGGCGCCTACGCCAACTACTACTTCCTGATGCTGCTCGTGATGGCGCTCGTCATCCTGGTCTTCGCCCGCGCCGGCAACAGCCGCATCGGCCGCGCCTGGGTCGCCATCCGCGAGGACGAGACCGCCGCCGAAGCCATGGGCATCAACGGCTTCAAGGTCAAGCTCATCGCCTTCGCCCTCGGCGCCACCCTCGCCGGCCTCGCCGGCACCGTCCAGGCACACGTCAACAGCACGGTCGTCCCCGAGAACTACGTCTTCGCCGGGCCCGTCCCGCCGAACTCCGCGTTCCTCCTCGCCGCCGTCATCCTCGGCGGCATGGGCACCATCCGCGGCCCCATCCTCGGCGCCGCACTGCTCTTCCTGATCCCCGCGAAGCTGGCCTTCCTCCAGGACTACCAGCTCCTCGCGTTCGGCATCGCCCTCATCCTGCTCATGCGCTTCCGCCCCGAAGGCCTCATCGCCAACAAGCGCGCGCAGCTCGAGTACCACGACGACACCGCTGACCAGGCCCCCACGGACCTGGCCACCGCCAAGGCGGGTGCGTGAACACCATGACCACCACCACAGACACCACCACCACGGCGACGACCACCGTCCTCGAAGCCAGCGGCGTCACCATGCGCTTCGGCGGCCTCACCGCCGTCAAGGGCGTGGACCTCAAGGTCAACGCGGGCGAGATCGTCGGCCTCATCGGCCCCAACGGCGCCGGCAAGACCACCTTCTTCAACTGCCTCACCGGGCTGTACGTCCCCACCGAGGGCACCGTCAGCTACAAGGGCACGGTCCTGCCGCCCAAGCCCCACCTGGTCACCAGCGCCGGCATCGCCCGCACCTTCCAGAACATCCGGCTCTTCCACAACATGACCGTGCTGGAGAACGTCCTCGTCGGACGCCACACCCGCACCAAGGAAGGCCTCTGGTCCGCCCTCCTGCGCGGCCCCGGCTTCAAGAAGGCCGAAGCCGCCAGCGAGGCACGGGCGATGGAACTCCTGGAGTTCATCGGCCTGGAGAAGAAAGCCCAGCACCTCGCCAAGAACCTCCCCTACGGCGAGCAGCGCAAGCTGGAGATCGCCCGCGCCCTCGCCAGCGACCCCGGCCTCATCCTCCTGGACGAGCCCACCGCCGGCATGAACCCGCAGGAGACCCGCGCGGCCGAAGAACTCATCTTCGCCATCCGGGACATGGGCATCGCCGTACTCGTCATCGAGCACGACATGCGCTTCATCTTCAACCTCTGCGACCGCGTCGCCTGCCTCGTCCAGGGCGAGAAGCTCATCGAGGGCACCGCGGCCGAGGTCCAGGGCGACGAGCGCGTCATCGCCGCCTACCTCGGAGAGCCCTTCGAAGGCGACCCGGGCGCGGCCGAAGCCGCCGAGGTCGAAGCCGCCGAGCAGAACGCGGCGGCCGGCACCGAGACGGCCACCGAGGCACCGGCGGCAGCCGAGACCGACGCGGCAGCGGACGCCGAGCCGGACACCGACCCGGCAGCGGACGCCGAGCCGGCCCCGGCCCCGGCCGCCGAACCGGCACCGGCCACCGAACCGGCCGCCGGACCGGCCGCCGACTCGGACAGCACCACCAGCAAGGACGGAGAGGCCAAGTGACCGCACTGCTCGAGGTCAAGGACCTCAAGGTCGCCTACGGCAAGATCGAAGCCGTCAAGGGCATCTCCTTCGAGGTCAACGAGGGCGAGATCGTCTGCCTCGTCGGCACCAACGGCGCCGGCAAGACCACCACCCTGCGCACCCTCTCCGGCCTCCTCAAGCCCGTCGGCGGCACCGTCACCTTCGACGGCAAGCCGCTCGCACAAGTCCCCGCCCACAAGATCGTCTCCCTGGGTCTCGCCCACTCCCCCGAGGGACGCCACATCTTCCCCCGGCTGACGATCGCCGAGAACCTCCAGCTCGGCGCCTTCCTGCGCACCGACAAGGAGGGCATCGAAAAGGACGTCGAGCGCGCCTACGAGATGTTCCCCATCCTGGGCGAACGCCGGAAGCAGGCCGCCGGCACCCTCTCGGGCGGCGAGCAGCAGATGCTCGCCATGGGCCGGGCCCTCATGTCCCGCCCCAAGCTGCTCATGCTGGACGAGCCCTCCATGGGCCTCTCCCCCCTCATGATGCAGAAGATCATGGCGACCATCGCCGAACTCAAGGCCACCGGGACCACCATCCTGCTCGTCGAGCAGAACGCCCAGGCCGCCCTCTCGCTGGCCGACCAGGCCCACGTGATGGAGATCGGCAAGATCGTGCTCAGCGGCTCCGGCCAGGAGCTCCTGCACAACGAGGACGTCCGCAAGGCCTACCTCGGCGAGGACTGAGCTCCCCCGCACACGCGTGAGGCCCGCCACCGGGAACGGTGGCGGGCCTCACGCGTAGGTGCGTACGTCCGCACGGACGCACGGACGCGCGGACTACTTCGCGGCGTTCTTCTTCTCCTCGGCGTCCTCGATGACCGCCTCCGCGACCTGCTGCATCGACATGCGGCGGTCCATCGACGTCTTCTGGATCCACCGGAAGGCGGCCGGCTCGGTCAGCCCGTACTGCGTCTGCAGGATGCTCTTGGCCCGGTCGACGAGCTTGCGCGTCTCCAGCCGCAGCGAGAGGTCCGCGACCTCCTTCTCCAGCGCCTTCAGCTCCGCGAACCGCGACACCGCCATCTCGATGGCCGGTACGACGTCGCTCTTGCTGAACGGCTTCACCAGGTACGCCATGGCCCCGGCGTCCCGCGCCCGCTCCACGAGGTCGCGCTGCGAGAACGCGGTGAGCATCAGTACGGGGGCGATGGACTCCTCCGCGATCTTCTCGGCCGCGGAGATCCCGTCCAGGACGGGCATCTTCACGTCCAGGATGACCAGGTCGGGCCGGTGCTCACGGGCCAGCTCGACGGCCGTCTGGCCGTCCCCGGCCTCGCCGACGACGGAGTAGCCCTCTTCTTCGAGCATCTCCTTGAGGTCGAGACGGATGAGCGCCTCGTCCTCGGCGATGACGACGCGCGTCGTCAGCGGCGGAACGTGCGACTGGTCGGCGTCGGGCGTGGGCGTCGACTCGTGCTCGGCGGTCACGATGGCTCCTCGTTGCGGGGCGGTGCTGCTTGGATGAGCCTACCTAGCTGCAGTGCGCGCCGGTCACCCGGTACACTCCGACCAGCAACATTGCCGGGTTGGCGCAACTGGCTGACGCGGAGGTCTCAAACACCTCTGTCCGAAAGGACGTGTGGGTTCGAATCCCATACCCGGCACTTGTCCGAAAAGCGGACGTTCACCTTCGCGTGAACGTTCGCTTTTTTGCTACGCACGGCCATGAGCGGTGACACACAGTTGACTCATGGAGTTCCACAGCTTCGAAATACGACAAGCCGCCCTCTCCCTCCTGCGTGGCGGAACCAAGAACGCCGACGTGGCCCGACAGCTGAACGTACCCCTCGGCACAGTCGGCTACTGGAAGCACAAGGACCGGGCCAAGCGTGGAGAGTGTCCGGGCCGACGCGCGCGCGACTGCGCTCGGTGTGACGGTGTGCCTCTGGACCGTCTTGCCTACGCGTACCTTCTGGGCCTTTATTTGGGCGACGGCCACATCAGCCGCTACTCCGGGCACCGAACCTGGAGCCTCATGATCACCCTGGACGACCACTGGCCCGGCATCCAGGACGAAGCGGAGGCGGCGCTCAAGGCGGTGTTCCCCCGCCATTCGACCTGCAGGGTCCGCGTGAAGGGGGCCCACAACATCAAGGTCTACTCGACCCACCTGCCCTGCATGTTCCCGCAGCATGGCCCGGGCAGGAAGCACGAGCGGCTCATAGCCCTCGCACCCTGGCAGCAGGAGATCGTGGAGCAGCACCCCTGGGAGTTCGTCCGAGGATTGATCCACTCGGATGGATGCCGGCTGACGAACTGGACCGTGCGCAACGGCAAGCGGTACGAGTACCCCCGCTACTGGTTCACCAACGTCTCCGACGACATCCGGGGGTTGTTCACGGACACGCTCGACCGGCTCGGGGTCGTGTGGACGAACTGCACACGGCACGGGAAGCCGTACAACGTCTCCGTCGCCCGCAAGGCCTCCGTCGCGCTCATGGACGCCCACATCGGGCCGAAGTACTAGGCGGGCCGCGCGAGGCCGTGGCCGCGTCGGGCGGCGCCCGACGCGGGGGGACTGCCTGCGGGTCAGCGGACCGGGTCGCCGATGTGGTGGACGCGGACCAGGTTGGTGGAGCCGGTGACTCCGGGGGGCGAGCCGGCGGTGATGACGACGATGTCGCCGGGTACGCAGCGGCCGATGCGCAGGAGTTCTTCCTCGACCTGGGCGACCATGGCGTCGGTGGAGTCGACGTGGGGGCCGAGGAAGGTTTCTACGCCCCAGGTGAGGTTGAGCTGGGAGCGGGTGGCGGGGTCGGGGGTGAAGGCGAGGAGGGGGATGGGTGAGCGGTAGCGGGAGAGGCGGCGGACGGTGTCGCCGCTCTGGGTGAAGGCGACGAGGAACTTGGCGCCGAGGAAGTCGCCCATCTCGGCGGCTGCGCGGGCGACGGCTCCGCCTTGGGTGCGGGGCTTGCTGCGTTCGGTGAGCGGGGGGAGGCCCTTGGCGAGGATGTCCTCTTCGGCGGCTTCGACGATGCGGGACATCGTCTTCACGGTTTCGATGGGGTATTTGCCGACGCTGGTCTCGCCGGAGAGCATGACGGCGTCGGTGCCGTCGATGATGGCGTTGGCCACGTCGGAGGCTTCGGCGCGGGTGGGCCGGGAGTTGTCGATCATCGAGTCGAGCATCTGGGTCGCGACGATGACGGGCTTGGCGTTGCGCTTGGCCAGTTTGACGGCGCGCTTTTGGACGATGGGGACCTGTTCGAGGGGCATTTCGACGCCGAGGTCGCCGCGGGCGACCATGATGCCGTCGAAGGCGGCGACGATGTCGTCGATGTTCTCGACGGCTTGCGGCTTTTCGATTTTCGCGATGACGGGGAGGCGGCGGCCTTCCTCGTCCATGATGCGGTGGACGTCCGCGATGTCGCGGCCGCTGCGGACGAAGGAGAGGGCGATGACGTCGGCGCCGGTGCGCAGGGCCCAGCGGAGGTCGTCGATGTCCTTCTCGGAGAGGGCGGGGACGGAGACGGCGACGCCGGGGAGGTTGAGTCCCTTGTGGTCGGAGACCATGCCGCCTTCGATGACGAGGGTCTGGACGCGGGGGCCGTCGACGGCGGTGACTTCGAGGGTGACGCGGCCGTCGTCGACGAGGATGCGTTCGCCGGTGGTGACGTCGGTGGCGAGGCCCTTGTAGGTGGTTCCGCAGGTGTGGCGGTCGCCTTCGAGGTCTTCGACGGTGATGGTGAATTCGTCGCCGCGTTCAAGGAGTACGGGGCCTTCGGCGAATCGGCCGAGGCGGATCTTCGGGCCTTGAAGGTCTGCGAGGACGCCGACGCTGCGGCCGGTTTCGTCGGAGGCTTTGCGTACGCGCTGGTAGCGCTCCTCGTGTTCGGCGTAGGTGCCGTGGCTGAGGTTGAGGCGGGCGATGTCCATTCCGGCTTCGACCAGGGCTTTGATCTGGTCGTATGAGTCGGTGGCGGGGCCCAGGGTACATACGATTTTTGCTCGGCGCATGGGGCGAGCGTATGCCCCTACCAGGCAGTAGGAAATTGGTTCCGGGTGTCCACTCAACAACCTTTGGGCGAAAGGTTGTTGACAATTGTTGAATGTGCATGGGGGTGCTCTGATGAGCACCCCCGGGGGGTGGCCGGTGCACGTTTTTTCGGTCAGTTCGCGGGGGTGAGCGGGCGCTCGTGGCGGATGCCGGGGCGGCCGTCGAGGGTCATGCCCTCCACCCGGGTGAATCCGTTGCGCCGGAGCACGGTGAGGGAGCCGGGGTTGTCGAGGGTGGTGACGGCGGTGAGCCGGGTGAGCCCGTACGTGTGCTGCGCAATGCGGCAGATTTCGGCGACCGCGGCGGTGGCCAGGCCGCGGCCGGCGGCGCTTTCGCCGATGCGATAGCCGAGTTCGGCGCCGGCGTCCTCGATGTCCACGAGGTTCACGCGGCCGGCCACCGCTCCCCCGCGGGTGACGAGGAGGTGGAAGCGGGACAGGCCGGTGTCCTGTTCGGCGAGCAGGGCGTGGTGGCGTGCGGCGAAGTCGGTGAAGTAGGCGTCGCCGCGGTCGGGGACGGTGCGGGCGAAGTAGGCGCGGTTGCGGCGTTCGAAGTCGAGGAGCGCGGGGGCGTGGTCGGCGCGCAGGGGTTCGAGGGTCCAGGCGCGGGCGCCTGCGGGGGCCGGGGCGGGGGTGGTCACAGCTGGGGCGGGGTCATGGTGAATCGGGCGTTCACCTGGGCGTACACGGTTTGGCGCTGGGGTTCGAGGTCGAGGGGCGGGGCGGTTTCCTCGGAGGCGCTGAAGGCCATGGTGCGCATGCCGCCGCCGGGGGCGGGCGGGTAGGCGGGGGCGTTTTCGGCGCCGAGGTCGGCCAGTTCGACGAGGGCGGCGAGTTGGGCTCCGAGGGCGCCGGCGTATTCGCGGGCGCGTTGGACGGCTTCGAGTACGGCTTGGCGGCGGGCTTCGCCGTGGGCGGGTGAGGTGGGGCGCAGGGCCCACCAGGGGCCGTCGACGCTGGTGAGTTCGAGGTCGGCGAGGCGGGTGGTGAGTTCGCCGAGGGCGGTGAAGTCGCTGAGTTCGGCGGTGATGTGGACGGTGCCGTGGTAGGCGCGGATGCGTTCGGCGCGGCCGTGGCGGGTGAGTTCGGGGTTGATGGAGAAGGCGCCGGTTTCGAGTTTCTCCACGGCGTCGCCGTAGCTCTTGACGAGGTCGAGGACGGTGTTGTTGCGGCGGGTGAGGTCTTCGAGTGCGGTGCGCCGGTCCGTGCCGCGAGCGGTGACGGTGATGCCGATGCGGGCGATTTCGGGGTCGACCTCGAGGCGGGCTTCGCCGCGTACGGCGACGCGGGGGACTTCGGGGGTTCCGTAGGGCTGGGGTGTGGAGTCCTGGGTCATGGTTTCACTGTCGCATTGTCGCCGGGGGTGTGGCCCGTGGATGTGTCCAGCGCGTCGCGGAGGGCGGCTCGGAGGTGGTGCCGAGTTTGCCCGGTGTGCGGGGAGACCTGCCCGGCGTGCGGGGAGACCTGCCCGGCGTGGCGGGCCGGGCAGGACTCGGGTCAGTTAAGGAAGGTTCCACTTCTGGTTGGGGCCGCCGCCGCAGGTCCATATCTGCAGGCGGGTCGCGTTGGCCGGGTTGTTGCCTGCGACGTCGAGGCATTTGTCGGCTTGCGGGTTGACGATGTCGCGGGCGGCGGGCAGGGCCCAGCGTTGTGCGGGGGTGCCGTTGCAGTCGTAGAGCTGGACGGGGGTGCCGTCGGCGGTGCCGCCGCTCGTCACGTCGAGGCATTTGCCGAGGGCTCGCAGGGTTCCGTCGGCGGCGAGGGTCCATTGCTGGGCGGGGGTGCCGTTGCAGTCGTAGAGCTGGACGGGGGTGCCGTTGGCGGGGTTCGCGCCGGCGACGTCGACGCATTTGCCGGCGAGGCCGGTGATGGGGCCGGTGCGGCCGGTTCCGGTGTCGGAGGTGGTGACCCGTACGTGGTCGACGACGAGCTGCTGGGGGAAGGTGGTGGAGCCGTCGGGGTCGCCGGGCCAGTAGCCGCCGACGGCGAGGTTGAGGATGAGGAAGAACGGCTTGTTGAAGGCCCAGGTGCGGCCGCCGAGGTCGGCGGGGGTGCGGCGCTGGTAGACGGCGCCGTCGACGGACCAGCTGATGGAGTCGGGGGCCCAGTCGACGGCGAAGGTGTGGAAGGCGTCGGCGAAGGCCTGGCCGCCGGGGAGGGTGTAGGCGGCACCGATGCCGCCGGATCCGGAGTATCCGGGTCCGTGGATCGTTCCGTGGATGGTGGAGGGTTCGAATCCGACGTTCTCCATGACGTCGATCTCGCCGGAGTTCGGCCAGCCGACCTGGCCGATGTCGTTGCCGAGCATCCAGAACGCGGGCCACATCCCCTGGCCGCGCGGGATCTTGAGCCTGGCTTCTACGTGTCCGTACGCCTGGGTGAAGCGGCCGGAGGTGTTGAGCCGGGCGGAGGTGTACTCGCATCGCCCGTACCAGCAGGTGTAGTTGGCGGGGTTCTCGCGGCGGGCGGTGATCACGAGGTGGCCCTGGCCGTCGAGGGCGGCGTTGCGGTTGCCCGCCGTGTAGTACTGCCGTTCGTGGTTGTTGACGTTGTCGCCGGTCTCGGTCTGCCATTTGGCGGGGTCGGCGGCCGCTCCGGCCGGTCCGTCGAATTCGTCGGAGAAGGTGGCCGCGGCGGCGGTCGCGGCGGCGGTGGTGGGGGGTTGCGCGGCGCCGGTGGGCGGGGCGGCGAGGCCGCTCCAGCAGAGCAGGGCGAGGGCGCCGAGTACGGTGCGACGGTGCCAGGTGGTTCGCATGAGCATGACATCACATCACTTCAGGTGGGGGCTATCACCTCAACTGCCTTAGTTCAATGCTTGATTGAAGGCTCATGCCGGTGCCGCGTCAAGACATCCGCACCGGCCGGGGGTGTTGCGCCTCGAACCCATCGGTCAGAATCTACGCGCGTTGTTCACGCCGATAAGGGGAGATGGCATGGCGTTCGACCGTAGGAAGTTCCTGGGCACCTCGGCCGCGACGGGGGCGGCCGTCGCGCTGACGGGGGCCGCGGGCACTCCGGCCGCGGCGGCCGAGGGGTCCGCGCAGGAGCGGCAGCACACGTACGCGTTCACGGTGATGGGTACGACCGATCTGCACGGAAACGTTTTCAACTGGGACTACTTCACCGACAAGGAGTTCGACGACAAGGCGCACAACGACGTCGGCCTCGCCAAGATCTCGACGCTCGTGGACCAGGTGCGCGCGCAGAAGGGGCGCCGCAACACCCTGCTGATCGACGCCGGTGACACGATCCAGGGCACGCAGCTGTCGTACTACTACGCGAAGGTGGACCCGATCACCGCGCGCCGCGGTCCGGTCCACCCGATGGCGCAGGCGATGAACGCGATCGGCTACGACGCCGCCGCGCTCGGCAACCACGAGTTCAACTACGGCATCCCGGTGCTGCGCAAGTTCGAGGAGCAGTGCGACTTCCCGCTCCTCGGCGCGAACGCGCTCGACGCGAAGACGCTGCGCCCCGCCTTCGCGCCGTACAGCATGCACCGGCTGCGCACCCCGCACGGGCGGGACGTGAAGGTGGCCGTGCTGGGGCTGACGAACCCGGGCATCGCCATCTGGGACAAGGCGAACGTCCAGGGCAAGATGACCTTCCCCGGGCTGGAGGAGCAGGCGGCGAAGTACGTGCCCAGGCTGCGCTCCATGGGTGCGGACGTGGTGATCGTGTCCGCGCACTCCGGTTCGAGCGGCACGTCCTCGTACGGTGACCAACTGCCGTACGTCGAGAACGCGGCGGGTCTGGTGGCGGAGCAGGTGCCGGGGATCGACGCGATCCTGGTCGGGCACGCGCACACGGAGATCCCCGAGTACCGGGTGAAGAACAAGGCGACCGGCAAGGACGTGGTCCTGTCGGAGCCGCTGAAGTGGGGACAGCGCCTGACGCTGTTCGACTTCGAGCTGACGTGGTCGAAGGGCTGCTGGTCGGTGGCGAAGGTCTCGGCCCGGGTGCTGAACTCCAACACGGTCGCCGAGGACCCGAAGATCACCCGGCTGCTGTCGGACGAGCACCGCAAGGTCGTGGCGTACGTCAACCAGGTGATCGGCACCTCGACGCAGGCGATGTCCTCGGCGGAGGGCCCGGTCAAGGACGTCGCGATCATCGACCTGATCAACCACGTGCAGGCGGAGACGGTGAAGGGGGCACTGGCCGGTACGGAGTGGGCGGCGCTGCCGGTGCTGTCGCAGGCCTCCTGCTTCTCCCGGACGGCGGCGATCCCCGCCGGGCAGGTGACGATCAAGGACGCGGCGGGGCTGTACCCGTTCGAGAACACCCTTGAGGCGCGGCTGCTGACGGGTGCGCAGCTGAAGGACTACCTGGAGTTCTCGGCGCGGTACTACGTGCAGACGGCCGCGGGCGCCCCGGTGGACCCGGCGAAGCTGACGAACGCCGAGAACATCCCGGACTACAACTACGACGCCGTGTACGGGCTGTCGTACGACATCGACGTGGCGCAGCCGGCCGGTTTGCGGATCTCCGGGCTGTCGTTCCAGGGCAAGCCGGTGGATCCGGCGGCGCGGTTCGTGCTGGCGGTGAACAACTACCGGGCGTCGGGCGGCGGGAACTTCCCGCACGTGCCGCAGGCCAAGCAGTTGTGGGCGAACTCGGAGGAGATCCGCAACACGATCATCCAGTGGGTGAAGGCGAAGGGCACGATCGACCCGGCGCAGTTCGCCTCGGTGGACTGGAAGCTGACCCGCGGCGGGGTCGCGGTGTTCTAGTCCGGCGGGTGGCCGGTCGGCGGTGTTCCGCGGCCGGCGGGGTGGCCGGTCGCGGTGTGCCGCGGCCGGCCACCCTTTGGGGTGCGGGTGCGGTCAGCCCTTCGCGCCGGCGCGGCGCATCCGGGCGGCGAGCATCAGTCCGGCTCCCGCGACGAGCGCGGTGCCCGCGCCGCCGGCGATCAGGGTGGTCTGGTCGCCCGCGCCCGTGGTGGCGAGGGGGGCGCCGGTGCGGCCCTGGGCGGTGGTGGCGGTGTTGCCGGTGGTGGCGCCGGTGCCGGAGCCCGCGGCGGAACCGTCGCCCTTGGCGTCGCCGCCCTTGCCGTCCTTGCCGGGGGTGGGCTTCTCCTTGTCCTTGGCGGCCTGGTCCTTGGCGCGGGCCTCGTGCTGGCCCGTCTTCAGGAACTCGGTGCGGTCCGCGGCGGTGCCCGCGAGCGCGGCGCGGCCCGCCTTGACGAGTTCCGGACCGCCCCCGTCGATGATCTTGGCGATGGCGACGCGGTTGTCCTGGTCGCGCAGCTCGTACTGGGTCACTTCCAGGAAGTGGCGCAGCTCGGCCGGGGTGGGCGATCCGTTCAGGAGCTTGCCGATCGCCTCGCTGAGGATCGGGCCGTCCCAGCTTTCGTCGATGCGGGCCAGTTCGACCCGGTCGTCCGAGGCCTGGGCGAGGAACCGGCCGGTCTTCAGGAACTGCGCGCGGTCGGCGGGGGTCCCCTTGAGTGCCTTCTTGCCGGCTTCCTTCACGGCCGGGCCGCCGGTGCCGATCAGTCGGGAGATCTCGACCTTGTTGTCGTCGTCGCGCAGCTCGTGCTGGGTGACGTCGTAGAAGTGGCGCAGCTTCTCGATGGTGTCGCCGGTGTCGAGGATCTTGTTGATGCCCTCCTTCAGGCCGGGTCCGGCGTTCTGGAGGAGGCGGAGGATCGCGATGCGGTAGTCGTCCATGCGGATCTTGTGCTGGTCGACTTCGATGAACTTCCGCATGGCCTGCGGGCCGTCGGCGATGGCCTTGCGGCCGGCTTCCTTCATGTACTCGCTGGCCATCGGGTCGGCGATGATCGCGAGGATGGTCTTGCGGTCCTCTTCGCCCTGGTCGGGCGCGGGCGCGGTGTGGTCGGGCACGGCCTGGTCGGGCGCGGTCGGCGCCGGCTGCTTGCCGGCGGCCGGCGCGTCGGAGCCGGCGGCGAACGCCGGTGAGGCCATGAGGACGGCCGGAGCAAGGGCAGCGGTGGTCACCACTGCGGCGATCCGGGAAAACTTCACAGACAAAACCCCCTGGAAACGTTTCTTCGACAGAAGAGACGTTCGGCCCGTCCCGATGGTTGTACCGGGAATGTTCCCGCCCCGGGTGCCGGCCTCGCGGCGTGCAGGGGCGGGGTGGGGGGTGTGCAGGGTCCGGTCGCCGGGCGCCGGGACGGTTCAGGGGTGGTCGACGAGGGGGCGGAGCTCGCCCGCCGGGCGGGGGCGGGTGTGCTCCGCCTGTTCGAGGCCGAAGGTGGTGAAGGCCGTGCGGGCGGGCTGCGGGTAGGGCTCCTTGCCGGTGAGGGTGTTCAGGATGGCGGCGCTGCGCCAGGCGGCGAGTCCGAGGTCGGGGGCTCCGACGCCGTGGCTGTGGCGTTCGCCGTTCTGGACGAAGATGCTGCCGGTGACGCTGGGGTCGAGGATCATGCGGTGGCGTTCGTCGATCCGGGGCCGGCCGGAGGAGTCCTTGCGCAGGTACGGGTCGAGGCCGGCGAGGAGGCCGGTGAGCGGGCGCTCGCGGTAGCCGGTGGCGAGGACGACCGCGTCGGTGGTGAGCCGGGAGCGGGTGCCCTGCTGGGCGTGGTCGAGGTGGAGTTCGACCTTGGTGGTGGCGACGCGGCCCGCGGTGCGGACGCTGACGCCGGGGGTCAGCACCGCGTCGGGCCAGCCGCCGTCGAGGGTGCGCCGGTAGAGCTCCTCGTGGATGGCGGCGATGGTGCCGGCGTCGATGCCCTTGTGGAGCTGCCACTGCGCGGGGACGAGCTGGTCGCGCACCGGTTCGGGCAGGGCGTGGAAGTAGCGGGTGTAGTCGGGCGTGAAGTGTTCCAGGCCCAGCTTCGAGTACTCCATGGGCGCGAAGGACGGCGTGCGGGCGAGCCAGGTGAGGCGTTCGCGGCCGGCGGGGCGGGAGCGGAGCAGGTCGAGGAAGATCTCGGCTCCGGACTGGCCGGAGCCGATCACCGTGACGTGTTCGGCGCCGAGGATGCGCCGGCGGTTGTCGAGGTAGTCGGCGGAGTGGATGACGGGGACGGTCGGGGCCTCGGCGAGGGGGCGCAGGGGTTCGGGGACGTAGGGGGCGGTGCCGATGCCGAGGGCGAGGCTGCGGGTGTAGGTGCGGCCGAGGGCCACGGCTTCGCCGTCGGTGTCGAGCTGGGTGTAGTCGACTTCGAAGAGGTCGCGTTCGGGGTTCCAGCGGACGGCGTCGACCTGGTGGCCGAAGTGGAGTCCGGGCAGGCGTCCGGCGACCCAGCGGCAGTAGGCGTCGTACTCGGCGCGCTGGATGTGGAACTGCTCGGCGAAGTAGAAGGGGAACAGACGTTCCTTGTGCCGGAGGTAGTTGAGGAAGGTCCAGGGGCTGGTGGGGTTGGCGAGGGTGACGAGGTCGGCGAGGAAGGGGACTTGGAGCGTGGTCCCGTCGATGAGCAGCCCCGGGTGCCAGCGGAAGTCGTGGCGCTGGTCGTAGAAGGCGGTGGCGAGTTCTCCGGCCCCTTGGTCCGGCAGGCCTTGGGCGAGGGCTGCGAGGGACAGGTTGAAGGGGCCGATGCCGATTCCGACGAGGTCGTGGGGTGCGTCGAGCTGGGCGGTCATCGGTGGCTGCTGCCTTCCAGGAGGGTGACGAGGGTGTCGAGGTCCCGTGGGGTGGTGTGGGGGTTGAGCAGGGTGGCCTTGAGCCAGAGGCGGCCGTCGGCGGTGGCGCGGCCGAGTACGGCGTGGCCCGCGTGCAGGAGGGTGCGGCGCAGGGCGGCGAGGCCGGTGTCGTCGGTGTGGGTGGGGCGGAAGAGGACGGTGCTGATGGTGGGGGGTGCGTGCAGTTCGAAGCGGGGGTGTGCGTCGAGGAGGCGGGCGAGGTACTGGGCGAGTTCGCAGGTGCGGTCGATGAGGTGGGCGAGGCCGTCGCGGCCCAGTGAGCGCAGGGTGACGGCGATCTTGAGGGCGTCGGGGCGGCGGGTGGTGCGCAGGGAGCGGCCGAGGAGGTCGGGCAGGCCCGCTTCGGTGTCGTCGGGGGCGTTGAGGTAGTCGGCCTGGTGGGCGAGGGGGGCCAGCAGGGCGGTGTCGGGGACGGCGAGCAGGCCTGCGGCCACGGGCTGCCAGCCGAGTTTGTGCAGGTCGACGGTGAGGGAGCGGGCGCGGGCCAGGCCTGCGAGGCGGGGGCGGTGGCGGGGGCTGAGGGCGAGGAGGCCGCCGTACGCGGCGTCGACGTGGAGGTCGGCGCCGTGGCGCTCGCACAGGTCGGCGATGGGTTCGAGCGGGTCGATGAGCCCGGCGTCGGTGGTGCCGGCGGTGGCGGTGACGAGGACCGGCCCGGTGGTGGCGGCGAGGGCTTCGGCGAGGCGGGCCGGGTCGAGGGTGCCGGCGGGGGTGGGCAGGGAGGTGGCGGCGGGCAGGCCGAGGAGCCAGGCGGCGCGGGGGACGGAGTGGTGGGCGTTGGCGCCGTGGAGGACGGTCAGGTGCGGCCCGTGGCGTTCGCGGGCGAGGAGCAGGGCGAGCTGGTTGGCTTCGGTGCCGCCGGTGGTGACGAGGGCGTCGGGGCGGGGGGTGTCGTAGAACTCGCCGGCGAGGGCCCGGGTGAGGAGGGCCTCGATCGCGGAGGCGGCGGGGGCCTGGTCCCAGGAGTCGAGGGAGGGGTTGAGGGCCGAGGCGGCGAGGTCGGCGGCGGCCGAGACGGCGAGGGGCGGGCCGTGCAGGTGGGCGGCGCACAGGGGGTCGGCGGGGTCGGCGGCTCCTGCGGCGAGGGTGTGGACGAGGGTCCGCAGCGCCTCTTGGTCGCCGTGCCCCTTCGCGGGGAGTACGTCACCCAGCGCGGCGGCGA
>NZ_LFML01000072.1 GCF_001044425.1 Streptomyces roseus
TCCGGCTGCTCCGGCTCCGGTCGCCCAGGCTCCGGCCGCCACCCCCGCCGCCGCGGTCTCCGCCGGTGACGAGGGCGCGTACGTGACCCCGCTGGTGCGCAAGCTGGCCTCGGAGTCCGGCGTGGACCTGGGCTCGGTCTCGGGCACCGGTGTCGGTGGCCGTATCCGCAAGCAGGACGTCCTGGCCGCCGCCGAGGCCGCCAAGGCCGCCGCTGCCGCCCCGGCCGCCCAGCGGGCCGCCGCCGCTCCCGCCGCGAAGGCCCCGGCCGCCGCGGTGTCCGAGCTGCGCGGTCAGACGGTCAAGATGACCCGCATGCGCAAGGTCATCGGCGACAACATGATGAAGGCGCTGCACTCGCAGGCCCAGCTCAGCTCCGTGGTCGAGGTGGACATCACCAAGATCATGAAGCTCCGCGAGCAGGCCAAGGGCTCCTTCCTGGCCCGCGAGGGCGTCAAGCTCTCGCCGATGCCGTTCTTCGTCAAGGCCGCCGCCCAGGCGCTGAAGGCCCACGCGGTCGTCAACGCCCGGATCAACGACGACGAGGGCACCATCACCTACTTCGACTCGGAGAACATCGGCATCGCCGTGGACTCCGAGAAGGGCCTGATGACCCCGGTCATCAAGGGTGCCGGTGACCTCAACCTGGCGGGCATCTCCAAGGCCACGGCCGACCTGGCCGCCAAGGTCCGCGGCAACAAGATCACGCCGGACGAGCTGTCGGGCGCGACCTTCACCATCAGCAACACCGGTTCGCGCGGTGCGCTGTTCGACACCGTGATCGTTCCCCCGAACCAGGTCGCCATCCTGGGCATCGGTGCCACGGTCAAGCGTCCGATGGTCATCGAGACCCCCGAGGGCACCGTCATCGGCGTCCGCGACATGACGTACCTGACCCTGTCCTACGACCACCGCCTGGTGGACGGCGCGGACGCGGCCCGGTACCTCTCGGCCGTCAAGGCGATCCTGGAAGCCGGCGAGTTCGAGGTCGAGCTCGGCCTCTGAGCCCCCGGCCCCTCGCCAGGCGACACGTACGGCGCCCCCGCCCGGAACCACTTCGGGCGGGGGCGCCGTCGTTTTACCCTGGTGGGTCCATGTGCGACATCTCGGGGGGCGGCGTATGGCACGGGTACAGGTGACGGATCTGGTCGTCGTACTTCCGGGGATCCTGGGCAGCCGGCTGGCGGACGCCGAGGGCAGAGCCCTCTGGGACCTGTCCGGCCCGGCCCTCTTACGCGGCCTGCGCGGATTCGGCGGCTCCGTGGGCGCCCTGCGCCTGCCGAAGGACACCGGCGACGGCGACCCGGGCGACGGGGTCGTGCCCGTGGGCCTGATGCCCGATCTGCACGCCCTGCCGGGCATCTGGCACCCGGTGGACGGCTACACGGACCTGCTGCGCTGGCTGGAACGCCACTTCACCCTGTCGGTATCGGACAACCTCCTCACGTTCCCCTACGACTGGCGGCTCTCCTGCCGCCACGGCGCGGAGCGGCTGAAGGGCCGGATCGATCTGGAGCTGGAGCGCTGGCGGGCCTCGGCGCCCGAGCGCCGCGAGGCCCGGGTGGTCTTCCTCTGCCACGGGATGGGCGGGCTGGTGGCCCGGTACTACGCGGAGCGCCTCGGCGGGCACGAGGTCACCCGCCGCGTGATCACCCTGGGCACCCCGCACCACGGGTCCCTGCGGGCCCTGGCCGACCTGGTGGACGGCAGCGGGGGTCCCGGGGAGCCGGAGCTGGGCGCCTTCGCCCGCAGTCTGCCGTCCCTGCACCAGCTGGCCCCCGACCACGCCTGCGTGGAGGGGCCGGGCGGGCTCGCGCGCGTCCGGGACCTGCCGGGGCTGCCGGGCGTGGACGAGGCGCTGCTCGCGGACGCGGCCCGCTTCCACGCCGACCTGCGCGGCGCGCCGCCGCGGGCCGAGCTGTACGCGATCTCCGGCACGGGCCAGCCCACGGCGGTCACCGCCCAGTGGGCCGGCGGCCGCCTGATCCTCGTTCCGGAAGGCGACGGCGACGGCACCGTCCCCCTGCCGGACCGGGCGGGCCCCGCCTCCGGCCCGTTCACCGGCCCGTTCGCCGGGTCGTGGGCCGCGTACGAGCAGCACGGCTCGCTCCAGAACAACGCGGCCGTACGGGCGGCCCTGCGCGGCCTGTTGGGCGCGGAGCCGGTGCTTCCCCCCGGCGGGGAGGCGGTGCTGCTCCCGGATGCCGGCCGGCTCGCGGCCCCGGCCGTCCGCCTCGGCGTACGCGCACCCGCCGTACTGGCCGCGGGGGTCCCGTACGAGGTCGCAGTCACGGCGCCCGACGACGCGCGGCCGCCCCTGGCGGAGCTGCGTCCGGCCGACGGCGGCCGCCCGGTGGCCCGCCCCCTGCGGAGCCTGGGCGGCGGCCGCCACGGAGCCGTGTTCCCGCCGCCCGAACCGGGCGCGTACCGGCTGTCGGTGGGGCAGGTCACGGCCCTGAGCCTGATCCGGCGCAGCGCCTTGTAACCAGCCTCACCCAACGGCCCTGACCAGGAACGCATCTCCGCGGCCCACTCCGCCGTATTGTCTACGCATCGAAGCGATGCGCGCCCCACAGGAGATGAAGCCCCGATGATCACCCCACCCGTCGTGCACTCGCTGCGCGAGCAGATCCGCGAGCACATCGTGGAGGGGATCGTCAGCGGACGCTGGAAGCCCGGCGAGCGGATCGTCGAGCGCCGGATCGCGGTCGAGCTGGAGGTCAGCCAGACGCCCGTGCGCGAGGCCCTGCGCGAGCTGGAGACGCTGCGGCTGATCGAGTCGGCGCCGAACAAGGGCGTGCGCGTACGGAACCTGTCCGCGGCCGACCTGGAGGAGATCTACCCGGTCCGGGCCGGTCTGGAGCAGATCGCGGCCGAGCTGGCCGCGCCCCGGCTGGCGGCGGACTGCTCGGCGCTGGAGCCGCACGTGGCGGCGCTGTGGGAGGCGGACCGGACCGAGGACGGGACCGCGCAGGTGCGGCACACCGTCGGGTTCCACCGGGAGCTGGTGCGGGCGGCCGGGAACAGCGTGCTGCTGCACACCTGGGAGAGCCTGGGCATCGAGGTCTTCACGGCCCTGTCGATCCGCTGGCTGGGAACCGTCCAGAAGTCGTACGCCGAGGAGCACGCGGCCCTGGTCGAGGCGTTCCGCAGCCAGGATCCGGACATCGGGGTGCTCGTGAAGCGCCATGTCCTGGGGTGCGCGCCCCGCGCCTGACGGGTCTTTCTGTCCTGTTTTGCCCGGCACCGGGTGCCTGATTTCATGGCACCGGGTGCCGACTTTTGGCCGGATGGCCATTTCCGCGTCACATTCGTTTGATCGATCATCGATCAGCGATTTACAGTCGTCGACGGACCCCAACCGGGCCCATCGACCCTGTCCTGCCCGTCAGGGATTTTTCACCACCTCTCCTTTGTCCGGAAGGCGGCGCACACCGATGTCCGACCCCGTAGGAAAGCTTCCGAGCGAGCTCGACCAGCTCCCGGACCGCGACACCGAGGAGACCGCCGAATGGGCGGCCTCCCTGGACGCCGTCGCCAAGGCCGCCGGTACGCGCCGCGCCGAATACCTGCTCCGCCGCACCCTCCAGCACGCGGAGGCGGCCGGCCTCGCCCTGCCGAAGCTGCTGGAGACGGACTACGTCAACACCATCCCCACCTCCGCCGAGCCCGAGTTCCCGGGTGACATGGAGATGGAAGCCAAGATCACCGCATGGAACCGCTGGAACGCGGCCGCCATGGTGACCCGCGGCTCCAAGTACGGCGTCGGCGGCCACATCGCCACCTTCGCCTCGGCGGCCTGGCTCTACGAGACCGGCTTCCAGCACTTCTTCCGCGGGAAGGAGGCCGACGGATCGGGCGACCAGCTCTACATCCAGGGCCACGCCTCCCCCGGCATCTACGCCCGCGCCTTCCTCGACGGACGGGTCTCCGAGCAGCAGCTCGACAACTTCCGCCAGGAGTCCGGCGGCAACGGCCTGCCGTCCTACCCGCACCCGCGGCGCCTGCCGTGGCTGTGGGAGTTCCCGACGGTCTCCATGGGCCTCGGCCCGCTCTCCGCGATCTACCAGGCGCGCTTCAACCGCTACCTGCAGAACCGGAACATCAAGGACACCGCCAACTCGCACGTCTGGGCCTTCCTGGGCGACGGCGAGATGGACGAGCCCGAGTCGACCGCCGCCCTGGCCCTGGCCTCCCGCGAGCAGCTCGACAACCTGACCTTCGTCATCAACTGCAACCTGCAGCGCCTCGACGGTCCGGTCCGCGCCAACTTCCGCGTGGTCCAGGAGCTGGAGGCCCAGTTCCGCGGCGCCGGCTGGAACGTCATCAAGTCGCTGTGGGGCTCCGCCTGGGACGAGCTGTTCCGGCTCGACACCACGGGCGCCCTCGTACGCCGCCTGCGCGAGGTACCGGACGCGCAGTTCCAGACGTACGCGACCCGCGACGTGGCCTACATCCGCCAGCACTTCTTCGGCGCCAACGCCGAGCTCGTGCAGCTGGCCGGGGTGCTCTCCGACGCGAAGATCGCCGAGTGCTTCCACAGCTCCCGCGGCGGCCACGAGCCCCGCAAGGTCTACGCCGCGTACAAGGCCGCCCTGGAGCACAAGGGCGCGCCGACGGTCATCCTCGCGCAGACCGTCAAGGGCTACACGCTGGGCGCCGGGTTCGAGTCGAAGAACGCGAACCACCAGATGAAGAAGCTGACGATCGACGAGTTCAAGGACATGCGCGACCTCCTCGGCCTCCCGATCCCGGACAGCGCCTTCGCCGACGGCGTCGTCCCGTACGGCCACCCGGGCGCCGACAGCCCCGAGGTGCGGTACCTGAACGAGCGCCGCGCGGCCCTCGGCGGTCCGGCCCCGGCCCGCAAGGTGCACCACGTGGCCCTGCCGGCCCCGGCCGAGCGGTCCTTCGCCCCGCTGCTCAAGGGCTCCGGCAAGCAGGAGATGGCCACCACCATGGCCTTCGTCCGGCTCGTCAAGGACCTGATGCGGGACAAGGAGACCGGCAAGCGCTGGGTGCCGATCGTCCCCGACGAGGCGCGCACCTTCGGCATGGAGTCGCTCTTCCCGTCGGCCGGCATCTACTCGCCGCTGGGGCAGACGTACGAGCCGGTCGACCGCGACCAGCTCATGTACTACAAGGAAGCCAAGGACGGCCAGATCCTCAACGAGGGGATCACCGAGGCCGGCGCCATGGCCGACTTCATCGCCGCCTGCACGTCGTACGCGACGCACGGCGAGCCGATGATCCCGTTCTACATCTTCTACTCGATGTTCGGCTGGCAGCGCACCGCCGACCAGATGTGGCAGCTCGCCGACCAGCTCGGCAAGGGCTTCATCGTCGGCGCGACCGCGGGCCGCACCACCCTGACCGGTGAGGGCCTCCAGCACGCGGACGGCCACTCGCACCTGATCGCGTCCACGAACCCGGCGTCGCTGAACTACGACCCGGCGTTCGCGTACGAGATCGCTGTGATCGTCAAGGACGGTCTGCGCCGCATGTACGGCGAGAAGCCGGAAGACGTCTTCTACTACCTGACGGTCTACAACGAGCCGAAGGTGCAGCCGGCCATGCCGGAGGGCGTGGAGGAGGGCATCCTCAAGGGCCTCTACCGCTTCAACGAGGCCTCCTCGCTGGAGTCCGCCCCGGCCGCCGACGCCCCGAAGATCCAGCTGATGGCCTCGGGTACGGCCATCCACTGGGCGCTGGAGGCGCAGCAGCTGCTCGCCGCCGACTGGAACGTGGCCGCCGACGTCTGGTCCGCAACCTCCTGGGGCGAGCTGCGCCGCGAGGCGCTGGAGTGCGACGAGGCGCTGCTGCGCGGCGAGGTCCGCACCCCGTACGTCACGCGTGCGCTGGAGGGCGTCACCAGCCCGGTGCTGGCCGTCTCCGACTGGATGCGCCAGGTCCCGGACCAGATCAGCCAGTGGGTGGAGCAGGACTGGACCTCGCTCGGTACGGACGGCTTCGGCCTGTCCGACACCCGCGAGGGCGCCCGCCGCCACTTCGGCGTCGACGCGCAGTCGATCGTGGTGGCCGCGCTGGCGCAGCTCGCCCGCCGCAGCGAGGTTCCGGCCTCCGCCATAAAGGAGGCCCGCGAGCGCTACGGCCTCTGAGCCGCAGGCAGACCGGCCCGTGAGGCGGTCCGTCCCTTCGGGGGCGGGCCGCCTCACGGCGTTTTACGCCGTACGGGCCGCCGTCCGGGACGTTCACGGCTTTGGCCGTATGAGCAGTGGCGGCGAGGGGGCGCACCCGTGATGCTGGAGCGGTGATGGACGAGACGGAGTTCTGGGAGATCGTCGACCGTACCCGCGAGGCCGCCGAGGGCGACCCCGAGGAACACGCCGAGCTGCTCGTGGAGCGGCTGGCGCAGCTCGATCCTGACTCCGTCCTGGACTTCGCCCGGCACTTCGAGTCCCGGTACAACCGGGCGTACACGTGGGACCTGTGGGGTGCGGCGTGGGTGCTGCTCGACGGGGCGAGCGACGACGCGTTCGACTACTTCCGCTGCTGGCTGATCGGCCAGGGGCGGGAGGTGTTCGAGGGCGGGGTGCACGACCCGGACTCGCTCGCGGAGCTCCTGGACGAGTTCGACGAGGAGATCGACGGGGACGGCGAGGAGCTGGGGTACGCGGCCGACGAGGCGTACGAGCAGCTGACCGGGGCGGTGGCGCCGGATCTGGGCATTCCGCTGCAAGCGGCCGAGCCGGAGGGCGCTGCGCTGGACTTCGAGAACGAAGCCGTGCTCGCGGAGCGCTTCCCCCGGCTCTGGGACCGTTTTCGCGCGTGAGGGGTGGGCGACGGCCTAGTAGTGGGTGCCGCCGTCGATGCGGATCTCCGTACCGGTGATGAAGGCGCCGTCCTCGGAGCCCAGCATGGCGACGACGCCGGCGACCGTCTGCGGGCCGGCGAAGCCCTGGCCGAGGGCCGGGGCCAGCTTGGCGAACAGGCTCCAGTCGGTGTCCTCGGGCAGGCCGGGGCCGTTGCCCGTGGTCATGCCGCTCTCGATGGAGCCGGGCGCGACGGCGACGAAGCGCAGGCCCTGCTTGCTGTACTCGGCGGCCAGGGCGTGGGTCATGGACTGGATGCCGCCCTTGCTGGCCGCGTACGCGGACATGTAGGGGTGGGCGAAGGACGCCGAGGTGGAGCTGAAGTTCACGACGACCGGCTGGTCGCCCTCCAGCAGCGCCGGGAGCGATTCGCGGATCACGAGGAACGTGCCGGTCAGGTTGACCGCGATGACCTTGTTCCAGAAGTCGAGCGTGGTCTGGTGGGTGTGCGCGGAGCGCAGGATCCCGGCGGCGTTGACGAGTACGTCGAGTCCGCCGAGGCTCGCGACGGCCGCGGCGACGCCGCTCCGGACGGCCGCCTCGTCGGATATGTCGAGGGCGGCGGTGGTGAGGCGGTCCGCGTGCCCGTCGGCGGCGGCCTGCTCCGCGGTGCCCTTGAGGCCCTCCTCGTTGACGTCCACGGTGTGCACGCGGCCGCCCTCGGCGAGGATGCGGTGGACGGTGGCGCGGCCGATGCCGGAGCCGCCGCCGGTGATGAGGACGCGACGTCCTTCGTAACGGTTCATGGGCCGAGCGTACCGCCGATGTGGCACGTTTTGCCAGAAAGTCACGAATTGCATCCTGAAGCGAGCCGAGGGGTAATCTTCACTCGTGAGATCCCCTCGTCCGTACTCCCCCGCGGCCGGGCCCGGAGCCCAGTCGCTGACCGAGCGCCGCAAGGCCGCCACTCAGCTCGACATCGCCCGCGCGGCCTGCGAACTCTTCGCGGAACACGGCCCCGACGGCACCACCGCCGAGGACATCGCGCACCGCGCGGGCGTCGCGCTGCGTACGTTCTACCGGTACTTCCGCAACAAGCAGGAGGCCGTGGGCCCGCTGCTCGCGGGCGGCGGCGACGCCTGGCGCGCCCTGCTCGCCGAGGAGGACCCCGGCACCCCCCTCGACGAGGCCCTGGAGCGCGCGGTCACCCGCTCACTGAGCGACTCCCAGGTGGTCGAGGAGGGCCTGGAGGTCACCCGCGGCCTGCTCCGCGCCGCCGCGACCGACGAGGCGCTGCGCGCGGTCTGGTACCGGGTGAACCAGGACTCCGAGGAGCGTCTGGTCCCGGTGATCGCCCGCCTGGCGGGCGAGAAGGCCGACCCCCTGGGCGTACGCCTCCTCGCGGCGGCCGCCACGGACGCCATCCGCATCGCCCTGGAACTCTGGTCGACGACGCAGGCCCCGGTCTCCGGCCCCGCCTCCCCACCGGAACTGGCCGTCCGCTGCCTGCGCGAACTGACGGCGGGCATGACCCTGCTCCGCCGCCCCGGACCCCCCGCCTGAACGAAGGCCGGACCCCGGCAACACGGCGGCCCCGCCGCTCTCCGAGGAGAGCGGCGGGGCCGCCGTCGTGCGTGCTGCTTCTTAGATGTCGAAGTACATCTCGAACTCGTGCGGGTGCGGGCGCAGGGCGATCGGGGCGATCTCGTGCGTGCGCTTGTAGTCGATCCAGGTCTCGATCAGGTCCGGGGTGAAGACGCCGCCGGCCAGGAGGTACTCGTGGTCGGCCTCCAGGGCCTTGAGGACGTCCTCCAGGCTGGTCGGGACCTGCGGGACGCTCGCGTGCTCGTCGGGCGAGAGCTCGTAGAGGTCCTTGTCGATCGGCTCCATCGGCTCGATCTTGTTCTTCACACCGTCGAGACCGGCCAGCAGGAGGGCCGCGAACGCCAGGTACGGGTTCGAGGACGGGTCCGGGGCGCGGAACTCGACGCGCTTGGCCTTCGGGTTCGAGCCGGTGATCGGGATGCGCATCGCGGCGGAGCGGTTGCGCTGCGAGTACACCATGTTGACCGGCGCCTCGAAGCCCGGGACCAGGCGGTGGTACGAGTTCACCGTCGGGTTGGTGAAGGCGAGCAGCGACGGGGCGTGCTTGAGGATGCCGCCGATGTAGTAGCGCGCGGTGTCCGACAGGCCCGCGTAGCCGGCCTCGTCGTAGAAGAGCGGCTCGCCGCCGGCCCACAGCGACTGGTGGACGTGCATGCCCGAGCCGTTGTCACCGAAGATCGGCTTCGGCATGAAGGTCGCGGTCTTGCCGTTGCGCCAGGCGACGTTCTTCACGATGTACTTGAAGAGCATCAGGTCGTCGGCCGCGGCCAGCAGCGTGTTGAACTTGTAGTTGATCTCGGCCTGGCCGCCGGTGCCGACCTCGTGGTGCTGGCGCTCGACCTGGAGGCCCTGGGCGTCCAGTTCGAGGGAGATCTCGGCGCGCAGGTCGGCGAAGTGGTCGACCGGGGCTACGGGGAAGTAACCACCCTTGTAGCGGACCTTGTAGCCGCGGTTGTTCTCCTCGGAACCGGTGTTCCAGGCGCCGGCCTCGGAGTCGATGTGGTAGAAGCCCTCGTTCGCGGAGGTTGCGAAGCGCACGCTGTCGAACACGTAGAACTCGGCCTCGGGGCCGAAGTACGCGGTGTCGGCGATGCCGGTGGAGGCGAGGTACGCCTCGGCCTTCTTCGCGATGTTGCGCGGGTCGCGGCTGTAGGCCTCACCCGTGATCGGGTCGTGGATGAAGAAGTTGATGTTGAGCGTCTTGTCCTTGCGGAACGGGTCCAGGCGCGCGGTGGTGATGTCGGCGCGCAGCGCCATGTCGGACTCGTGGATCGCCTGGAAGCCGCGGATGGAGGACCCGTCGAAGGCGAGCTCCTCCGCCGGGTCGAACGCCCGAGCCGGGATGGTGAAGTGCTGCATCACACCAGGCAGGTCGCAGAAGCGGACGTCGACGAACTTGACGTCGTTCTCCTCGATGTACTGCTTCACTTCGTCGGCGTTCTGGAACATCCAACTCCTCCTACTCCCGGCCCCGGGGCAGGGCGGGCTTTATAGCTCGTGGTGCGTCAGTGCGGTGCCGCACGCTGACCCGACCATAAGCAGGCGGGATTTCTCAAGCATGACCCATTTGTTTCGCTCAAGTTAACCAGGGTCCCGTCGGAACGCCGTCGGACACCACCGGTACCGTGGTCGGGTGGACAACAGACAGGCAATCGGATCCTGGCTCTCCGGCCCCCGCGCGGCCGCCGAGGACATGGGCGTCGACTTCGGCTACCGGGGCCAGCGGCTCGGCCTGCCCCAGGAGGGGCCGGGCTCGGTGGCGCGCTTCGGCCGCCGCCTCGGCGGCCTGGCCATCGACTGGATCGGCTGCCAGGTGATCGCGTTCGGGCTGATCACGCACGGCAACGCGACCGCCACCGGCAACTGGACCCTGGCCCTCTTCGTGGTGCTGAGCATCCTCACGGTGGGCACCGTGGGCTTCACCCCCGGCAAGCGGCTGGTGGGCCTGCGCGTGGTCGCGGAGGACGGCGGCCGCCTCGGCGTCGGCCGGGTCGTCCTGCGCACGGTGCTGCTCGCCCTCGTCATCCCGGCGCTGGTCTGGGACCGGGACGGGCGCGGCCTGCACGACCGCCTCGCCCGCGCCGTCCAGGTCCGTATCTAGCCGTCCAGGTCCCGCCCAGGGGTGTCCGCGCCCAGGCGGACGCGGCGTGCGGGACGAGACGGGGGCGCCCCCCGAGCCGGCCGGCTCGGGGGGCGCCCCCGTCTCGTATACGAAAAGCGGGTCAGCGCATCTTTCCGCCGCGCGGCATCCGCGTGCCCTTGGGCATCGGGCCCTTCGGCAGCGGCATGTTGCTCATGAGATCGCCCATGGCGCGCAGCTTGTCGTTGACCTGCGTGATCTGCGGGCCCGCCAGTACGCGCGGCAGCTTGAGCAGCGTCGTACGGAGCTTCTTCAGCGGGACCTCGCCCTCGCCGGTGCCCACGATGAAGTCGTGGACCGGGATGTCGGGCATGATCCGGGCCAGCTTCTTCTTCTCCGCGGCGAGCATCGGCTTCACGCGGTTCGCGTTGCCCTCGGCGATCAGCACCACGCCGGCCTTGCCCACGGCCCGGTGGACGATGTCCTGGCTCCGGTTCATCGCGACGGCCGGGGTGGTGGTCCAGCCCCGTCCCACGTTGTCCAGTACGGCCGCGGCCGCGCCCGGCTGCCCCTCCATCTGCCCGAAGGCAGCCCGCTCGGCCCGTCGTCCGAAGACGATCGCCATCGCGAGGAACGCCACCAGGAAGCCCAGGATGCCCAGGTAGACCGGGTGGTCGATCAGGAAGCCGATCGCAAGAAAGACACCGAAGGTGACGATTCCCACGCCCGCGACGATCAGACCGACCTTCGGGTCGGCCTTGCGCGTCATCTTGTACGTCAGGGCGATCTGCTTCAGTCGCCCGGGGTTCGCAGCAGTCTCTGCGTTTGACTTCCTCGCCATAGAGCGAAGTTTACGTGGCCTGCGGGGTCCGGGTCGCCGCGGCCTCGAGTACGTGCTCGGTTTCGACCCGGTCCTTGGCCCTGCGGCGGTCCTCCAGGACGGCGCTCCAGGCGTTGCGGCGGGCGCCGCTCATGAGCAGCGACTCGAAGCCCCGGAAGGCGTCGGTGAACGACGGAATGGCAATGGCGCGTACGGGCGCGGCCTGCATGATGTCGATCCCTTTCACGGTGCTGGGCGGTTCGGGGACGGTCCGGAGCGCACGGCGGCGCGTGACGGTGGTGAGCACCGGTGTGCGCGGTGCGTGGAGCCATCGTCACTGACTGGTGTTACCAGGGCATGACCGGTCGGTCAAACGGTGATGAAACATTTACGCGGCCCGCCGGACTCTCCGTACAGAGAGCCTAGGGGCCGCGTCGATGCGGTGTTACCCGTTGGTAAGACTTTGTGCGTGAGTTCACACAGTCCGTATGGTAGCGCGCGTCACACCGCGCGATCAGACCCGGCTGCGCTTCTCCATCGCCTGCGTGTAGAGGCGCCCGGCCCGGTACGACGAGCGGACCAGCGGGCCCGACATCACGCCGGAGAAGCCGATGTCCTCGGCCTCCTTCGCCAGCTCCACGAACTCGGCCGGCTTCACCCAGCGCTCGACGGGGTGGTGCCGCGGCGAGGGCCGCAGGTACTGGGTGATGGTGATGAGCTCACAGCCGGCCTCGTGCAGCTCCTTCAGCGCCTGCGAGACCTCCTCGCGCTCCTCGCCCATGCCCAGGATCAGGTTGGACTTGGTGACGAGGCCGTAGGCGCGGGCCTGGCGGATCACGTCGAGCGAGCGCTCGTAACGGAAGCCGGGGCGGATCCGCTTGAAGATCCGCGGCACCGTCTCCACGTTGTGCGCGAAGACCTCGGGGCGGGAGGCGAAGACCTCCTCCAGCAGCTCCGGGACCGCGTTGAAGTCGGGGGCCAGCAGCTCGACCTTGGTACGGCCGGCCTCGCGGCCCGCCGTCTGCTCGTGGATCTGGCGCACGGTCTCCGCGTACAGCCAGGCACCGCCGTCGGCCAGGTCGTCGCGCGCGACGCCTGTGATGGTGGCGTAGTTCAGGTCCATCGTGACGACCGACTCGCCGACGCGGCGCGGCTCGTCCCGGTCCAGGGCCTCGGGCTTGCCCGTGTCGATCTGGCAGAAGTCACAGCGCCGGGTGCACTGGTCGCCGCCGATGAGGAAGGTGGCCTCGCGGTCCTCCCAGCATTCGTAGATGTTGGGGCAACCGGCCTCCTGGCACACGGTGTGCAGTCCTTCGCCCTTCACCAGGGCCTGCATCTTCGTGTACTCCGGACCCATCTTCGCCCGGGTCTTGATCCACTCGGGCTTGCGCTCGATGGGCGTCTGGGCGTTACGGACCTCGAGGCGCAGCATCTTGCGTCCGTCGGGTGCGACTGCGGACACGACCGGCTCCCTGTGACTTCGATTCTTCGGCGCCCACCAGGGTACGCCCGTAATTTCATACGCTCTTACGTCGGCCAACCTGGCGGTGACCGGCCGCATTCCCTCCGCGGTCAGCCCGCGGCGGGCTCGATCTCCCGCGGGCGCGGTTCCGCCTGCTCCAGTACGTCCTTCAGGTGGCGTTCGATGACCGGCAGCACCTCGCCGATGGAGATCTCGCGGCCCAGTTCGTACGAGAGCGAGGTCACACCGGCGTCCCGGATCCCGCAGGGGATGATCCGGTCGAACCAGGTGCTGTCCGGGTTCACGTTGATCGCGAAGCCGTGCATGGTGACGCCCTTGGCGACGCGGATGCCGATGGCCGCCAGCTTGCGGTCCTCGCGGCGCTGGCCCGCGTTGGAGGGGGCGTACTCGGGGCCGTTCAGACGCGGGTCGAACTCCTCGTCCGTCAGGCGCGGGTCGAGGTCGAGGGAGAGCCCGCCCGTCTTGGGACGGTCCTCGACCGGGTCGCCCAGGACCCAGACCCCGGAGCGGCCCTCGACCCGGGTGGTCTCCAGGCCGAACTCGGCGGCGGTGCGTATCAGCGCCTCCTCCAGCCGGCGGACGTGGGCGACGACGTCGACGGGGCGGGGCAGCTTCATGATCGGGTAGCCGACCAGCTGGCCCGGGCCGTGCCAGGTGATCTTGCCGCCGCGGTCGACGTCCACGACGGGGGTGCCGTCCAGCGGGCGCTCGCTGTCGGCCGTGCGCCGGCCGGCCGTGTACACGGGCTGGTGCTCCAGCAGGAGGCAGGTGTCGCCGATCTCGTCCTCGAAGCGCGCGGCGTGGACCCGCCGCTGCTCCTCCCAGGCCTGGGTGTACTCGACGTAATCGGGTCCGAAGCCCAGATGGACAAACCCAAGCTCAGCCACCGCAGCGCCTCCTCGTTGAACCTGCCGTGTGCACGTATCGCACCAGCCAAGGGTACGGCGGCCGGATTCCGCCCCCTCAGTGGCCCGTGGCCGAGGGGCCGGCGGGGCCCGGCGGCGGGGCGCGCGGCGGGGCCCGCGGGCTCGACGGCCCCTACGGCGGGCCGGGCGCGGGGCGAGCGGGCTCGGCGGGCCGGGCGCCCCCTACCGCCGGCCGGGCGGCAGCGGCCTCGGCCTGCGCGCGGGGCCG
>NZ_LFML01000073.1 GCF_001044425.1 Streptomyces roseus
TACATTCCGAACCCGGAAGCTAAGCCTTTCAGCGCCGATGGTACTGCAGGGGGGACCCTGTGGGAGAGTAGGACGCCGCCGAACAATCTTTCAAAGGACCCTTGGTCCAGCGTTCAACGCTGGACCAAGGGTCCTTTTTGTTTTTCACCTTTTTACGCCGAAGCGCGGCCATGGGTTGGTTGCGCGAGAATGACTAGCGGTACCCCGAAGACAGGAGTCACACCCATGTCCAACTCTCCCGACGATCGTCCGGAGCGCGAGCCTCGGCGCAACGACGGCGGTGACAGGGGCGGCTACCGCGGGGGCCGTGACGACCGTGGCGGTGACCGTGGTGGCTTCCGCCGCGACGACCGCGGTGGCCGTCCTACCGGTGACCGTCCCTCCAGCGGCGGTGGCAACTTCCGCCGCGACGACCGCGGTGGGCGTCCCGCCGGCGCCGCCGGCGGTGGCTTCCGCCGTGACGACCGTGGTGGGGACCGTCCGTCCTACCCGCGCCGTGATGACGACCGCGGTGGGCGTCCCTCGTACCCGCGTCGTGACGACGACCGCGGCGGCTTCCGCGGCGGCCGCGACGACCGTGGCGGCGACCGTCCCTCCTACCCGCGCCGTGACGACGACCGCGGCGGGCGCCCCTCCGGTGGCGGCGGCGGTTTCCGTCGTGACGACCGCGGTGGCGACCGCCCGTCCTACCCGCGTCGCGACGACGACCGCGGCGGCTTCCGCGGCGGCCGCGACGACCGTGGCGGCGACCGTCCCTCCTACCCGCGCCGCGACGACCGCGGTGACCGTCCCTCCGGTGGTGGCGGCGGCTTCCGTCGTGACGACCGCGGTGGCGACCGCCCGGCCGGCGGTGGCTTCCGCGGCCGCGAGGACCGTCCGTCCTACCCGCGCCGCGACGACCGGGGTGACCGTCCCTTCGGTGGCGGCGGTGGCTTCCGCCGTGACGACCGCGGTGACCGTCCCTCCGGTGGTGGTGGCTTCCGCCGTGACGACCGTGGTGGGGACCGTCCGTCCTACCCGCGCCGTGATGACGACCGTGGTGGGCGTCCCTCGTACCCGCGCCGTGATGACGACCGCGGTGGGCGTCCCTCGTACCCGCGTCGCGATGACGACCGCGGCGGCTTCCGCGGCGGCCGCGACGACCGTGGCGGCGACCGCCCCTCGTACCCGCGTCGTGACGACCGCGGTGACCGCCCCTCCGGTGGCGGCGGTGGCTTCCGCCGTGACGACCGCGGTGGGCGTCCCGCCGGCGCCGCCGGCGGTGGCTTCCGCCGTGACGACCGTGGTGGGGACCGTCCGTCCTACCCGCGTCGCGACGACGACCGCGGCGGCTTCCGCGGCGGCCGCGACGACCGTGGTGGCGACCGTCCCTCCTACCCGCGTCGTGATGACGACCGCGGCGGGCGCCCCTCCGGTGGTGGCGGCGGCTTCCGCCGTGACGACCGTGGCGGTGACCGTCCGTCCTACCCGCGTCGCGACGACGACCGCGGTGGGCGTCCCTCGTACCCGCGTCGCGATGACGACCGCGGCGGCTTCCGCGGCGGCCGTGACGACCGCGGCGGGGACCGTCCCTCCTACCCCCGCCGTGACGACCGCGGTGGCGACCGCCCCTCGTACCCGCGCCGCGACGACCGCGGTGGTTACCGTGGCGGCCGCGACGACCGCGGCGGCGACCGCGACTACCGTGCGGACCGCGACCGGGACCCGGTCAAGCGCCTCCCGATCGACGAGGACGTCACCGGTTTCGAGATCGACGCCGATGTCCGCCAGGAGCTCCTGAGCCTGCCCAAGGGGCTGGCCGAGGAGGTCTCCCGCAACCTGGTCATGGTGGCCCGGCTGATCGACGAGGACCCGGAGCAGGCGTACGCGTACTCGCGCATCGCCCTGCGCCTGGCCTCCCGCGTCGCCGCCGTACGCGAGGCCGCCGGCTTCGCCGCGTACGCCACGCAGAAGTACAGCGAGGCGCTCGCGGAGTTCCGCGCCGCCAAGCGCATGACCGGCTCCGTCGAGCTGTGGCCCGTCATGGCCGACTGCGAGCGCGGCCTCGGCCGCCCCGAGCGCGCGCTGGCCATGGCCGGCGAGCCCGAGGTGCAGAAGCTGGACAAGGCCGGCCAGGTCGAGATGCGCCTGGTCGCCGCCGGAGCCCGCCGGGACATGGGGCAGCTCGACGCCGCCATCGTGACCCTGCAGAGCCCGGAGCTGGCCTCCAACTCCGTGCAGCCGTGGACCGCGCGTCTGCGGTACGCCTACGCCGACGCCCTGCTGGCCGCCGGCCGCGAGGACGAGGCGCGCGAGTGGTTCGCCAAGACGGTCGAGGCGGACAAGGACGGGGCGATGGACGCCTCCGACCGGCTCGCCGAGCTGGACGGGGTCGAGTTCGTCGACGCGCTCGGCGGCGATGAGCCGGACGACGTCGATGCCGACATCGACGCCGACGACGAGGACGACGAGCAGGACGCCGCCGAGGTGGCCGCCGCCGAACGCGCCTCCGACCAGGCCGAGTACTACGACGAGGACGACGAGGAGTACGAGCCCCTCGAGCGCTCCGCGGCGGACGCCGACCTCGACGCCACCGACGAGATCGCCGTCGACGGGGACGAGGACCAGGACGAGGACCAGTCGCGGGACCGCGACAAGGCCTGAGCGCCTGACCGGCTGAGCTGAGAAAGGGCGGTACCCCTCCGGGGGTACCGCCCTTTTCCGTATCCGCGGCCGGCTCCGAGCGGGCTCAGTCGAGGCTGCGCAGGACCAGGCCGGTGGCCGGCTTCGGGCCGAACGAGGTGGACTTGCGGGGCATCGTGACGCCCTGGCGGGCCAGGTCCCGGACGACCGCCTCCCGTACGGGGTGCAGCAGGACGGCGGTGCCGCCGTGGCGCTCGGCCATGGCGACGGTGGCCGCGGCGTCGTGGATGTAGGTGATCTGGTCCGGGGTGTCCGGGATCTGCCACAGGACGTCCAGCAGGGTCGCGTGCAGCACCGTCGCGTCCAGCCGGCGCCACGCCTCGGGCCGGTCGCGCCGTACGGTGCGCTCCAGGAGGTCCAGGTCCGGGTCGGTGACCAGGTGGAAGGTGCCGTCGCCGGCCAGGAGGAAGGCGTTCCCGCGCTCCGCGGCGTCGGCGAGGGACTCCAGGGCGAGCGGCAGCGGGCCGTCGACCGGACGGACCAGGAAGCGGCCCTCCACGGCGGCCAGGGCGTCCGCGACCGGGAGGCGGCGCAGCATCCGGTGGATGGCGCGGACCTGGAGCGGGTAACGGGCGGTGTCGACGAGGAGAACCAGGCCGAAGTCCCATTCGGTGGGGGACGGGTGCTCCTCCTGGAGGCGCAGGTACGTCGCCCAGCGGTGGTGGCCGTCGGCGATGAGGGCCTGGCGGTGGCCGAGGTCGGAGGTGACGGCGGCCAGCTCGGCGGGGTCGGTGATGGCCCAGAGCCGGTGCCGGAAGCCGTCCTCGGTGGTGGTGGCCAGCAGGGGCGGGCGGGTCGCGGTCCGCTCGACGACGGCCGTCGCGCCGGTCGCGGGGTCACCGCCGAGGTAGGTGAGGAGGAGGGGCTCCAGATTGGCCGAAGCGGCCCGCATGAGACCGGCCCGGTCGCTGACCACGTCGGGCATGACGTCCTCGTGCGGGAGGACGATGCCGGCGTCGGGCTTCGAGAGGGCCAGGGCGCCGATCACGCCGCGCTGGAGCACGTTGCCCTTGCGCTGCTCGTACACGTAGAGCGCGGGCTCGGGGTCGGCGCTGAGGACGCCCTTGGCGAGCCAGTCGTGCAGGGTGTGCGCGGCCTGTTCGTTGCGTTCCGCGGAGGTGTCGGCCTGCGGGAGGATCAGGCGGACGATGTTGTGCGGGTCGGCGGACTCCAGGTGGTCGACGCCGTCGGGCCGCACGACCACGTCGTACGGCGGTGAGGTGACGGCGGCCAGGCTGCCGACACGCTCCGGGACGTAGCGCAGTCCATGGAAGGGGATCAGGCGCAGCCCGTCGTCCGCGGTACCAGGTGTGGTCATTGGTGCATGGTAAGACGCGTCTCGCGATGCGGGATGATCGGGTGAGGAAGACCGCAAGTCGCATGCGTTCGGTCTCGGTCACGGGCGGACGGATGCGGCGGACGGATGTGGCGGACGGACCGTCGTGGATCGAGCGGACAGGAGCCGACAGGATGACCCGGCAGAGCAGGACGAGTCCGGCGGGCAGCGAGCGCAGCCTGCACCAGGCGTACGACACGGCCCTGCTGGACCTGGACGGCGTGGTCTACGCGGGGGGCGAGGCGATCGCGCACGCGGCCGAGTCCCTGGCCGCGGCCCGGGACGCCGGGATGCACCTCGCGTACGTCACGAACAACGCGCTGCGCACCCCGGAGGCGGTCGCCGAGCACCTGGGCGAGCTGGGGATCCCGACCGAGGCCGGCGAGGTGATCACCTCGGCGCAGGCGGTGGCCCGGCTGATCTCGGAGCAGGTGGAGCCGGGTTCGAAGGTTCTGGTCATCGGCGGGGAGGGGCTGCGGGTCGCGCTGCGCGAGCGGGGGCTCGTACCGGTGGACTCCGCCGACGAGGAGGGCCTCGCGGCGGTCGTCCAGGGGTACGGGGGCCCGGACCTGCCGTGGTCGCGGTTCGCGGAGGCCTCGTACGCGATCCACCGCGGGGTGCCGTGGTTCGCCTCGAACACCGACCTGACGATTCCGGGGGCGCGGGGGATCGGGCCGGGCAACGGGGCGGCGGTGGAGGTGGTGCGGATCGCGACGGGCGCGGAGCCGCAGGTGGCGGGCAAGCCGCTGCCCCCGATGCACCGGGAGACGGTGCTGCGGACGGGGGCGCGGCGACCGCTGGTGGTCGGGGACCGGCTGGACACGGACATCGAGGGCGCGTTCAACGGGGAGGTGGACTCGCTCCTGGTGCTGACCGGTGTGACGGACGGGGCGCAGCTGTTGCGGGCCGAGCCGGCGCACCGGCCCACGTACGTGGACCGGGATCTGCGGGGGCTGTTGACGGGGCAGCCGGAGGTCGTGGCGGCGGGGGAGGGCTTCCGCTGCGGGGGCTGGACCGCGGTGGCGTCGGCGCAGGAGCTGGAGCTGCGGGGCGAGGGCGAGCCGCTCGACGGGTTGCGGGCGCTGTGCGCGGCGGCCTGGACGCGGGCGGGGGAGGGTTCCTGCGCGCTGGACGGGGGCAAGGCGCTGGCCCGCATCGGGCTTTAGGGCCTGCTCGGGCGCAGGGTAGGCTAACCTAACCTGCGTGTTGGTCGAGAGTCCCCCCGAACAGAGCGCGGCGCAGGTCGCCGCCATCCGCCCGCGGCACGCCGCGCGCGCCGCCGGTCTGGTCGGCGCCCTTGCGGTGCTGGCCGTGATCGCGGTGGCGAGCATCGCCGTGGGCGCCAGACAGATCCCCCTCGACCAGGTCTGGCACGGCCTGTTCCACTACGCGGGGACGCCCTCCGACGTGGTGGTGCGCGACCTGCGGGTCCCGCGCACCCTCCTGGGGCTGATGGTCGGGCTCGGCCTCGGCCTGTCCGGCGCCGTGATGCAGGCGCTGACCCGCAATCCGCTGGCCGAGCCCGGCATCCTCGGCGTCAACGCGGGCGCCGCGGCCGCCGTGGTCTCGGCGATCACCTTCCTCGGGGCCTCCTCGCTCGGCGAGTTCGTGTGGTGGGCCTTCCTCGGCGCCGCCGTCGTCTCCGTCGTGGTCTACGTACTGGGCGGCAGCCGCAGCGCGACCCCGGTGCGCCTCGCGCTCGCCGGTACGGCGGCCAGCGCGGCCCTGGTCGGCTACATCAACGCCGTGCAGCTGATGGACAGCAAGGCGCTGGACAAGCTGCGCTTTTGGACCGTGGGCTCCCTGGCGTCCGCGAACATGGACACCGTCCGGCAGGTCGCTCCGTTCCTGCTGGTGGGCGCGGGGATCGCGCTGACCCTGGGCCGGCCGCTCAACGCGATGGCCCTGGGCGACGACACCGCGCGGGCGCTGGGCGCCCATCTGACGCGGACCCGGATCGGCGCGATGGTGGCCATCACGCTGCTGTGCGGGGCGGCGACCGCCGCCTGCGGGCCGATCGTCTTCATCGGGCTGATGATCCCGCACCTGGTGCGGATCATCACCGGTCCGGACATGCGATGGGTCCTCGCCTACTCGGCGGTCCTCTCCCCGGTGCTGCTGCTGGGCGCGGACGTCATCGGCCGCGTCGTCACGCGGCCCGCCGAACTGCAGGTCGGCATCGTCACCGCGCTGATCGGCGGACCCGTCTTCATCCACCTCGTCCGGCGCAAGAGGATGGCCCAGCTGTGACCGTCGACCTTCGGGCGGACAAGCCCGGATCCCGTGCCCTGCGCGGCCCCGCAGGGCTGTCCCTGCGGGTGGAACCGCGCGCGCTGGCGGTCGGGCTGCTGCTCGTCGCGGCCGCGCTGGCCATGGCCGTCGTCCTCATCGGCACCGGCGATTTCGAGATCGCGCCGTGGGACGTCGTGCAGACCCTGCTGGGCAACGGCACCCCCGCGAACGACTTCATCGTCAACGACCTGCGACTGCCGCGGGTGGTGGTCGCGCTGCTGGTGGGCGCGGCGCTCGGGATGGCCGGCGCCGTCTTCCAGTCCGTCTCCCGCAATCCGCTCGGCTCCCCGGACCTGCTCGGCTTCGGCTACGGCTCGGCGGTCGGCGCGCTCGTCGTGATCGTCCTGTTCAAGGGCGGCGCGACGGAGGTCTCCGCGGGCGCGCTGGTGGGCGGGCTGCTCACCGGGGTCCTCGTCTACCTGCTGTCGTACCGGCGCGGCATCCACGGCTACCGGCTGGTGCTGGTCGGCATCGGGGCCTCCGCGATGCTCGTCGCCGTCATCAACTACCTGCTGACCAAGGCCCAGCTCGTCGAGGCGACGCGCGCGATGGTCTGGCTGACCGGCTCGCTGGCTGGCCGGGACTGGAGCCAGGTCTGGCCCCTGCTGGCGGTCTGCGCCGCGCTGTTCCCGCTCGTCCTCGGCCAGGGCAGGGCCCTGCGGATGATGGAGATGGGCGACGACGCCGCGTACGCCCTCGGAGTACGGGTGGAGCGGACGCGGATGCTGCTGATGCTGGCGGCGGTCCTGCTGACCACCGCGGCCGCCGCGGCCGCGGGCCCCATCTCCTTCGTCGCCCTGGCCGCGCCCCAGCTGGCCCGGCGCCTGACCCGCTCGCCCGGGTCGAACCTGCTCACCGGCGCGCTGATGGGATCCGTCCTGCTGCTCGTGTCCGACTGGGCCTCGCAGCGCGCCTTCGGCGCCGACCAGCTGCCGGTGGGCGTGGTGACCGGGCTGGTCGGCGGTGTCTACCTGCTCTGGCTGCTCGTCACCGAGCGCAAGGCGGGACGTATATGAGCACGGACACGAGCAACTCAAGGAGTACGCAGGTGCAGCGGCTGACCGCGCAGAACGTGACCCTCGGCTACGAGCAGCGGGTCATCGCCGAGAACCTGTCGGTGGAGATCCCCGACCACTCGTTCACGGTGATCGTCGGACCCAACGCGTGCGGCAAGTCCACGCTGCTGCGCGCCCTGGCGCGGATGCTGAAGCCGTCCGCGGGGCAGGTGCTGCTGGACGGGCAGGCCATCGGCTCGATGCCGGCGAAAAAGGTCGCCAGGACGCTCGGCCTGCTGCCGCAGTCCTCGATCGCGCCGGACGGGATCACCGTCGCCGACCTCGTCTCGCGCGGCCGGTACCCGCACCAGGGGCTGCTGCGGCAGTGGTCGCCGCAGGACGAGCGGATCGTACGGGAGTCGATGGCCTCGACCGGGGTCGCCGAGCTCGCCGACCGGTCGGTGGACGAGCTGTCGGGCGGGCAGCGCCAGCGGGTGTGGATCGCGATGGCGCTGGCCCAGCAGACGCCGCTGCTGCTGCTGGACGAGCCGACCACGTACCTGGACATCCAGCACCAGATCGACGTGCTGGACCTGTGCGCCGATCTGCACGAGGAGCAGGGCCGGACCCTGGTGGCCGTGCTGCACGACCTCAACCACGCGGCCCGCTACGCCACGCACCTCATCGCGATGCGCGGCGGGCAGGTCGTGGCGCAGGGTCCTCCGGCCGAGGTGGTCACGGCGGAGCTGGTGGAGGAGGTCTTCGGCCTGCGCTGCCAGATCATCGGCGACCCCGAGACGGGCACCCCGCTGGTGATCCCGGCGGCGCGCAGGCCGAAGTCCCGGGCCCTGCGGCCGGCGGGTACTACAGCAGGCTCTTGAGGCGGAGCAGGTCGCGGAGGCCGGCCTCCAGGCGGACCCGGCCGGAGGCCCAGGCCTTGGCGAACTTGAGGTCGCCCGCGACCATCGCCACCAGGTCGTCACCCGTCATCGCCAGCCGGATCTGGGCCTTCGCGGCGGGCGGACCGGGGGAGACCGCGTCCACTCGGATCCGGCCGTCTTCGAGGCGGCCGGTGAAGGTCTGGTCCAGGTCCGTGATGTGGCAGCTCAGGGAGCGGTCCAGCGCGGCGGCGCCGCGCACCCCGCCGTCGGCCCGCGCGAGGTTGCCGGAGAGTGTGTCGAGTGCGGCTCGGCACTCATCGATCGTAGCCATCGTGATCTCGACCGTACCGCAGAGCCGTGCACGGCCGCCCGGGAGCTTCGCGGTAGCGTCGGGGCATGAGCGACGACACGGCCGACGCGGCGGACACGGACGGGGGCGCACCGGACGCGTCCGGGGAGGCGGCGCCCGAGCCCCTGGGGCTCGTCCGTACGCCCACCGGCCACCCCGGGGTGGACGCGCACCTGGAGCGCCTGGCCGACGCCGACCACCTCACGGCGGACGGACACGTCGCGGTGTACGAGGATGTGCACAGGGGGTTGCGTGATGCGCTGACCGCGCTGGACGCACCGCCCGTCCCCGGACCGCACGAAAACAGGAGCTGAACCGAACGTGGCAGGAGTGGCACGCCGCCGCCTGGACGCCGAACTGGTACGCCGCAGCATGGCCCGCTCGCGCGAGCACGCCGCCCAGCTGATCGCCGCGGGCCGGGTGACCGTCGGCGGCGCCACCGCGACCAAGGCGGCCACCCAGGTCGAGACCAGCGCGGCCCTCGTCGTCCTCAAGGACGACAGCGACCCCGACTACGTCTCCCGGGGCGGCCACAAGCTGGCGGGGGCGCTCGCGGCCTTCCGGCCGCGGGGGCTGGCCGTCGAGGGCCGCCGCGCGCTGGACGCCGGCGCCTCCACGGGCGGGTTCACCGACGTGCTGCTGCGCGCGGGCGTGGCCCACGTCATGGCCGTGGACGTCGGCTACGGGCAGCTCGCCTGGTCGCTGCAGAGCGACGACCGGGTCACCGTCAAGGACCGTACGAACGTCCGCGAGCTGACCGTCGAGCAGCTCGACGGGGTCCCGGTCGACCTGGTCGTCGGCGACCTGTCCTTCATCTCCATCGGCCTGGTGCTGCCGGCCCTGGTGCGCTGCTGCGCGCCGGACGCGGACCTGGTGCTGATGGTCAAGCCGCAGTTCGAGGTCGGCAAGGACCGGCTCGGCAGCGGCGGTGTCGTGCGCAGCCCGGAGCTGCGCGCGGAGGCCGTGCGCGAGGTGGCGGCCCGGGCGGCGAAGCTGGGGCTGGGCGTGCTCGGGGTGACCGCGAGCCCGCTGCCCGGTCCGTCGGGGAACGTCGAGTACTTTCTGTGGCTGCGGGCGGGGGCACCGGCACTCGACCCGGCGGATGTTGACCGTGCAGTGGCGGAGGGGCCTCAGTGACTGATTCAGCGGACAGGTCGTCGTACACGTCGGACAGTGCGGAGAGCGGGGACGGCGCCGACCCGGCGGCCGCCGGGCGGGGGCGGACCGTCTTCCTGCTCGCGCACACGGGGCGGCCCGCGGCCATCCGCAGCGCGGAGCTGGTCGTCCAGGGGCTGCTCAAGAACGGCCTGGGCGTACGGGTCGTCGAGTACGAGGCGCGGGACCTGCCGCTGCCGCCCGAGGTGGAGCTGGTGTCCGAGTGCACCCCCGAGGTGCTCGAAGGCTGCGAGCTGCTGATCGTGCTGGGCGGTGACGGCACCCTGCTGCGCGGCGCGGAGTTCGCGCGCGGCTCCGGGGTGCCGATGCTGGGTGTGAACCTGGGCCGGGTCGGCTTCCTCGCGGAGGCCGAGCGGGAGGACCTGGACCAGGTCGTGGAGCGGGTCGTGACGCGGGCGTACGAGGTCGAGGAGCGGATGACCCTCGACGTGCTCGTACGGACCAACGGCGACGTGCTCCACCGGGACTGGGCGCTGAACGAGGCCGCCGTCCAGAAGGTGTCCCCCGAGCGGATGCTGGAGGTGGTCCTGGAGATCGACGGGCGCCCGGTGTCCGGCTTCGGCTGCGACGGGATCGTCTGCGCGACCCCGACCGGCTCGACGGCGTACGCCTTCTCCGCGGGCGGGCCGGTGGTCTGGCCGGAGGTGGAGGCGCTGTTGATGGTGCCGATCAGCGCGCACGCGCTGTTCGCGAAGCCGCTGGTGACCTCGCCGGACTCGGTGCTGGCGGTGGAGGTGCAGCACGGGGTGCCGCACGGGGTGCTGTGGTGCGACGGCCGCCGGATGACGGAGCTGCCGGCCGGTGCCCGGGTGGAGGTCCGGCGGGGCGCGGTCCCGGTGCGGCTCGCCCGGCTGCACCACGCGTCGTTCACGGACCGGCTCGTCGCGAAGTTCGCGCTCCCGGTGTCGGGCTGGCGCGGGGCTCCCCACTGAGAGCCCCGCGCCGCGGCCCCCGCCGCGGGGCTCCGCACCCGCCGGGAGACTCTCCGATAGCACATGCGTTCGGAAGACTCCCGACGGGTGACGTCACATGGCACGGGTGAAACCTCGGTATCGTCGTCCCGTGCTTGAGGAGATGCGGATACGGTCGCTCGGGGTCATCGACGACGCGGTGGTCGAGCTGTCGCCCGGTTTCACCGCGGTGACCGGCGAGACCGGCGCGGGCAAGACGATGGTCGTCACCAGCCTCGGCCTGCTGCTCGGCGGCCGCGCCGACCCGGCCCTGGTACGGATCGGGGCCAAGGCGGCGGTCGTGGAGGGCCGCATCGTCATGAGCCCCGGCGCGCCCGCCGCCGTACGCGCCGAGGAGGCGGGGGCCGAGCTCGACGACGGCGCCCTGCTGATCAGCCGGACCGTGTCCGCCGAAGGGCGCTCGCGCGCCCACGTGGGCGGCCGCTCCGTGCCCGTCGGCCTGCTCGGCGAACTCGCGGACGACCTGGTCGCCGTACACGGCCAGACCGACCAGCAGGGGCTGCTGCGGCCCGCCCGCCAGCGCCAGGCCCTCGACCGGTACGCGGGCGACGCCGTCGCCGTACCGCTGGAGAAGTACGGGGCCGCCTACCGGCGGCTGCGCGCGGTCGCCGCGGAACTCGACGAGATCACCACCCGGGCACGGGAACGGGCCCAGGAGGCCGACCTCCTGCGCTTCGGCCTGGAGGAGATCGCGGCGGTGGAGCCGCTGGCCGGCGAGGACGCCGAGCTGGCGGCGGAGGCCGAGCGGCTCGGCCACGCCGAATCGCTCGCCTCGGCGGCGCAGATGGCCCACGCGGCGCTCGCCGGCGACGTCGAGGACCCGGAGGGCGTCGACGCGAACACCCTCGTCGCCGGCGCGCACCGGGCCCTGGACGCCGTACGGTCGCACGACCCGGCGCTCGGCGCGCTCGCCGAGCGGATCGGGGAGCTCGGGATCCTGCTCGCCGACGTGGCCGGGGAGCTGGCCGGGTACGCCGACGACCTGGACGCCGATCCGCTGCGGCTGGCCGCGGTGGAGGAGCGCCGGGCGGCGCTGACCCAGCTCACGCGCAAGTACGGCGACTCGATCGACTCCGTGCTGGAGTGGGCCGAGCGCGGTGCGGCGCGGCTGCTGGAGCTGGACGGCGACGACGAGCGGATCACCGAGCTGACCGCCGAGCGCGACGGCCTGCGGTCCGAACTGTCCCTGCTGGCACAGGCGCTGACGGACGCCCGGGTGGAGGCGGCGACGCGCTTCGCGTCGGCCGTCACGGCGGAGATGGCCTCGCTGGCGATGCCGCACGCGCGGGTGACGATCGACGTCCGGCAGGTGGAGGACCCCGACGGGGTGGAGGTCGACGGCCGTCCGGTCGCGTACGGGCCCTCGGGCACGGACGAGGTCGAACTGCTGCTGGCCCCGCACCCGGGCGCCCAGCCGCGGCCGATCGCCAAGGGCGCCTCGGGAGGCGAGCTCTCCCGCGTGATGCTGGCGGTGGAGGTCGTGTTCGCGGGCTCCGACCCGGTCCCCACGTACCTCTTCGACGAGGTCGACGCGGGCGTCGGCGGCAAGGCGGCCGTGGAGGTGGGGCGGCGCCTGGCGAAACTGGCCAAGTCGGCGCAGGTCGTGGTCGTCACCCACCTGCCGCAGGTGGCCGCCTTCGCCGACCGGCAGCTGCTGGTGGAGAAGACCAACGACGGATCGGTGACCAGGAGCGGGGTCAAGGTCCTGGAGGGCGAGGACCGCGTCCGCGAGCTCTCGCGCATGCTGGCGGGCCACGAGGACTCCGTCTCCGCACGGGCGCACGCGGAGGAACTCCTGGCGGCGGCACGCGCGGACGCCTAGGCCGCAAAGCAGCGCCGCGGCCGCTGCGCCCGGGGCCCGGGACGGATGCCGTCCCGGGCTCCGGCGTACGCCCCGGGATGGCGCGCGCTACGCCGTGTGGGTGAGGCTCGGGGGTGCGGGGCGGTATCTCCCGCGGGATCCGTACCCGTATGGTCCCGGAACGCGCGTGCGGACTGGCATTCTGGGCGACGACTCTGCCTCCCTCACCCTGGAGCTTCGGCCCGTGAGCAGCTCCCCGGTCTCGACCCCGGTCCCCGCGCAGCCGTACGGGCGGCCGCCGCTCCGCACCGTCCAGGTACTCGGCGGTGCGGGCGCGGGCAGCAGCGCCCACGTACGGTCCCTGACGACCGGACTCGCCGCGCGCGGGGTACGGGTGACGGTGTGCGCGCCCGTGGAGGCGGAGGGGGAGTACGACTTCACCGGCGCGGGGGCGCAGTTCACCCCGGACGCGGTGAGCGCGCTGCGGGCCGTGTGCGCCGGGGCGGACGTGGTGCACGCGCACGGGCCGCGGGCCGGGATGCGGGCCGTGCTGGCGCTGCGCGGGCGCCGGGTGCCGCTGGTGGTCTCCTGGCACGGCGGCGGGCCCGCGGCCGAGGGCCCGTTCGGCGGCCTGGGCCGGGTACTGGAACGGCATGTGGCGCGGGCGGCGGCGGTGGTGCTCGGCGCCTCCTCGGACCAGGTGGACCTGGCGCGGGCGCGCGGCGCGCGGGACGCCCGGCTGGCGCCGGTGGCGGTGCCGGCGGGGCCGGCCGGTCCGGACGCCGGGGCGGACCCCGGCAAGGTCCGGGCGGAACTGGGGGCGGTGGAGCGCCCGTTGCTGATCGCGGTCGGGAGCCTGGTGGAACACCGGGGGTACTCGGTGCTGCTGGACGCGGCGCGGGCCTGGCGGGTGCTGGAGCCGCTGCCGCTGGTGGTGATCGCGGGGGAGGGCCCGCAGCGGGCGGAACTCGCCCGGCGGATCGAGGCCGAGGGGCTGCCGGTACGGCTGCTGGGACGGCGTCCGGACGCCGCGCAGCTGCTGGCGGCGGCGGACGTGGCGGTGCTGCCGAGCCGCTGGGAGGCGCGGTCCCTGCTCGCGCAGGAGGCACTGCGGGCCGGGGTGCCGCTGGTGGCGACGGCGGTCGGGGGCGTACCGGAGCTGATCGGGGACGCGGGGATCCTGGTGCCGTACGGGGACGCGGCCGCCCTGTCCGCGGCGGTGACGGAGCTCCTGTCGGACCCGCCGCGCCGGGCCGCCCTGGCCGCGGCCGGCCGCGCCCAGGCGGCCACCTGGCCCACGGAGGACGACACGGTGGCCCAGATCCTGTCGGTCTACGACGAACTGAGGGACCGCCGCGCATAGCCTCCGGCCGCCCGCCGGGGCGCCGGGCGAGGCGTCAGGAAGGCTGGGTGTGGCGCCGGGCGCGCAGGGCCAGGCTCAGGGAGAGGACCGTCTCCGGGTCGTCCAGGTCCGTGCCCAGGAGCTCCGAGATGCGGGCCAGGCGGTTGTAGAGGGTCTGGCGGTTCAGGTGCAGCTCGCGCGCCGTCTCCGCCTTGCGGCCCGCGTGGGCCAGGTACGTCTCCAGGGTCGGCAGCAGCGGCGGGCGGGACGTCGTGTCGTGCACGCGCAGTGCGCCGATCGCGCGGTCCACGAACGCCGCCAGGTCGGGGTGTTCGCGCAGCCGCCACAGCAGCAGGTCGATGTCCAGGCGGCGGGCGTCGTACCAGGGCCGGGCCGGCAGGCCGTGCGC
>NZ_LFML01000074.1:0-64342 GCF_001044425.1 Streptomyces roseus
GGTCACCGGCGCCCCGCCCGGGTCGGCCGCCCCGTCCGGGCCGGCCGCGCCCGCCCATCCCTCCGTACCGGCGCAGCGCCGCCCCGCCCCCGAGGTGACCGTCGCCGACCGGACCGCCGAGCAGATCGCGGTCGAGCTGGGGGGCGTCACCCGGTTCGTGGCGATCGCCGACATCGCGTACGTCGAGGCCCAGGGCGACTACGCGCGGCTGCACACCGACGAGGGCAGCCACCTGGTCCGCATCCCGCTCTCCACGCTGGAGGAGCGCTGGGCCGCCCGCGGGTTCGTCCGCATCCACCGCCGCCACCTGGTGGCGCTGGGCCGCATCGACGAGCTCCGGCTGGACGCCGGCACCACCAGTGTCCGCGTCGGATCGGCCGAGCTCCAGGTCAGCCGCCGCCACGCCCGCCAGCTGCGCGATCTGCTGATGCGCCAGGCCACCGGATAGCGCGCCGGGGCGCGCCCGCGACCCGCCGGCCCGGTCGGCGGGCCGTTCGGCCGACCGGCGGCCGGGCGGACCGCCGACCGTCCGGCGCGCGCGGGAACCGTTCGTCGCACCGGAGGTGACGTACGGCGCCCCGACGCTGCCGTCGGTCGCAGGGCGGCCCCGTCCGCCCGCTGCCGACCCGGCGCGGACCTATGGTGGAGCCGCCGGGAACGAGCGGGGGGTGGTGCGCATGGCGGAGATCCAGGCGCTGCTCGACGCGCTGACCGCGCTGCCCCGGACCCCGCCCGCCGGGCCCGCCGAGGCCGAGTCGCTGCTCGCGAGCCTGCGCAGCGCGGCCGCCCGCTGGGCCGAGGTCCTGTACGAGGCGAACGAGGGCGTCGGCCGGCAGCTCCCGCCCCGCGCCGAGGCGGCCCTGACCCTGGCCTTCCGCCGCGCCGAGGACTCGTACGTGGAACTGGAGATCGCGCTGCGCGACTGCGCCGAACACCGCGATCCCGCGCTCTGACGCGCCTTTTCGGCCGATGGGAGGGGTGGCGATCGGCCCGGTTCGCGTCTGTTGCCGGGTCCGGGGGCGTGCGTAGACTCCGGTACCCCCTCCCCCGGGCGATGAGGACGGAGCCGTGAACCAGACGTACGCGCTGACCGCGGTCACCGTCGTCGTCCTGGTCACGGTGCTGGTCGGGGCCCTGGGGCTGCGGATATCGCGGACCACCTCCGACTTCTACGTCGCCTCGCGGACGGTGGGCCCCCGGCTCAACGCGGCGGCGATCAGCGGGGAGTACCTCTCCGCGGCCTCCTTCCTCGGGGTGGCCGGACTGGTGATGCTCCAAGGGCCCGAGATGCTCTGGTACCCGGTCGGCTACACGGCGGGGTACCTGGTCCTGCTGGCACTGGTGGCGGCCCCGTTGCGGCGCTCGGGGGCGTACACGCTGCCGGACTTCGCCGAGGCCCGCCTGGAGTCGCTGACGGTGCGCCGGGTCTCGGTGCTGTTCGTGGTCGGGGTGGGCTGGCTGTACCTGCTGCCGCAGCTCCAGGGCGCCGGGCTGACCCTGGAGATCCTGACCGGCGCCCCGCACTGGGTGGGCGGGGTGGTCGTCGCGTTCGTGGTGATCGCGGCCGTCGCGGCCGGCGGGATGCGGAGCATCACCTTCGTGCAGGCCTTCCAGTACTGGCTCAAGCTCACCGCCCTGCTGGTGCCCGCCTTCTTCCTGCTCGCCGCGTGGGCCGGGGACGGGGCGCCGCGCGCCTCCTTCGACGCCCCCGCCGTCTTCCGCGAGCACACCGCCGTCACGCTGGCCGAGGACGTACGGCTCTCGCTGGACGCGCCGCTGGCGCTGAAGGTCACCGGTCAGGTCGACGGCCGCGGGTACACCGCCGCCCCTCTGACGCTGGAGCCGGGGGAGCACGCCGTACGGGCCGGGGCGCGGCTGGAGTTCGCCCCGCAGACCCCGGTTCCACGGACCCGGGCCGCCTCCGGGCCCGACACCGCGCGCTGGTCGCAGGCCAAGGAGGGGGACCGCCCGGCGCTCGGCCTGTACGCGACGTACGGGCTGGTGCTGGCCACCTTCCTCGGCACGATGGGCCTGCCCCATGTGGCCGTGCGCTTCTACACGAGCCCGAACGGCCGCGACGCGCGGCGCACCACGCTGGTGGTGCTGGGTCTGCTCGGCTGCTTCTACCTGCTGCCGCCGGTGTACGGGCTGCTGGGCCGGACCTACGCGCCCGAGCTCGCCCTGACAGGGGACGCGGACGCGGCGGTACTGGTGCTGCCGGAGCGGATGGTGGGCGGGGTACTCGGGGATCTGCTGGGGGCGCTGGTGGCCGGGGGTGCCTTCGCCGCGTTCCTGTCGACGGCTTCGGGGCTGACCATGGCGGTGGCCGGGGTGCTGCACCAGGACGTCCTGGCGACGCGCGGGGTCGGGACGTTCCGGATAGCGGTGCTCGTGGCGGTGCTGGTGCCGCTGGGCGGGAGCGTGCTGCTGTCGGACGTGCCGGTGGCCGACGCGGTGGGGCTGGCCTTCGCGGTGTCGGCCTCGTCCTTCTGCCCGCTTCTGGTGCTGGGCATCTGGTGGCGCGGGCTGACCCCGCCGGGAGCGGTGGCCGGGCTGGTCATCGGGGGCGGGGCGGCGCTGGGCGCGGTGCTGGCGACCCGGGCGGGGCTGCCGCCGGCGGGCTGGATGCACACGCTGATGGCGTGGCCGGCGGCGTGGTCGGTGCCGCTGGGCTTCCTGACGATGGTGCTCGTCTCGCTGGCGACCCGGTCGCGGATACCGGCGGGCACGGCGGCGACGCTGGCCCGGCTGCACCTGCCGGAGAGCGTGACGGGGGCCGGCTCCGCTTCCGGTTCCGGCACCCGCGCGGGCGGTGCTCCATGACCGGAGCACTGCTCACCGTGCTGGCCGTGGCCGGCGCGGCCCTGCTGCTGGGCCTGGGCTGGGCCGGCGGCCGCCGGCACGCCCGGCGCGGCGGGCGGGCGGGCGGCCCGGACCTGGGCACCCCCGTGGAGCGGGCCACCTTCCACACCCTGCACACGGCCTCGCTGGCCGCTCCCCCGCTGCGCGCCGGGCTCACCGAGGACGCCGCCCGCAAGGCCGCCAGACGGCTGCGCTCGCTGCTGGGCACGGAGGCCCTGTGCCTCACCGACCGGCGGTCCGTGCTGGCCTGGGACGGGCCGGGCGCCGACCACCACGAGCGGCGGGCGATGGCCCGGGTCGCCGTCATGCTGGACTCCGGCCGCAGCATGAGCGTGCGAACCGAGTGCACCCGCCCCGACTGCCCGCTGAAATGGGCGGTGTTCGCGCCGCTCACCGGCGAGGACGGGGTGCTGGGCGCCCTCGTGGCCTACGGTTCCCGGGAGTCCGCGGTGCTCGTACGGGCGGCCACGGAGGTGGCCCGCTGGGTCTCCGTACAGCTGGAGCTCTCCGAGCTGGACCGCTCGCGCACCCGCCTGATGGAGGCGGAGATCAAGGCGCTGCGCGCGCAGATCTCCCCGCACTTCATCTTCAACTCCCTCGCCGCGATAGCCTCGTTCGTCCGCACGGATCCGGAACGGGCCCGGGACCTGCTGCTGGAGTTCGCCGACTTCACGCGCTACTCCTTCCGCCGGCACGGCGAGTTCACCACCCTGGCCGAGGAGCTGCGCTCCATCGAGCAGTACCTGGCCCTGGCCGGCGCCCGGTTCGGGGACCGGCTGAAGGTGACCCTCCAGGTGGCGCCCGAGGTGCTGCCGGTGGCGCTGCCGTTCCTGTGCCTCCAGCCGCTGGTGGAGAACGCCGTCAAGCACGGGCTGGAGGACTCCACCGAGGAATGCCTGATCACGATCGCCGCGCGGGACGCCGGCGCGGAGGCGCTGATCACCATCGAGGACAACGGGGTGGGCATGGATCCGGCCGTGCTGCGCCGGATCCTGGCCGGCGAGGGCGGCGGCTCCTCGTCCGGCATCGGGCTGACGAACGTGGACGAGCGGATCCGCCAGGTGTACGGGGACGCGTACGGCCCGGTGATCGAGACGGGCGTCGGGGCGGGCATGAAGATCTCCTTGCGCATTCCCAAGTACCGTGCGGGCGTGCATAGTTCATGGCCCGGACAGCAGCCGCCCCGGTACTGACCACGGCCCGGCGGCAGCCGGGGGGACAGTCTTGGAGGTTCGCCGCGTGCGGGTCGGGCGGGAACGGCAGCGGGACGGGTTGCGGGACTGGGTGCGCGGCGGAGCGCGGGGCCGCGGCGGCCGCCTGCTCGTGGAGGGCGAACCCGGCGCCGGCCGGACGGCGTACGTGGACGAGGCGCTGGCGGAGGCGGCCGCCCTGGGCCTGCGGGTGCGCAGCGCCGCCGCCGAGCCGTTCGCCGCGGAGCTGCCGCTGCGGGCCGCACTGGACTGCCTGCACCCCGAGGGCGCCGGCCGGGCGGCCGTGATCGCCCTGCTCCGCGAGGCCAGGGCCGCGCAACAGCCCGGCGGGGCGTGGCTCGCCGCCGCGGACCTGCTGGTGTCCGGGGTCGGCGAGTGGTGTGCGCGGGGCCCCGTGCTGCTGGTGCTGGACGATCTGCACTGGGCGGATCCGGCCAGTCTGCTGCTGTGGCGGCGGCTGGGCCGGCTGGCCGACCGGCTGCCGCTGCTCCTCGCGGCGACCCGCAGACCCCTGCCCCGGCGCCCCGAGGTGGACGAGGTGTGCGCCGGGCTGGGCGCGGCCCCGGGCGGCCGCACGGTCCGGCTGGAGCCGCTGACCGGGGAGGAGTCGGCCGAGCTGCTGGGCGGTGTGCTGGGCGCGCCTCCCGGCCCGCGCCTGCGCCGGGCCGCCGCGCAGGCGGGCGGCAACCCCGCCCTGCTCCGTGAGCTGGCCGCGCACTGGTCCCCCCTGATCGAGACCACCGGCGCCGCCCTGGCGGAACTCCGCGTATCCGAGACGGAGTTGCCCGACCCGCCCGCTTCCCTCCCCCGGCGCCTCGGCTACCTCTCCCGCTCCGCCTACACCACCCTGCGCCATGCCGCCCTGCTCGGACCGGCCTTCACACCCCGCGAGCTGGCCCTCGTACAGGCCCGGCCGGCGCGCGAGGTGCTGGCCGAGCTGGAGGAGCCGCTGCTCGCCGGGCTGCTGGAGGACACCGGCGAGCAGCTGCGCTTCCGGCATCCCGCGCTGCGCCTGGCCCTGTACGCCGAACTGCCCCGGGCCGCCCGCTCCGCCCTGCACCAGGAAGCCGCCGCGGCCCTCGCCGGGGCCGGGCACGATCCGGCCCGCACGGCCGAACAGCTCCTCGCGGGCGGGGCGCTGGACCGGCGGGCCGTGCAGTGGCTGGCGGACTCGGCGCCCTCCCTGATCGCGGCGGCGCCCGGAGCCGCCGCCGAACTGCTGGAGCGGGCCGTCGGGCAGGCCGACCGCGCGGACCGGGAGGCCCTGGAGGGGAGCCTCGCGGACGCGGCCCTGATGCTGCGCCGCCCCGAGTCGGCGGGGCTGCTGGCCACCTTGCACGAGCGGGCCGCGGATCCCGGGGCCCGCGCGGCGCTGGCCTTCAAGCTGGTGTCGGCGCTGATGATCCAGGGGGACATGGGGAGGGCGCTGGCCGTCACCGAGGACGCGCTGGCGGAGCCGGTCCCCTCCCCCGCGCTGCGCCTGCGGCTGGAGGCCTGCCGGGTGCTGGCCCTGGCCGAACGGGGCTCCGCGGCCCAGGCCCGCGCCCTGGCCGTACCGGTGGTGGCGAAGGCGGCCCGGCTGGGCGATCCGCTGTGCGGGGCGGAGGCCCATCACGCGATGTCCTTCGCCCTGTTCCACCTGGGCCGGGGTCGGGAGTCGCTGCGCCACGTCGCCGAGGGGATCGCCTGGGCCCGGCGCGGCCCCGAGGCCAACGACATGCGGCTGCTGCTCTTGGCCAACCAGGCCGAGGGCCATGAGCGGTTCGACGAGCCCGAGCCGGTCGCGGCGGCGCTGCGCGAGGCGCGGGAGCTGGCGCTGGCCACCCGTTCGACGGGCCGGCTGGTGGTGACGGAGGCCCTGCAGGCCGCGTTCGACTACCGGCTCGGCGACTGGGACGCGGCGCTCGCCGGGGTCGACCGCGCGGACGGACTGCCCGTCTCGGACGGCTGGCTCCCGGTGGTGGTGCACGGGCTGCGGGCCCTCGTACGGGGCCACCGGGACGAGCGTGAGGCGGCTCGGGCCGAGCTCGCCCGGCTCCCGCCGGCCGCGTTCGAGGCCCCGGCGGCCCGCCGCTACAGCGGGCACGTACTGCTGGCCCGAGCCCTGTTGGCGGAGCGGGCGGGCCGCCCGGCCGACGCGGTGCGCGAGCTGCTGCCGGCGCTGGCGGACGGCCCGGTGGAGGCCCGGGCGTACGAACGCCCCTGGATCCTGTCGGAGATCGTCCGGCTTGCCCTGGAGTGCGGGGACACGGCCACGGCCCGGGCCGCGGTGGCGGCCTGCGGTCGCACGGCGGCGGCCTTGGCCGAGTACCCGGGGCCGGCGCTGGCGCTGCTGCGCTGCGAGGGGCTGTTCGCGCAGGACCCGCAGCTGCTGGCGCGGGCGCTGGAGCGGGCGCGGCGCGGCGGCCGGCCGCTGGTGCTGGGTCACGCGTGGGAGGACCTGGCGGTGGCCCGGGCCTGGCAGGGCGATCTGGCGGCGGCCCGGTCGGCGCTGGCGCAGGCGGTGGCCGCGTACGAGGACCTGGGCGCGCGGTGGGACGTCGTGCGGGCCGACGCCCGGCTGCGGAGCCTGGGGGTGCGGCGCGGCAGCCGCTCGGCGCGGCGGCGGGTGGCGAACGGGTGGGAGGCGCTGACTCCGGCGGAGCTGAAGGTGGCCCTGCTCGTCGCGCAGGGGCGTTCGAATCCGGAGATCGCGAGCGCGCTGTTCCTGTCCGCCCGGACGGTCCAGACGCACGTCTCGCACATCCTGGCGAAGCTCCAGGTCCGCTCGCGGGCGGCGGTGGCGGCTCAGGCGGCGACGCGGCGGTCGGGCCCGGAGGCGGCGCCGGAGCCGGGGCCGGCGCCCGGGCCCGGGCCGTAGCCGGGCATGGCCTCGCGCAGGGCCCGCAGGGCGTAGTACGTACGGGACTTGACGGTCCCGGCGGGGACTCCGAGCGCACGGGCGGCCTCGCACACCGAGGCACCGCGGAAGTAGATCTGCACCAGAACCGCGCGGTGCTCCGGGCTGAGGGTCTTCAGCGCCTCGCGGACGTCGAGGGCGGTGACGGCCTGCTCGGTGCCGTCCTGCGCGAAGGGCGCGTGGATGTCGAGGGCGTCCGGCCCGACCTCGGCGGGGCGCACCTGGCGGGCCCGGCGGGCGTCGATGGCGAGGCGCCGGCCGACGGTGTAGAGCCAGGGCCGCATGGAGGCGTGGTCGCTCTCCAGCACCTCGGGGTGTTTCCACGCGCGGAAGAGGGTCTCCTGGAGGAGGTCCTCGGCGCGGTGCCGGTCGCCGAAGGTGAGACCGAGGAGGAACCCGTAGAGGGCCTTGCCGTGCTCGCTGTGCAGGCGTGCGAGGGCGTGGGCGTCGGTGCGGCGGCAGAGGGTGGTGGTCGTCACGGGGTGCCCCTTCCAGGTCGGATGACCTGAGCGTGACGGAGCCGGCGCCCGGAGTTATCCGCCGCATGGCGTATCCGCCCGCCACCTGCGCCGACCGGTCGAACGGCACGCCGAACGGTCCCGCACGACGCCGGTGGCCCCGGACCCGTCCGCGAGGGACGGGCCCGGGGCCACCGGGAAGTGCGGGGACTAGCTCCAGCTGGCGTGCAGCGGCTTGCCCTCGGCGTAGCCGGCCGCCGACTGGACGCCGACCACGGCCTTCTCCTCGAACTCCGCGAGGGAGCCCGCGCCCGCGTAGGTGCAGGAGGAGCGGACGCCCGCGATGATCGAGTCGATCAGGTCCTCGACGCCGGGGCGGGAGGGGTCCAGGAACATTCGGGAGGTGGAGATGCCCTCCTCGAACAGGCCCTTGCGGGCGCGGTCGTACGCGGACTCCTCGCTGGTGCGGTTCTGCACGGCGCGCGCCGACGCCATGCCGAACGATTCCTTGTAGAAGCGCCCGTCGGCGGCCTGCTGGAGGTCGCCCGGGGACTCGTACGTGCCGGCGAACCAGGAGCCGATCATGACGTTCGAGGCGCCGGCGGCCAGCGCCATCGCCACGTCGCGCGGGTGGCGGACGCCGCCGTCGGCCCACACGTGCTTGCCGTGCTTCTTCGCCTCGGCCGCGCATTCCAGGACCGCGGAGAACTGCGGGCGGCCCACGCCGGTCATCATGCGGGTGGTGCACATGGCGCCGGGGCCCACGCCGACCTTGATGATGTCGGCGCCGGCCTCGATGAGGTCCTTGACGCCCTCGGCGGCCACGATGTTGCCGGCCACGATCGGGACCTGAGGGTCGAGCGCGCGCACGGCCTTGATCGCGTTGATCATCGACTCCTGGTGCCCGTGGGCCGTGTCGATGACGAGCGTGTCCACGCCCGCGTCGAGCAGCTGCTTGGCCTTCTGCACGAAGTCGCCGTTGATGCCGACGGCCGCGGCGACGCGCAGCTTGCCGTCGGCGTCGGTGGCCGGGGTGTAGAGGGTCGCGCGCAGCGCGCCCTTGCGGGTCAGGAGGCCGACGAGCCTGCCGTCCTTGTCGACGGCCGGGGCCAGCTTGCGGTGGCCGGCGTCGAGCTTGTTGAAGGCCTCGCGGGGGTCGATGTCGGCGTCGATGAGCAGGAGCTCCTTCGACATGACCTCGGAGAGCTGGGTGAAGCGGTCCACGCCGGTCAGGTCGTGGTCGGTGACGACGCCGACCGGGCGGCCGTCGGCGTCGACCACGACACCGGCGCCGTGGGCCCGCTTGGGCAGCAGGGAGAGCGCGTCGGCGACGGTCTGGGTGGGCGCCAGGGTGATCGGGGTGTCGAGCACGTGGTGGCGGGTCTTGACCCAGGAGATGACGTCGGTGACGACCTCGATCGGGATGTCCTGCGGGATGACCACGATGCCGCCGCGGCGGGCGACCGTCTCGGCCATGCGTCGGCCCGCGATGGCGGTCATGTTCGCCACGACGAGCGGGATGGTGGTGCCGGTGCCGTCGGGCGAGGACAGGTCGACGCCCTGGCGGGAACCGACCGCGGAGCGGCTCGGCACCATGAATACATCGTCGTACGTCAGGTCGTACGGCGGCTTCTGGTCATTGAGGAAACGCACGTGCTGAACATCCCAGTCGATCGAAGGATCCGGCTGCGGCCCCGACGGGCGGCCGGGGAAACGCACGTACTTCATTCTCCCATGGCCCGCGCTTCATGCCGCCCGGGCCGATCGTCCAGGACATTCCGGGCCCCGTGGTCTGTTCCTACGGGACCCTCGGCTCTCCCCGCGGGGCTTTGGTCCCTTACGGCACTTTGGTCCTCTCGCGGTGCACCGGACCGGGCCGGTGCGCCAGGGGCAGGATCGATCCTCCGTACCGGGCGGCCGTGAACTCGGCGGCGATCGACAGGGCCGTCTCTTCAGGTGTGGCGCCGCCGAGGTCCAGTCCGATGGGCGAGCGCAGGCGGGCGAGCGCGGCCGCCGGCACCCCCTCCTCGCGCAGCCGCCGCTCGCGTGCGGCATGGGTGCGCCGCGATCCCATGGCGCCGACGTAGCCGAGCGGGAGGCGCAGGGCGAGGGCCAGCAGCGGTACGTCGAACTTGGCGTCGTGGGTCAGGACGCAGACCGCCGTACGGGAGTCCACCCGTCCGGCCTCCCGTTCCGCGGCCAGATGGCGGTGCGGCCAGTCCACGACCACCTCGTCGGCGTCGGGGAAGCGGGCGGGGGTGGCGAAGACGGGCCGGGCGTCGCAGACGGTGACCCGGTGGCCCAGGAAGGACCCGATCCGGGCGAGGGCGGAGGCGAAGTCGATGGCCCCGTAGATGATCAGCCGGGGCGCTTCGGCGGCCGATTCGACCAGCAGCGTCAGCGGCTGCCCGCACAGCCCGCCCGCGGTGCCGAGTTCGGCGGTCCCGGTCCGCCCGGCCAGCAGCAGGTCCCGTACGTGCACGGCGGCGGCCCGGTCCAGGGCCGGCCCCCCGCCCAGGCAGCCCTCGTACGATCCGTCCGGGTGGACGGCGAGGGCCCGGCCGAGCTGCGGCGGCGGGCCGGAGACCACCCGGGCCAGCGCGGCGCGGCCCCCGCCGGCGGCGGCTTCCAGCACGGAGCCGAGGACGGGCCGCACCGGATCCTGCCCGCGCACCGGCGTGACCAGCACGTCCAGGATCCCGCCGCAGGTCAGGCCGACGGCGAAGGCGTCGTCGTCGCTGTACCCGAAGCGGTGCAGGCCGCCTTCGCCCGAGGCGATGGCGTCGAGGCACAGCTCGTGCACGGCGGATTCCACGCAGCCCCCGGAGATGGAGCCGAGCGCGGTGCCGCCCGCGTCGACGGCGAGCGAGGCGCCCGGGCCGCGCGGCGCGCTCCCGGTGACGGCGACCACGGTGGCCAGGGCGAATTCCCGGTGCGCGGCACACCACGCGCGTAGCTCCTCGGCGATGTCGAGCATCAGCGGATGTACTCGCGTCTCGCGCTCTGGCCGGGGATCAGCGGCCGCGGCGGCAGCACCGGAGGGCCGGTCCGCGGTACGGGAGCGGGCGCTCCGGTGCGCGGCCGGACGGCCGGGACCACGCCGACGACGGGCCGCCCGGGGGCGGGGTGGCCCTCGGGGACCCGGCCCCTGGCGCCGAGCAGTTTCGACGCGTGGGCGACGCTCGCGAGGGTGGCGTGGTGGTGCCAGCCGCGGAAGGAGCGGCCCTCGAAGTCGCGGATGCCCACGGGTTCGCAGGTCTCGGTGAAATCGAGGGACACCCGGTCGGTGAGCTTGGCGAGCAGGAAGAGCTGGGCCAGCGGCCGGTCCCCGATGTTGGTGATCCAGAACTCGGAGGGCAGCAGGGCGGCTTCGGTCCAGGCGCCGACGAGCAGCAGCGGGGTCGGCGGCATCGGCAGGGGCCGGTCCTCGCCGGGGGTCGCGAGGATGGCGGCCGAGGTCAGCAGGGTCACCGCTCCCTCGGCGCGGCCGTGCCGGGTCCACTCCACGACGCGGCGCTGTGAGCGCAGGGAGTCGATGAGTTCGCGGGCGGGTGCGGTGTGGGGTCCGGGCTTGTGGCGGCCGGCGCCGCCGAAGGAGACGGGCAGTGAGCCGTCGACCTTGAAGACGAAGGGGATGTCCTGCAGGGCGAAGGACTCGATGCTCTGCGGGATGTCGCCGTTGGCGACCTCCATCACCACGGGGCGGCGCTGGAGTTGCCAGGTGGCGGCCATCCGCTGGACGGCGTGTACGGCGTCCTGGGCGGGGGTGAGCGAGCGGGCGGTGTCGGGGATGCCGGCCCGCCGGCGGCGCATCAGCTCGTTCGTCCAGGGCCCCGGGAGGGTGAGGGTCCATTCGACGGGGAAGCTGGCCTCGCTGGAGGCGAGCCAGATGCCACTGGCCTGCTGGCAGTTGGCGGTGCGGCCGAGCTGGGGGACGAACTGCCGGCCGACCCCGACGGAGCGGTCGCCGGCCTTCTCGATGACCATGGGCTGGACCACCCAGGCCAGCGGGCGCTGGGCGGTGCGTTCGAGGTACTGCGCGAGGGAGCGGCGCACTGGGGTCCAGTCCCAGGGGGACTTGCTGATGAACTGCTGGAGGCTCTGCTCGACGGAGCTCGCGCCCGTTCCGGCGATGTTACGGATTGTTTTCTTCCCGCTGGTCCGCACGAGGCCGTTGAGATAAACGCGGGCCCAGTTTCGCTGGTCCCGCCGGGGTAAGGATTCGAAGAAAAGAGAGATCAGGACGTCAATCAATTCGGAGATTTCCTTCGTGGACTCCTCCGGCAGGACTACGCGAGCCATCTGGGCCTCCCCCGCGACCACTAGATCCAATACCCTACTTGACCGTACTGAGCGGCCGTAGGCCCCGGCGGCTACTTCCTGAGGTCGCTCACAGATTCGAGCCGCTCTTCCTCTACCACGAGGGGGATGGGGATCTGGTTCGCCGCATAGTAGAGCGCGATCAGGAAGTGTGCGGCGAGAGTGAGGGGAGCGGAGAAGAAGGACAGGAGGACGGTCATGGGGTACGCCACGGCGCCGAGGCCGAAGCGCACCCGGGTGGCCCGGGCGCCGTCCCTGTCCACCCGCTCGTGGAAGAGGTGGCCGACCCGTGTGACGTACCACCAGAAGGCCAGGAACGCGAGCGCGTAGGCGACGGTGACCGAACTGTAGAGGACCGCGGCGGCGTTGGCGGAGCCGCCCTCTTCGACGAGGTGCTCGGCCAGCACGGTCGTGGTGTACGGAATCACCGACACCACCATCAGCACCAGGAGATTCAGGAACAACAGCGGCCGGTCGACCCGCTTCAGGTGGCTGAAGATGGTGTGGTGATTCACCCACATCACACCGATGATGAGGAAACTCACCACGTATGCGGCATAGTGCGGCCACTGCTGCGCCACCCCGTGCCAGAAGTCCGATCCCTTTTCCTCCGGAACCTTTAATTCCAGGACCAGAATCGTGATGACGATCGCGAATACGCCGTCACTGAAAGCCTCGACACGTCCGGTTTCGCGTTCCATGACCTCCCCTTTGCCATTTCACAGGGCAAGCGTTCCGGCCGACGCCGTTCCGGTCGCCGCAGGAGCTTGTACGTACGGGGAGGGCGCTGCCTTCGCCCTCCCCGCACACGCTACCCAGATATCGTTGGTCAGCCGCCGAAACCGGCGGTCTGGCGCCAGATCCGGCCATCGCGGACCACGAGTGTCCCGAACGCGTGCTCCGGTTCGCCGTTCAGATTCATGATCGCGCGGTAGAAGATCGTGTCGTCGGTCTCGATGTACTCCTGGAGCTCCACCAGCGTCGGCTTCACCGTCAGGTAGCCCGTGAACGTCTCGCGCACCGCTTCGATGCCGACCGAGGCGCCCTCGAAGCGCAACAGCACCGCGTCGTCGGTGTAGTTCTTCATCACCGCCTCGATGTCCAGGGCGGCCAGGGCGTCCATCTGGCGGACGAACACCGGGTGCAGCTTGGAGATGTCGTACTTGGCCATGTCGACTCCAGTCTCTTTCAACGGGTGGTGGAGCTGTCGGAGGTGGGCTCGTCGGGTGGTGCGGCGCAGGCGGCGGCCGTGGTGAGCGGCAGCCGGACGACCATCCGGGTCTCGCCGGGACGTGAGCGGGCGGTGATCGAGCCGTGGTGCCGCTGGGTCACGATGCGGTAGCTGAGGTGCAGGCCGAGGCCGGTGCCCTTCCCCACGTCCTTCGTCGTGTAGAAGGGTTCGAAGATCCGCGGCAGGGAGTCCTCGGGGATGCCCCGCCCGGTGTCGGCGATCTCCACGACCAGGCAGACGCCTTCGGCCCGGACCCTCAGGGTGAGGGTGCCGGCGCCCTCCATGGCCTCGGCCGCGTTGTCGACCAGGTTGGTCCACACCTGGTTCAGCTCGCTGGGATAGCCCGTCAGTTCGGGCAGGCCCGGTTCGTACTCACGCACGATGGCGATGCCGGCCAGCTTGGCACGCAGCACGACCAGCGTGTTCTCGATCCCGTCGGCCACCGCGAAGCGCTGTTCGGGGGCCCGGTCGAGATTGGCGTAATCGCGGGTGGCGGCGACGAGTTGCGAGATCCGGGGACCGGCCGCGCGCAGCTCCGCGGCGAGCGAGCGGATCTCCAGCAGGGCCGCGAGGTGGTCGAGGGCGGCGGGCAGGGCCGGCTCCGAGACCCCTTCCAGCCGCTCCAGCAGCCAGCCCAGTTCCAGCCCGAGGTCCGAGATCCCGGAGCCGAGCAGCCCGGGCCGCTCCGTGCCCGCCTCCTCGGCCCAGTCGGCGATCTCCTCCTCCGCGTCCGCCTGGGCGAACGGGTCGGTGGTGGTGGGCGGCGGCAGCTTGTCGAGCTCCTCGGCCAGCCGGTCGAACACGGAGCGCTCCGCACCCGTCGCGGCGGCGCCCCAGGCCTGGGCGGTCCGGGTGAGGCCCTCCAGGGCGGGCGCCAGCTCCTGCGCGGCCCGGGCCACGGCGGCCGCGGGGTTGTTCAGCTCGTGCGCGAGGCCTGCGGCCAGGGTGCCGAGCGCCTCGACGGTGGCCCGCTTGCGGGCCTGCACCTCGGAGGACTTGATCCGCCAGGCCAGTACGGGGATCAGGACGGCCGCCACCCCGTGGCAGCGGGTCAGCATCTCGAAGAACACGGGTTTCGGGTACGCCACGACCGTGGTCGCCGGGCCGCTCGCGGCGGCGGTGGCCACGTAGGACCCGTCCGTCAGCAGCGGCAGCTCGCCGGTGAAGCGGTGCGCGGCGGAGGGTTTGCCGTCGTGCTCCTCCGCCGCGGCGCTCTCCTCCTCGGTGGAGTGCCGGGTCAGCACCTCCTCCCGGCCGTCGACCACCTTCGTGACGACGAGCCCGCCCGCGAGCAGCACGTGGAAGCCGTCGGCCTCCTCGCCGTCCCGGAAGAGGACCTCCCCGTCGGCGAGCACCCGGGGCTCGGAGACGGAGACCAGCCAGTCCAGCTGGTCCTCGGTGAGCCCGGCGAAGATCTCCAGCCCGAGCAGGGCCGACCGCAGCTCCGCGGTGCTCATGTCGGCAGCCTTCATGGGGTGCTCCCTTCGGCCCGGGTGCGGGCGGCCAGCCGCAGCGTGACGAACAGGGCCAGCGCGCAGACCCCGGCGACGGCGGCCATGAAGCCGACCGAGGTGCGGTGCAGACCGTGGATGTTGGTGAGCATTCCGGCGAGGACCGCCGGCACGCTCATCGCCAGGTACGCGAAGACGTAGACGGCGGCAGTGAGTTCGCCTCGGTGCGCCGGCTCGGCGAGCGTGCTCAGCGCCCGGAAGGAGCCGAGGAACGCCGCGCCCCAGCCCCCGCCGAGTACGGCGGTGCCCACGAGGAACACGGGGGCCGAGCGCAGTCCGAGCGCGAGCAGGACCAGGCCCAGGCCGGCCAGCAGCCCGCACAGGCCGAGGACCGCCGTCCGCAGGGGCTCGACGCGGCCGAGCAGGAGCTGGGCCGCGGTCGCCGCGCCCGCGAGCAGGGCCACGGTGGCCCCGCCGACCAGGTAGTTGGAGCTCCCGAGCAGGGAAAGGGCCAGGTGCGGCCCGAGCGAAAGGTAGAAGCCGCCGACCGACCAGACGGCGACGATGGTCAGGACGAGGACGGCGAAGCGGCCCCGTACGGCGGCCGGTACGTGGATGCGGCGGGCGCTGATCCGCATCCGGCCGCCGGAGCGCGCCTCGGGAGCGCTCTCACGCATCCTGAACACCCCCACCAACGTCACGGCGAAGGCGGCGACCAGCAGCAGGTAGCTGAGCACGGTCGGGGCGGGCGCGTACTGGACGAGCAGCCCGGCCCCGATCCCGCCGAGCCCGATCCCCACCGTCGGCCCCGCGCTGTTGACCTGGGCGCCGAGCGCCGGCCGCGAGCGCGGGGCGAGTTCGAGCAGGGCGGCGCCCATCGCCCCGGTGGCCAGTCCCACCGCGAGCCCCTGTACGGCGCGGGCGGCGAGCAGCAGCCCCGGCCCCTGTGCCCCGGCGAACAGCCCCATGGAGACGATCGCCAGGACCAGGCCGCCGCCGAGCACGGGGCGCCGGCCCAGGGTGTCCGAGAGGGATCCGAAGAGCAGGAGGCCGATCAGGACGGTCACGGCGTACAGGGCGAAGACCACCGTGATCATGCCGGAGGACAGGCCCCATCTCTGCTGGTAGAGCACGTAGAGGGCGGAGGGTACGGACGAGGAGAGCATCAGCAGGACGAGCACCGCCCCAACCACCCAGAAGCCGGAGCCTCTGGGGGTCGCGGCCGCCTCGGCGGCCGGACCGGCCGGTTCCCCCGTGGTCGTCCTGGACAATTCGGCCACTGCGTCAACTCCCCGTGGTGGGCGGTTCAGGCGAGGGCCTGGTCTGCCCTCTGCAGCGCGCGGGCGGCGAGCACCCCCGCGAGGTGGCCGAGGTACTCGGCCGAGGTACCGCGCCCGGGGACGAACAGCTCCCTGGGCTCGGCGCGGAAGGCCGCGAGCACGGCCTCGGTCGTGTACGGGCCCCCGCGCAGCCGCTCCTCCACCCCGCGCAGGCGCAGCGGGCGGGCGGTGGCTCCGGTGACCGCGATGCGCGGCCCGTCGGGGGTGATCCGTACGGCGGTGGCGCAGACCGGGTAGAGCGTGGCCGGGTCGGCGGTCTTCTCGAAGGCCGCGGCCCGCCCGGCGGCGGGCACCAGCAGTGCGGTGACCACGGTCCCGGCCGGCGCCCCGGACTCCGCGAACTCCTCGGCGGGCACGGTCCACCGGCCTCCGGGGCCGGCCAGTTCGACCCGGGCGTCCGCGGCGAGGGCCGCGACGGCCAGGTCGGTGGCGCGGCCTCCGGCGGCGAGGTTGCCGCCGGCGGTGCCGAGGTTGCGGACCTGGGGGTCCCCGTTGGCCCGGGCGGCGGCCGCCACCTCGGGAGCCTCGGCGAGGACGACCGCGTGGGCGGCCAGCTCGGCGAGGGTGGTCAGCGCGCCGATCCGGATCCCCTCGGCGCTCCGTCCGACACCGCGGAGCTCTTCGAGGTGGCGTACGTCGACGAGCAGCCGGGCGCTCTCCTCCCCGGCGCGCAGGGCGGGCAGCAGGCTCTGGCCGCCGGCCAGCACCTTGGCGCCCCGGGTGCCGCCGAGCAGGGCCAGGGCCTCGTCGAGGCCGACGGGCCGGACGTAGTCGAACTCGGTGAGGATCACTGGGCTTCCCCTCTCAGGCGGCGCCAGACCTTCTCGGGGGTGAGCGGCATGTCGATGTGCTGTACGCCCAGGTCGGACAGGGCGTCGACGACCGCGTTGACGACGGCGGCGGCGGGCGGCACGGTGGCGATCTCGCCGGCGCCCTTGGCGCCCAGCGGGTTGTGCGGGCTGGGCGTGGTGGTCTTGCCGAGGGTGAAGAACGGCACGTCCGTGGCGCGCGGCAGGGCGTACTTGGTGAGGTCGGAGCTGAGCAGCCGCCCCTGTTCGTCGTATACGGCGGCCTCCATCAGCGCCTGGCCGAGGCCGTGCGTGATGCTGCCCTCGATCTGTCCGAGGACGATCTTGGGGTTGCCGATGTGGCCGGCGTCGTCGACGGCGGTGTAGGCGACCACCTCGGTCTCGCCGGTGAGTTCGTCGACCTCGACGACCGCCACGTGCGTGCCGAAGGGGTAGTTGAAGTCCGGCGGGTCGAAGTGGGTGGTCTCGTCGAGGGCGGGCTCGATCTCGTGCGGCAGCCCCCAGCCGTACCACATCGCCATGGCCAGGTCGGCGAAGGTCTTGGCGTTCTCCTCGTTGCCTTCCTCGTAGACCTTGCCGGCCGCGTAGACGGCCTTCTCCTCGGGGATGCCGAGGAAGACGGCTCCGGCCTTGACCAGCTTCGCCTTGATCTTGCGGGCGGTGAGGGCGACGGCGGGCGCGGCCATGCTGTAGGAGCGGGAGCCGTAGGTGCCCTGCCCGTACGGGGCCCGGAGGGTGTCCCCCTCGTACACCTGGACCTGCGCCGGGTCGATCTCCAGCTCGTCCGCGGCGACCTGCGCGAAGACCGTGTGGTGGCTCTGGCCGGTGGAGGCGGAGCCGACGGTGACCGTGACCTCGCCGGTCGGGTTGACGCGGATGTTCGCGCTCTCCCAGGTGCCGCCGAGCATGCCCTCCTGGGACATCCGGGTGGAGGGGCCGACCCCGCAGATCGCTACGTAGGTGGCGATGCCCACGCCGAGCCGCTTGCCGCGGGTGCGGGCCTCGGCCTTGCGGGCGGGCATGTCGGCGTAGCCCGACAGCTCCAGCGCCTTGTCGAAGTTGACCTGGTAGTCCCCGGAGTCGTACGTCCAGCCGAGACCGTTGTCGTAGGGGAACTTCTCGTTCGGCACGAGGTTCTTGCGCCGTACGGCGGCCGGGTCCATGCCGATCTCGGCTGCGAACCGGTCGACGAGCCGCTCCATCAGGAAGGCCGCCTCGGCCCGCCCGCTGCCGCGCTGGGCGCCGAGCGGGACGGTGTTGGTGAAGGCGGCGTACACCTCGCAGAAGGCGGCCGGGATCTCGTACATGCCGCTGATGGAGCGGCCCATGAGGGCGGTGGCGACACCGGGGCCGATGGTGGAGGGGTACGCGCCGAGGTTGGCGTAGCTGGTGGCCCACAGGCCGGTCATCCGGCCGTCGCGGGTGCCGGCGAGCACCACGTGCTGGCGGTGGTCGCGGCCCTGGACGGTGGAGTTCATCAGCCCGGTGCGGGTGTCCACCCATTTCACGGGCCGGCCCAGTGCCTTGGAGAGCACCAGGACCAGCGCCATGTCGGGGTAGAGGTACCCCTTGGTGCCGAAGCTGCCGCCGACGGTCGGGGCGATCACCCGCAGCTTGTTGAACGGGATGCCGAGGACCAGCGCGGCGAGCAGGAACCGGTGGTTGTGCGGGCCCTGGGTGGAGGCGTACAGCGTGTACTCGTCGGTGGCGGCGTTGTAGTCGCCGACGGCGCCGCGCGGCTCGATGGGGCTGTTGATGGTGCGCTGGTTGACCAGGTCGAGTTCGACCTTGACCTCGGCCTCGGCGAGGGCCGCTTCGGCGCGGTCCTTGTCGCCGCAGGTCCAGTACGCGTTCAGGTTGCCCGGTACGGCCTCGTGCAGCTGGGGCGCGCCCTCGGCGAGCGCCGCGTCGGCCCGGGTGACCACGGGCAGCGGCTCGTACTCGACGGCGATGGCGGCCAGCGCGGCGGCGGCCTGGCGCGGGGTCTCGGCGACGACCACGGCGATCGGGTCGCCGACGTGGCGGACGGAGTCGCCGGTCAGGACCGGCCGGGCGCCGGGGAGCCCGTACGGGTGGGGCGGGAAGTGGCTCTCGACCCCGCCGGGGATCCAGATGCAGGGCAGCGGCATCACGTCGGTGAAGTCGGCCGCGGTGGCCACCTTCAGCACGCCGGGCATCTGCTCCGCGGCCTTGGTCTCGATGGAGAGGATCTTCGCGTGGGCCACCGGGCTGCCGAGGATCGCCATGTGGGCGGTGCCGGGCAGGTTGACGTCGCCCACGTACGTGGCCTCGCCGCGCAGCAGCTGCGGATCCTCGCGGCTGTCCATCGGCCGGCCCAGTACGCCCGATCCCTGGAGGGGTGCCTCCCCCGTCACTGCGGTCATCTCCCTCACACCTCCTTGCCGGACGCGGACGCCGACGCGGAGGCGGACACGGACGCCGGCGCGGGCTCGGATGCGGACCCGGCGGACCCGGACCCGGCGGCCGCGGAGACGGCGGCGGCGCCGCTGATCTCCGCGGGTATCTCGGCCCGGGCGGCGGAGCACGCGCGCTGCACGCCCCGTACGACGCTGTGGTAGCCGGTGCAGCGGCACAGGTTGCCGGTGAGCCACTCGCGGATCTCGGGCTCGGTGGGCGCCTCGCGGTCGGCGGTGTTCTCGACGAGCTCGCCGAGGGCCATGACCATGCCGGGTGTGCAGAACCCGCACTGGGTCCCGTGCTCCTGGCGCAGGGCCTCCTGGAGGCCGCTGAGTTCGCCGCCGCGCGTGGTGACGCCCTCGATCGTGGTCACGCGGGAGCCCGCCGCGGCGGCGGTGAGGATCAGGCAGCTCTTGACGGAGCGCCCGTCGAGCTGGACGACGCACGTGCCGCACTGCCCGGTGTCGCAGCCGACCTTGGTGCCGGTCAGCCCGAGGCCGTCGCGGAGCCGTTCGACGAGCAGTTCGTTCGGCTCCGCCGCGAACTGCTCGGGTCTTCCGTTCACGTTCAGTGAGAGATCCATGCCAGCGCCTGCGCTTCCGTGAGCGGCCGGTTGAAAAGGGGCCCGCCGGGCTGCTGGAGAATTCCCCCGGAGTGCAGCGGGCCGGTGTCGACGGGAGCGAATCCCAAATCCGCGATGATTCCCGCGACGATTTCCTTCGCCTTCTCGTCATCGCCCGCCGTGAAAAGGGCCAGGCGTTCGCCCTCCGCTGCGCTCCCCTCGGACTTCGTCCGGAAGGGGCCGCCGGCGACGGCGAGAGTCTCGAAATGCATGGTGTTCAGGGATTTCACGACCCGGGCGCCGGGATACCACTCGGCGACGAGTTCGCTGGAGGCGCGGCCGCCCAGATCGGCGGGCTTGCCGCCGGCGCCGAACGCGTTCGTGGCGTCCACCAGCACCTTGTCCTGCACGGCCGCGGCCGGAAGGAGCCCGCGGACGCTCGCGTACGGCACCATCAGCACCGGCAGTTCGGCCTGGTCGGCGGCTTCGGCGGGGTGCGCCGCCGAGGCCGCCGGGCCCAGTTCGGCCACCAGGGGGCCGAGGGACTGCGGCCCGCGGGCGTTGGCCAGCACGACCTCGTGCCCGGCCGCCACCAGGATCCGCGCGAGGGTGGAACCGATCCGCCCGGTGCCGATGATGCCTGTGCGCATTGCCGCTCCTCCTCGGTCGATCGCCGAATCGGTGGATCGCCGAATCGGTCTTCCGGTCATCCGGTCGGGCCGCCGGTGGGCCGGCCCGCCGGTCGGTGGGCCGGCGCTCAGTCCATGCCGATCCAGACCGACTTGGTCTGCGTGTAGCTCTCCAGGGATTCCGGTCCGCACTCGCGCCCGTATCCGGAGGCCTTGTAGCCCCCGTACGGCACGGAGGGGTCGTACTGGTTGTAGCAATTCACCCAGACCGTTCCGGCCTTGATCTGGGAGGCCACCCGGTGGGCACGCCGCAGGTCCTTGGTGTGGACGCCCGCCGCGAGCCCGTACGCGCTGTCGTTGGCGATCCGGATCGCGTCTTCCTCGGTGTCGAAGGGGATGATCGACAGGACCGGGCCGAAGATCTCCTCCTGGGCGATCCGCATGCCGTTGTCGACGCCGGTGAAGATCGTCGGCAGGAAGTACAGGCCCTGGCTCGAGGCCCCTTCCGGGGTCCAGCCGGTGCCGCCCGTACGCAGGACGGCGCCTTCCTTCTCGCCGATCTCGATGTACGAGCTGACCTTCTCGAACTGGCCGCGGTGGGCCAGCGGCCCGAACAGGGTCTCCGGGTCGCGCGGGTCGCCGGGCTTGAGGGCGGCGGCCCGGCTCACCAGCCGTTCGACCAGTTCGTCGTGGATGGGGCGCTGGAGCAGCAGGCGCGAGCCGGCGGTGCAGATCTCGCCCTTGTTGTAGTAGATGCCGAAGAAGGCGAGCTCCTCGGCGGCGTCGAGGTCGGCGTCGGCGAAGACGATGTTGGCGGACTTGCCGCCGAGCTCCATCGTCACTTTCTTCAGGGTGCCGGCCGACTTGCGGATGATCGTCTGGCCGACCGCGGTGGAGCCGGTGAAGGCGATCTTGTCGATGTCCGGGTGCCCGGTGAGGGTCTCGCCGAGTTCCACGCCCGGACCGGTGATGACGTTCAGCACGCCGTCCGGGATCTCCGCCTCCTGGAAGAGTTCGGCGATCTTCAGCGCGGTGAGCGGGGTGGCCGGTGAGGGCTTGTGGACGACCGTGTTGCCCGCCGCCAGCGCCGGTGCGATCTTCGTCATCGACAGCAGGAGCGGGAAGTTGAACGGGGTGATGGCGCAGACCACGCCCAGCGGTTCGCGCAGGGTGTACGCGAGCTGCCCGCCGGCCGGGGCCCGCGAGGAGCCGTCGACCCGGGTGACGGCGCCGGCGTAGTAGTGCATGAGCTGGGCGGCCATGGGGGCGTCGACCGTGCTGGAGAAGGCGAACGGCTTGCCCATGTCCACCGTCTCCAGCAGGGCTATCTCCTCCAGGTCGCGCTCGATGAGCTCACCGACCCGGTTCAGTCGCAGCGCGCGTTCCTGGGCGGAGAGTCTGCTCCAGGGACCTTCCTCGTACGCCGCGCGGGCGGCGGCCACGGCCGCGTCCGCGTCGGCGGCGGCGGCCTGCGCCACCGGTACGATCTCCTGCCCGTCCACGGGACTGATGTCCGGCTCGGTACGGCCGTCCTGGGCCGAGACCCATGTGCCGCCGATGAACAGCTTCCCGGGGTTGGCCAAGGGCTGGTCGCTGAGCGCGCGCTTGGTCATGGCTGCCTTCCGGTGTCGGGTGCGGGGGCGATCTATCCCTTGGCGAGCTGCTCCAGGAACGTCTCGGCAAGGGCCTTGGAGGAGTACGGGTTCTGGCCGGTGGTGAGCTTGCGGTCCACCACCACGTGCGAGTCCCAGATCTTCTCGGCCTTCTCGTAGCGGGCGCCGAGCCGGGTGAGCTCGGCCTCCAGGATCAGCGGGAGGCGGCCGGCCATGTTGGTGACCATCTCCTCGCTGTGCGAGAAGGCCGTCATCCGGTAGCCCTCGAACGGCCAGCGGCCTTCGCCGTCGCGCAGGGCGAGGAGCGAGGTGTGGCCGTGGCAGACGGTGGCGAGCGGTTTGTCCTGGGCGATGGCCCAGCGCAGGATCTGGGCGAGCGCGTCGGAGTGGGGCAGGTCTCCGATGGCGCCGTGACCGCCGCTGACGTAGATGCCGTCGTACTCGGCGACGTCCTTCTCCCCCAGGGATTCGAGGGCGAGGGGGTTCTTGAGCTGGGGGGTGCCCTCGACGACTCTCACGTACTCGGCGGCGTTGGCCGCGTCCTCGTTCGGCGAGCCCTCGGGGCGGACCCACTGGAGGAACTGCGGGTCGATGCTGGTCTGGTCGACCGTGGGGGCCCGGCCCCCGATCGTCGCCACGTCCACGGTGTGGCCTGCGGCCTTGAAGAGGGTGTAGGGAACGACGAATTCCTCGGCCCAGAAACCCGAAGGGTGCTGTTCCCCGTCCAAGAGGTGGAGCGTTGCCTTGGCCGTCATGACGACGAGAATCTTCATGACTTCTCTCCTTGTTCTGGAATCGCTGCCGATTCAACACGCCCCCCGCAGGGGGCGTAAGGGGGGAGCGTCAGGCGCGCGATACTTCGTGAGGTGCGTCCAACGCGGAGATGATGGTGCGGAATTCACCGACCAGGGGGTGGTCGGGATGGGCTTCGGCGAATATGCGTTCGCCGTACAGTGCGGCCATTTCCGGCACATACGGAAGGATTCCGGCCAGGGGGGCGCCGTACACCTCCTCGGCACGCCGGCGGACCTGCCGTCCGTCGATGCCCTCGGGAGCCATGCTCATGACCAGAGCCCGCCGGCAGGCCAGCCGCCCGGCCAGGGCGATGGTCTCCTCGACCCCCGAGAGGTCGATCCGGTCGGCCCGGGCCAGGATCATCAGGACGTCGGCGCTCGCCATCGCGGTCACCGACTCGTTGTTCAGCCCGGCGTGGGTGTCGAGCAGCAGCACGTCGAGCGCGTAGTGCTCGACCAGCCGGTCGAAGCCCTCGGGCAGCAGCCCGACGTCGTAGCCGCTGGTCATGAGCTCGCGCAGGGCCGCCGTCCCGGTCCGTGCCGGTACGACGTACAGCCCGGGCACGCCGACCGGCTGCGCCGCGGCCTCGATCTCACAGCGGCCGAGCAGGTAGTCGGCCAGGGAAGGACCCGGGCCGAGGCGGAAGAGCAGGTCCAGGGTGGGCGACTGGATGTCCGTGTCGACCACCCCCACCCGGCGTCCCCCGGCCGCGATGAGCAGGGCCAGGTTCGCCAGTACCGAGGACTTCCCCGTGCCCCCGCGGTGCGAGTGCACCACGATGGTCCGGGCCATCAGGCCACCGCCGTGCGGCCCGCGGCCGTGGTCCGGTCCGCGTGCGGCCCCCGCGCCGCACGTGGCCGGTGCAGGGCCAGCATGGTGACGTCGTCGTGCTGTTCGGCCGTGCCGGTGTGCTCCCGTACCGCCGTGTCCATGAGGTCGACCACCTCCCTGCCGCTCACCGGGGGGCCGGCGAGCAGCTCCAGCATCCGCTCGTCACCGAGGAAGCTGCCGTCGGGGCAGCGGGCCTCCGGCACCCCGTCCGTGAACACGAACAGGGTGTCGCCGGGGTTCAGCTGGGCGTAGCCGAGCGTGTACACGCAGTCCGGCAGCACCCCCACGGCGGGTCCTGTGACCTCCAGGGCGAGCGGGTCGCCGCCTTCGGCGCGCAGCAGCAGCGGCGCGTTGTGGCCCCCGTTGATGTACACGAGGCTGCCGGTGGCGGGGTCGAGCACACCGAAGAACAGGGTGGCGAAGTACCCCTGCCGGAGGTGGTTGCGGGTCAGGTAGCCGTTGGTGGCGGTGACCGCGTTGAGCAGGGGTGTCGCGCCGACGACCGGGATCCGCCTGCTGCCGCCGGCGCGCCCGCCGGCCACGAGGTGCTGGAGTCCGCTGTTCTCCGCGGTGTGCCGCAGCAGCGAGCGGATCAGCGCCATGAACAGCGCCGCTCCGACCCCCTTGTCGCAGACGTCGGCGACGACGAAGGCCAGGCGCCGGCCGCGGGAGATCTCGAAGACGTCGTAGAAGTCCCCGGCGACCTGCCGGGCGGGCCGGAAGCGGACGTCGATCTCCCAGCCCTCGGGCACCGGCAGCGATTCCGGCAGGAAGCCGGCCTGGATCTCCCGGCCGATCTCCAGTTCCTTCTCGTAGCCCATGAGTTCGGCGCGGGCGTCGGCTTCGCGCAGGGTGCGGCCGAGTCCGGCGCGCTCCGAACAGCTGTGCAGCCGGGCCCCGACGAGGGCGGGCAGGAAGGGCGGTACGAGGTAGTCGTGGCCCAGCCGGACGTGCTCCTCCAGCGCGGCGAACTCCGTCACCGTCCAGACGACCACGATGGGGGCCCCGGCCCAGCGGCGCAGCCGCCGCACCGCCAGCCGCACCGACTCGCCGTCGGCCTCGGCCGGGGCGAGCAGGACGTCGGCGACGGGCAGGTCGTCCAGTGGTCCACCCCGCAGCTCCGCCAGCGTGCGGCCGACGAGCTCCGCGTCCATCGAGCGCAGCGCGTCGAGGAGTTCGAGCGGAGGCGGCGGGTACTCGTCGAGGATGATCACGGTCGTGGAGGGCATGGGTCCGTCCCCTCAGCGTTCACAGTCAGCGTGCTGATGTTGCGGCCGTCCCTGCGTACGTAGCTGAATTCGTCCACGCTGGTCAGCGCCAGGTGGATGCCGAGTCCGCCGATCCTGCGCCGCTCGGGGGGAATCCCGGGTGCGGGGGGCAGGCGGCCTTCGACCGGGTCGAACGCCGGCGCGGAGTCCGCTATGGAGATCTGCACCCGGCCGGGGCCGGAGCGGCCGCGGACGGTGATCCGCCCGTCGCCGCCCCGGTACCCGTGCATCACGATGTTCGTGGCCAGCTCGTCCACGGCCAGCCGGATCCGGTACGCGGGCCCCTTGCCCAGGCCCGCCCGGCCGGCCAGCCGCAGGACGAACGCGGCGATGTCGCCCAGTGCCCCCAGCGTGGCGGGCACCTCCAGCTCGGCGGACGTCCTCGCCAGTTCGACCATGTCACTCATGCGTTTCACTCATCGGAGAGCACGATGCTGCGGTCCAGCCCGGCCGTCCGGATGGTCCGGGACACGGGCTCGATCGCGCCGACCACCTTGATGGTCACGTGGTTGGCCACCTTCTGCTGGGCGAAGACCAGGGACCGCAGTCCGGCGCTGGCCATGTAGCCGACACCGGCCATCCTGATCTCGACCGTGCCGGTGCCGTGCCCGGCGGCCTTCTCGATGGTCTGGTGGAAGTCCGGCGCGGTCTTGGCGTCCAGCTCGCCCGCCAGCTCGATCACGGTGGTGTCGCCCTCGATGCTCAGGGACACGGAAAGCGGCATGTCAGGTCTCCTTCGGCACTGCGGTTGGAGCGTTCGGTCAGATCGGGTGGCGGCGGCTAGAGCTCCGGATCGGGCGTCCGGCCGACCAGGATCACGACCGAGCGCGGACCGATCAGGTACTTCCCGGCGTTCTCCAGCTCGGCCTCGCCGCCGGGGGTGCGGATGTCGTGCGGGGCCTCGGCCCCGGTGTCCGCGAACAGGTGCCAGCTGCGCCCGTGCGGCAGCGCGGGCAGCTCCAGGTCGTGCGCCTCCCAGTGCGAGTTCATGGCCACGTACACCACGTCGTCGTCACCGGTGCCGCAGCGGGCCACGGCCAGCAGCCGGCTGTCCGCCGACCAGTCGGGCTGCCAGGCCCGCTCGCCGTGCCAGCTGATGTCCGGCAGTCCGAGGCTCTCGCGGACCTGGCCGGTGGGGTGGGAGGTGGAGCGCAGTTCCCGGTGGCGCCCGCGGAACGCGATCATCTCCCGGGTGAACCGGAGCAGTTCGGCGTTCTCGTCGACCTGGTCCCAGTCGAACCAGGACAGCTCGTTGTCCTGGCAGTACGTGTTGTTGTTGCCCTGCTGGGTGCGGGCCACCTCGTCGCCGGACAGGAGCATCGGGATGCCCTGGCTGGTCATGAGGATGGCGATCGCGTTCTTCATCTGGCGCGTGCGCAGCCGGTTGATCTCGGGGTCGTCGGTCGGCCCCTCGGCCCCGCAGTTCCAGCTGTTGTTGTCGTTGGCCCCGTCGTTGTTGCCCTCGCCGTTCGCCTCGTTGTGCTTGTCGTTGTACGAGACGAGGTCGGCCAGGGTGAACCCGTCGTGGGCCGTGAGGAAGTTGACCGAGGCGGAGGTGCCGCGGGTGGAGTACAGGTCGGGCGAGCCGGCGATGCGGGTGGCCAGCTCCCCGGTCACGCCGGGGTCGCCCTTGAGGAAGCTGCGCACGGTGTCGCGGTACTTCCCGTTCCACTCGGCCCAGCGCCCGTACGCCGGGAAGTTGCCGACCTCGTAGAGGCCGCCCGCGTCCCAGGCCTCGGCGATGAGCTTGGTGTGCCGCAGGACGGGGTCGTAGGCGAGCATCTCCAGCAGCGGCGGGTTGGGCAGCGGGGTGCCGTCCAGGTCCCGGCCGAGGATGGCCGCGAGGTCGAAGCGGAAGCCGTCGATGTGGTAGTCGGCGACCCAGTGGCGCAGGCAGTCGAGCACGAAGTTGCGCACGACGGGGTGGTTGCAGTTGACCGTGTTGCCCGTGCCGCTGAAGTTGAAGTAGTACCCCTCGGGCGTGAGCATGTAGTACGTGGCGTTGTCGAGCCCCTTGAAGGAGATCGTCGGCCCCTGCTCGTTGCCCTCGGCGGTGTGGTTGAAGACGACGTCGAGGATGACCTCGATGCCGGCCGCGTGCAGGTCCTTGATCAGGGTGCGGAACTCGTCGCCCTGCATCCCGTAGCGTCCGGTGGCCGCGTAGCCGGCCTTGGGCGCGAAGAACGAGACGGTGTTGTAGCCCCAGTAGTCGAAGAGGTGCTCGCCCGTCTCCGGGTTGGAGCGCATGTTGTCGCTCTCGTCGAACTCGAACACCGGGAGCAGTTCGATGCAGTTGACCCCGAGTTCCTTCAGGTACGGGATCTTCTCGCGCAGCCCCGCGAAGGTTCCCGGGGCGGTGACCTGCGAGGAGGGGTGCCGGGTGAAACCGCGCACGTGGGTCTCGTACACGACGAGGTCCTCGGCGGGCAGCCCCAGCGGGGTGTCGTCGCCCCAGTCGAAGTCCTGGAGGCAGACGCGGGAGCGGTACTGGTAGCCGCGGCTGCGGTCCGGCTCCACGCCCCACACGTCGCGGCCGGCGATCAGCCGGGCGTAGGGGTCGGAGAGGACCTGGCGGGCGTCGAAGCGGTGGCCGGAGACCGGGTCGTAGGGGCCGTCGGCCCGGTACCCGTACTCGATGTTCTCGTGGTCGAGGCCGAAGACCGTCATGGCGAAGACGCTGCCGGTGCGGAACTCCTCGGGGAATTCCAGCTCGGCCATCGGCTCGGGCTCTCCGCGCTTGAAGATGACCAGGGTCATGGAGGTCGCCTGGTCGGAGTAGACGGAGAAGCTGACCCCGCCGGGGACCACGTTGGCCCCGAACGGGAACGGTTTGCCGGCGCGGACGCGGTACCCGCCCACCTCGTGGGTCGGGTACGCGTCGACGCGCAGCACCTGCTCGGACCGGGCCTCGGTCATCGCACGGCCGCTGTCTTGAGCGGCGCCTTGGCCTTGGAGCGCGCGGCCGCCGCCTCGCCGGTCTCGAAGAAGTCGAGGAAACCGGTGGCCGACATGACGAACCGGACTTCCTCGCTCACCCCGTACAGGGTGACCCCGACCCCGGCGTGCTGGGCCTCGCGGTAGACGACGAGCAGGGTGCGCAGGCCCGCGCTGGACACGTACGTGACGGCCGTGAGGTCGATACGCAGCGGCCGGCCCTCGCGGACCAGCGGCAGCAGGGACTGCAGCAGCTGTCCGGAGGTCTCACTGTTGATCTCGCCGGTGGCGACGAGGACGGTACCGCCCTTGTTGCGGCGTTCCTTGACGTTCAGAGACATTGCTTTCCCCTCTAGTCGGGGCGCCCCCCGTTGAGCGCTATGAAGTCACCGGGCGCAGCCGGACCTTGACCTTGATCCGTCCCTGGACGTCCGGCAGCCTGACGGTCAGACCGTCGGCGTCGAAGTCCCGGTACGGCTTCTCGTCGATCTCGACGGACGCGATCTGCACGGAGCCGGCGGGCAGCAGGTCGGGTGAGACCCGCAGCACGCGGTCGGGCAGGTTGGTCGGGTCGGGCTTGAAGTGGAAGTCCATCTCCCGCTTGTTGATCAGCAGGTTGTTGTAGACGGCGGACAGGTAGCAGAGCTCCGCCGAGTGGTACATGGACATCGAGTGGCTGCCCTTGAGCCGCTCCGTGCCGAGCAGGTACGGCGTACCGCTGGCGAGCACGTTGAAGTAGACGGCTCCCTCGTCGTGGTCGAGGAAGAACGTGTTGTAGAAGGCCTCCGCCTGCCGGGCCTCGCGCAGGAAGGCGTCTCCGCCGACCGTGCCGTTCAGGATGAGGTAGGCGAGGATCGCCTGCTCCTGCTGCCACCAGGCCTTGCGGTCGTGCCAGGCGAAACGATACGTCTCCTGTCCGTCCTTGCCGACGGACTTGATGCGCTCCACGACGTCGTACCAGCCGCCGCGCTGCACGTCGCTGCCGACCGCCGGCATGATCTCGCCGATCTTCTTGGCGAGGTCCTGGTACGCCGGCTTGGCCTTCAGCGAGTTCATCCGCATCAGGTTCCAGGCGATCTTGAGGTTGTGCCCGACGACCGCGCGGTTCTGCTGCCAGCTGTGCGCGGTGTCGTGCGACCAGTCGCGGAAGAAGCGCTCCTGGACGAACGGGCTGTTCTTGTAGTCCGGGAACTTGTCCGCGATGGTGTCGAAGGTGTACTCCAGGAAATCGGCGTACCTCTGGTCGCCGGTCGCCAGGTACAGGTTGATCAGGTAGGCGGGCGCGTGGTCGCCGACCGAGTTCCAGTTCTTGCGCTCGGCGTTCTCGCCGAGGGACTCGTGGTCCGCGCTGAACAGGATCGGGTCGATGTGCGAGTAGTAGCCGCCCTGCTCCTCGTCCTTGAAGAACTTGTCGAACAGCCGGATGGTGGCGTCCGCGTCGTTCTTGATCCGGATGTCACCGGTGACCCGGTACGTCTGGATCGGGCCGGCCAGCGCGTAGATCTGCTCGTACATCGGGATCGCGTCGTAGTCGTCGGAGAACTCCGAGGTGAACAGCTTGCGCTCGCTGTCCCCGTCGACGCTGATGCCGTGGTACCAGAAGACCACGTCCTCCTCGCTGTCCACGACCCGCATGTGCTTGCGCAGGTACTCGGTGCCGCGCTCGGCGACCTCCAGGTACTCGTCTTTGCCCGTCAGGAGGTAGGCCGAGGCCATGCCGTAGACCAGGCGGGAGATCGTGTCGGTCTCCTGGACGTGGCTGGCGGTCTTGTCGCCGCCGAGCCGGATCTCGGTGCGGTACTCGGTGAAGTCCACCGGGCCGTCGCCGAACTGCGCCCGGATGTAGAAGTCGGCCAGCGACTCGATCTGCTTGACCCACCAGCTGGGCTCCTCGAACCGGTAGTCCTCGGCGCCGCGGCCCAGGAACACCAGCCGCTTGGCGTCGAAGCGCCCGCCGCGCTCCGGATAGTGGATGCCGTAGACGAAGAGGAACCGGCCCGGCGAGAGCATCTCGTCGATGTGCCCGGAGGCGTCGATGTACGGCTCGTCCAGGTTGCGGACCAGCTCCGCGCTCGGGTCGCCGGCCAGGGAGACGTCGAACTCCCGCCCGTCCGATGTCTTCAGCCGCAGCAGGCGGGACTCGGAGTCGAAGCGGCCGACGTAGCCCGCGATGGTGTCGGAGAAGGAGAAGCTCACGGCGTCCGCCATGTCATGCACCGTCCTTGTCGTGTGAGCGGTCGTCCTCGAATCCCTGACTGACCTCGACGATCACCCCGTCGGGATCGCGGACCCACACGGTCCGCCACCCGCAGATGAAGTCGTCGAAGTCCAGCGGGCCCAGGGTCACTTCGGCCGCGTCCCCCAGCTCCGCCAGGAACGCGTCCACGCTGTCGGTCTGGAAGGCCAGGTGGCGCATCCGGCCGGGGGCCTGCGGCCCGTCGTCCTGCGCCGGCCGGGCCGGGCCGGTGTCCGCCGCGAAGAGCTCCAGGTACGCGTCCCCCTTGCGCAGGAACACGATCTTGGCCTCGCCGAGGTCGACGACCCTGGCCCGGGTGAAGCCGAAGTACCGGGTGTAGAAGTCCTCCGTCGTCTTCTGGTCCGCGCAGTTCAGGCCCACGTGCGACCAGACCATGGCGCGCTCCCCGGCGCCGGGCATCAGGCGCTCCCCCGGCCCCGCCCCGCCGCGATCAGCTCGATGATCCGGCGGGCGAAGAGGTGGTGATGGGCGCCGGTGCGGCCGGTGACCAGGTCGCCGTCGACCACCACGTCCTCGTTGACGTACTCGGCGCCCATGTTGCGTACGTCGCCGATGAGGTTGTTGTGGCAGACCAGCTTGCGGCCCTGGATCTTGTCCGGGATCGAGGCGGCCAGCCACATGCCGTGGCAGATGATCCCCTTGAGGACCGTCGGCTCCTCGAACGCCCGGCGCAGCAGCTCCGTCGCCGGGGCCAGTACGTCCACGTCCTCGGTGTAGCGCAGCCGGTCGGCCACCATGCCCGAGGGCACGATGATCGCCGCGTACCGGCGCAGCTCCTCGTCGCTCAGCCCCTCCAGGGACTTGTCGGCGGTGAACGGAGCCCGGTACTCGTGCCCGGAGAAGGTGATGGAGTCGTTGCCCCACAGCCGGGTCAGGAAGTCGACCTCGGCGCCCTCCTCGGCGAACCGGTGGCCGTAGTAGAAGATCTCCGGCTCGTAGAAGTCGCTCTCGACCAGGACCGCGATCCGGGTCCCGCTCAGCGCGCCCTCGCGCAGTACGGCGTCAGGCACGGGAGGTCCCCCTCAGGAAGTCGGCCGCGCGCTCGGCGATCATCGCGATGGCGGTGTGGCAGTTGCCCGACGGGACGGCGGGCATCACGCTGGCGTCGACGACGCGCAGGTTGCGTACGCCGTGCACCCGCAGCTCGGGGTCGACGACCGAGAGGTCGTCGATGCCCATGCGGCAGGAGCCGGCCTGGTGGTGGTAGCTCTCCGACTTCTGCCGGGCGAAGGTCCGCAGGTCCTCGTCGGAGACGAAGCCGGGGCCGGGCTGGAGCTCCTGCTTGTACCAGGGCGAGAAGGCCGAGGTCGCGAAGATCTCCCGGGCCAGCTTGATCCCCTGCACCATCCGCTCCAGGTCCCACCGGTCGCCCAGGTAGTTCGGGTTGATCAGCGGGTGGGCCAGCGGATCGGCGCTCGCGAGCCGGATCCAGCCGCGCGAGACGGGCCGTACGACACCGGGGAGGATGCTCACCGTGTTCGGGTGGTCTTTGCCGACGATCACGTCGAACGGGACGTGGACGAAGGCGATCTGCAGGTCGGGAGCGGGAAGACCGGGACGGGACGAGAGGAACAGAGCGCTCTCCGACAGGTTCTGCGCCGGGGGCGGGAGCTCCTGGGTGACCTCGGCCATCAGCCCGGTCAGTACGTGGTTGTGGAAGTTCTCGCCGACCCCCGGCAGCGCGGCGACCGTCTCGATGCCGTGCTCGCGCAGCTGCCCGGGGTCGCCGATGCCGGAGAGCAGCAGCAGCTTCGGCGACTCGATCGCGCCGGCGGCCACGATCACCTCGCGGCGGGCCCGCACGGAGTGGACTCCGGGCTCGGCGGCCCTGCGGTGCGCGTCGCCCACGGTCCGGCCCGGGAACTCGGCCGCCGGTGCGAGCTGCGTGTACTCCACGCCCGTGCAGGTGTCGCCGTCGAAGAGCAGGCGGGTGGTCTGGGCGCCGGTGCGCAGCGTCAGGTTGGACCGCTCCAGCGCCGGTTCCAGGTAGGCCGCGAGGGCGCCCTGGCGGCGCCCGTCGGCCACGTCGATGTGGTGCCAGCCGGTGCCGAAGAGGCCGCGCCGGGGCCCGTCGGTGTTGAAGTCGGCGATCTCCTGGTGGCCGAGTTCCACGGCAGCGTCGATGAAGGCGCGGGAGACCGGGTTGGGGCCGTGCTGTCCGGCGTTGGTGATGCGCTGCGGGCCGCGGGTGCCGGTGGTGGGCGCGGTGGCGTCCTCCTGGCCCTCCAGGAGGGCGAAGTAGGGCAGGACGTCCTCGTACGCCCAGCCGGCGGCGCCCTGGTACGCCCAGTTGTCGAAGTCCGAGGCGTGGCCGCGGATGTGCATCATGATGTACAGGTTGCTGCTGCCGCCGGGGGCCTTGCCGCGCGGTTCGTAGGTGCGGCGGCCGTCGAGACCGGGCTGCGGGACGCTGGTGTAGCCCCAGTCGACGGGGCCGCCGAGCAGCTTGTACCAGGAGGACGGGTCGTCCACCTCGGGCGGGATGCGGTTGCCGCCCGCCTCCAGGACCAGGACGGAGGCGTCCGGGTCCTCGGAGAGCCGGTTCGCGAGGACGCTGCCCGCGGTGCCGGATCCCACGATGACGTAGTCGTACTCTTCTCTCTCCGCGTTTCCCACGAGTCGGCCCCCCTCAGCCCTGGCCCAGCACCTGGAAGGGGACGGTGTCGTGGTAGTTCGCCATGTACGCGATCTTTCCGTCCACGATCCGGAAGAAGTTCATGACCTCGGCCTCGATCGTCTCGCCCGCGGGGCTGACGGCGCTGAGGTGGGAGACGGCGGCGGCCTTCTCCCCGTCGACGAGGAAGTGCACGGGCTCGTTCCGGAAGACCCGGTACATCGTTCCCATGCCCTTCATCATCGAGCGCAGGACCTCCAGGCCCTCGATGTGTCCGGCGAGCTGCTCGTCCATGACCTGGTCCTCGGCGAACAGGTCGCACCAGCGGTCCCAGTCCCCGGCGTTGGCGTACTCGTAGTACTTCTCAAGGATCTGTCGTGCGTCCACAGCGCTCCTCCCCCTATCGGTCGCGGCGGGTTCCGTCGGGCGCGAACGGCGCCCAGAACTGGCTGAACGCGGTCGCCGAGTCCCCGAAGAGCCCGTCGCGGCCCTCGATGATCCGCCCGTCCCGCCAGCGCATGAAGTGGAAGACGGGGTAGTCCATCCGCTCGTACGGGGACTGGCTCGCCCGGTCGGCTCCGTCGCGCAGGGCGACGTTGCGGCAGACGTCGGCGCTGCAGTCCTCGCCGACGAGGACCGCCTGGATGTCCATCCGGAAGGTGCCGCCGGTGAGCTTGTGGGTCTGCCCCATCAGCTCCAGGAAGGCGTCCAGGCTCTCGTACCAGCCGGCCAGCGGGTGGCTTCCCGGCACCAGCCAGCGCAGGTCCTCGGCGTAATACTCCAGGATGCGGGCCCGGTCCCCGGAGCCGAGTGCGGCGTACGCCGCCTCGACCCGCTCCCGTGTCACTTCGGTCATCGTCGCTCCTCCTTCGCCTGCCCTGCTCCCGCGCTCAGAGCGAGCCGGAACCGGGCATCGGGGCCAGGTCGTTGACGGTGTACTGCTTGATCAGCGGTCCGTCGGGACCGGCCACGACCGTCCAGGTCTGGTCGGCGTCGAAGCCGAGCCACTCGCTGCGGGCGGCCGGCGGGTCCCAGATCTTGGCCTGCCAGTTGACCAGGACCCGGACGACGGCGCGGTCGCCCTCGATGACGGGCTCCACCTTCGTGACGGTGTGGACCTCGTCGAAGAAGCGGTGGGTGACGGCCTCGTACCAGCGGCCGAAGCCCTCGTGGCCGATGAAGGTGTCCTCGGGGACCTTGAACTCCAGGTCCTCGGTGATCATGGCCAGCACCTGTTCGGGCGACAGGTGCCGGTCCAGGGCCACGTACCAGTTCTCCGCGAAGGCGCGGATCGCGTCCTCGGTCAGCCGCTCGGCGGGCATGCGTCTCCTCCTGTCCGTGGTGGTGTGCGGTGCGTCAGATCTGTACGTCGACCAGGAACGGTCCGGGGTGCTCCAGCATCCGGGCCACGGCGGCGACCGCCTCGTCGGGCTTCTCCACCCGCGTCCCTTCGGCGCCGAGCGCCCGGGCCAGCCCGGCGAAGTCGATCTCGGGGTGGGAGAGGTCGAAGGAGCCCGGGAAGCCGTGCTCCGGGATGTCCCGCTCCCGCCAGTACTGGGCGATGTTGTCGTCCAGCAGCCGGTACTTGCGGTTGTTGCAGACCACGAACTTGGCGTCGATGCCGTGGCGGACCGCGGTCCACAGCGCCTGGTACGTGTACATCGACCCGCCGTCGCCCGCGAAGCCGACGACCAGGCGGTCCGGGCGGGCCAGCTTGGCGCCGACCGCCCCTGGGAAGCCCACACCGAGGGAGCCGCCCCGGGTGAGGTGGTAGTCGCCCGGGCGCTCCGGGGGCAGGTACCGGGTGACCAGCGGCGAGGTGGTCAGCGCCTCGTCGAAGACGATCAGGTCCCCGCCGGTGCGCTCGGCCAGGGTCCGCAGGAAGACGGCCATCGGCGTGCCGTCCTGCCCGGCGTCCGTGCCCCGGGCGGACAGCGCCCGCTCCCGGGTGCGGGCGTCGAGCCGGGCGGCCGCGGCCGCCCGCCGCTGCGGGCTCAGCCTGCGCTCCAGTACGCCGGCCAGCGCGCGCAGCGCCTGCTTCGGGTCGGCGGCCAGGCCCAGGTCCACCGGATGGTTCTTGGCGATCTCGTAGGCGTTCAGGTCGATGTGGACGACCTTGGCGCCGGCCCGGAAGGGGTTCTCCAGCTCGGGGAAGACCTCCGGGAAGATATAGGTGCCGACGATCAGCACCCCGTCGGCGCCGGCGACGAGCTCCTTGCTGTGCGGGCCGAACATGTGGCCGCTCTGGCCGCGCCGCAGCGGGTGCGAGGCCGCGATGTTCACCTCGGAGGAGTCCACCTCGTACACGTCCGCGCCCAGCAGCTCGGCGACGGCGACGAGTTCGCGCTGGGCCCCGGAGAGCGAGACCCCGTCCCCGACGAGGATCACGGGCCGCTCGGCGGAGGCGAGCAGCTCGGCCGCCCGTCCCACCGAGGCCGGGGAGGGTGCCACGTCGGTGAGCGGTACCTGGGCGGGCAGGACGGGCTCGGAGTTCAGCTCGTCCAGTACGTCCATCGGCAGCGCCACGAAGACCGGGCCGCGCGGCGGGGTCAGGGCGATCTTGACCGCCCGGCGGACGGTGCGCAGTACGGAGTGCCGGTCGGTGACCCGGGTCGCGTACTTGGTCACCGGCCTGGCCATCGCCACCAGATCGGACGCCATCTGCGCGTCCATGGCGTCGTAGCGGACCCCGGCGTCGCCGGCGACCACCACGAGCGGGGTGTGGCCGCGCAACGACTGGTACATCATCCCGATGCCGTTGCCCAGCCCCACCCCGGAGTGCAGTTGGAGCAGGGCGGCGCCGCCGGTGGCCCGGGCGTAGCCGTCGGCGATGCCGGCGGCCACGGTCTCCTGGAGGGCGAGGACGTAGCAGAAGTCCTCCGCCGCGTCCACCGCGTCGAGGAATCCCTGTTCCACCGTCCCCGGATTTCCGAACATCACATTCAGGCCGTCGGCCTTGAACTGCTCGATCAGCCTTTCCCGTCCGGGAGTGGCTTCCATGATTCCCCCTACCACCCGTAACGGGTGAGACCGTCCTCCAGGACTTCCACGATCTTCTGCCCCGTCAGATAGGAATCGGGGGTGGAACGGCCGGTCACGAACGGGTAGTCGACGATCACCGAAAGCGGGTGACCGAAATTCCCGTGGTACGCGCCGCGCGGCCCGGTGGCATCGCGCAGGATGTACTCCAGCGGGTACGGCGGCGGACCCATGTTGAAGTCGGTACCGAGGAATCCGGTGCCGTCCTTGTAGTCGTATTCCTTGCAGTGGCCGGTGACGTGCTTGCCCCAGATGATGCTCTTGCGGTCGCCCCAGTCCCGGGCGAAGGCCAGGCAGGCCACGCCGTAGCACTCGGCGGCCACGACCTTGCCGGCGTTCTTGAAGGCCAGGATCAGCGCGTGGACGCGCTCGTTGTTGGCGAGGTCGACGATGGGGCCGCTGCCGCCGACGATCAGGAGCGCGTCGTAGCCGGCGATGTCGGCTTCCAGCTTCTCCAGATCGCGGTGGTACCCCTCCAGCTTGCGCAGGTAGCCCTCGTCGCTCGTGTACGGGCGCTCGGGTGCCCACGCCTCGATGTCCAGCGGCGTGTCCAGCCGGCTCGACTGCTCGAACTCCCGCCCCAGCCGGGCGTTCTCCTCGGTGGTGACCGAGCGTCCCAGCGGAGGGTCGATGTAGTTCGCGTCGAGGCTCGGCGGAAGAGCGTGCGGACGCTTTCCGGTCGGCGTGGCGAATACGACTTCGTAGCCCCGCTCATCGAACTTGGATACCGGGCCTATCAGTTCTTCGGCCCAGTAACCGTGTTCGGAGACAATGACCAGAATCTTTCTGCTCACGGATTCCTCCAGGCGCCGCCTGTTGTCGTTGGCGTGACCCACACTGCTTGTGCCCGAGGGCTGCGTCAAAGCGCCCGTATGCGACTTCATGAGGTGGGAGGGCAGGTCGCGGGGGCACCTCACGTAGTCGCTTCGGGAGGTCATGAAGTAGCCGCGAGACTTCATGACATCGGCCGAATCGCTGAACCATTACGGGGGCACCGCCCTATGGTCTGGAGGCGCCGTGAATCACGGGTGCGCGAAGGACTGAGGAGAGGGACGGGGACGATGACGACGGACCTGTTGTGCACACACATCGATCGGATACGTCCGGTGAAACCAGGAACCGAGGGCTGCGAGGAGTGCCTCGCCCTCGGCGACAGCTGGGTGCACCTGAGGATGTGCCTCAGCTGCGGGCACGTCGGATGCTGCGACTCCTCCAGGAACCGGCACGCAACCAAGCACTACCGCGCCACGGAGCACCCCATCGCGGCCTCGCACGAGCCCGGCGAGGCGTGGGCCTGGTGCTACGCCGACAAGCTGATGCTGGACGCGGCATGAGCGCGGCCCCGGAGAGCGCCACCGCCCCCGTGACCACCCCCGCGGGCGGGGCCGCGGCGGAACGGGCCGAGAGCAGGAAGCCCGTCATCCTGGCCGTGGACGACGATCCGCAGGTGCTGCGGGCCGTCCGCCGCGACCTGCGCAGCGCCTACGGCGACCGCTACCGGGTGCTCGGCGCCTCCTCCGCCGCCGACGCCCTCAAGATCCTGGACTCCCTCGACGAACGCGGCCACGATCCGGCGCTGTTCCTCGTGGACCAGCGGATGCCCGACGTGACCGGCGTGGAGTTCCTGCTGGAGGCCGTCAGCCGCTTCCCGGACGCCCGCCGCGTGCTGCTCACGGCGTACGCGGAGACCGACGCGGCGATCACCGCCATCAACCGGGTCCGGCTGGACTACTACCTGCTCAAGCCGTGGGACCCGCCGCACGAGCGGCTCTTCCCGGTGCTGGACGACCTGCTCTCCGACTGGCTGGCCACCTACCGCCCCGCGTACGACGGCATCATCGTCGCCGGGCACCTCGTCTCCCCCGGCACGCACGCCGTGCGGGACTTCTTCACCCGCAACGGCCAGCCGTTCCGCTTCCTGAACGTGGAACGGGATCCCGAGGCGCTGACCCTGATCGCCGCCCAGCCCGACGCGGTGCTGCCCCTCGTCCGCTTCCCCGACGGGGCGGTGCTCTCGGCGCCCTCCGACACCCTGCTGGCCCAGCGCCTCGGGCTCGCCACCACCGCCTCGCGCCCGCACTACGAGTGCGTGATCGTCGGCGCGGGTCCGGCGGGTCTGGCGGCCGGCGTCTACTCGGCCTCGGAGGGCCTGTCCACCCTGATGCTGGACTCCCGCGCCCCGGGCGGCCAGGCCGGCACCTCCAGCCTGATCGAGAACTACCTGGGCTTCCCGTCCGGGCTCTCCGGCGGCGACCTGACCCGCCGCGCCACCATCCAGGCCTCCCGCTTCGGCGCCGAGATCCTGCACCCGGTGGAGGTGGTCTCGCTGACCCGGGACGACCCGGCGAAGATCCTGACCCTGGCCGACGGCACGGAGATCAGCGCCGAGACGGTGCTGTTGGCCACCGGGGTCTCGTACAACCGCCTGGAGGCCCCGGGCGCGGACCGCTTCGAGGGCGCGGGGCTCTACTACGGCGCGGCGACGACGGAGAGTTCGGCGTGCATCTCGCAGCACGTGTTCATCGTGGGCGGCGCCAACTCGGCCGGGCAGGCGGCGGTGCACTTCGCCAAGTACGCGGCCCGCGTGACCATCCTGGTCCGCGCCGAATCGCTGGACGCGAGCATGTCCCGCTACCTGATCGACGAGATCGACCGCACCCCGAACATCGAGGTCAAGGTCCGCACGACGGTGGTCCGGCTGGACGGCGAGGAGCACCTGGAGCAGCTGACCCTGCACGACGCGGCGACGGGTGAGGACACGCGGGTCCCGGCCCGGTTCATGTTCACGTTCATCGGCGCCCGCCCGCACACCGACTGGCTCTCGGGCGTGGTCGAGCGCGACGAGTACGGCTTCGTGCTCACCGGGTCCGACCTGATCGCGAACGGCGGGGAACTCCCGGCGGAGTGGAGCCTGGAGCGCGCTCCCTACCCGCTGGAGACGAGCGTCCCCGGCGTGTTCGCGGCCGGTGACGTACGGGCCCACTCGGTCAAGCGCGTGGCCTCGGGCGTGGGCGAGGGGGCGATGGCGGTCTCGCTGATCCACCGGTACCGCTCGATGGGCTGAGAGCGAACACCGATCCGCTTGCGATCAAGCCGGCATCGGATGCAACGTTGATTACATGATTACAGCCGAGCAGAGCGAGCAGCTTCGCACGTGGTTCGCGGACCGCCTTCCGGTGGACGTGTACGAGTCCCTGATCGACGTCTCGGTCGACCGCGAGGAGATCACGGTCGTCGGCACCATCCCGGCGACCGAGTCCGTCAAGGAGTTCCGCGAGCGCACCCGTGAGCAGCGCATCGAGGTCGCGCGGGAGGCGGAGGAGCTCTACCGCCGCAAGGTCGCCTGGGCCGTCCAGTCCGGCGACGACCGCGTCCTGTTCACGCACCTGGCGGTCCCGGTGATGACGCGCCTGCGCCAGCCGGAGCGCCAGGTCCTCGACACCCTGGTGGCGGGCGGAGTCGCCCGCAGCCGGGCCGACGCCCTCGCCTGGTGCGTGCGTCTCGTCGGCCGCAACACGGACGAGTGGCTGACCGAACTCCGCGACTCCCTGGCCAAGGTCCAGCAGGTCCGCGCGGCCGGCCCCGACGTCTCGGACGCGTCCGGGGCCCCCGACTCCAAGAAGTCTGCGTCGGAATGAGGAAAGCCCTCCCCACCCGGGCATGATCACGCAAGTCTGACAGCGAGCCGACCGGCACCCGATCACAGGGAGAGGCACGCCCCATGACCACCACCGTCGAATACATCCGCTACCGGATCGCATTGGACGACCAGCAGGCCTTCGAGGACTCGTACCGGCAGGCCGCGCAGGCCCTGGCCGCCTCGCCCGAGTGCATCGACTACGAGCTCGCCCGCTGCGAGGAGGAGAACGACCGGGAGCGCTACATCCTCCGCATCCGCTGGACGTCGGTCGACGCCCACCTGAACGGATTCCGCAAGGGCGAGCACTTCCCGGCGTTCTTCAGCGCGATCCGCCCGTACGTGAAGGCCATCGAGGAGATGCAGCACTACCGCGTCACCGACGTGGCCGGCCCCGGAAAGGCCGCACCCCAGTCATGAGCACCACACCCGGCACCACCCCCACCATCTACGAGTGGATGGGCGGAGCGGAGGCGATGAACCGCCTCACGGACGCCTTCTACGCGCACGCCCTGCAGGACGAGATCCTGGCCCCGGTCTTCGCGGGCATGGACTCGGAGCACCCCCGGCACGTCGCCGTGTGGCTGTCGGAGGTCTTCGGCGGCCCCGCGCAGTACACGGCCCACCACGGCGGCCACCAGCACATGGCCACCAAGCACCTGGGCCGGGGCATCACCGAGCAGCGGCGCCGCCGCTGGGTGGACCTGCTGATGGACACGGCGGACGAGGTCGGCCTCCCGACGGACCCCGAGTTCCGCGCGGTGTTCGCGTACTACATCGAGTGGGGCACCCGCATGGCCCTGATCTACTCGGGCCCCAACCCCCCGCCGGTGGACGCGGCCAAGATCCCGGTCTGGTCCTGGGGCCAGACGCCCCCGTGGATCCCGAAGGGCTAGGCGACGGCCGGACCCCGTGGGGCGGAGGCGAGACCTCTGCCCCACACCCGTCTCCGGGCCGCCCGCCCCGCGTCACGGCCGGGGCGACCCCGGCCGAGCGCACTCGTCCGGCGGGGGCGTCTGCGCCAGCAGGACGTCCAGCGCCCCGTCCCCGGCGTCGCGCCACCACTGGAGGGCCTCCTCGACGACCTCCCGCAACGTCTGCCACTCCCCCGGCCAGGCATCCGCGTACGGCTGCCAGCACGTCACCACCACCAGCCGTCCCGGAGCCGGCGGCAGCCAGGACAGGTCGATCAGCGCATCCCCCAGCGCGTCCCAGTTCCCCCCGAACCACCGCGGCACGGACAGTGCCGCCCCCCAGCGCCGCAGGAGCTCCGCCTTGCCGTGCACTCCGGCCAGGTCCACCCGGAGCGTCGTCCAGCCCGCCTCCTCGGCGGCGGCCAGCGCCGGCCCGGGCGGTCGCGGATCCAGGGTCATCGCAGGACCGCCTTGAAGGTCTCGTAGTGGTCGTCCGTGTAGTAGAACTCCCCGCCCTCACCGGTCACGATCCGCCGCGCCCCGCGGTCGCGCTCCCCCGGCGTCCTCACCGTGAACTCGTGGTAGTAGCCGCGCTTCTGCTGCGGCAGGACCTTCTCGAAGTTCCCGAACACGGTGCCGTCCTGCCGGTACGCGTACGGCCCGCCCTTGTCGATGAGCGCGAGCACGTCACGCGCCTGCACCGGCAGCGCGTCCGCCCGTACGGTCGCCATCCCCTTGGCCCAGGCGGGCGGCGCCACGGAAGAGCCGGGCACCGAGGATCCCGGCACCGAAGTGCCCGGCACCGCTGAACCGGGCACGGAAGCCGATGCGGGAGCGGACGGCGCAGCGTTCTGCCCACCGCACCCCGCCACGCCGGCCAGCGCGACGCACAGGAGCAGGGCCTCCGCGACGCGACGCAGCAACGACCGGGGCACGTCCCTGAAGATCATGCACCGATCGTGCCAAACATCCGATTCGCTCGCGAATCGCCCGCACGCCCGACCACCTGGTGACGGCGACCGGACGGCGACGGCTTCAGAGCGCGGACATCTTGGTGTAAGGACTCAGAATTCTCTTCTGGACCGACCCGAAGTCGACCAGGACAGCGATCCCCTCCTCGATACCGACGACACGGCCGAGGCCGTGCTCATCGTGAGAGACCCGGTCGCCGACGCTGAACTGCCGGAGCGGCGGTTCCACGGGGGCCTTGAACGGGCTGGACGGCAAATGGCGGCGAGGTACTGCGGACTTTGTCATTGAGACCAGTATGCGCCCCACAGCGCCCCGCACGGGCCGCCGTTCGGATCTCGATTACGGCACCATCCGCCCCAGGACCCGTACCGGGCCCGGGCAGGGCAATGCCGCGGGGGTGTCCGGAAGGAACCGCGAACGACCCGGGCGGACTCAGTCGTCCGGGTCGGCCCGGTCCAGCGCGGGCCGCAGCCCCGGCTCCGACTCGGTGAGCAGGTAGTCCGCGACCGCCGTGTCGGTGACCAGGCTGGTCACGAGCCCGGAGCGGAGCACCGCCCCGATCGCGGACGCCTTGCGCAGGCCGCCCGCGATGGCCACGACCTCGGGAATCCGCCGCAGCCGGTCCGCCTCGACGGTGATGCAGCGCTCGCCGAGGTCCCGGCCCACGCGCCGCCCCTCGGCGTCGAACAGGTGGGCGGACATCTCGGCCGCGACACCGAGCGAGGCGTAGTGGGCCCGCTCCTCGTCCGTGAGCATGTCGTGGACGGTCGAGATCCCCGGCTCCCACGAGCCGATCGAGACCGCGGCGACCGTCACCTTGTCGAAGTACTCGAAGGCGCGGGCGATCCCCGTCTGGTTCCGCAGCGCGGCCGCGGTCGCCGGGTCGGGGAGCAGCATCGGGGCGTAGATGGGGTGGGCGTCGCCGCCCGAGACCTGGGCCGCGCGCCGTACGGCCTCCACGGACCCGCGCTCGGCCGTACCGGCGTCGTACACGCCCGTCAGCTGCACCACGGTGCACGGGGGCAGCCGGTGCAGGGAGGCGGCCATGTGGATGGTCGAGCGCCCCCACGCGAGGCCCAGTACGTCGCCCTCGTTGACGAGCTCGCCGAGCAGGTCGGCGGCGACCGCGCCGAGGTTCTCCGGATCCGGCGCGTCCTCGGTCGCGTCGGCCGGGGACTCGACGACGACGGCGTGCCGCAGCCCGTACCGGGCGCGCAGCGCGTCGGACCGCTCCGCGTCGAGCTCGGCCGGCACCCGGATCTCGATGCGTACGAGGTCGCGCTCCAGGGCGGTCTCCAGGACCCGGGCCACCTTGAAGCGGCTCACGCCGAACTCCTCGGCGATCTGGATCTTGGACTTGCCCTCCAGGTAGAAGCGGCGCGCCATGGCAGCCGCCTGCACCAGCTCCGCGGGTCCCATCCGCAGGGCTGACCGTCCCGCCGACATTGCAGACACCGCGTTCTCCTCACTGCTGTTCACACTCTCGACTCGCCGTTCATCCTGTCAGATCCGGCGGCCGTTGATCAGCCTGGACAGCTCCCGTTCACCGAGCCGTCCACGAACTCTCGTCTCAGTGCTCGCAAGCCCAGGGCGCCGCGGCGATCGCGACGTCCGCCTGCTCCCGCAGGGTCCGTACGGCCGCGGCCGGGTCGACGGCCCCGTAGACCGCGCTTCCGGCGACGAACACGTCCGCGCCGGCCTCGGCGCACCGCTCGATCGTCGTGGCCGAGACCCCGCCGTCGACTTGGAGCCACAGCTCCAGTCCGTGCTTGGCGATGAGCTCCCGGGTACGCCGGATCTTGGGGAGCATGATGTCGAGGAAGGGCTGGCCGCCGAAGCCGGGCTCGACCGTCATGATCAGCAGCATGTCGAGCTCGGGGAGGATGTCCTCGTACTGCTCGATCGGCGTGGCGGGCTTGAGCGCCATGGACGCCCGCGCCCCCTTCGCCCGGATCTCCCGCGCGAGCCGCACGGGCGCGGCGGCGGCCTCGGCGTGGAAGGTGACCGACCCGGCGCCGGCCTCGACGTACTGCGGGGCCCAGCGGTCCGGGTTCTCGATCATCAGGTGCAGGTCCAGCGGGATGTCCGTGGCGCGGCTCAGCGACTCCACGACGGGCACACCGAGGGTGAGGTTCGGGACGAAGTGGTTGTCCATGACGTCGACATGCAGCCAGTCGGCCCCCTCGACGGCCTTCGCCTCCTCGGCGAGTCGGGCGAAGTCGGCGGACAGGATGCTGGGATAGATCTGAGCGGCCATGCCCCAAGCCTGCCATGCCGTGACGCACTTCCGGCCACGACCCCGGAACTGGGCCGCGACTCCCGCCCCGCCGACCCCCTCGCGTTCCCGCCCTACCCCGTGCGCCGGATCAGCGCCAGGTACATCGCGTCCGTCCCGTGCAGGTGCGGCCACAGCTGTACGTCCGGGCCGTCGCCCAGGGCCGGGACGCCCGCCACGTACGGCCTGGCGTCGATCAGTTCGGCGTCCACCGGCGAGGCACCCGCCCCCCGGCCGCGCAGGACGTCGTCCACGACGACCCGGGTCTCGGCCAGGTGCGGGGAGCACGTCGCGTAGCCCACGACCCCGCCCACCCGGACCGCCGACAGGGCCTCGCGCAGCAGCGCGCGCTGGAGGGGGGCGAAGCCCTCCAGGTCCTCGGGGCGCCGCCGCCACCTGGCCTCCGGGCGGCGGCGCAGCGCGCCCAGCCCGGAGCAGGGGACGTCCATCAGGACCCGGTCGAAGGAGCCCGGCCGCCACGGCGGCCGGGTGCCGTCCGCCGTGATGACCTGGTACGGGCCGGGGTTGCCGGCCAGGGCCCGCTCGACCAGCCGGGCCCGGTGCGGCTGCTTCTCGGAGGCCAGCAGGAACGCCCCGCGCTGCGCCGCCAGCGCGCCCAGCAGGGCCGCCTTGCCGCCGGGCCCCGCGCAGCCGTCCAGCCAGCGCTCGTCGCGGCCCTCGACCGGTGCGGCCGCCAGGGCCATCGCCACCAGCTGGCTGCCCTCGTCCTGGACGCCGGCCCGCCCGTCGCGCACCGCCTCCAGCGCGCCGGGCTCGCCGCCCTCGGCCATCCGCACGGCGTACGGCGACCAGCGCCCCGGCAGCGCCGAGTCCTCGCCGAGCGCCTCCACCAGCTCCTCCGTCGTGGACCGGCCGGGCCGCGCCACCAGCGTGACCTCGGGCCGCTCGTTGTCGGCTTCGAGCAGGTCCTCGATGCCGGCCCGGCCGCCGCCGAGGGCGTCCCACAGGGCGCTGACGACCCACCGCGGGTGCGAGTGGTACACCGCGAGGTGCTCCTCGGCGTCCTCCTCGTACGGCGGGGCCACGCGCTCCAGCCAGCCGTCCAGATCGTGCGCGGCGATCTTGCGCAGCACGGCGTTCACGAACTTGGCGCGCCCGTCCCCGAGCACCACCCGGGCCAGCTCCACGCTGGCCGACACCGCCGCGTGCGTCGGGATCCGGGTCCCCAGCAGCTGGTGGGCGCCGAGCGAGAGCACGTCCAGCACCGGCGGGTCCACCTCCCCCAGCGGCCGGTCGATGCACGCCTTGATCACCGCGTCGTACGTGCCCTGCCGGCGCAGCGTCCCGTAGACGAGCTCGGTGGCCAGCGCCGCGTCCCGCGCCTCGAAGCCCTCGGTCTGGCGGGCCTTGCGCAGTAGCGGGGGCAGGACGAGGTTCGCGTACGCGTCGCGCTCGTCCACGGCCCGCAGCGCCTCGAAGGCCAGCAGCCGGACGGGGTCCTTCTTGGGGCGGCGGTACGGCTTGGCCTGCCGCTGGCCTGCGGCGCTGCGCGGGGGACGGGACTGATCGCTCACGTGAAAGGTGCTCCGGGTTTACGGGTGTACGAAAGACGGCCGGCGTGTGCCGGTACGGATCAGCCTACGTCGGCGCCGCCGAGGCGCTCGCCCGGAGCGATCCGCACCCCGCGCGCCCAGTCGGCGCCGCGCATCGGCTTCTTGCCCTGGGGCTGGACCCAGAGCAGCTCCACGGCGTGCGAGCCGGTTCCGGCGTACACGTTGTTCTTGGCCGGGGCGAGTTCGCCGGGAGCCAGGTCCGTGCGGTCGGCGACCAGCCCGACGGAGATGAGCTTGAGCCGCTCCCCGCGGAAGACGGTCCACGCGCCGGGCGCGGGCGTGCAGCCGCGCACCACGCGGTCGGCGCGCATCGCGGGGGCGTTCCAGTCGATCCGGGCGTCCTCGACGGTGATCTTGGGCGCGAGCGAGACGCCGTCGGCGGGCTGCGCGACGGCGCGCAGGGTGCCGTCCTCGATGCCGTCCATGGTGGCGGCCAGCAGCCCGGAGCCGGCGAAGGCCAGGCGAGTCAGCAGGTCGCCGCTGGTGTCGGTGGGGCGGATCTCCTCGGTCAGGTGCCCGTAGACGGGTCCGGTGTCCAGGCCCTCCTCGATGAGGAAGGTGGAGGCGCCGGTGACCTGGTCGCCCGCCATGATCGAGTGCTGGACGGGGGCGGCCCCGCGCCACGCGGGCAGCAGCGAGAAGTGCAGGTTGATCCAGCCGTGGCGCGGGATCTCCAGGGCGCTCTTGGGGATCAGGGCGCCGTACGCGACGACCGGGCAGCAGTCCGGGCCGATCTCGCGCAGCCGGGCCTGGAAGGCGGGGTCGCGGGGCCGGGCGGGCTTGAGGATCTCGATGCCGGCCTCTTCGGCGCGCTCGGCGACCGGGCTGGCGACGAGCCGGCGGCCGCGGCCGGCCGGTGCGTCGGGGCGGGTGATGACGGCCGCGACCTCGTGCCGCCCTGAGGCGATGAGGGCGTCCAGGGCGGGCACGGCGACCTCGGGGGTGCCTGCGAAGACGAGCTTCACTGGGGTCCTACCTCGCTATCTCGGCTGTCAGCAGCGCACCAGTCTATGGTCCCGGTGCCGAGCGGGCCGCCCGGGCCGGTGGACGGTGCCCGACAGGTGGCCGGCGGATGCCCGACGGGGCGCCGTCGGCGCCCTTCGGGGGGTGCCGGACGGCTCCGTACACCCCATCAGGGGGCGTACGCAGACACACGCGCCTCTCGCATATGCCGACACGCCCCCGGTGCGTGACTTCAATGCCGTATGACGCGTTGGTCAAAGGAGATTGACCGAAACCGGGCCGCGCGATGAGATCGGTGTCTGCGGCCCGATCCGCTCTTCAGCACCGGTTCGAGAGGCTTCTTCATGGCCGACCACGCCACCCACGACGCCCAAGCACGGGCCAGTCTGCACCTCCTGGTGCGGGACATCGAGCGGGTTCGCCGGCAGGTGGATGCTCTGCGTACGCTCACCGCCCAGCTCGGCAACGTGTACCGCCCGCGCCGCTCCGGTCCCTCCACGGGCTTCGTCGTCTACGGCCGGGCCCCCGCGCCCACCGTCCGTCTCGCGCAGGAGCTGCGGGACAGCGTCGAGACGCTGGTGACCGCAGCGGTGGACTTCGACCGATCGCTCGGCTTCTCGTGGGACGCCGTGGGTTCCGCGCTCGGTGTCACCAAGCAGGCCGTGCACCGGCGGTACGGTGCCCGGCGGGCCCAGGCCGCCGAGTCCGCGGAGCCACTGGCCGAGGGCACGACCACGCGGACCCTCGGGCCGCTGCCCACGGTCCCGGCCGCCCGCTCGGTGCCGCCGCAGCCGCTGCGCGAGGAGTCCCAGGCCGCGACCGCGCCCCGCGCCGCGGCAGCCTTCCCGGGTCCCCGCAACGGCTGACCCGCCGCCGGCCGCCGGGACGCCGACTCTCCGACGGCCGGCAGGCCCGACGCCGTGACCCGCCCCACCCCGCCCCCGCTGAGGACGCCCCCGAGGCCGTCCCCACCGGGGGCGTTCGGCTGCACCCCGCCGGGCTCAGCCGATGTCCGGCGGGTCGATGCGGATGCGGACCGCCTCCGACGCCGGGACCCCGCGGGCCAGTCGCGCCGCCTGGGCCGACTTCAGGGCGGCCGCCAGGGCGGCCCCGCTGCCCGGCGGGACACGGACCAGGGCGCGGTCCTCCCGCGAGGGCTCCCCGCGCCGCCCCGGTACCGGGACCGGACCCAGCACCTCCGCGTCCGGCGGCAGCCCGGCCCCGGCCAGGAAGGCCTCCACCGCTTCGCCCCGGCCGGCCACGGCCGCCATCCGCGACACCGGCGGGAACCCGAGCTGGGCCCGCTCCGCGAGCTCCCGGACGGCATGGCCCACCGGGTCCCACCGCACCAGCGCCTGGACCGGCCGCAGCGTCGGCTCCGCGACCACGACGACCTGGCCCTCCCCCCGGACCAGCGAGGCGGCCGCGATCCACCGGCGCAGCGCGTCCTCCCCGGCCCGCAGGTCGGGCCGGGTCAGCATCGCCCAGCCGTCCAGCAGCAGCGCGGCCGCGTACCCGGCGCCCGCCGCGACCGGCTCGGCCCCCGGGGTGCACACGACCAGCGCGGGCCGGTCCGGCACCTCGTCCAGGATGTGGTCGCGCCCGGAGGTCCGTACGGGCACGGCGGGGAAGGCCCGCCCGAGCTCCTCGGCGGTCCGCCGGGCGCCCACCACCTGGGCGCGCAGCCGGAACGAGCCGCACTCCTCGCAGTGCCAGGCGCTCTCCTGCCGGCCGCACCAGCCGCAGTGCAGGTCCCGCGCGTCGGGGGCCTCCAGCGGGCCCGCGCAGACCGTGCAGCGGGCGGGGGTTCGGCAGCGCTCGCACGCCAGCCGCGGTGCGTAGCCGCGCCGCGGCACCTGGACCAGTACCGGCCCGGTCTTCAGCCCCTCCCGTACGGTCTCCCAGGCCAGGGTGGGCAGCCGGGCGGCGCGAGCCGCCCCGTCCCGGGCCAGGAGCTCGTCGCCCACGGTCCGGATCCGGGGCGCGCAGGCCCGGACCGTCTCGCGGTCGGCGACGAGCGGCCGGGCCCAGCCCGACTCGACCAGCTGGGCTGCTTCGACGGTGCAGCTCGTGCTCCCGGCGAGGAATCCGCAGCCGTCGCTGACCGCGCGCAGCTCCAGTACCTCGCGGACGTGCGGGAAGGGGGCGCGGTCCTCCGCGTGGCTGGAGTCGCCGTCGTCCCAGACGGCGACCAGCCCGAGGTCCCGTACGGGCGCGAACATCGCGGCCCGGGTGCCGACGACGGCGCGCACCGAGCCCCGGCTCACGGCGAGCCACTGGCGGTAGCGCTTCTCGGGGCCCGACTCGGCGGTGAGCAGCGCATGCCTGCCCTCGCCGAGCAGGGCGGTGAGCGCCGCGTCGACCCGGGCGGCGCTGCGCCCGTCGGGGACGACGGCCAAGGCGCCGCGGCCGGAGGCGAGGGTGGCGGCCATGGCCCGGGCCAGCTCGTCGGCCCAGCCGGGGCCGGGCAGCGCGGTCCACACGGCCCGCGGGGCGGCGCCGGTGGCCAGTGCCCGCAGGAAGGCGGGGCCGGCCCCGTACCGCGCCCAGCCACCCGGTTCGGGCGCGGGGGGCGGGGGCAGCGGCTCGGGCGACGGCTTGGCCTCCGCGCGGGCGCTGCGCGCGGGCAGGGCGAGCTGGAGGACGTCGGCCAGGCTGCCGGCGTACCGGTCGGCGACGGCGCGGGCGAGGGCGAGCACGGACGGGCCGAGGACGACCTCGGGCGAGACGACCTGGGCGAGGGCGGCGAGGGCTCCCTCGTAGTCGGACTCGGCGCGCCGCTCGACGATGAACCCGTCGATGAGGCCGCCGCCCTCGCGGCGGCCGCCGTGGACGCGGTGGCCGCCGGCCCCGAAGCGGACGCGCACGCGGACGCCGGGGCGGGCGGCCTCGGAGAGCTCGGCGGGGACGGCGTAGTCGAAGAGCCGGTCGAGGTGGAGCACGCCCTTGTTGACCAGGACGCGGGCCACGGGCAGTTCCTCGGCGACGGCGGCCCCGCGCCAGGTGCGCGGCTTGGCCTTGGGCGCCTTGGCCTTCGCCTCGGCGACCATCTCCCGCATCAGCGCGAGCTGCTCCGGCGGGCCCCCCGCCCCGGTTGCGCTCTCGCCGTCGTCGCTGCTCACAGCAGCATTCTTGCAAATGGCACCGACAGCGGGCGCTCCCCCGGGACCGGGGCGCCCGGGCGGCGGTCGGCGGTCGGCCGTCGGCCGTCGGCGGACGCGGTACGGCCCCGGACCAGGGAAGGCAGGTCCGGGGCCGTACGCGTTCGCCGTGGGGCGGGGTGGCCCGGAGGCGGGCGGCGCTTAGAGGCCGGCGGCCGCGCGCAGGGCGTCCACGCGGTCGGTGCGCTCCCAGGTGAAGTCCGGCAGCTCGCGGCCGAAGTGGCCGTACGCGGCGGTCTGGGCGTAGATCGGGCGCAGCAGGTCGAGGTCGCGGATGATCGCGGCGGGACGGAGGTCGAAGACCTGGCCGATCGCGTCCTCGATCTTCTGCACCTCCACCTTGGCGGTGCCGAAGGTCTCGACGAAGAGGCCGACGGGCTCGGCCTTGCCGATGGCGTACGCGACCTGGACCTCGCAGCGCGAGGCGAGGCCGGCGGCGACCACGTTCTTGGCGACCCAGCGCATGGCGTACGCGGCGGAGCGGTCGACCTTGGACGGGTCCTTGCCCGAGAAGGCGCCGCCGCCGTGGCGGGCCATGCCGCCGTAGGTGTCGATGATGATCTTGCGGCCGGTGAGGCCGGCGTCGCCCATCGGGCCGCCGATCTCGAAGCGGCCGGTCGGGTTCACCAGCAGGCGGTAGCCCTCGGTGTCCAGCTTGATGCCGTCCTCGACGAGCTGGGCCAGCACGTGCTCGACGACGAACTCGCGGATGTCCGGGGCGAGGAGGGAGTCCAGGTCGATGTCCGAGGCGTGCTGCGAGGACACGACGACGGTGTCGAGGCGGACGGCCTTGTCCCCGTCGTACTCGATGGTGACCTGGGTCTTGCCGTCGGGGCGCAGGTACGGGATGGTGCCGTTCTTGCGGACCTCGGACAGGCGGCGCGAGAGCCGGTGCGCGATGTGGATCGGGAGCGGCATGAGCTCGGGGGTCTCGTCGCACGCGTAGCCGAACATCAGGCCCTGGTCGCCGGCGCCCTGCTTGTCGAGCTCGTCCTCGTCGCCCTCGACCCGCTTCTCGTACGCGGTGTCGACGCCCTGCGCGATGTCCGGGGACTGCGCGCCGATGGACACCGACACGCCGCAGGAGGCGCCGTCGAAGCCCTTCTTCGACGAGTCGTAGCCGATCTCGAGGATCTTGTCGCGGACGAGCTGAGCGATCGGCGCGTACGCCTTCGTCGTCACCTCACCGGCGATGTGGACGAGACCGGTGGTGATGAGGGTCTCCACGGCCACACGCGAGGTCGGGTCCTCGGTGAGAAGTGCATCGAGGATCGTGTCGCTGATCTGGTCAGCGATCTTGTCGGGGTGACCCTCGGTGACGGACTCCGAGGTGAACAGGCGACGGGACACAACGCTCCCTGGGGTTGCAGCGGCTGCTGGCTGATCATTTGGCGGAACCACACCGGGGGCTGCGCCCGATCACGTTCCGAGTGTGCAGTTTATCGGTCGCCACCGTTTGCCGGACCACCTGTCTCGCCCAATGGGAGCCATGTGACCTGCGGCACTCCATTCTGGCTCATGGAATCCGCTACGAGAAGGGTCGTCGCTCAGGCGCGTCGGGGGGCGAGTCGCGGGGCGATCCGGTCCCACAGCACGTCGGCCAGCGCCTCCTTCGGACCGTAGGGAACCGGGATTTCCGTCCCGTCCGAGGCCAGGATGACCGCCTCGTTCTCCTCGGAACCGAAGGTCTTGGCTACGCCGACCTCGTTCACGACGAGAAGATCACATCCCTTGCGGAGCAATTTGGCCCGGCCGTTCGCGAGCACGTCGTCGGTTTCGGCGGCGAAACCGACCACGACCTGGCCTTCCCTGGCGCGCTCGGCCGAGATCTCGGCGAGGACGTCGGGGTTGCGGACCAGGGCCACGGGGGCCGGGTCCTCCCCGTCCTTTTTCTTGATCTTGCCGCCGGCGTACTCCGCCGGCCGGAAGTCGGCGACGGCGGCGGCCATCACCACGGCGTCGGCGTCCGCCGCCGCCTTGAGCACGGCCTCGCGCAGCTGCAGGGCCGTCCCGACCCGTACGACGTCCGCCCCGGCCGGGTCGGCCAGCGCGGTGTTGGCCGCCACCAGGGTGACGCGGGCTCCGCGGGCGACGGCCGTACGGGCCAGCGCGTAGCCCTGCTTGCCGGAGGAGCGGTTCCCGAGGAAGCGGACGGGGTCGAGGGGCTCCCGGGTGCCGCCGGCGCTGATCACCACGTGCCGGCCGGCCAGGTCGGGGCCGGCCGCGCCGCTCGCCGGACCCCGCCTCCCGAGGACGTGGCGGCAGACCTCGAAGATCTCCTCGGGGTCGGGCAGCCTCCCCTTGCCGGTGTCCTTGCCGGTGAGCCGGCCCACGGCGGGCTCGATGACGACGGCCCCGCGGCGGCGCAGCGTCGCCACGTTCTCCTGCGTGGCCGGGTGCTCCCACATCTCCGTGTGCATGGCGGGGGCGAACACCACCGGGCAGCGGGCGGTGAGCAGCGTGTTCGTGAGCAGGTCGTCGGCGAGGCCGTGGGCTGCCTTGGCGAGCAGGTCGGCGGTGGCGGGGGCGACGACGACCAGGTCGGCGCCCTGTCCGATGCGGACGTGCGGGACCTCGTGGACGCTCTCCCAGACCTCGGTCCCCGCCGGGTTGCCGGAGAGGGCGGCCCAGGTGGCCTCGCCCACGAAGTTCAGGGACGCGGCCGTGGGGACGACCCGTACCTCGTGCCCGGACTCGGTGAGCCGGCGCAGCAGCTCGCACGCCTTGTAGGCGGCGATCCCGCCGCTGACTCCGAGCACGACCTTCGGCTTACCCACCACACACGCCCTCTCGCTGATCGTCGTACGTGTCTATGACACACCACAGGCCCGGCAGATGTTCTGCCGGGCCTGTGGTGAAAGGAATTCCGGGTGCCTTACTGGGCCGGGGCCTCGATGGCCTCGGAGGTCAGCAGACCCGCGTTGATCTCGCGCAGCGCGATCGAAAGCGGCTTCTCGTGGACGTGGGTGTCCACCAGCGGGCCGACGTACTCCAGCAGGCCCTCACCGAGCTGCGAGTAGTACGCGTTGATCTGACGCGCGCGCTTGGCCGCGTAGATCACGAGGCTGTACTTCGAGTCCGTGGCCTCGAGCAGCTCGTCGATCGGCGGGTTGATGATGCCCTCGGGCGCGGTGATGGAAGAGGACACGCTCTACCTTCCGAAGAATGGGTGAATGATCAAGCATTGACCGAAATGAACAACGGTCAACGATCAGACAACTTCCATCAAGGCTAGCAGCTCGCGCGCCACGTCCTCGACGGAGGTGTTGACCAGGGTGGTGTCGAACTCGGACTCGGCAGCCAGTTCGACCTTGGCGGACTCCAGCCTGCGCTGGATGACCTCCGGTGATTCGGTGCCGCGGCCGGTGAGCCGGCGGACCAGTTCGTCCCAGCTCGGCGGCGCGAGGAAGACGAGCTGCGCCTCCGGCATGGACTCGCGGACCAGCCGCGCGCCCTGGAGGTCGATCTCCAGGAGAACGGGCTCGCCGCTCTCCAGTCGTTCCGCCACCGCGCCGCGCGGTGTGCCGTAGCGGTTGCCCGCGAACTCGGCCCACTCCAGCAGCTCGCCGTTGGCGATCAGCTTGTCGAACTCGTCGTCGTTGACGAAGAAGTAGTGGACTCCGTGTCGCTCACCGGGCCGCGGCTTGCGGGTGGTGGCCGACACCGAGAGCCATACCTCGGGGTGGACCTTGCGCATATGCGCGACGACCGTGCTCTTGCCGACCCCCGAGGGGCCGGAGAGCACGGTCAGCCGCGGACGAACCTCTGCTGCCATAGAGCGATTATCCAGGTTCTCGGGACTGCCTGAGAACGCCGGAAGCACTTCGGGCAACGCGTCAGCCGGCAGGAGTGCCGAACTCACGCTCCAGAGACGCGATCTGGTTGGAACCGAGACCTCGGACACGCCGGGACTCGGAGATGCCGAGGCGCTCCATGATCTGCTTGGCGCGGACCTTGCCCACGCCAGGCAGGGACTCCAGCAGGGCGGAGACCTTCATCTTGCCGATGACGTCGTTCTCCTGGCCCGTCTTGATGACCTCTTGGAGCGAGGCGCCGGAGTGCTTGAGTCGATTCTTCACCTCGGCCCGCTCCCGGCGAGCCGCGGCGGCCTTTTCGAGCGCGGCTGCGCGCTGTTCAGGGGTAAGGGGCGGAAGAGCCACGCCTACGTCACCTCGGATGTCGAACTGTCGGATACGGACCAGTGGGGAGCCCAAGGGCGCCACACCAGGCGAATGCCCGAACAGCGGTGAAACTCGTTCGCTGCTCGTCACTCTGCTCGGAGACTAGCGGCCATGACCGCTCCAGTCAGCGAGAACGGACGAAAAGTCCTGGTCAGCCTCCACTGAACCGTACATCACAGACAAACCACCCCGGTTTTGTCCGGGGAAAGACGTTCGATTTTCGTCAGGCCGTACGACGCGAGGTGTTCAGGCGGAGACCGCCGCGCGGATTTCGTCCGCGAACCGGGTCGCCGAGGCGCGCAGGGCGGCGGCGTCCGGGCCGTGCTTCAGCACGCCCCGCGAGACGTTCGGGACCACGTTGCGGACGGCCGCGCCGAAGACCGCCGGGAGGTCGGCCGCCGTCGCGCCCTGGGCACCGATGCCAGGGGCCAGCAGCGGACCGTTGATGTCCAGGTCGAAGGAGGACAGGTCGCCGAGCGTGGCACCGACCACCGCTCCGAAGGAGCCCATCGGGGCCGCGCCCGCGTTCTCCGCCGCGAGGTGGCCGAGCATCGTCGCACCGATCGTGCGGCCGTCCTCGCGCACCGCGCGCTGGACCTCGGCGCCCTCCGGGTTCGAGGTGAGCGCGAGGACGAAGAGTCCGGCGCCCGAGCGGCGGGCCAGCTCCACGGCCGGCTCCAGCGAGCCGTAGCCCAGGTACGGGGAGACCGTCAGGGCGTCGGAGAACAGCGGGGAGGACGGCGAGAGGAAGGTCTCGGCGTACGCGGCCATCGTCGAGCCGATGTCCCCGCGCTTGGCGTCCATCACCACGAGCGTGCCGGCGGCCCGCGCGTCGGCCACGGTCTGCTCCAGCACCGCGATGCCCTTCGAGCCGAAGCGCTCGAAGAAGGCCGCCTGCGGCTTGAAGACGGCCACGGAGTCGGCCAGCGCCTCGACGACCGTGCGGGAGAACTTCTCCAGGCCCGGGATGTCGTCGTTCAGGCCCCAGGACGCCAGGAGGGCGGCGTGCGGGTCGATGCCCACGCACAGCGGGCCGCGCGCGTCCATCGCCGCGCGCAGGCGGGTGCCGAAGGGGGTCACGGGGGTCTGCGGGGTCTCGGTCACTGCGTGGCCTTCCGGGTCTCGGCGCCGACGGCCTCGGCGAGGGTCTCGTACGGGCTGGCGGCCAGGCGCGCGGCCAGGCCCTTGTGGATCGCGCGGGCGTAGAACGGGCCCTCGTAGACGAAGGCGCTGTAGCCCTGGATCAGGGTGGCGCCGGCCAGGATCCGCTGCCAGGCGTCCTCGGCGTTCTCGATGCCCCCGACGCCCACCAGCACCAGCCGGTCGCCCACACGGGCGTACAGGCGGCGCAGGACCTCCAGGGAGCGCTCCTTGACCGGGGCGCCGGACAGGCCGCCGGTCTCCTTGACGAGGTCCGGGGAGGACTTCAGGCCCAGCCCCTCGCGGGCGATGGTGGTGTTGGTGGCGATGATGCCGTCCAGGCCGAGTTCCAGGGCCAGGTCGGCGACCGCGTCCACGTCCTCGTCCGCCAGGTCGGGGGCGATCTTGACGAGCAGCGGGACCCGGCGGTCGGTCACCGTGCGGTCCGCGGCCTCCCGTACGGCCGTCAGCAGCGGGCGCAGGGACTCGGTGGCCTGGAGGTTGCGCAGGCCCGGCGTGTTCGGCGAGGAGACGTTCACGACCAGGTAGTCCGCGTGGCGGGCCAGGCGCTCGGTGGAGGCCACGTAGTCCGCCGCCGCCTCCTCCTCGGGCACCACCTTGGTCTTGCCGATGTTGACGCCCACGACGGTCTTGAAGACCGGCACGCGGGCCCCCAGGCGGGCCGCCACGGCCGCCGAGCCCTCGTTGTTGAAGCCCATGCGGTTGATCAGCGCGCGGTCCGGCACGAGCCGGAACAGCCGCTTCTTGGGGTTGCCCGGCTGCGCCTGCGCCGTGACCGTGCCGATCTCGACGTGGTCGAAGCCGAGCATCGCCATGCCGTCGATGGCGACGGCGTTCTTGTCGAAGCCCGCCGCGAGGCCGAAGGGGCCGTGCATGCGCAGCCCGAGCGCCTCGGTGCGCAACTCCTCGTACCGGGGGGCCAGGGCGGCCGCGGCGAAGGTGCGCAGGACGGGGGTGCGGGCCGCGAGCCGGATCCAGCGGAAGGCCAGGTAGTGGGCCTGCTCCGGGTCCATCCGCTTGAAGACCAGGTCGAAGAAGAGTTTGTACATGTCGAGAAGATCCCTTGTGCGCTCATGACGAGGGGGACACCGACGCGCGGCGCGCATCCGTGTCCCCCTCCTCGTACGGGCTGCTAGTCGCGGGCCGCGGTCAGCTGCTCGGCGTGCTCCTGGAGCGAGCGCACGCCCACGTCGCCGTGGTTGAGCGCGTCGATGCCCTGGACGGCCGCGGCGAGCGCCTGGACCGTGGTCAGGCACGGGACGCCGCGGGCCACGGCCGCCGTGCGGATCTCGTAGCCGTCGAGACGGCCGCCGGTGCCGTACGGGGTGTTGACGATCAGGTCGACCTGGCCGTCGTGGATGAGCTGGACGATGGTCTTCTCGCCGCCCGGGCCCTCGCCCTCGCTGAGCTTGCGCACGATGGTGGCGTTGATGCCGTTGCGGCGCAGGACCTCGGCGGTGCCGGAGGTGGCCATGAGCTCGAAGCCGTGGTTGACGAGCTCGCGCGCCGGGAAGATCATCGAGCGCTTGTCGCGGTTGGCGACCGAGATGAACGCGCGGCCCTTGGTGGGCAGCGGGCCGTAGGCGCCGGCCTGCGACTTGGCGTACGCCGTGCCGAAGACCGAGTCGATGCCCATGACCTCGCCGGTGGAGCGCATCTCCGGGCCGAGGACGGTGTCGACGCCGCGGCCGTGGATGTCGCGGAAGCGCGACCACGGCATGACGGCCTCCTTGACGGAGATCGGCGCGTCGAGCGGCAGGGTGCCGCCGTCGCCGGTCTTCGGGAGCATGCCCTCTTCGCGCAGCTCGGCGATGGTGGCGCCGAGCGAGATGCGGGCGGCGGCCTTGGCCAGCGGGACCGCGGTCGCCTTCGAGGTGAAGGGGACGGTGCGGGAGGCGCGCGGGTTGGCCTCCAGGACGTAGAGGATGTCACCCGCCATCGCGAACTGGATGTTGATCAGGCCGCGTACGCCGACGCCCTTGGCGATGGCCTCGGTGGAGGCGCGCAGGCGCTTGATGTCGTGCCCGCCGAGGGTGATCGGGGGCAGGGCGCAGGCCGAGTCGCCGGAGTGGATGCCGGCTTCCTCGATGTGCTCCATGACGCCACCCAGGTAGAGCTCGGTGCCGTCGTAGAGGGCGTCGACGTCGATCTCGATGGCGTCGTCGAGGAAGCGGTCGACGAGGACCGGGCGGGTCGGCGAGATCTCGGTGGACTCGGCGATGTACGAGGACAGCCGGTCCTCGTCGTAGACGATCTCCATGCCGCGGCCGCCGAGCACGTACGAGGGGCGCACCAGGACCGGGTAGCCGATCTCGTCGGCGATGGCCTTCGCGCCCGCGAACGTGGTGGCGGTGCCGTGCTTGGGGGCCGGCAGGCCGGCGTCGGCGAGGACCTGGCCGAAGGCTCCGCGGTCCTCGGCGGCGTGGATGGCCTCCGGCGGGGTGCCGACGACGGGGACGCCGTTGTCCTTGAGGGCCTGGGCGAGGCCCAGCGGGGTCTGGCCGCCGAGCTGCACGACGACGCCCGCGATGGGGCCGGCCAGCGATTCGGCGTGGACGATCTCCAGTACGTCTTCGAGCGTGAGCGGCTCGAAGTACAGGCGGTCGGAGGTGTCGTAGTCGGTGGAGACGGTCTCCGGGTTGCAGTTGACCATCACGGTCTCGTAGCCGGCGTCGCTGAGGGCGAAGGAGGCGTGGACGCAGGAGTAGTCGAACTCGATGCCCTGGCCGATGCGGTTCGGGCCGGAGCCCAGGATGATCACCGCGGGCTTCTCGCGGGGCGCGACCTCGCTCTCCTCGTCGTACGAGGAGTAGAAGTACGGGGTCTTCGCGGCGAACTCGGCGGCGCAGGTGTCGACCGTCTTGTAGACGGGGCGGACGCCCAGCGCGTGGCGGACCTCGCGCACGACGTCCTCGCGCAGGCCGCGGATCTCGGCGATCTGGACGTCGGAGAACCCGTGGCGCTTGGCCTCGGCGAGCAGCTCGGGGTGGAGCTTCTCGGCGGCGGCCAGCTCGTCGGCGATCTCCTTGATCAGGAAGAGCTGGTCGACGAACCAGGGGTCGATCTTCGTGGACTCGAAGACCTCCTCCTGGGTGGCGCCGGCGCGGATGGCCTGCATGACGGTGTTGATGCGGCCGTCGGTGGGGCGCACCGCGGTGGCGAGCAGCTCGTCCTTGTCGCCGACGGGGCCGACGAAGGTGAACTGCGAGCCCTTCTTCTCCAGGGAGCGCAGGGCCTTCTGGAGGGCCTCGGTGAAGTTGCGGCCGATGGCCATGGCCTCGCCCACCGACTTCATGGTGGTGGTGAGGGTGGCGTCGGCGGCCGGGAACTTCTCGAAGGCGAAGCGCGGGGCCTTGACGACGACGTAGTCGAGGGACGGCTCGAAGGAGGCCGGCGTCTTCTCGGTGATGTCGTTGGGGACCTCGTCGAGCGTGTAGCCGATGGCCAGCTTGGCGGCGATCTTGGCGATCGGGAAGCCGGTGGCCTTCGACGCGAGCGCCGACGAGCGGGAGACGCGCGGGTTCATCTCGATGACGATGACGCGGCCGTCGGCCGGGTCGATCGCGAACTGGATGTTGCAGCCGCCGGTGTCGACGCCGACCTCGCGGATGATCGCGATGCCGATGTCGCGCAGCCGCTGGTACTCGCGGTCGGTCAGCGTCATGGCCGGGGCGACGGTGATGGAGTCGCCGGTGTGGACGCCCATCGGGTCGAAGTTCTCGATGGAGCAGACGACGACCACGTTGTCCTTGGTGTCGCGCATCAGCTCCAGCTCGTACTCCTTCCAGCCGAGGATGGACTCCTCCAGGAGCACCTCGGTGGTCGGGGAGAGCGTCAGGCCCTGGCCGGCGATGCGGCGCAGCTCCTCCTCGTCGTGGGCGAAGCCGGATCCGGCGCCGCCCATGGTGAAGGAGGGGCGGACGACGACGGGGTAGCCGCCGAGCGTCTCGACGCCCTGGATGACGTCGTCCATCGTGTGGCAGATGACCGAGCGGGCGGACTCGCCGTAGCCGATCTTGGCCTTGACGGCCTCGACCACGCCCTTGAAGAGGTCCCGGTCCTCGCCCTTGTTGATCGCCTCGACGTTGGCGCCGATGAGCTCGACGCCGTACTTCTCCAGCACGCCCTGCTCGTGCATGGAGATGGCGGTGTTGAGCGCGGTCTGGCCGCCGAGGGTCGGGAGCAGCGCGTCGGGGCGCTCCTTCGCGATGATCTTCTCGACGAACTCGGGGGTGATCGGCTCGACGTACGTGGCGTCGGCGATCTCCGGGTCGGTCATGATCGTCGCGGGGTTGGAGTTGACCAGGATGACCCGCAGGCCCTCGGCCTTGAGGATGCGGCAGGCCTGGGTGCCGGAGTAGTCGAACTCGGCGGCCTGTCCGATGACGATCGGGCCGGAGCCGATGACCAGGACGGACTGGATATCGGTGCGCTTAGGCACGCTCGGCCTCCATCTGGGCGGTGCTCATCAAAGACGTGAAACGGTCGAAGAGGTAGGCGGCGTCGTGCGGGCCGGCTGCCGCCTCGGGGTGGTACTGGACGGAGAAGGCCGGCTGGTCGAGCAGCTGGAGGCCTTCGACGACCTGGTCGTTCAGGCAGACGTGGGAGACCTCGGCGCGCCCGTAGGGGGTCTCGGACACCTTGTCGAGGGGCGCGTCGACGGCGAAGCCGTGGTTGTGCGCGGTGACCTCGACCTTGCCGGTGGTGCGGTCCTGGACCGGCTGGTTGATGCCGCGGTGGCCGTACTTCAGCTTGTAGGTGCCGAAGCCGAGCGCGCGGCCCAGGATCTGGTTGCCGAAGCAGATGCCGAAGAGCGGGGTCTTGCGCGCGAGGACGCCCTGCATGACGGCGACGGGGCCGTCTGCGGTGGCCGGGTCGCCCGGGCCGTTGGAGAAGAACACGCCGTCCGGATTGACCGCGTACACGTCCTCGACGGTGGCGGTGGCGGGCAGTACGTGGACCTCGATGCCGCGCTCGGCCATCCGGTGCGGGGTCATGCCCTTGATGCCGAGGTCGACGGCGGCGACGGTGAACTTCTTCTCGCCGATCGCGGGGACGACGTACGCCTCCTTGGTGGCGACCTCGGCGGCGAGGTCGGCGCCCTTCATCTGCGGGGCGTCCTGGACCTTCGCCAGCAGTACGGCGTCGTCCATGACGGCCTCGCCGGAGAAGATGCCGACGCGCATGGCGCCGCGCTCGCGCAGGTGGCGGGTGAGGGCGCGGGTGTCGATGCCGCTGATGCCGACGACGCCCTGCCGCACGAGCTCCTCGTCCAGCGTGCGCTGCGAGCGCCAGTTGGACGGGATGCGGGCGGGGTCGCGCACGACGTACCCGGCGACCCAGATGCGGGAGGACTCGGGGTCCTCGTCGTTGACGCCGGTGTTGCCCACGTGCGGGGCGGTCATCACGACGACCTGCCGGTGGTACGACGGGTCGGTGAGGGTCTCCTGGTAGCCGGTCATGCCGGTGGAGAACACGGCCTCGCCGAAGGTCTCCCCCACGGCGCCGTAGGCGCGGCCGCGGAAGATCCGACCGTCCTCCAGGACGAGTACGGCGGGAGCTTTGGCTGCTCCCCTGGTGGAGGTCGTCATCGTTCGGCGCCTTCCGTCGTGATGGATTGGTTCATGAGATTGACGGCTTCGACCCATGCGGCGTGTTCGGCCGCGCGGTCGGAGCGGAATCCGGAGTCGATCAGCTTGTCGCCGTGCGCCCAGGTGACGACGAGGAGACCGCCCTCGGTGAGTACCTTGCCCGCGATTCCCTTGTCGAGGCGGGCGCCGCGCAGCTGCGCGGCCGGTACGAAGAAGTCGGTGGCACCCGGACGGACCACGTCGAGGCCCGCGTCGGTGAGGGTGAGCTCGACCCGGCTGCGCACCCCCAGACCGTGGGCGACGATCCGGTCGAGCCACTGCCCCGCAGTGGTGGACCCGTGGTAGCGGCCGGTCAGGGCCAGCCGGTGCTCGGGGAGGCCGCCGGGGGCGACGGGCAGCTCCGGCAGATCGCTCTGCAGGGCGCCGCGCCATTTCCAGCCCTGCCGCATCAGCCAGTACACGAACGCGATGAAGACGAGCAGGCCGACCACCCACGCGATGCGTGCGCCCCAGTCCGTCACCTCCGCCGACTGTCGCTCGGCGGCCTCTGCGGCCAGTTGGATCACTGCAGGTGTCACGCCAGAATCCCGTCCACGACCGTTGCCCGGCCCCGCAGGAAGGTGTGAGTGACGCGTCCCGGCAGCTCACGGCCCTCGTAAGGCGTGTTGCGGCTGCGGGAGGCGAAGTGTGCGGGGTCCACCACACCACGGTACGAGGTATCGACCAAGGTCAGGTTCGCGGGTTCACCTGCCGAGACGGGGCGGCCGTGGTGGTCCAGGCCGCCGATGCGCGCCGGGGCGAAGGACATGCGCTCGGCGACGCCCGCCCAGTCGAGCAGTCCGGTCTCCACCATCGTCTGCTGGACGACGGAGAGCGCGGTCTCCAGGCCGACCATGCCCATGGCGGCGGCGGCCCACTCGCAGTCCTTGTCCTCGTGCGGGTGCGGGGCGTGGTCGGTGGCGACGATGTCGATCGTGCCGTCGGCGAGCGCCTCGCGCAGGGCCGTCACGTCGCGCTCGGTGCGCAGCGGCGGGTTGACCTTGTAGACCGCGTTGTACGAGCGGACCAGCTCGTCGGTGAGGAGCAGGTGGTGCGGGGTGACCTCGGCGGTGACGTCGATGCCGCGGGACTTGGCCCAGCGGACGATCTCGACGGAGCCGGCGGTGGAGAGGTGGCAGATGTGCACGCGGGAGCCGACGTGCTCGGCGAGGAGGACGTCGCGGGCGATGATCGACTCCTCGGCGACGGCCGGCCAGCCGCCGAGGCCCAGCTCTGCGGAGACGACGCCCTCGTTCATCTGGGCGCCCTCGGTCAGGCGGGGCTCCTGGGCGTGCTGGGCGACGACTCCGCCGAAGGCCTTCACGTACTCCAGGGCGCGGCGCATGATCACGGCGTCGTCCACGCACTTGCCGTCGTCGGAGAAGACGGTGACGCGGGCGGCGGAGTCGTGCATGGCACCCAGCTCGGAGAGCTGCTTGCCCTCCAGGCCGACGGTGACGGCGCCGATGGGCTGCACGTCGCAGTAGCCGGACTCCTTGCCCAGGCGCCAGACCTGCTCGACGACGCCGGCGGTGTCGGCGACCGGGAAGGTGTTCGCCATGGCGAAGACGGCGGTGTAGCCGCCGGAGGCGGCGGCCCGGGTGCCGGTCAGGACCGTCTCGGAGTCCTCGCGGCCGGGCTCGCGCAGGTGGGTGTGCAGGTCGACGAGGCCGGGCAGGAGGACCTGGCCCTCGGCCTCGATGACGGTCGCGCCCTCGGCGGACAGGCCGGTGCCCACCTCCGCGATGGTCTCGCCGTCGATCAGGACGTCCTGCGCCTCGCCACCGAGTACCTTCGCCCCGCGGATCAGGATCTTGCTCATGATTACTTGCTCTCCTCGGTACGGGGCGTGCTGGCGGTGGTGACGGCGGGCTCGGAGCCTCCGAGCAGCAGGTACAGCACGGCCATCCGGGTGGAGACGCCGTTGGCGACCTGCTCGACGGCCGTGCAGCGGTCGGAGTCGGCGACCTCGGCGGTGATCTCCATGCCGCGGTTCATCGGGCCGGGGTGCATCACGATGGCGTGCTCGGGCATCTTGGCCATGCGGTCGCCGTCGAGCCCGTACCGGCGGGAGTACTCGCGCTCGGTCGGGAAGAAGGCGGCGTTCATGCGTTCGCGCTGCACACGCAGCATCATGACGGCGTCGGACTTCGGCAGCACGTCGTCGAGGCTGTACGAGACCTCGCAGGGCCAGCTCTCGACCCCGATCGGGACCAGGGTGGGCGGGGCCACGACGGTGACCTCGGCGCCGAGGGTGTGGAGCAGCTGCACGTTGGAGCGGGCGACGCGGCTGTGCAGGACGTCGCCGACGATGGTGATGCGGCGGCCGTTCAGGTCCTTGCCGAGGCCGGCGTCCCGGCCGACCAGGCGGCGGCGCATGGTGAAGGCGTCCAGCAGGGCCTGGGTGGGGTGCTCGTGGGTGCCGTCGCCGGCGTTGACGACGGCGGAGTCGATCCAGCCGGAGGTCGCGAGCCGGTAGGGGGCGCCGGAGGCGTGGTGGCGGATGACAACGGCGTCGGCGCCCATGGCCTCCAGGGTCAGCGCGGTGTCCTTGAGGGATTCGCCCTTGGAGACCGAGGAGCCCTTGGCGGAGAAGTTGATGACGTCGGCGGACAGCCGCTTGGCGGCCGCCTCGAAGGAGATCCGGGTGCGGGTCGAGTCCTCGAAGAAGAGGTTGACGACGGTGAGGCCGCGCAGGGTGGGCAGCTTCTTGATCGGCCGGTCCGCGACGCGGGCCATCTCCTCGGCGGTGTCGAGGATGAGGACGGCGTCGTCGCGCGTGAGATCGGCGGCCGAGATGAGGTGGCGCTTCATCAGGGTGCTCCGTTGGTCGATGAGGTCAGAGCGGGGGGAGGTGCGGGGCGGCGGGGCCAGGGGGTGCGCGGGCCCTGCGGGCAGGCTCGCGCGCGGGCCCCCGCGGTCGGGGCCCTCACGTGTACCGGCTACTGCCCGGCCGCCGTGTCGGTCCGCTGGCCGAGCAGCACGGCGTCTCGGCCGTCCTCCTCCTGGAGCTGGACCTTGACGGTCTCCCGCAGCGACGTGGGGAGGTTCTTGCCGACGTAGTCGGCGCGGATCGGCAGCTCGCGGTGGCCCCGGTCGACGAGGACGGCGAGCTGCACGGCGCGGGGGCGGCCGAGGTCGCCCAGTGCGTCGAGGGCGGCTCTGATGGTGCGGCCGGAGAAGAGCACGTCGTCGACGAGGACGACGAGGCGTCCGTCGATGTCGTCACCGGGGATCTCGGTGCGGCCGATCGCGCGGGCGGGCTTCAGCCGCAGGTCGTCGCGGTACATGGTGATGTCGAGGGATCCGACCGGGATCTTCGTGCCGGTGATCTCTTCGAGCTTGGCGGCCAGCCGGCGGGCGAGGTACACACCGCGGGTGGGAATGCCGAGGAGCACCACGTCGTCGGCGCCCTTGGCGCGTTCGACGATCTCGTGGGCGATGCGGGTCAGCACCCGCGCGATGTCCTGTGCCTCCAGCACGGGGCGCATCGCCTCGGTGCTCTGGGCACCGACGTTCTGAGCAGCCTGAGCGTCCATGAAAAGGACCTCCTTCTCCGCCTCACGGGACGGACCTTAAAGGACGTCTGATGTACGCGGTCCACGTTACCAGGGCCCGGACGGGGAACCGGCACGGGGCCCGGGCGGCGCCCCTCGTCCGTGGGCGTGCGACAGCATTCGGCTTGACGCATCCAAGTAACGCTGCGTAACCTCACAGTGAGTTACCAGGCCGCGCGGCGGAGCCGCACGTGGTCCATGTCGTCAGTGCCCATGTCGTCACAGCGTCACAGCGTCCGGGAGCGTTATGTCCAGCGAATACGCCAAACAGCTCGGGGCCAAGCTCCGCGCCATCCGCACCCAGCAGGGCCTCTCCCTCCATGGTGTCGAGGAGAAGTCCCAGGGCCGGTGGAAGGCCGTGGTGGTCGGGTCGTACGAGCGCGGGGACCGCGCCGTGACCGTCCAGCGCCTCGCCGAGCTGGCGGACTTCTACGGGGTTCCGGTGCAGGAGCTGCTGCCGGGTACCACCCCGGGCGGGGCCGCCGAGCCGCCGCCGAAGCTGCGCCTCGACCTGGAGCGTCTGGCGGGCGTGCCCGCCGAGAAGGCCGGCCCGCTCCAGCGGTACGCCGCCACGATCCAGAGCCAGCGCGGCGACTACAACGGCAAGGTGCTGTCGATCCGCCAGGACGACCTGCGCACCCTGGCCGTCATCTACGACCAGTCCCCCTCGGTCCTGACCGAGCAGCTGATCAGCTGGGGCGTGCTCGACGCGGACGCGCGTCGCGCCGTGGCGCACGAAGACATCTAGTCCCGGGCGCAGAACCAGCAGAAACGTT
>NZ_LFML01000074.1:64662-101964 GCF_001044425.1 Streptomyces roseus
GCGCGCGTGCGCTGCGGGCCCCGCGTACTCGCCGAGCGGCGGGGCTACTCGCCCCGGCGCAGGCTCGGCTTCAGGTCCTTGAAGCGGGCCAGCAGCCCGTTCACGAACGAGGGTGAATCGTCCGTCGAGAACTCCTTGGCCAGCTGGACGGCCTCGTCGATGGCCACGGCGTCCGGGGTGTCGTCCACCCAGATCAGCTCGTAGGCACCGAGCCGCAGGATGTTGCGGTCCACGACCGGCATGCGGTCGAGCTCCCAGTCCACGGCGTACGTGACGATCAGGTCGTCGATGCGGTTCACCTTGTCGGCGTACCCCTCGACGAGATCCATCGTGAAGGCGCTGACGGGCGGCTGCCGGTCGTCCGACCGCGCGTGGCGGATCCAGTCCGCGAGGACCTCGCGCACGGGTACCCCGCGCTGGTCGGCCTCGAACAGGATCTGGAAGGCGCGCTTGCGCGCGTTGCTGCGGGCAGCCACGGTTAGCTGTTCACCCGGCCGAGGTAGTCGCTGGTGCGGGTGTCGACCTTGATCTTCTCGCCCGTGGTCACGAAGAGCGGGACCTGGATCTCGTGGCCCGTCTCCAGGCGCGCGGGCTTGGTGCCGCCGGTGGAGCGGTCGCCCTGGACGCCCGGGTCGGTGTGCTCGATGACCAGCTCGACGGCGGCCGGGAGCTCGACGTAGAGCACCTCGCCCTCGTGCTGGGCGACCGAGGCGGTGAAGCCCTCGATGAGGAAGTTGGCGGCGTCGCCGACGGCCTTCTTGTCGACCATCAGCTGGTCGTAGGTCTGCATGTCCATGAAGACGAAGTACTCGCCGTCCATGTACGAGAACTGCATGTCGCGGCGGTCGATGGTGGCCGTCTCGACCTTCGTGCCGGCGTTGAACGTCTTGTCGACGACCTTGCCGGAGAGCACGTGCTTGAGCTTGGTGCGCACGAAGGCCGGGCCCTTGCCGGGCTTGACGTGCTGGAACTCGACGACGGACCAGAGCTGGCCACCGTCGAGCTTGAGCACCATGCCGTTCTTGAGGTCGTTCGTGGAAGCCACGGTTGCGGAATCTCCTGCACTGGAAGACCACGGGTGCGCGCACAGTCCGCCACGGCGGACTAGAGCGCGAGCAGCTCCTTGGTCGTAATGGTGAGTAGCTCGGGACCGCCGTCCGCCTCGGGGCGTACGACGAGCGTGTCATCGATCCGGACACCTCCACGGCCCGGGAGGTGAACCCCCGGTTCGACGGTGACCGGCACGCAAGCGTCCAGTTTACCCATGGCCGTAGGTGCAAGCTGCGGGTCCTCGTCGATTTCGAGGCCGACACCGTGTCCGGTCGACGCGGCGACGGCCTCACCGTGCCCCCCGGAGTCCAGCACGGACCGCGCCGCGTGGTCGACCTCGCGGTAGGCGGCGCCCGGCAGGAGCGCCTCCCGGCCCGCCCGCTGGGCCGCGAAAACGAGATCGTAGAGCTCGATCTGCCAGTCCGCCGGACTGGTGCCGATCACGAAGGTCCGGCCGATCTCACAGCGGTAGCCGCGGTAGTTGGCGCCGAGGCAGACGGAGAGGAAGTCCCCCTCCTCGACCCGGCGGTCGGAGGGGCGGTGCCGGGAGAGGCCCGAGTTCGGCCCGGTGCCCACGCAGGTCGGGAAGGCCGGCCCGTCGGCGCCGTGGTCGACGAGGCGGCGCTCCAGTTCCAGGGCGAGGTGGCGCTCGGTGCGGCCGACCAGGATCGATTCCAGCAGCTCGCCGAGGGCCTGGTCGGCGATCTCGGCGGCGATCCGCAGGCAGGCGATCTCCTCCTCGTCCTTGACGAGGCGCTGCTGTTCCACGGCGGCGCCCAGGTCCACGAGACGCAGCCCCGGGGCGACGGAGCGCAGGGCGCGGTGGCGGGCGACGGTGAGGTGGTGCTCCTCCACGGCCAGCGATTCGGCCCGCAGCGAGCCGGCCATGTCCCCGGCCGCGACGGCGGCGTCGCTGCCCGGGCCGGCGAGTACCGAGACCCGCAGCCCCTCGTCGAGGCGCCCCTCGTCGGCCTCGCCGGTGGGCGGTCCGACGGTGAACAGCACGTCCTCGCCGTCCGGCCCGACCAGCAGGACGGCGGACGGCGGGGACGCCCCGGCGAGGTAGCGGACGTTCGCCGGACGCGTGATCAGTGCGGCGGTGTTCCCCGCGGCGGCACAGCGGTCGCGAAGCAGGCCCCGGCGGGTCGCGTACACGTCTGACATGTCTTCGAGCGTACGAGCGCCCCGCGCATCCGGCCTGATGAGCACACCCGTACGGGGCCCGGTCCGCCGCCGGGCCCCGGGCCCGGCCCGGCGCCCGGCCCCGCGCCCGTCAGCCGCCCACGTACGCCGCGAGGTGCTCGCCGGTGAGGGTGGCGCGCCCGGCGACGAGCTCGGCGGGGGTGCCCTCGAAGACGATCCGGCCGCCGTCGTGGCCCGCGCCGGGCCCGAGGTCGACGATCCAGTCGGCGTGCGCCATGACGGCCTGGTGGTGCTCGACGACGATCACGGACTTCCCGGAGTCGACGAGCCGGTCCAGCAGGCCGAGCAGGTGCTCGACGTCGGCGAGGTGCAGCCCGGCCGTCGGCTCGTCGAGCACGTACACCCCGCCCTTCCCGGCCATGTGCGTCGCCAGCTTGAGCCGCTGGCGCTCGCCGCCGGAGAGGGTCGTGAGCGGCTGGCCGATGGTGAGGTAGCCGAGGCCCACGTCGGCGAGGCGCGCGAGGATGCGGTGCGCGGCCGGCAGGTGCCCCTCCCCCGCCCCGAAGAACGCCTCGGCCTCGGTCACCGGCATCGCGAGGACCTCGCTGATGTCCTTGCCGCCGAAGTGGTAGTCGAGGACCGAGGAGTCGAAGCGCCGGCCCTCGCACTCCTCGCAGGTGGTGGCGACCCCGGCCATCATCGCCAGGTCGGTGTAGACGACCCCGGCGCCGTTGCAGGTCGGGCAGGCGCCCTCGGAGTTGGCGCTGAACAGGGCCGGCTTCACGTCGTTGGCCTTGGCGAACGCCTTGCGGATCGGGTCGAGCAGCCCGGTGTAGGTCGCCGGGTTGCTGCGCCGCGAGCCCTTGATGGCGCCCTGGTCGACGAAGACCACGCCCTCGCTCGCGGGGATGGAGCCGTGCACGAGGGAGCTCTTGCCGGAGCCCGCGACTCCGGTGACGACCGTGAGCACCCCGAGCGGGATGTCCACGTCCACGTCGCGCAGGTTGTGGGTCTTGGCCCCGCGGATCTCCAGCGTGCCGGTGGGCTTGCGCACGCTCTCCTTGACCGAGGCCCGGTCGTCGAAGTGCCGGCCGGTGATCGTGCCGGCCGTGCGCAGCCCCTCGACGGTGCCCTCGAAGCAGACGGTGCCGCCGCCCGAACCGGCGCCCGGACCGAGGTCGACGACGTGGTCGGCGATCGCGATCGTCTCCGGCTTGTGCTCCACGACGAGCACCGTGTTGCCCTTGTCCCGCAGCCGCAGGAGCAGGTTGTTCATCCGCTGGATGTCGTGCGGGTGCAGGCCGGTGGTGGGCTCGTCGAAGACGTACGTGACGTCGGTGAGCGAGGAGCCGAGGTGGCGGATCATCTTGACGCGCTGCGCCTCGCCGCCCGACAGCGTGCCCGACGCGCGGTCGAGCGAGAGGTAGCCGAGGCCGATCTCCACGAACGAGTCGAGCGTCCCCAGGAGCGTCGCGAGCAGCGGCGCCACCGAGGGCTCGTCGAGTGTGCGGACCCATTCGGCCAGGTCGCGGATCTCCATCGCGCACAGGTCGGCGATGTTCTTCCGCTTGATCTTCGAGGAGCGCGCCCCCTCGTTCAGGCGGGTGCCCGCGCAGTCGGGGCAGGTGGTGAAGGTGACGGCACGTTCCACGAAGGCCCGGATGTGGGGCTGCATGGACTCGGTGTCCTTGGACAGCATCGACTTCTGGACGCGCGGGATCAGACCCTCGTACGTCATGTTGATGCCCGCGATCTTCATGCGGGTCGGCTCGCGGTGCAGGAGGTCCTGCAGCTCCTTCTTCGTGTACCGGGCGATCGGCTTGTCCGGGTCGAAGAAGCCGGACTCGATGTAGAGGCGCGAGTTCCAGCCGCCGCCGGTGTACCCGGGGATGGTGAACGCGCCCTCGTTCAGCGACTTGGAGTCGTCGTAGAGCTGCGTGAGGTCGATATCGGTGACCGCCCCGCGGCCCTCGCAGCGCGGGCACATGCCGCCGGTGATGCTGAAGCTGCGCTTCTCCTTGACCTCCTGGCCGCCGCGCCGGACCGTGACGGCGCCGGCTCCGCTGATCGAGGCGACGTTGAAGGAGAAGGCCTTGGCCGAGCCGATGTGCGGCGTTCCGAGCCGGCTGAAGAGGATCCGCAGCATGGCGTTGACGTCGGTGGCGGTGCCCACCGTGGATCGCGGATCGCCGCCCATCCGCTGCTGGTCGACGGTGATCGCGGTGGTCAGGCCGTCGAGCACGTCGACCTCGGGGCGGCCCAGCGTCGGCATGAAGCCCTGGACGAAGGCGCTGTACGTCTCGTTGATCAGCCGCTGCGACTCGGCGGCGATCGTGTCGAACACCAGCGAGCTCTTGCCCGAGCCGGAGACACCGGTGAACACCGTCAGGCGCCGCTTGGGGATCTCGATGCTGACGTCCTTGAGGTTGTTCACCCGCGCACCGTGCACGCGGATCAGGTCGTGGCTGTCGGCATCGTGAGGCGCGGGCCTGTCCATGCTCATGGGTGTCTCCGTGGGTCGGTCGGGCGGCCTGGCTCGATTCAAGCAGCTGTGCGCGGCGCGCTCAGCAGTCCTGGATCAGCCCGAGGACATTGCCGTCGGGGTCGGTGAAGGTGGCCACGAGGCGGCCGCCGCCGACGTCGCGCACGGGGGCCTTGAGCGTGGCCCCGGCGGCGGTCACCTCGGCGAGCTTCGCCTCGATGTCCGCCACGTGCCAGTGGGCCACCGGCCCGGTCATGCCCTGCTCGGCGCCGCCGGGCACGAGCCCGATCTGCTGGCCGCCGGCCTCGTATCCGACGTAGTACGGCTCGTCGGTCGTCGGCGCGGCGCCGAGCAGCGCGGTGTACACGTCCTTGGCGGCGGCCAGGTCGGAGACGGGGTGCAGGACGGTCCGGATTCCCTGGGTAGGAGAGGTGCTCATGATCACTCCTGGTGCGGTGGGGTCGGCGTGGAGTTCACGCTAGCCGCGGGCTGCGGCCCCGCGCTTCTCCGATCCTGACCGCTTGGGGAGCGGACGCCGCCTAGGGGGCGGGCGTGCCGAGGGTCCTGGCCAGGGCCTCGTCCAGGGCCCGGGAGGTGGCTTCCACGTCCAGGTCCGAGTTGTCGATGATCGGCAGGCCCGAGCCGTACCAGCCCGCCATGCGCCCGTGGATGCGGGCGACTTCCTCGTCGGACAGGCGCCGGTTGCCCGAGCGGGCGGCGTTGCGCTCCAGGACGATCTCCAGCCCGGGCAGGAGGACGACGGGCAGCAGGGCGGGGCCCACGTGCCGCTTCCAGCCGCCGAGGCCCACCACCGGCCGGTCGGGGAAGACGGCGTCGTCGAGGATGCAGGAGATCCCGTTGGCCAGGAAGTTTCGGGCGGCGAAGCCGCAGGTGCGCCGGGCCAGCCGGTACTGGGCCTCGGAGTGGTCGTTCCAGCCCGCCTGCGGGTCCGCGAAGCCCGAGCACACCCACTCCCGGACGTCGTCCAGGCTCACGTGCGCGGTGGGCACGGGGCGGGTGCTCGCCCAGTGCCGGGCCACGGTGGTCTTGCCGGCGCCCGCCGGGCCGATCAGCAGCACGGCCAGCGTCGCCCCGCCCGTCCCGCTCACCGCGGGCGGGAGCGGGATGTGCCCCGTGGCCTCGGGGATCGGGGGCGGCGGCGCGTGCACGGCCGCGTGCGAGTGGGCCGGCGCGGCCTGCGGCGCCGGCACCGGCCATCCCTGTGCAGGGGGTATCGGCGGCTGCGGCGGCACGGCCGCATGGTGACCCGGCTGCCCCCAGCCCGCGCCGCCCCCCACTCCTTGCTGCATCCGCTGCCACTCCGTCTCGTTCCACCCGACTGATGCGAGAACGTTATATGACCGCGGGGCGGAAGCCGCCCACCAGCACCGTCAGAGTGCGACTTCGTCCGCCAGAGCGCGCAGCGCCAGCCGGTACGAGCCGATGCCGAAGCCCGCCACCGTCCCGGTCGCCACCGAGGCGATGACCGAAGTGTGCCGGAACTCCTCGCGCGCGTACGGGTTCGAGATGTGCACCTCGATCAGCGGCGCGGTGCGCTGCGCCGCCGCGTCCCGCATGGCGTACGAGTAGTGCGTGAAGGCACCCGGGTTGATCACGACCGGGATCCTGCCGTCCGCCGCCTCGTGCAGCCAGCGCACGATCGCGCCCTCGTCGTTGGTCTCGCGGACCTCGACGTCGAAGCCGAGCTCCTCGCCCAGCGAACGGCAGCTCTCGACGAGCCCGGCGTACGAGGTGGCCCCGTACACGTCGGGTTCGCGCGACCCGAGCCGGCCCAGGTTCGGCCCGTTCAGGACCAGCACCTTGCGGTTCACGCGGACACCTCGCCGTACGCCGCGATCAGGTGCGCCGGGTCGGGGCCCTCCAGGACCGTGGGCTTGGCCAGGCCGTCGAGCACGATGAAGCGCAGCAGGTTGCCGCGGGACTTCTTGTCGACCTGCATGGTCTGGAGCAGCTTGGGCCACTGGTCGCCGCGGTAGGTGAGCGGCAGCCCGACCGCGGCCAGGATCTCCCGGTGCCGGTCGGCCGTCGCGTCGTCGAGCCGCCCGGCGAGCCGGCCGAGCTCGGCCGCGAAGACCATGCCGACCGAGACGGCCGCGCCGTGGCGCCACTTGTAGCGCTCGTTCTTCTCGATGGCGTGCGCGAGCGTGTGCCCGTAGTTGAGGATCTCCCGCAGGCCCGATTCCTTCAGGTCGCTGGAGACCACGTCGGCCTTGACCTGGATCGAGCGGACGATGAGCTCCGCGGTGTGCGGGCCCGCGGGGGTGCGGGCCGCCGCCGGGTCCGCCTCGATCAGGTCGAGGATCACCGGGTCGGAGATGAACCCGGCCTTGATGACCTCGGCGAGGCCGCTGACGTAGTCGTTGACCGGCAGCGAGTCCAGCGCCGCCAGGTCGCACAGCACGCCGGCCGGCGGGTGGAAGGCGCCGACGAGGTTCTTGCCCTCGGCGGTGTTGATGCCGGTCTTGCCGCCGACGGCGGCGTCCACCATCGCCAGGATGGTGGTCGGTACGGCGATCCAGCGCACCCCGCGCAGCCAGGAGGCCGCGACGAAGCCCGCGAGGTCGGTGGTGGCACCGCCGCCGACGCCGACGATCACGTCGGTGCGGGTGAACCCGGACTGGCCGAGCGCCTTCCAGCAGTACGCCGCGACCTCGATGGTCTTGGCCTCCTCGGCGTTCGGCACCTGGATGGCGACCGCCTCGTAGCCCTGCTCGGCCAGGTCGTCGCGCAGCGCCTCACCGGTCGAGGCCAGCGCCTCGGGGTGGATCACGGCGACCCGCTGGGCCCGGGTGCCGATCAGGCCGCCCAGCTCGCCGAGCAGCTGCCGGCCCACCAGTACCTCGTACGCGTCGTGTCCGGCTCCGCCGCCGACCTGGATGCGCGTCACCTGGTCTGTCATACGTCCTTCAACTCCAGAGCGTCGAGGACCGCCTGGGCGACCTCTTCGGGGGTGCGGTCGTCGGTGGCCACCACGACGCGCGCGACTTCGGTGTACAGGGGGCGGCGGGCCTCCATCAGCTCGCGCCACTGGCGGCGCGGGTTGACGGCGAGCAGCGGGCGCGCGGCGCCCAGCCCGACGCGCCGGACGGCTTCCTCGACGTCCATCGACAGATAGGCGACGGGCAGGCCGGCCAGCAGGGAGCGGGTGCCCTCGTCGAGGACGGCGCCGCCGCCGAGGGCGAGGACTCCGGTGTGCTCGGCGACGGCGGCGGCGACCGCCTGCCGCTCCAGCTCGCGGAAGTACGGCTCGCCCTCGTCGACGAAGAGGTCCGAGATCTCACGTCCTTGGGCCGCGACGATGTCGGCGTCGGTGTCCCGGTAGGGGACGCCGAGCCGCTCGGCGAGCAGCGCCCCCACCGTGGACTTGCCGGACCCCATGGGCCCGACGAGGACGACCAGTGGTCCGCCCGTCACCGGATCTGCAGGTTGTCGAGGTAGGACCGCACGTTGCGCCGGGTCTCGGGGACCGAGTCCCCGCCGAACTTCTCCACGACGGCGTCCGCGAGGACGAGGGCGACCATGGCCTCGGCGACGATGCCCGCCGCGGGGACGGCGCAGACGTCGGAGCGCTGGTGGTGGGCGGCCGCGGCCTCGCCGGTGGCCACGTCGATCGTGGCGAGCGCCTTCGGGACCGTCGCGATGGGCTTCATGGCCGCCCGTACCCGCAGCAGCTCACCGGTGGTCAGACCGCCCTCGGTGCCGCCGGAGCGGCCGGAGGTGCGCTTGATGCCCTCGGGGGTGGCGACGATCTCGTCGTGCGCCCGGGAGCCGGGGACGCGGGCCAGGTCGAAGCCGTCGCCGACCTCGACGCCCTTGATCGCCTGGATGCCCATCAGCGCGGCCGCGAGGCGCGCGTCCAGGCGACGGTCCCAGTGCACGTGCGAGCCGAGGCCGACCGGGACCCCGTACGCGAGGACCTCGACGACCCCGCCGAGGGTGTCGCCGTCCTTGTGGGCCTGGTCGATCTCCGCGACCATCGCCTTCGAGGCGTCCGCGTCGAGGCAGCGCACCGGGTCGGCGTCCAGCTTCTCGACGTCGGCGGGGGTCGGGTACACGCCGTAGGGGGCCTTGGCCGAGGCCAGCTCCACCACGTGCGAGACGATCTCGATGCCCGCGACCTCCTTGATGAAGGAGCGGGCGACGGCGCCGAGGGCGACGCGGGCGGCGGTCTCACGGGCGCTGGCGCGCTCCAGGATAGGCCGGGCCTCGTCGAAGCCGTACTTCTGCATGCCCGCGAGGTCGGCGTGGCCCGGGCGCGGACGGGTCAGCGGCGCGTTGCGGCCGGTGTCCTTGAGCAGCGACGGGTCGACCGGGTCGGCCGACATGACGGTCTCCCACTTCGGCCACTCCGTGTTGCCGATCATGACGGCGATCGGGGAGCCCTGGGACAGGCCGTGGCGCACGCCGCCGAGGAAGGTGACCTCGTCCTGCTCGAACTTCATCCGGGCACCGCGGCCATAGCCGAGCCGGCGCCGGGCCAGGTGGTCGGCCACCAGCTCGGTGGTGACCGGAACGCCGGCGGGAAGGCCCTCCAGCGTCGCGACCAGTGCCGGTCCGTGCGACTCTCCTGCGGTCAGCCAACGCAACCTGCTCAACGATGCTCCTCATGCTCGCGCCTGGGTACTGCGGCGGCGCGGCCGGGTGCTCGGCCCGGACCCGCCACACCCGATCCTCCCACGTCCGGGCCGGTGCGCCGCCCTCCGGTCCAGCTGGCGGACGGCGGTGCACCCGGGCTCACCCTGGCGAGTGGGCATGTAGGCGGGCAAGATCGGCCCGCGCAGTGCATCAGGTGCGGTGGCGGAGGGTCCCGCCGGGGCGCCGGATCAGTGGCGGGCGCGCAGCGCGGCCTCTCCCGCGGCCCGCATGGCGGCCAGCGGCGCGGTGTGGCGGCCGGTCATCTGCTCGACCTGGAGCACCGCCTGGTGGACGAGGAGGTCCAGGCCGCCGAGGAGCCGGCCGCCCCGCTCCGACCAGGCCGCCGCGAGCGCGGTCGGCCACGGGTCGTAGAGCACGTCGAAGAGGGTCCCCGCGGCGGCCGGCACCCGCTCGGCCAGCCAGTCCGTGGCGCGCGCCGGGGTGGTCGCGATGACCAGCGGCGCGTCCAGCCCCTCGGCGGCGTCCGTCCAGTCGGCCGTACGGACGGCCACGTCGAGGCGCTCGCCCCACTCCTGCATCTCGTCGGCGCGGGCCTTGGAGCGCACGTACACCGTCACCTCGCCCGAGCAGACCCGGGCGAGGGCGGCCAGGGCCGAGGAGGCGGTGGCTCCGGCGCCGAGGATGGTGGCGCGTTCCACCGCGTCGACTCCGCGCTCGTGGAGCGCGGAGACGATGCCGGGGATGTCGGTGTTGTCGCCGAGGCGCCGGCCGTCCCCGGTCAGGACGACGGTGTTGACCGCCTCGACGGCGGCGGCGGTGTCGCTGATGCCGTCGAGCAGCGGGATGACCGCGCGCTTGAGCGGCATCGTCAGCGACAGCCCGGCCCACTCGGGGCCGAGGCCGGCGATGAACCGCGGGAGCGCGTCCTCGTCCATCTCGAAGCGGTCGTACGACCAGTCGTCGAGGCCGAGCTCCTGGTAGGCGGCGCGGTGGAGCACCGGTGAAAGGGAGTGCTCGATCGGTGAACCGAGCACGGCTGCGCGTATCACTGCCCTTCCTTCTTCCTCTCCTCTTCGTACTTCTGGCGGTTGCGGTTGTGCTCCTCGTTCGTCACGGCGAAGAGCGTCTCGTTCTCGTTCACCGACACGAAGTAGTACCAGGGACCGGTGGCCGGGTTGATCGCCGACTTGAGCGCGTCGGGGCCCGGGCTGCCGATCGGTCCGGGCGGCAGGCCCTTGATCTTGTACGTGTTGTACGGGTCGTCGAGCTTGCGGAGGTCGTTGACGGAACCGACGTCCAGGGTGCTCTGGCCCCGCATGTAGTTGACCGTGGAGTCGAAGTCGAGCAGACCGTAGGTCTCCGTGTTGCCGGGCTTGAGCCGGTTGTAGACGACCCGGGAGATCTTGTCGAAGTCGTGCTGGTACTTGCCCTCGGCCTGGACGAGGCTCGCGACGGTGATGAGCTGGAGCGGGCTGGACAGGCCCAGCTTGGAGGCCTGGCCCTTGACGTCCGCGCTCGCGTAGGCCTCGTTGGACTTGGCCACCATCTGCTTGAGCATCGACTGGGGGGTCGCGTCCTTGCTGAGGTCGTAGCGGGCCGGGTAGAGGAAGCCCTCCAGCGGGTCCTTGAGGTCCTTGTTGGCGGCCCAGTCGGGCAGACCGAGGTTCTTCGCCTCCTTCGTGGCGACGTCCTTGGTCGTGCCCTCCTTGAGCTTGAGGCGCTCGTCGATGGCCTTGTAGACCTGGCTGGTCTTCCAGCCGGGGATCACGTCCAGCGCGTTGACGCCGGCCCCGCCCACCATGAGGTCGACGGCCGCCTTGCCCGACATGTGCTGCTTCATCGTGTAGGAGCCGGCCTGGATGGCCCCGCCCTTGGGGTTGGCCTTGGCGGCGGCGACGAAGGCGTCGGCGCTCTTGACGACGCCGTGCGCCTTCAGGATGCGGCCCATCTCCCCCATGCCGGTGCCCTTGGGGATGTCGATGGTGACGGAGCCCTCGCCCTCGCCGGCGTAGTCCTCGCCGGTGCTGAACTTGGACTTGATGTAGTCCAGGCCGTAGTAGCCGCCACCGCCGAGCACGCCGATGATCACGACGGCGGCGATCAGGCAGGCGGCGCCGTTGCGGCCCCCCGGCTTCTTGTCCTTGGAGCGGCCGCGGCGTCCGCCGCCGCCCGGGGTCTCGGAGTCGCCCTCCTCGGCCGGCGGGGCCGCTGCCTCCTCGTCGGAGAGCTCCGGCTCGGGCTCGGGCTCCGTGACCAGGTGGCGCCGGCCCGGGGGCTGCGGCGGCGGGTAGGCCTCGGGCGTGCCGTAGAGGTCGGGGGCCTCGCCGGGGTAGCCGCCGACGGGCTGCTGGGCGTACGGGTCCGCGCCGAGGTACGGGTCGGCCTGCGGGACGGCCGCGTACTGGGCCGGGGCCTGCGCCTGCGTCTGGCCGGTGTCCCAGCCCTGGCCGTCGTACGCCTGCTGCGGCTGCTGCTGGTAGAGCTGCTGCTGGGCCTGGTGGGGCTGCTGCGGGGCATAGCCCTGCTGCTGGCCCGGGTACTGGCCCTGCTGCGCGTACTGCTGCTGGTACTGGGGATCCTGCTGGTACTGCGGGTCCTGGTACTGCGGCGGGTGCTGCGGGTACTGGCCGTCCTGCGGGTACTGCGGCTCCTGCGGGTACTGCTGCTGGGGGCCACCGGCGTAGGGCATCTGAGCCTGCTGGGCCTCATGCCCGGTCCACCCCTGGTCCCCGTACAAGGGGTCCTCCGGGTGCCACGGTTCGGGGCCACGGCCCCGGCCATACTCAGTCATCGGTCCCCTAGAGCCGCGAGACGGAGGCAACGGCCCTGTCCGCCGCGGCACCCGGTTCCGCCTCTGAAGTGGTGGGCGACGACTTGTTCGAATGCCGCCGCATCGCGCGGAACGTTACCGTATCGCGATCAGACAACCACTTCGACGCACTCACCGGGCGGATTACCTGATACCCGTTCGGTCTCAAGAGCGTTCTGAAGGATCACCACCGCGGCCGCCTGGTCGATCACCGAACGCCCTTTCTTGGCGTTCCTTCCCGAGGCCCGAAGACCCTGGGCGGCGGTGACCGTGGTCATCCGCTCGTCCACCAGACGGACCGTCACCGGCTTGATGCCCTTGGCGAGTTCCATGGCGAAAGCCCGCACCTTGGCCGCAGCCGGCCCCTCCCGCCCGCTGAGCGAGCGGGGGAGGCCGACCACGACCTCGAGGGGTTCGTACTCCTCGACGAGCTGCCGCAGCCGCCGGTGGGCGAAGGGGATGTCCCGGCCCGGAACGGTTTCCACCGGTGTGGCGAGGACCCCGTCGGGGTCGCACGAGGCGACCCCGATCCGGGCGTCCCCGACGTCGATGGCGAGACGGCGGCCACGGCGCAGCGTCATGGTCAGGCCGTCTCGGCGACGAGGCGCTCGACCGCGGCGATGGCGTCCGGGACGGCGGCCGGGTTCTGGCCACCGCCCTGGGCCACGTCCGGCTTGCCGCCACCGCCGCCACCGAGGGTCTTGGCGGCGGTACGGACCAGGTCACCGGCCTTGAGACCGCGCTCGCGGGCGGCCTCGTTGGTGGCGATGACGGTCAGCGGGCGGTCGTTCGCCGTGGTGAACAGGGCCACGACGGCCGGGCGGTCGCCCGGGATGCGGCCGCGGACGTCCAGGACCAGCTTGCGCAGGTCGTCGGCGCCGGTGCCGTCCGGGACGGTGCCGACGACGAGGGCCACGCCGCGGATGTCCTGGGCGTTCTCGGCGAGACCGGCGGCGGCCTGGAGGACCTTCTCCGCGCGGAACTTCTCGATCTCCTTCTCGGCGTCCTTCAGCTTGCCGAGCATGGAGGCGATCTTCTCCGGCAGCTCCTCCGGACGGCCCTTGACCAGCTCCTGGAGCTGGGCGACGACCGTGTGCTCCTTGGCGAGGAAGTTGTACGCGTCCACGCCGACGAGGGCCTCGACGCGGCGCACGCCGGAACCGATGGAGGACTCGCCGAGCAGCTTGACCAGTCCCAGCTGGGCGGTGTTGCCGACGTGCGTACCGCCGCACAGCTCCTTGGAGAAGTCGCCGATGGTCACGACGCGCACGCGCTCGCCGTACTTCTCGCCGAACTCGGCGATGGCGCCCTGCTTCTTCGCCTCGTCGATGCTCATGATCTCGGCGGTGACGTCGAGCTCGCGCGAGAGCACGTCGTTGATCTTCTGCTCGACGTCGGTCAGGACGGTGCCGGGGACGGCGTTCGGCGAGCCGAAGTCGAAGCGGAAGCGGCCGGGGCTGTTCTCGGACCCGGCCTGGGCGGCCGTCGGGCCGAGGGCGTCGCGCAGCGCCTGGTGGGTCAGGTGCGTGGCCGAGTGGGCGCGGGCGATGGCCCGGCGGCGGCCCACGTCGATGGCGGCGTACGCGGAGGCGCCCACCGTCACCTCGCCGACCTGGACGGAGCCCTTGTGGACGGAGACGCCCGGGACGGGCTGCTGCACGTCGCGCACGACGATGACGGCGCCCGAGTCGAGCTTGATCCGGCCCTGGTCGGCGAGCTGGCCGCCGCCCTCGGCGTAGAAGGGCGTGCGGTCGAGGACGACCTCGACGTCGTCGCCCTCGGAGGCGGCCGGCGCGGAGACGCCGTTGACCAGCAGGCCGACGATGGTGGACTCGCCCTGGTTGGTGGCGTAGCCGGTGAACTCGGTGGCGCCGGCGCTGTCGGCGATCTCTCGGTACGAGGCGACGTCGGCGTGGCCGGTCTTCTTGGCCTTGGCGTCGGCCTTGGCCTTGTCCCGCTGCTCCTGCATCAGGCGGCGGAAGCCGGGCTCGTCCACGGAGAGGCCCTGTTCGGCGGCGATCTCCAGGGTGAGGTCGATCGGGAAGCCCCAGGTGTCGTGGAGCAGGAACGCCTTGTCGCCGGCGAGCACCGTGCCGCCGGCGGCCTTGGTCTCGGTCACGGCGGAGTCGAGGACGTTGGAGCCGGCGTTCAGGGTCTTGAGGAAGCGGGCCTCCTCGGCGAGCGCGACGGTCTCGATGCGCTTGCGATCGGTGACCAGCTCCGGGTACTGCTGCCCCATCGTGTCGATCACGACGTCGACGAGGTCCTGCACGACCGGGCCGGTGGCGCCCATGAGGCGCATGTTGCGGATGGCGCGGCGCATGATGCGGCGCAGCACGTAGCCGCGGCCCTCGTTGCCCGGGGTCACGCCGTCGCCGATGAGCATGACGGAGGTGCGCATGTGGTCGGCGACGACGCGCATCGAGACGTCGGTGCCGTGGGCGGCGCCGTACTGCACGCCCGTCAGCTCGGTGGCCTTGTCCATGACCACGCGCAGGGTGTCGGTCTCGTACATGTTCTGCACGCCCTGCAGGATCATCGCGAGGCGTTCGAGGCCGAGCCCGGTGTCGATGTTCTTCGACGGCAGGTCGCCGAGGATCGGGAAGTCTTCCTTCCCGTCGCCGGCGCCGCGCTCGTACTGCATGAAGACCAGGTTCCAGATCTCCACGTAGCGCTCGTCGTTGACGGCCGGGCCGCCCTCGACGCCGAACTCGGGGCCGCGGTCGTAGTTGATCTCCGAGCACGGGCCGCAGGGGCCGGGAACGCCCATGGACCAGAAGTTGTCCTTCTTGCCCAGGCGCTGGATGCGCTCGGCGGGCACGCCGATCACGTCGCGCCAGATCGTCTCGGCCTCGTCGTCGTCGAGGTAGACGGTGATCCAGAGCTTCTCCGGCTCCAGGCCGTAGCCGCCGTCCGCCACGGAGCTGGTGAGCAGCTCCCAGGCGTACTTGATGGCGCCTTCCTTGAAGTAGTCGCCGAAGGAGAAGTTGCCGCACATCTGGAAGAACGTGCCGTGGCGGGTGGTCTTGCCGACCTCTTCGATGTCCGGCGTACGGACGCACTTCTGCACGCTGGTGGCCCGGGGGGCCGGCGGCTTGGTCTCGCCGAGGAAGTACGGCTTGAACGGGACCATGCCCGCGTTGACCAGCAGCAGAGTCGGGTCGTCCGCGATGAGCGACGCCGAAGGGACAACGGCGTGACCGCGCTCCTCGAAGAAGCTCAGCCAGCGGCGGCGGATTTCAGCCGACTCCATCAGTGGTCCTCATTCCGGTTGTACGTGACGTTCAGGGGGGTGGTCTTGTCGTGCTGGATGGCCCGCAGCCGCCGCGGCCCGGGGAGGGCGGTGACGTTGTCGGGCCGGTCGGGGTCCTGGTGGAGCCCCAGTGCATCGTTCAGCTCGTCCTCGCGCTGGGACATTCCCGCCTTGACGTCGAGGGCGAAGTCCTTGAGGCGGTGGCCCGCCTCCACGGCCTTGTCGGCGGCCTGGGCGGCGAGGCTCTCCGGTGTCAGCTTCTTGAGCTGGCGGTTGACCTTGGTGGTGGCCCACACGCCGGCGGCTGCGCCGGCGGTGAACCAGAAGGCTCGGCGGAACATCGGAGGTTTCAGCCCTTCTGCTTCCGGCGCCGGGCCGCCGGCACCGTACGGCCAACGATCACAGTACGTCGGGACGTCTTCTGCGGCGCGGCTTCCGTGGATTTGCCCAGTGCCTTGCGGACGCCGTACCCGAAGGCCGCGACCTTGACCAGCGGCCCGCCGAAGGTGGAGGCCACGGTGGAGGACAGCGCGGAGGCGTTCGAGGTGACTTCCTGGACGTCGCTGGCGATGGCGTCGACCCGGTCGAGCTGGGTGCGCGCGGAGCGGACGGTGGTGGAGGCTTCCGCCAGCAGCGGGACGGCCTGCTCGGTCACGTCCGCCACCAGCTTGGTGGTCGCCTTGAGCACCTGGGCCAGCCTCACCAGCACCACGGCGAGGAAGGAGACCAGGATGGCCCAGAAGACGGCCACGAGGATCCCGGCCACCTCTCCACCGGACACGTTGCACCGCTCTCTGCAGGTCTCTGCGCGTTGATCACCGGACAGGTCTTCCTCCGACCCTATCGCGCCGGAGATCCGGCGCCGTACCGGAATTCCGGGTCCGGGGGAAACAGGAAGCCCGCCGGCTCCCCCAGGGGGAACCGGCGGGCTGACCAGCCTGTGAGGCTACGGCCGCTGGATCAGCGGGCGTAGTACTCGACGACGAGCTGCTCGTCGCAGATGACCGGGATTTCCTTGCGGTTCGGGTCGCGGTCCAGGCGGAAGGCCAGGGCCTTCAGGTTGACCTGCAGGTAGCGCGGGGTCTCGCCCTCGCCTGCGTAGCCACCCTCACGGGCAACCTGGAACGGAACCTTCTCGCGGCTGCGCTCGCGCACGGTGATGACGTCGTCCGGGCGGACACGGAACGACGGCTTGTCGACCTTGGCACCGTTGACCTCGATGTGGCCGTGAACGACCATCTGGCGGGCCTGGTAGATCGTGCGGGCGATGCCCGAACGCAGGACCAGGGCGTCGAGGCGACGCTCGAGCTCGACGACCAGCGCCTCGCCCGTCTTGCCTTCGGCCTTCTTGGCGCGGTCGTACGCGCGGGCCATCTGACGCTCAGAGATGTCGTACTGAGCGCGCAGACGCTGCTTCTCGAGCAGACGGACCTTGTAGTCCGAGTTCTGCTTGCGGCCACGGCCGTGCTCGCCCGGCGGGTAGGGGCGGGCCTCGAAGTACTTGACGGCCTTCGGGGTCAGCGCAATGCCGAGGGCACGCGACTTCTTGACCTTGGGTCGCTTCTGGTTCACGGGGAACCTACCTCCATGTAAGTTAGGTGAGGCTTACCTTATCGAGGAGGACGTAATGTCTCGACCACATGGGATCCCCCTGCCCAGTGCGCAGCGCAGTCCGGATTCAGACGAAACAGAATCCGCTTGCGCCGACGATAAGCAAGGTCAGCCGCGTCCCAGGGAAGGCGTTCGGCAGCTCACCGGAGCCGAACGCGTACGAACCCTCGTAGAGTCCAACGCCTCAGTATCCCTCATGCTGCCGGGTGCTTTCGACCAGGTGCGGTCGCCTGACCAGGCAGAGCTCGGGGCAGGGATGCCGGCCACGCGGACCGTCACCCCGGACGGGGACGTGATTCTCCTGGTGCCAGGGGAATCCGCGGCTGCCAGAGCGGCCGCTCACGCCCAGGACGACGACCTCACGGCCGTGATCGAGATCACGGATGTGGCGCCGGTGTCCGTGCCCCATCGTATCCGAGGCCGCGCATGGCTCGCCGGGTGGCTGACCCAGGTGCGCGGGGACGACCGCGCGGCCTGCGCGGCGCTGCTGGCGGAGCGCCGGCCGGTGGGCGAGCTGCTCGGGCTGCACGGCCGTCCCTCCCACGTGATGCTGCGCCTGGAGGTCGGCGAGATCTCGGTGGACGACCTGTGGGGCGCCGAGCACGTGGACCCCCAGGAGCTGGCCGCGGCGGAGCCGGACCCGGTGGTGGACCACGAGACGGAGCTCCTCCAGCACCTGGCCGCCGCGCACCGCGACCGCGTCGCGGACCTGTGCGCGCTGCTGGGCCCGCGGGAGAGCGCCGCCGCGACCGCGGTCCCGCTGGCCCTGGACCGCCTGGGCCTGCGGGTCCGCTTCACGGACGGGGACTCCTCCTTCGACGCCCGCTTCGACTTCCCGGCTCCGGTCCGCGACGTCTGCGAGCTGCGCCGGGCGATGCACGCGCTGTTCGCGGCGGCGGGCGTCTGAGGCCGGGCCCTTCGGGGCCCTTCGGATCAGCGGCGGCCCCGGGGCGGCCGGCCCGCGCGGGGCCTCATCCGCCGGACGTGCCTCATCCTCCGGACGGGCCGGAGCCGCCTCCCCGCAGCCGCTCGCGAACCTTCTCCACCACGTCCGCGTACCGCGCCTCGGCTCCGTACCGGGTCGGTTCGTAGTACCGCTTCCCGTGCACCGTGTCGGGCGCGTACTGCTGGGCCGCGATCGCGCCCGGGACGTCGTGCGGGTACACGTACCCCACCGCGTGGCCCAGCTTGGCCGCGCCCTTGTAGTGGCCGTCCCGCAGATGCGAGGGGACCGGGCCGGCCAGGCCCGCCCTGACGTCCGCCAGGGCCGCGCCGATCGCGGTCGTCGCGGTGTTCGACTTCGGGGCCAGGGCCAGGGCGATCGTCGCGTGCGAGAGGGTCAGCGCCGCCTCAGGGAAGCCGATCATCGCGACCGCCTGCGCCGCCGCCACCGCGAGAGGCAGGGCCGTGGGATCCGCCAGTCCGATGTCCTCGCTCGCCGAGATCATCAGGCGCCGGGCGATGAACCGCGGGTCCTCCCCCGCCTCGATCATCCGTGCCAGGTAGTGGAGCGCCGCGTCCACGTCCGAGCCGCGGATCGATTTGATCAGCGCGCTCGCCACGTCGTAGTGCTGGTCGCCGTCGCGGTCGTACGTGACCGCGGCCCGGTCGACCGCCTCCTCCACCGTCCGGAGGCTGATCTCGGGCTCACCCTTGGCGATCGCCGACCCGGCGCCGGCCTCCAGCGCCGTCAGCGCCCGCCGGGCGTCGCCGCCCGCGATCCGCAGCAGGTGCGCCTCGGCGTCCTGCGGCAGGGTGACCGCCCCGCCCAGCCCGCGCTCCTCCGTCAGCGCGCGCCGCATCAGCGCGCTGAGGTCCTCGTCCGTCAGCGGTTCCAGAGTCAGCAGGAGGGAGCGCGACAGCAGCGGGGAGATGATCGAGAAGTACGGGTTCTCCGTGGTCGCGGCGATCAGCGTCACCCACCGGTTCTCCACGGCCGGGAGCAGCGAGTCCTGCTGGGCCTTGCTGAAGCGGTGGATCTCGTCGAGGAAGAGGACCGTGTCCTTGCCGTACCCGCCGGCCGCCCGCTTGGCGCCCTCGATGACGGCCCGTACCTCCTTCACGCCCGCGGTGATCGCCGACAGCTCCACGAACCGTTTCTGCGTCGCCTGGCTCACCACGTACGCGAGGGTGGTCTTCCCGATGCCCGGCGGGCCCCACAGGATCACCGAGGAGGCTCCGGCCGGACCGCCCGCCCCGTCCCCGACCAACCGGCGCAGCGGTGATCCGGGCTTCAGCAGGTGCTGCTGGCCGACGACCTCGTCCAGGGTGCGCGGGCGCATCCGGACGGCGAGCGGGGAGCTCGACGGGTCCTTCTCCCGGCGGTCTTCGGCAGCGGCGGTGAACAGGTCTGGTTCCACACAGGAAGCCTAAGCGAGCCCGCCGACAACGGGCCGCGCGCTCAGGAGGTCCAGAAGTCCCACCAGCGCGTCAGGATCAGCATGCCGATGATCCCGACGTGCAGCACCGGCAGCACCCAGGTGAACTCGTCGAGGAAGGCACGCAGCCAGCCCGGGGCCGGAAGCAGGCCCTCGCGCACGTTGAAGGCGGTGACGTACCAGAACATGAAGATCGTGGCGACCCAGGCCAGGCAGCACCACAGGCAGAGCGAGTTGATGTTGTACAGCGACTGGTACATGAGCCAGGTGCAGAAGCCGACGCCGAACAGCATGCCCGCGTTGAGCGTCAGCCAGTACCAGGGCCGGAAGCGGGCCCCCGCCAGCACGCTCATGCCGACGCAGACGACGATGCCGTAGGCGACGAGCCCCAGCAGCGGGTTCGGGAAGCCGAACGCGGACGCCTGATCGCTCTTCATGATGTTGCCGCAGGAGACGATGGGGTTCAGGCTGCAGCCCGGCGTGAAGTCCGGGTCCTCCAGCAGCTTGAACTTGTCGATCGTGATCACCCAGGCGGCGAGCAGTCCCAAGGCACCGGTGATCACCAGCAGCAGGGCCAGGGCCCTGCTCGCACCGACCGTCCGCGGGGCGGTGTCTGCGTCCGTACCTCGTGTCGTCATACCGCCCGCTCCACATCTGCAAGGTCCACAAGCACCGGCCATTGTGCCGTACGCGGCTGTGTGTGGACCGTTCGATGGACATAAGGACCTATGCACGGGGGGGACCGGTGGCTCGCGTAACGCGGTGGCGGTACGGGGGCTTCGCAAGCAGTACGGCGGGGTCACCGCGGTGGACGGACTCGATCTGACGACCGGCACGGCGAGGTCAGCGTGCTGGGTACGGACCCGGCCACCGCCGGGCGGGCCTGGCGCTCGCGCGCCGGGATCGTCTGCCAGGACGAGTTCGGCCCCGGCCGAACTGACGGTACGGGAGACGGTCGAGCACTTCGCCCGCTACTACCCGGCCCCGCGCGACCCGGCCGAGGTCACCGCCCCGGTCGGCCTGGAGCACAAGCGGGGCCACCGGGTGAAGGGCCTCTCGGGCAGCCGACCGGCCGGCGGTCATCGCGAGCGGCCGAGTGGTCGCCGAGGGCGAACCGGCGGAGCTGCGCTCCCGCTTCGGCACCGGCGCCACCGTCGAGTGGACCGGCTCCGACGGCACCCCGCAGAGCCTCGTCGCCGAGACCCCCACCCTCACGGTCACCGAGCTCGCGGCCCGGTTCGAGGGCGAGATCCCGGGGCTGAAGATCGGCCGGCCCACCCTGGAGGACGTGTACATGCGCCTCACGGTCCGGCTCGTACCCCCGGCGCCCGGGACGTGACGTACCGCATGGCCGCGGTGACCACGGCCATGCGGTACGACCTGCTGTGACGGCCGTCAGGCCAGCTTGCCGCGCAGGACCTCGACGACGTCCGCCAGGGCGACCGGGGACTGGTCCCCGGACTCCATGTCCTTCAGCTGGACGACGCCCTCGGCGAGGTCGCGGTCGCCCGCGATCACCGCGAAGCGGGCGCCCGAGCGGTTGGCGTCCTTCATCGCGCCCTTGAGGCCCTTGCCCCCGTACGAGATGTCGGCCGCGACACCGGCCTTGCGGAGCTCCGTGACCAGGGCGAACAGCACCGGCTTCGCCTCGCCCAGCGCCACCGCGAACACCGAGGTCGCCGGCGGGATGTCCAGCTCGATGCCCTCCGCTTCGAGCGCCAGCACCGTACGGTCCACGCCCAGTGCCCAGCCCACCGACGGCAGCGCCGGTCCGCCGATCATCTCGGACAGGCCGTCGTAGCGGCCGCCGCCGCCGACGGCGGACTGCGAGCCCAGACCGCCGTGGACGAACTCGAAGGTGGTCCGCGTGTAGTAGTCCAGTCCGCGCACCAGCTTCTCGTCGTCCTCGAAGGCGACCCCGGCCGCCGTGATCAGCGCCCGGACCTCCTCGTGGTACGCCTTGCACGCGTCGCAGAGGTAGTCCCGCAGCAGCGGGGCGCCGACGAGCTGCTTCTGCACCTCGGGCCGCTTGTCGTCGAGGACGCGCAGCGGGTTGATCTCGGCCCGCCGGACGGTCTCCTCGTCCAGGTCCAGCCCGCGCAGGAAGGCCTGGAGCGCCTCCCGGTACACCGGGCGGCACTCCTTGTCGCCCAGGGAGTTCAGCAGGATCCGGAAGTTGCGCAGGCCGAGCGCACGGTACGCCTGGTCGGCCAGGATGATCAGCTCGGCGTCCAGCGCCGGGTCCTCGGCGCCGATCGCCTCGGCTCCGACCTGCGAGAAGTGGCGGTAGCGGCCCGCCTGCGGACGCTCGTAGCGGTAGTAGGAGCCCGAGTACCAGAGCTTGACCGGCAGGTTGCCCTTCTTGTGCAGGCTCGCCTCCAGCGCCGCGCGCAGCACGGAGGCGGTGCCCTCCGGGCGCAGGGCCAGGTTGGTGCCGCCCTTGGTGGTGAGGGTGAACATCTCCTTGGTCACGATGTCGGTGGACTCCCCGACACCGCGCGCGAACAGGTTGACGTCCTCGAAGCCCGGCGTCTCGATGTAGCCGTACCCGGCCTTGCGCAGCGGGGCCGCGATGGCGTCGCGGACGGCCAGGTACTTCGCCGAGTACGGCGGGATCAGGTCGTACGTGCCCTTGGGGGCCTTGAAGGTGCTCACGAAACTCTCGTCACATTCCTCGTCGTGGAGACGTGAAACCGTCTCCCAGGCCGGCGGCCACCTGCCGCAGGTACGGGTTGGTGGCGCGCTCACGGCCAATGGTCGTGTGCTCGTTGTGACCGGGCAGCACCACGGTCGCGTCGTCGAGCGGCAGGCACACGCGGGCCAGCGATTCGAGCATGTCCGCGTGGCTGCCGCCCGGGAAGTCGGTCCGTCCGATGGAGCCGGCGAAGAGCAGGTCGCCCGAGAACAGCAGCGGGGGGACGTCCCCCGCCTCGGGCATCCCGAAGGTCACCGACCCCTTCGTATGCCCGGGCGCGTGCGACACGGTCAGCTCCATGCCCGCCAGCGCCAGCTTCGCGCCGTCGGTGAGCTCCTTCACGTCGGAGGGCTCCCCCACGGTGAGCTCGCCCATCAGCTGCGCTCCCAGGGAGCGGCCCAGCGCCTTCTCCGGGTCGCTCATCATGAAGCGGTCCTCGGGGTGGATCCACGCCGGTACGTCGTGGGCTCCGCACACCGGGACCACCGAGGCCACGTGGTCGATGTGGCCGTGGGTGAGGACGACCGCGACGGGCTTGAGCCGATGCTTCTTCAGCGTTTCCTCGACACCGCGGGTGGCCTGGTGGCCCGGGTCGATGATCACGCACTCCTCACCGGCGGCGGGGGCGACCACGTAACAGTTGGTCTCCCAGGCCCCTGCGGGGAACCCGGCAATCAGCACGTTCGTCCTCAATCATCGTCCGGCGGGAGCTTGGGCGGCGGTCCTGATCGGAATGCCGCTGTTCAGAGCCTACCGGCGCCGCTCGTTCCACAGCGAACCCATATACGGTACGGCCTAACCGAGCCCGGACAGCGGTGCCATACACGTACAAGGAGACGACCCGGTGGTCACGAGCGATCAGCGGCGGCGACAGCTCGCCAGGGAGAAGTACGAGCGCCAGCAGAAGCGCCGGGCCGAGGCCCGGCGCAAGACGCGGCAGCGCGCGGCGGTGATCGGCGCGGCGGTGGCCGTGGTGGTCGCGACGCTGGTCGGCCTCGTCGTGGGCGGCGTCTTCGACAAGGACAAGAAGGACAGCGCGGCGGACCCGGCGGCGAACCCGTCGGCCTCGCCCTCGCCGAAGACCTCGCCCGCGCCGGCGATGGCGATCGACAAGAACGCGAAGTACACGTTCGACCTGAAGACCACCGCGGGCGACATCAAGTTCGTGATGGACGCGGCGAAGACGCCGGAGACCGTCAACTCGTTCAAGTCGCTCGCGGACAAGGGCTTCTTCGACAACACCAAGTGCCACCGTCTGACCACCTCCGGGATCTTCGTGCTGCAGTGCGGCGACCCGGAGGGCTCCGGCATGGGCGGCCCCGGCTACACCATCGCGGACGAGAACCTCGACTCGCTGGGCAAGCCGAACGAGCAGGGCCAGGTGATCTACCCGGCGGGCACGGTGGCGATGGCCAACACCGGCCAGCCGCACAGCGGCGGCAGCCAGTTCTTCCTGGTCTACAAGGACAGCCCGCTGGCGCCCTCGTACACGCCCTTCGGCAAGATCGACGCGGCGGGTCTGAAGGCGCTGGAGGAGGTGGCCAAGGCCGGTACGGCCGACGGCGGCCAGGACGGGGCCCCGAAGACCCCGGTGACCATCCAGAAGGGCGCCGTCACGCAGAACTGACGGGTTCCGGCGGCCCCGGGCCCGGCCGGCGTCCCGCCCGTACCGCGATATTCCGTCGTGCGGGATGCGGACAGCCGGCCCGGCGGTCGCCTATGTTGGCGTTGTGCAGGGCGGGCGCTGCCCGCCCCAGGAAACTGTGGACGATGCCCAGGGGGTGAACCCCTCGCAGGCATCAGGTGGAGGAGGCGCTGTGAGCAGCGACCCGTGGGGCCGCGTCGACGAGACGGGCACCGTGTACGTGCGTACTGCCGAGGGCGAGAAGGTCGTCGGCTCCTGGCAGGCGGGCACCCCCGAGGAGGCCCTGGCCTACTTCGAGCGCAAGTACGAGGGCCTGGTGGTCGAGATCGGCCTCCTCGAACGGCGGGTGCGGACCACCGATCTGTCCGCCAAGGACGCGCAGACGGCCATCGACCACCTGCGCACGCAGGTGGAGGAGCACCACGCCGTGGGCGACCTCGACGCCCTGCGCGTGCGGCTGGACAAGCTGGTCGCGACGGTGGACTCGCGGCGCGAGGAGCGCAAGGTCCAGAAGGCCAAGCAGACGGACGAGGCCCGTGCGGCCAAGGACGCGCTGGTGGCCGAGGCCGAGCAGCTGGCGCAGAGCGACCAGTGGCGCAGCGCGGGCGAGCGGCTGCGGGCCCTGGTGGACACCTGGAAGGGTCTGCCGCGCCTGGACCGCAAGTCGGACGACGAGCTGTGGCACCGCTTCTCGCACGCCCGCTCCGCCTTTTCCAAGCGCCGCAAGGCGCACTTCGCCTCGCTCGACGCGCAGCGCGAGGACGCCCGCAAGGTCAAGGAGAGGCTGGTCGCCGAGGCCGAGTCGCTCTCGAAGTCGACCGACTGGGGTCCGACGGCCGCCCGCTACCGCGAGCTGATGGCGGACTGGAAGGCGGCGGGCCGGGCGCAGCGCGAGTCCGAGGACGATCTGTGGAACCGTTTCCGCGGTGCGCAGGACGTGTTCTTCGCGGCGCGCGGCGAGGTGTTCGCGGAGCGCGACGCCGAGCAGGTGGAGAACCTGAAGCTGAAGGAGGAGCTGGCCGACGAGGCCGAGAAGCTCGTCCCGATCACGGACCTGAAGGCGGCCCGGGCGGCGTTCCGCTCCCTCAACGAGCGCTGGGAGGGCATCGGCCACGTGCCGCGCGACGCCCGGCCGAAGGTCGAGGGCCGGATGCACGCGGTGGAGCGGGCGATCCAGGAGGCCGAGGAGGGCGAGTGGCGCCGTACGAACCCGGAGGCGCGGGCCCGTGCGGCCGGTCTGACGGGTCAGCTCCAGGCGGCGGTCGACAAGCTGCGCGGGCAGATCGACGCCGCTCGCGCCGCGGGCAACAACGCGAAGGCCGACAAGCTCTCCCGCGAGCTGGAGGGCCGCCAGGCCCTGCTCGACCAGGCCCTGAAGGGCCTGGAGGAGTTCGGCGGCTGACGCCCCGCGGAGTACGCGAACGCCCCGGTACGGCTCCCCGTACCGGGGCGTTCGCGTGCTCCCGAGCTCACGGGAGGGCCCGGCTGCCGTCCTGGAGCAGGTCCAGGGCGTGTTCGAGCACCTCGCAGGCCTGGATGTGGTTGCCGGACTCCTGGAGCAGCGAGGCCAGGCGGCGGCACACCTGTACGGCCTCGGGCCCGTAGAACCGGTGGACCTGCTGGAAGGCCTGCTCCAGCACCTCCATGGCCTCGCGGGTCTGTCCGGTCTCCTCCAGCATGTCGGAGAGTTCGAGTTGTACGGCGAGCGGGTCCCCCTCGCCGTCGGGCGCCCGTTCCTGCAGTGCGAGGCGCAGCACGGGCAGGGCGTCGCGGGTGCGGCCCGCGGCGCGGAGCGTGCGCGCGAGGCCGAGCCCCGCGACGACCATGGCGGAGCGGATGTCCGCCGCCAGGACGGGCCCGGCCGGCGTTCCGCGCACGGCGCGCGCCCGGTTGCGCACCAGCCGCAGCCGGCCCATGCCCATTTCCTGCGCGTGCTGCGGGAGCGGACGGTTCTTGCTGCGCAGCCGGGCCTCCACGGCGCGGCACAGGGTGTCCAGGTCGAGCAGTTCGGGTCCGTCGTGGATCCCGTGGCGCAGGATGGTCAGAAGTTCGCCGGTGAAGGCGGTGTGCCGCTCACCGTAGGGGGACAGGGCCACGGCGTCGCGGGGGGAGGCGGTGAGGACGTACGCGCCCTCGATCGCGGCCTGGGCGGCCAGCGCGTCCTCCTCGCCGGCCAGGGTACTGGCGGCCCTGCCGCTGAAGCAGCAGTCGAGCACCACCACTTTGCGCCGGGCGGACGAGTCGCGCAGAGCCGCCCGAAGGTGCTGGTAGGCGACAGCGGTGTAGCCGACGTGCTCCCGGGAACCCTGGAGGGCGAGGTAGAGGTCGGCCGTCGCGGCGTCCCGCATGCCGTGCCCGGCGTAGTAGACCAGGAGCGTGTCGGTGGCTTCCTCGCCCGCACGGTTGACGGGGTCGAGCACCTCGGCGGGATGCTGTGGATCGAGCACTTGCGTGCAGTGCTGCTCGGGCAGTCCCCAGATCGTGGCGTCGCACAGCTCGGCGGCCAAGTCCTTGACGTTGCACTCGACGGACGGGAGTGCGGCCAGGTGCCGGTAGCCGGCGCTGCCGATGAGGACCGCCCGCGAGGCCGCCGGGTCAGGCACTCCCGCCATCGGCCCCGTCCTCGTCCCCGCTTCCGTTCTCCAGCGCCGCCACGATGCGGCGCAAGCTGTCGGCGTCGAGGGCCTCGTCCCCGGTGAGCGTGATCTCGTACGGGCCGCGGCGCACGGTGAGCGCCGGGGGGCGGCGCCGGGACGCCTGCCACTGGAGCACGGCGAAGAGCAGCGATGCAGCGGACAGGCCGCTTCCCACGGCCAGTTGCAGGAGGTCGAATCCGGGCGAACCCATGGGCGTGCCGTGCGCCGCCGGCGTTGGGGCTCCGCTCCGGATCCGGCCGCGTACGGCGTGTCGGAGGGACTCGTCCTCCTTCAACCAGATCAGCAGGGAACGCAGCTCGCTCTCCGGGCCCCGCCCCGCTCTGCGCGGGTCCACCTGTAACTCGTACTCATACATCCTCCGTGCCCCTCCCGTGTCCGTTGTGGGCGCTGACCCGGGCGAACAGCTCCAGCGCCTGTGGTGCCCGGCCCAGCCGGGCCAGGCACACAGCCTGCCAGTACTGGCAGGCGAGCGTGGTCGGATGGGCCGGGCCCAGCGTCTGTGTGCAGAAAGGCCCGATTCCGACGAGCAGGTCGAGGGCCTCCCTCAGGTTCCCGCGCTGGATCAGGCCGACCGCTTCGCGCTGGCGTGACAGCGCGGTCTGCCCGGTCATCCTGCTGCGCACCAGGCGGCGGGTGCTCTGGCTGAGGGTGACGTGCCCGCTCCGGTGCGCCGGGACCGGAGCCGGCCGGACGTCGACCAGGCCCCAGTCGTATTCGGGGACCTCCGCGGACTCGTCCTCTTCGAGGGCTTCGGGGCTCTCCCCCAGGGCGTGGTCGTCGAGGGGGCGGACCTCCGTCGCGCAAGCGTGGTCCTCCAGGGCGCCGATCTCCGTCCCGGAAGCGTGGTCGTCCAGAGGGCGGACCTCCGTCCCGGAAGCACGGTGGTCCACCGGCCGGGCGTCCACCTCTACGCGGTCCGGCGCGGCACCTCCTTCGCTCGCCCAGGGCCGGATCAGGGCCTCGGCCGCGCCGGCGGTGGGGACGCGCGACTCCACGTCCCGGGCGCTGAGCGCGTCCACCGCGTCCGCGAGCCCCTCGGGCCACGCCGTCGGACCTTCGCGCAGCGAGGGCAATCCCTCGCGCGTGACCCGGTCGAGCAGCACGTCCACCCGGTGCGCCTCACCGAACGGGGGCTCGCCGGTCAGCATGAAGTGCAGGCAGGCCCCGACCCCGTACACGTCGGAGGCGGCCAGGGGCCATTGGCCCCTGATGCGTTCCGGGGCCATGTACTGGGGGGTGCCGAGCAGGTCGCCGGCATTGGTGAGGGCGGCCTCGCCGGTCAGCCGGGCCAGCCCGAAGTCGTAGAGCACCACCCGGCCGCTCGCCGTGAGCCGGATGTTGGCGGGCTTCACGTCGCGGTGGAGCACTCCGCTGCGGTGCGCGGCGCCGAGCCCGGCGAGGGTGTCGGCGGCGATCCGGCACGCCTCGGCCACGGGCAGCGCGCCGGCCGTGCGCACCAGCGCGGAGATGTCCGATCCGTCGAGGAACTCCATCACGAGGTAGGGCGTGCCCTCGTCGATCCCCGCGTCGTACACGCCGACCACGTTGGGGTGGTTGATCCGCGCGAGGGCCCGCGCCTCGCCCTCGAAGCGCCTGGCCGCCGCCTCGCTCACCGATCCGTACACCGTCAGGACCTTGACCGCGACACGTCGCCCCAGCAGCCCGTCCTCGGCCTCGAAGACGGTCCCCATGCCACCCCGGCCGACCGGCCGTACCGGTTCGAAGCGTCGGGCGAGCCCGCGCGGGAAGACATCGGCCACGTATCCCCCCGGGGTGGCGTCGAAGAGCGGCGGTCAGGCCTTGGTCACGGCCTCCTTGCAGACGTCACACGGTAGACGTCGTAGACGCCTTCCACACCCCGTACGGCCTTCAGGACGTGGCCCAGGTGCTTGGGGTCGCCCATCTCGAAGGTGAAGCGGGAGGTGGCCACGCGGTCGCGGGAGGTCTGGACGGCCGCGGAGAGGATGTTCACGTGCTGGTCCGACAGGACCCGGGTGACGTCCGACAGCAGCCGGGACCGGTCCAGCGCCTCGACCTGGATGGCGACCAGGAAGACCGAGGACTGGGTGGGGGCCCACTCGACCTCCAGCATCCGCTCGGGCTCCTGGGAGAGGGAGTCCACGTTGACGCAGTCCGCCCGGTGGACCGACACTCCGCTGCCGCGCGTGACGAAGCCGACGATCGGGTCGCCCGGCACGGGGGTGCAGCAGCGTGCCAGCTTGACCCACACGTCGTCGACGCCCTTGACGACCACGCCCGGGTCGGCGTTCTTGCGGCGCGTGCCCCGGGTCCGGGAGGGCGGGACGCTCTCCTCGATGTCCTCGTTGGCCGCTTCCTCGCCGCCGAGGGCCTGCACCAGCTTCTGTACGACGCCCTGCGCGGCCACGTGGCCCTCGCCGATCGCCGCGTACAGGGAGGAGATGTCGGGGTAGCGCATCTCGTGCGCGAGGGTGACGAGCGAGTCGCCGGTGAGGATGCGCTGGATCGGCAGGTTCTGCTTGCGCATGGCCCGGGCGATGGCGTCCTTGCCGTGCTCGATGGCCTCCTCGCGGCGCTCCTTGGAGAACCAGGCGCGGATCTTGTTGCGGGCCCGCGGGGACTTGACGAAGCCCAGCCAGTCGCGGGACGGGCCCGCGCCCTCGGCCTTGGAGGTGAACACCTCGACGAGGTCGCCGTTGTCCAGGGTCGATTCGAGCGGGACGAGGCGGCCGTTGACGCGGGCGCCTATGGTGCGGTGGCCGACCTCGGTGTGGACGGCGTACGCGAAGTCCACCGGGGTGGCCCCGGCCGGCAGGGCGATGACGTCGCCCTTGGGCGTGAAGACGAAGACCTCGTTGCGCGAGAGGTCGAAGCGCAGCGAGTCGAGGAACTCGCCCGGGTCCTCGGTCTCCTTCTGCCAGTCGAGCAGCTGGCGCAGCCAGGCCATGTCGTTGACCGTGTCCTGGCCGGCGCTGCCCTTGGCGGCCTGCGGGACGTCGGTGCGGACCTTGGAGGTGCCGGCGACGGTCTGCTGCTTGTACTTCCAGTGCGCGGCGATGCCGTACTCGGCGCGGCGGTGCATGTCGAAGGTGCGGATCTGGAGTTCGACCGGCTTGCCGCTGGGTCCGATGACCGTCGTGTGGAGCGACTGGTACATGTTGAACTTGGGCATCGCGATGTAGTCCTTGAACCGGCCGGGGACCGGGTTCCAGCGCGCGTGCACCGTGCCGAGGGCCGCGTAGCAGTCCCGGACGGTGTCCACGAGGACGCGGATGCCCACCAGGTCGTAGATCTCCGCGAAGTCACGGCCGCGGACGATCATCTTCTGGTAGACGCTGTAGTAGTGCTTGGGGCGGCCGGTGACGGTGGCCTTGATGCGGGCGGCGCGCAGGTCGGTCTGGACCTCGTCGGTGACGACGGTGAGGTACTCGTCGCGCTTGGGCGCGCGCTCGGCGACGAGGCGGACGATCTCGTCGTACATCTTGGGATAGAGGATCGCGAAGGCGAGGTCCTCCAGCTCCCACTTGATCGTGTTCATGCCCAGCCGGTGCGCCAGCGGGGCGTAGATCTCCAGGGTCTCGCGGGCCTTCTTCTCCTGCTTCTCCCGCTTGAGGTAGCGCATGGTGCGCATGTTGTGCAGGCGGTCGGCGAGCTTGATGACCAGGACGCGCGGGTCCTTGGCCATGGCGACGACCATCTTGCGCACGGTCTCGGCCTGCGCGGCCTCGCCGAACTTGACCCGGTCCAGCTTGGTCACGCCGTCGACGAGCAGGGCCACGGCGTCGCCGAAGTCGCGGCGCAGGTCCTCCAGCCCGTACTCGGTGTCCTCGACCGTGTCGTGCAGCAGGCCCGCCATCAGGGTGGCCGGGTCCATGCCGAGCTCGGCGAGGATGGTGGTCACCGCGAGCGGGTGGGTGATGTACGGGTCGCCGCTCTTGCGCTTCTGGCCGCGGTGCCAGCGCTCTGCGACCTGGTACGCCTGCTCGATCTGGCGCAGCGTGGCCGTCTCGATCTTCGGGTCGTTGCTGCGGACTATGCGGAGCAGGGGTTCCAGTACCGGGTTGTACGGGTTGGAACGCTGGACGCCGAGGCGGGCGAGCCGGGCGCGCACGCGGTTGGAGGACCCGGCCGACTTCGCGGAGGCGGGCTTCGCGGGGGCGGGCTTCGCGGGCGCCGGCTTCACGGGCGGGGCCGGCGGGGGCGCGGCGGCGGGCGTCGCGGCCTGCTCGGCCCGCGGGTCGGGCTGCGCGGCGGGCAGTGGCTGGACCTCGTCTGGCAAGAGCGCTCCTCTGGGGGTCCCCTGGACGGAGTCCGGGGAGGATCCGGGGCCCCGGTCAGGTCCGGACAACCCATGGTAGCGAGGGTTCCCGCGGCCCGTTCCCCGAGCCCCCGCCGGTTTCCCGGGCCCCGGCCCCGTTCCTCCCGGTCCCCCCGCCTCCCGGGCCTCGGCCGGTTCCCGCCCCCGGGTACGCCGAAGCGGGCGGGTACCGGGTCATCCCGGTACCCGCCCGCTTCACGGTCGGTGTCGTCAGACGACGATCAGGGCGTCCAGCGGGGCCTGACCGAGCGCGCCGGCCAGCCGCTCGCGGCCCGGCAGGAACGACAGCTCCATCAGGACCGCGACCCCGGCGACCTCCGCCCCGGCCCGCCGGATCAGCGAGAGCGAGGCCTCGGCGGTGCCGCCCGTGGCCAGCACGTCGTCGATGACCATGACCCGGTCACCGGCCGACAGGTCCTCGGCGTGGACCTCGATCTCCGCCGTGCCGTACTCCAGCTCGTACGACTGGGCGAGCGTCGCACCCGGCAGCTTCCCGGCCTTGCGCACCGGCACGAAGCCGATGCCCGCCTGGACCGCCACCGGCGCAGCGAGGATGAACCCGCGCGCCTCCAGCCCGACGATCTTCGTCGCGCCGTACTGCCCGGCCAGCTCCACCAGCGCGTCCGTCAGGGCCGCGAAGGCCTTCGGGTCGGCCAGCAGCGGGGTGATGTCCTTGAACACCACCCCCGGCTTCGGGTAGTCCGCCACGTCCTTGATCCGGCTGAGGAGCAGTTCGCGCACTTCGGGGGCAAGCGGGCTCACCGGCGCCGCCCCGCCCGGCCCTGGGAGACGACCTGCGGGGTCTCGGAGCCCTCGAAGCCCTCGTCCTGCGCCGGCTCGCCCTTGGCCGCGGCGGCCGCCCGCTTCGCGAGGACCCGCTTCTTCAGAGCCTTCATCGCCGGCTCGCGCTCCTTGAGGTCCACGACCAGCGGGGTCGCGATGAAGATCGAGGAGTACGCACCGGCCGCGAGGCCGACGAACAGCGACAGCGAGATGTCGTTCAGCATGCCGGCGTCCAGGAGGCCGCCGCCGATGAAGAGCAGCGCCCCGACCGGGAGCAGCGCCACGACGGTGGTGTTGATCGAACGGACCAGGGTGCCGTTGATGCTGCGGTTCGCGATCTCGCTGAAGGTGTACCGGGTCTGCTTGGTGATGTCCTTCGAGCCCTCCTTCAGACCGTCGAAGACGACGACGGTGTCGTAGAGGGAGTAACCGAGGATCGTCAGCAGACCGATCACGGTGCCCGGCGTGACCTCGAAGCCGACCAGCGCGTACACGCCGACGGTGATGGTGAGGTCGTGGATCAGGGCGATCAGCGCGGCGACGGCCATCCGCCACTCGAAGGCGATGGCCAGGTAGATCACCACGAGGACCATGAAGATGCCGAGGCCGGTCCAGGCCTTGTTCGCGATCTGGTCACCCCAGCTGGGGCCGACCAGGTCCGCGTTGATGTCGGCCTCGGGCACCTTGAGGTCGGCCGCGAGCTTGGTCTTGACGGCGTTGGCCTGCGCGGGGTCCAGGCTGGAGATCTGGATGCGCAGGGTGCCGTTGCCGAGCTGCTGGACGATCGCCTGGTGGCCGGAGGCCTTCTCGGCGTCCGCGGTGGCCTGGGTCACCGACACGGCGGTCTTCGGGGTGGTGAAGACGGCACCGCCCTTGAACTCGATGCCCATGTTGAGGCCCTGAACGGCCAGGGCCACGATCGCCGTGATGGTGATCAGGATGGAAACGCCGTACCAGACGAAGCGCTTGCCGACGAAGTCGTAACCGACCTCGCCGCGGTACAGCTTGGCGCCGAGATCTCCCAGCTTCGACATCTCTCACGCCTCCTTTACGTCGACGGGAGCGGTGACGGAACCGGAACCGGTGCCGGAGCCGGTGCGGCGGGACCGGCGCAGCGGCGGCTTGGCGCCGAGCCGCTTCGGGTCCAGGCCGGACCAGGGGTGGCCGCTGGAGAAGAACTTCGTACGGGCCATGAGCGTCATGATCGGCTTGGTGAAGAGGAACACCACGACCACGTCGAGCACGGTGGTCAGACCCAGGGTGAAGGCGAAGCCCTGCACCTTGCCGACCGTGACGATGAACAGCACCGCGGCGGCCAGGAACGACACGAAGTCGGAGACCAGGATGGTGCGCCGGGCGCGCGGCCAGGCCCGCTCCACGGCGGGGCGCAGGGTGCGGCCCTCGCGGATCTCGTCGCGGATGCGTTCGAAGTACACGATGAACGAGTCCGCCGTGATGCCGATCGCGACGATCGCACCGCAGACGGCGGGCAGGTTCAGCGCGAAGCCGATGCCCTTCCCGAGCAGCGCCATGATCGTGTAGGTGAGGATCGCGGACACCAGGAGGCTGACGATGGCGATGAAGGCCAGGCCCCGGTAGTACACGAGCAGGTAGATCACCACGAGGAGCAGGCCGATGGCCCCGGCGATGAGGCCGGCCTTCAGCTGCTCGCCGCCGAGCGCGGCGGTGACGGTGGTGACGCTGTCCTCCTGGAAGGTCAGCGGCAGGGCGCCGTACGAGAGCATGTTGCCCAGGTCCATCGCGGACTGCTGCGTGAAGCCGCCGGAGATCTCGGCGTTGCCGCCGGTCAGCGCCTGGCTGACGGACGGGTCGGAGACGACCTCGCCGTCGAGCACGATCGCGAACTGGTTCTGCGGCATCTGCTTGGTGGCGAGCTCACCGGTGATCTTGGCGAACTTGTCGGCGCCCTTGTCGGTGAACTGCATGGTGACGATCCACTGCCCCGTCTGGGGGTTGATCTGTCCCTTGGCGTCCTTGACGTCGGTACCGGAGACGCCGACCGGGCCGAGGATCCACTTGCCCCAGGCATCGCCGCGCTTGCCGCAGGCGACCGTCGCGTCCTCGGGCTTGACGCCCTTGCCGGCCGCGGCGCGCTGCGCCTCGTTGGTGCAGTCGAGGGCCGCGAACTTCGCCTGGAGTTCGGCCGCGGCCGCCTCTACGCCCGACGGGGTCGGGGAGGGGGCCGGAGCCTTGTCGTCTGCCTTCTTCGACTCGCTCGCCGAGGGCGAGGGAGAGGCGGTGGCGGCCGGGGCCTTGAGGGCCTCGCTGAGCACACGGCCCTGGGAAGTGGCGCTGGACGACGGGCTGGCCGGGGCGCTGGGCTTGCCGCTGCCCTCGGCCTTCGGGGCACCGGAGGTGCTCGCGGACGGGCTCGGCGCCTGCGGGGCCGCCGGGGCGCCGTCGGCGAAGGCCAGGACCGGACGGAAGTAGAGCTGGGCGGTGGTGCCGACCTGCTCGCGGGCCTGCTTCTCGTTCGTCCCCTTGGGGATGTTCACGATGATGTGGTCGCGGCCCTGTGTCTGGACCTCGGCCTCCGACACGCCGAGACCGTTGACGCGGCGCTCGATGATGCCGACCGCCGTGTTCATGTTGGTCTCGTTGATCGCGTCCGGCTTGCCGGGCTCGCTCTTGGCCTTGAGCGTGATGCTCGTACCGCCCGCGAGGTCGATGCCGAGCCGGGGAGTCGTCTGCTTCGTGAGGAACATCCCCGCGGTGAGCGCCACCATCGCGATCAGGATGATCGCCAGGGCGCGCCCCGGCCTCCCCTGAGCCCCCGTGGGCCGCCGGCCCTTCTTCGGTGCTGCCACCTTGTCGTATCTCCCTGTCCAACCGCCCCGCGCCGGGTCAGCGCGCGGACGGCCACGAAATGTGTGGTGGGGACCCCTGCCCCCCGCAGAAGTTCACTGGCGGGGACCGGGGCGGCCGCCGGTCAGGCGCCTGCCCGGTCCCCGGCCGCGCGCGCTACTTCGCGCCGGCCTCGCCGTCGGCCTTGCCGTCCTTGGGCTCGTCGTCCCCGGGCCGGCCGTCCTTCGGCTCTTCGGCCTCGGGAGCGTCCTTCTTGCCCAGGTCGAGCTTCGGGGCGTCGGCCTCGTCCGCGCTCTTGTCCGCGTCCTTGTCGAGGGTCAGCGAGGAGGCGTCGTCCGGAACGACCGGCGTGTCGATCGTCAGATCATCGCTGGCCCCGTGGACGATGCGGTTGTACTCCGCGTCCTCCAGAACGGCGCCGATGGCGTTCTTCGCGTAGATCGCGTGGACGCCCGGGGCCACCTCGAGGGTGACGGTGTCCTCGCCGACTTCCTTCACCGTGGCGTACATGCCGCCGATGGTGCGGACGCCGGCGCCCGGGGCCATGTGGTCGCGCATCTGCGCGGCCGCCTGCTGCTTCTTCTTCGCGGAACGGGTCATCAGGAACATCGCCCCGATGAGCACGATGAACGGGAGGAGTGTCACGAGATTCACGGGACGGAGATCCTTCGCACGACCGCACGGGAGACGGCCAATTTCTACGGGGGTGGGCATGCCGACCCGAAGGGTCGGCATCGGCGGAGTCTAGGCGAGTCCGCACCGATGGAACAACGCCCAGCATGGCACCGCAGTTCCTGACGGGGCGAACGTCCGCGCCGTCAGGCCCCGAACAAGCCCTGTTGTCCGCTTGTTCCACTCACCTGCTGGTGGGGCGGTACGAGGCCCAGGTGCGCCCACGCGGCGGGGGTCGCGACCCGGCCGCGCGGGGTACGGGCCAGCAGGCCTTCCCGTACCAGGAACGGCTCGGCGACCTCCTCGACGGTCTCCCGCTCCTCGCCGACGGCCACGGCCAGGGTGGACAGCCCCACCGGACCGCCCCCGAACAGCTTGAGCAGGGCTTCGAGCACGGCGCGGTCGAGGCGGTCCAGGCCGCGCGCGTCGACCTCGTAGACCTGGAGCGCGGTGCAGGCGACCTCGCGGGTGATCACCCCGTCGGCCCTGACCTGCGCGTAGTCGCGGACGCGGCGCAGCAGGCGGTTGGCGATGCGCGGGGTGCCGCGGGAGCGGCCGGCGATCTCGGCGGCGCCGGCGGTGTCGATCTCCACGTCCAGGAGGCGGGCGGAGCGGTGGATGACGCGTTCCAGCTCCTCGGGGGCGTAGAACTCCATGTGCCCGGTGAAGCCGAAGCGGTCGCGCAGCGGCGGCGGGAGGAGGCCGGCGCGGGTGGTGGCCCCGACGAGGGTGAAGGGCGGCAGTTCCAGCGGGATGGCGGTGGCCCCCGGCCCCTTGCCGACGATCACGTCGACGCGGAAGTCCTCCATGGCCATGTAGAGCATCTCCTCGGCGGGCCGGGACATGCGGTGGATCTCGTCGAGGAAGAGCACCTCGCCTTCCTGGAGGGAGGAGAGGATCGCGGCCAGGTCGCCGGCGTGCTGGATGGCGGGACCCGAGGTGATCCGGATGGGCGCGCCCATCTCGGCGGCGATGATCATGGAGAGGGTGGTCTTGCCGAGGCCGGGCGCGCCGGAGAGCAGTACGTGGTCGGCGGTGGCCCCGCGCTGGCGGGCCGCCTTCAGCACCAGGTCGAGCTGCTGGCGGACCTTCTCCTGGCCGACGAACTCGCCGAGGTCCTTGGGCCGCAGGGCCGCCTCGACGGCGGTGTCCTCGCCGTCGGCGGCCGCCGCAACGATCCGGTCGTCGCTCTCGTCATCCCAGTTCACGTGCTCAGTCTGCCTTCTGCGTCATTGCGGTGGTCGTTCCCGGCCCGGGCCCCGAGGGGGTCAGCGGGTGCGGTTCAGGGACTGGAGGGCGGCGCGCAGCAGCTGCGGTACGGGGGCGCTGCCACCGGCGGCGATGGCCGCCTCCGCCTGCGGGGTCACGGCGTCGACGGCGTCCTCCGCGTCCCGCGCGGCGTAGCCGAGCCCGATCAGGGCCGCCGTGAGCTGGTCCGTCCAGGGAGCCGGGCCGGACGCCACGGCCCGCTGGGCCCCGACCACCGCGGTCGCCGCCCCCAGCTTCCCCTTCAGCTCCAGCAGGAGCTTCTGCGCGCCCTTCTTCCCGATGCCGGGCACGGCCGTCAGGGCCCTCTCGTCCCCCGACTCGACGGCCAGGCGCAGCGCGTCCGGGCTGTGCACCCCGAGCATCGCCTGTGCGAGGCGCGGTCCGACCCCGCTCGCCGTCTGCAGCAGCTCGAAGACCTGCCGCTCGTCGTCGTCGGCGAAGCCGTACAGCGTCAGCGAGTCCTCCCGTACGACCAAGGACGTGGCCAGCCGCGCCGTCTGCCCCATTCGCAGCCCGGCGATGGTGCCCGGCGTGCACTGGACGGCCATGCCCACGCCCCCGACCTCGATCACGGCGAGGGTGGGGGTGAGCGCGGCGACCGGGCCGCTGACGAAGGCGATCATGAGGGGCGGCCTTTCGAGGCGTGCAGGGGGTGCTGGGCTTGCCGGGCGTGGCGGGCGTGCTGGGCGACCGCCTGCTGGAGGCGGTTGTGGGCGGGGGCCCGCCAGATGTGGCAGATGGCGAGGGCGAGCGCGTCCGCGGCATCGGCCGGCTTGGGCGGGGCGGACAGCCGCAGCAGCCGGGTGACCATCGCCCCGACCTGCGCCTTGTCGGCCCGGCCGGAGCCGGTGACGGCGGCCTTGACCTCGCTGGGGGTGTGCAGGGCGACCGGTATGCCGCGGCGCGCCGCGCACAGCATGGCGACGGCGCTCGCCTGGGCGGTGCCCATCACGGTGCTCACGTTGTGCTGGCTGAACACCCGCTCGACGGCGACGACTTCGGGCCGGTGGCGGTCCAGCCACTCCTCGATCGCGGCGGGGTCGGTTCGGGCACATGGTCGGCTTTTGGAATCTAGCCGAGGAGCTGCCGCAGGGCCAGAACTTGCCACAGCTGTG
>NZ_LFML01000075.1 GCF_001044425.1 Streptomyces roseus
CCTGATAAGGATGAGGCCACAGGTTCAAATCCTGTTAGCCCCACAGTGAATGAAGACCCCCAGGCCCTCGCCCTGGGGGTCTTCTTCGTATGCTCAGTTGGGGCTTCCCAGGTCACCGAACGGTATCGGTGCGTGTGTATTGTTGGCCGTCAGAAGTCCCCAACGTCAACGAAAGACGAGGTCGCGCGGTGAAGAAGCTGCTCCTGGTCGCACTGGCCGCCATCGGCGGGCTCCTCGTGTACCGCCAGATCCAGGCGGACCGCGCCGAGCAGGACCTGTGGACGGAGGCAACTGACTCCGTGCCTTCCGGTTCCGGTGTGTGAGACCGAAAGCTGATCTCATGAAGCCCCGGCTGCCGCTGCGGCCGGGGCTTTGTGCTGTTCTGTGACGAATAGTTACGTTTTGCAAAGATTTGGCTTGCATGAGCAAAATCGGGGTGGGCGTGATGGGGCGGCTGCGGACGACGGTGCTGGCGGGGGCGGCGGCCCTGGCGCTGGCCGGGACACTCCCGGGGGCGGCGTCGGCCGCCACGGCGCCCCCGCGGCCGGCGCCCGCGTACCGGGGCGCCGAGGGCGCCGAGCGGATCCGGGGCGGGCCCGTCAGCGCGGACGCGCCGCTGGTGGCGGCCGGGCGGGCCTACGCCGACACCATCGGCCCGGGCGAGCGCTTCTACCGGCTGAACCTCGACGACGCCTCCAGCGTGTACTTCTCCGCCGTGCTCCAGCCCCCGCGCGGCGCCGAGGTCGGCTACGGCGACGGCCTTGAGGTCGAGATCATGACCAAGGAGGGCGAGCGCTGCCCGAACAACCCCGGCCGGGCCGGCTTCGGCTACGACCCGGTCCCCCTCGGCGCGGCGGCGGTCCGCCGGCTGGAGGAGGACGCCGCATGCCAGGGCGCCGGCGTCTACTTCGCCAAGGTCACCCGTACCGCCGCCAAGGACTCCGACCGGGGCGCGTGGCCGGTGGAACTGCTGCTCCAGCGCGAACCCGGCCTCGCCGTGGGCAACGCCCCCGCCACCGCCCCCGGCGTCTGGCCCTCCGCCTCGCCGACGCTGCCCGGCAGCGAGCCGGTCGTGCGCCCCGGGGGCACCGGCTTCAACGACGCCCGGGCGCTGGGCAGCGGGGTCTGGCGCGACGACCTGTGGCCCGGGCAGACCCGCTTCTACCGGGTCCCCCTCGACTGGGGACGGCAGTTGGGGCTCGGCGCCGAGCTCGCCGACGCCAGGATGACCAAGCCGTACGGCTCGGCCCCGGGCGGGCTCACCGTCGCGCTGTACAGCCCGTACCGGGGGCTGATCGAGGACAAGGCCGTCGCGTACGGCGGAAAGCAGGCGGGCGTCACCCTGCCGAAGACGGCGCCGGTGGCGTACGAGAACCGCTTCTCGGACACCGGGCAGGTACGGGGGGTCCGGGTGGCGGGCTGGTACTACGTCGCCGTGACCCTGGGCGCGAAGGTGGCCGAGTTCACCGAGGACGCCAGCCCGGTGCCGCTGACGCTGCGCATGGCCGTGACGGGCGGCCCGGCCCGGGCGCCCGCGTACGGGAGAGCCTGAGCGCGGCCGGGTTCGGGGTGGGCGCGGACGACCGGGCGGCCGCCCGGGACGGGCTCACCGCACCCGAGGCGGCGGAGGCGGCCGGAGGGCGTTCGGTGATGCGGGTGGTGGCCGGCGCCGGCTTCGGCGCCGGGATGGTGCTGCTGCTCGTGCTCGGCGGATGGTTCCTGCTGGGCCGGCGCGGGCAGGGCGCGCAGGGGCCGAGGCGCGCGTAGGGCGCGCACGGCCCGCGGCGCGCAGGGCGGCTCAGATCCGGGTCAGCGCCCAGGCGCCCACCGTGAAGCAGAGCAGCGCCGCCGTGAGGATCCCGGCGGCGACCTTCGCCGACGGCGGGGCGATCCCACCGGTCCGCTCGCTCCGCTCGGTCCGCACGGGCGGCGGGTGCGGCAGGTGCGGAGCGGCGGGGGTGGCGGGGCCGGCGGGGGTGGCGGCGGCCGGGGGCCCCTCGGAGCACACCGGCGGCGGGAGGCGGAAGCTGCCCGTGTCCGATGCCCCGGGGGTCACCGCGGCCGTGCTCTGCGGTCCCCGGGGGCCGAAACCGGGCGGCAGCGGACCGAGTTGGTCGAACACCTCCACCGGCTCCTCGCCGGGGCCGGGCGGCGCCAGCAGCTCCGAGGCCTCCGCAAGGGCCCTGCGGGCCCCTGTGGCGGTCTTGAACCGGTGGTGGGGCTCCGGCTGGAGGAGGTTCGCCACGACGTCCCAGAGCGGCGCCGGAACGCCCTCGGGGGCGGCGGGGGTGCCATGGGCGAGGAAGTGCTCCACCAGGGCCCGGGAATCGGGCTTTACGCCCCGCAGGAGGTAGAGGGCGACCAGCCCCACGGCGAAGAGGTCGGCGGGGAAGTCGGGTTCGCGGCCGAGCAGTTGTTCCGGGGCGACGTAGCCGGGTGTGCCCACCACGTGATCGGTCTCGGTGAGGCGCGGCTCGCCGTTGCGCATCGAGATGCCGAAGTCGGACAGCCGCAGGTGCGGCCGTCCGGACCCGGTGGCCTCCAGCAGGATGTTGGCCGGCTTGATGTCGCGGTGGACGACCCCTTCCGCGTGCACGGCCGCCAGCCCCGACAGGAGCTGGTCGAGCAGCGTGCACACGAAGCGGGGCGGGAGCGGGCCGTAGTCCCCGATGACGTGGGCGAGGGAGCCGCCGGCGACGAGGTCCATCGTGAACAGGACCTTGTCGTCGTCCGCCGCCCAGCCGGCCGGGGCCAGCACGTGCGGGTGGTCGATGCGCAGGGCCTGCTCCCGGACGAACCGCAGCAGGGTGTGGGCGTCGCTCTGCCGCAGCACCTTGGCGGCGACGTACCGGCGGCGCCGGTGGTCCCAGGACCGCCACACGGCGCTCGCGCCGCCGCGCCCGATCGGATCGATCAGCTCGTACCGACCGGCGAAGACCTCACCCATCGCTGCGCCCGTCCCCCGTCCCGTGCGTGCGTCCCGTGTGGGCGTCCCGTACGTGCGTGCCGTGCCCGCGTCCCGTGCCCGCGTCCCGTGCGCGGGGTGTCGCGCGTCAGTTCTGGTGGGACTCGTAGTGGGCGACCGCTTCCGCGGTGCGGCCCGCCCCGTAGACCCTGAGGAACTCCGCCAGTTCGGGATGGCTGGGGGCGAGGGAGTCGGCCGCGTCGATGATGTCGCCCGCCGCCGAGACCGAGCGCAGCAGCGACTGGATCTCGCGCACGACGCGCTTGACCGTGGGTGCGCCCGAACCGGTCGTGGTCTGGCCGCTGTTGCTGAGGACGGAGCCCCCCTGGGTCTTCTTGATCTCGTCCATCCGGTCCGTGGCCTCGGCCGCGCTGACGCTTCCGTCCGCCACCTGGCCCGCGAGGTCCTGGAGGGCCTGGACGCGCTGCACCACGGCCGGGTTCCCGATCTTGGCCCGCTGGCCGCTCATCAGCTGGGACAGCATGGGCGCCGACAGTCCGAGGACCGCAGCGAGGCGTGCCTGGTTCAAGCCGAGGTCATCTATGAGCCGGCGGAAGAGCGCGCCGAGCGGCTCCCCGTACCAGCTGCGCTGAAGCTCTCTGGCTCTGGCCGTGGCCTCTTGCTGAACAGCGTCCACTCTCAGTACTCCCCTACTTCGCTGGTGCGAACCTCGCGAGCATCTTACGGAGCGTGGTCGCATGGCGGGAGCCCCCATAATTTTGCGAGATGCGGGGGTACACCCGGTACTCTGTTCTGCGGAACGGCCACACCTTCGCGGGAGGCGGTCGCGTCCGTCTTTTCGGGGCTTTAGCTCAGTTGGTAGAGCGCTGCCTTTGCAAGGCAGATGTCAGGAGTTCGAATCTCCTAAGCTCCACAGTGCCAGAGGCCATCTGACCAGCGGAAACGCAGGTCAGATGGCCTCTTTGCGTGGTGCGGCGCACCCTCCGTCAGAGGTCGATCCAGTAGCGGCGCTTGGGGCCGACGAGGGTCTCGCGGACGTCCTCCAGGACCCCGCCGCCGCGCTCGATCGTGCGTACCGACCCCGTGTTGCCGGGGTCGCACGTCAGGAGTACCCGGTCCATCCCCAGCAGCCGGGCCTCGTACAGGACCGAGCCGAGCGCCCAGCCGGCCAGCCCGCGCCGGCGCGCGGAGGGCCGGATGCCGTAACCGATGTGGCCTCCGGCGTCGAGGAGGAAGCCGTTGAGGTAGTGGCGCAGGTCGATGGCGCCCAGGTAGGTGTCGCCCTCGGCGATCCACCAGTACGTGGCGTGCACGCGGCCCTGCTCCACGGGGCGGGTCCGGTCCCCGTAGCCGCGCAGCCGCTCCGTCCAGGCCGCGAAGCCCCCGGGGCTGTCCACGTCGTCCTCGGAGCCGAGTCCGGCGCCGTCCATGTGGCTGTCGCGGCCCCATTCCGCGCGGGCTTCGAGCCAGGAGTCGTGCAGGCGGGGGGAGGGGAAGACGAGCTCGGGCATCCGTCGACGGTAACAGCCGGGCGCCGCCCGCCCGGGTCCCCCGGTTGGCCCTGTCACAGGGCCGGGCGGCGCGGGCTGGCCGACAGTGGGGGGAAGGCACCGAGCCAGGGGGCGACACCATGCCGGAGGCGCACAGACACATGGGACTCTTCGACTTCCTCAAGTCCGACAAGAAGAAGCACGAGGCCGCCGACAAGGCCGCGGCGGCCGCGGCCGCCGACTACGCGGCGAAGTACACCGACGCCGTGTCGGCCACCAAGGCCGCCGCCGAGCGGATGGCCGCAGCGGCGCCGCCGAAGCCCGCCCCGCACACCCCGAAGCCCACGTCCGCCGCGCACAAGGCGGTTCCCGCGGCTCCGGAGCCGAGGCCTGCGACGGCCGCCGCGCGGCGCACGTACATCGTCAAGACGGGCGACTCGCTCTCCGCGATCGCCCGCCGCGAGCTGGGCAACGAGGCCCGCTGGCGCGAGCTCTACGCCATGAACCGGGGCGTCATCGGCTCGAACCCCGAGGTGATCCAACCCGGCCAGGTGCTCACCCTGCCCCGCTAGGGGGTGCACGGCGGGAGGGCCCGGATCCGATGGATCCGGGCCCTCCCGCCGTCCCGCTCAGGCCGTCGCGGTCACCGACCGCTCACTCGTCCGCCGTGCCGGAGGAGGACTCGCGCTCCTTCGCCGCCAGTTCGTCGTCGAAGCTGGCCGGCTCCCGCTCGTGCGAGAGCTCGGTGGCGGCCGGCGGCTCGACGAGCCAGTCCGGGTTCGACTGCTGGTCCCACCACCGCCAGGCCGCGTACGCGCCCACGGCCAGTGCGCCGACCACCGCGACGACCTTGAAGGCCCGCCCGGCCCGGGAGCGCCGCTCCTGGCGCTTCACCAGCTGCTGGACCTCCTTGGCCGACACCTGGCCGCGCAGCGCCGCCAGGGCCGCCGTCGACCGGGACGCGGCCTCCTCGGCCACCGGCTGGGCCGCGGCCAGCGCGCTCTCCAGTCTGGGCTGCGTGTAGTCGGCCGCCTGCCGCGCCGCCCGCCGGGTGTGGTGCACGGCCATCGTCGCCGCGCGGTCCACGTTCGGGGGCACGTGCGTGCGGGCCGCCCTCATCCGCGGGTGCAGATGCTCGTCGTACGCCGTACGGGCCTGCCGGGCCGCCTCGGCCGTCGCGTACGAGACCTTCGGTGCCAGCCGCTCGTTCGCCTCGGCCGCGTAGTGCGCAGCGGCGTCCCGGGCGGCCGCTGCGTACGGGGCCACCGCTTCCGCTGCGTGCCTCGCCGTTTCCCTGGCGCTTTCGGCGGCCAGGTGCACGCTGTCCTTGCGGGTCACAGGATCCTCCTCCTCGGTGGCGGACACAGTTCACCTTTCCACCCTTTGTCGGATCATGCCTGCCTTACGGCCGGGGGGCATGCGTGACAGGGCATACGAGTGGAGGATTTCTGTGCCGCGCAGCGCTCCGTGGGAGGATCTGGAACCGACAGTGACGACTATGGAAGGCAGATCCGTGGCCGAGAAGCTCTACGCCACCCTGAAGACGAACCACGGCGACATCGAGATCGAGCTCCTGGCCAACTTCGCCCCGAAGACGGTCAGGAACTTCGTGGAGCTGGCCACGGGCGCCCGGGAATGGACCCGTCCCACCGACGGCCAGAAGACCACCGATCCGCTGTACGACGGCACCGTCTTCCACCGCGTCATCAGCGGGTTCATGATCCAGGGCGGCGACCCGCTCGGCAACGGCACCGGCGGCCCCGGCTACCAGTTCGCCGACGAGTTCCACCCCGACCTGGCCTTCACCAAGCCCTACCTGGTGGCCATGGCCAACGCGGGCCCCGGCACCAACGGCTCCCAGTTCTTCATCACCGTCGCGCCCACCGCCTGGCTGACGCGCAAGCACACCATCTTCGGCGAGGTGACGGACAAGGCCAGCCAGAAGGTCGTGGACGACATCGCGGGCCTGCGGACGAACCCGCGCACCGAGCGCCCCCTCGACGACGTGATCATCCGGTCCGTCGTCGTGGAGAAGCGCTGACCGCCGCCGCGCGGGCGCCCCGGGCGCCCCGGGAACCTTTCCGCCCCGCCCGTCCGTCCTGCATGCGTGGAACCCGCCGGGGCCACAGCCGGACGGCCGGCGGGGTGCACCGCCCGTCCGGCCGCTGACCGAGGGGACCGATGGACACGGACCGTCTGCCGGGCTGCTACCGCCACCCGGACCGCGACACGGGGATCCGCTGCGCGCGCTGTGAGCGCCCCATCTGCCCCGAGTGCATGATCAGCGCCTCTGTCGGCTTCCAGTGCCCCGAGTGCGTCCGTGACGGCTCGGGTACGGGCCACGCCCCGGCCGCCAACGTGCCGCGCACCGTCGCGGGCGGGGTGGTCCCAGCCGATCCGCACCTCGTCACCAAGATCCTCGTCGGGATCAACGCCGCGGTGTTCCTGCTGGGCCTGGTCGCGCCGGCGGTCGTGGTCCGGCTGGAGCTGCTCGGGCGGTACGTCGAGTACTTCGGCGGCCCGGTGGAAGGGGTCTCCACCGGCCAGTACTACCGGCTGTTGAGCTCGGTGTTCCTGCACGTGGAGTGGTGGCACATCGGGGGCAACATGCTGGCCCTGTGGGTGATCGGCGGCCCGCTGGAGGCGGCCCTGGGCCGGGTCCGCTATCTCGCCGTGTACGTGCTGTCTGGGCTGGGCGGCAGCGCCCTCGTCTATCTGCTGACCGCGCCGAACACGCCGACCCTCGGCGCCTCCGGCGCGATCTTCGGTCTGCTCGGCGCGACCGTCGTGCTGGTGCGCCGCCTGCGCTACGAGATGCGGCCGGTGATCACCATGGTCGTGCTCATGCTGGTGCTGACCTTCGTGCCCTTCGGAGGCAGCCTGTCCGTCTCCTGGCAGGCCCACATCGGGGGCCTGGTGACGGGTCTGCTGGTCGGTCTGGGCATGGTCGGACCGGCCGCCGGCAGGACGCGCGCGCTGGTCCAGTGGGGGACCTGTGCGGCGGCGTTCCTGCTGGCAGCGGCGGTGGTCCTGGTCCGTACGGCCGAACTCACCTGATCACACCGGCGTCAACACTCCACAGAGTTATCCACAGATCTTCTGTCTTTTCCTCAGGTGTGGATGACGCTGTGGATAACTCCTGGGGAGAGCTTGTCGGACCCGGTGCGCCTGTGCATGCGGGCGCCCGATCGGGGACCGGCTACTTCCACTGCGTGGACACGCCGAATCCCGCCGCGATGAAGCCGAATCCGACCACGATGTTCCAGTTGCCCAGTGCCTCGACCGGCAGCTGGGTCTCGGTCACGTAGAAGACGACGATCCACGCGAGACCGATCAGGAAGAACGCCAGCATGACCGGGGCGACCCAGCTGCGGTTGGTCAGCCTGATCGCCTGCGCCTGCTTCGCCGGCGGCGGCGTGTAGTCGTCCTTCTTGCGGATACGTGACTTCGGCACGAGGGGCTCTCCTGTCGATGCGCTGGGGACCTTGCCTGCCCCGGGCGTCCGTTAGCGTAGTGGACCTGTGGCGTTGAAGGAGAAGGGTACGTTGAGCAATTCCGACGACTCCTCCGCGGGTCCCCGTCGCCGGGCCAGGCCGGTCCGGCTGCTGACGGCCGCTGTTTTCGCCCTGGCCGGTCTCATCTTCGTCACCAGTTTCAACACCTCCAAGGGTACGAACATCCGGACGGACGCCTCGCTCCTCAAGCTCTCGGACCTCATCCACGAGCGCAGCCAGAACAACGCGCTGCTCGAACAGAGCACCGCGGCCGTCCGCGACCGGGTGGACACCCTCGCCGAGCGCGACGACGGCAGCACCAGGGCCGAGGACGCCAAGCTGGCCGCCCTGCGGGTCGCGTCCGGCACCGAGGCGCTGTCCGGCAAGGGGCTCACGGTCACCCTGAACGACGCCCCGCCGAACGCCACCGCCCGCATCCCGAACGTGCCCGACCCCCAGCCCAACGACCTGGTGATCCACCAGCAGGACCTCCAGGCCGTGGTGAACGCCCTGTGGCTGGGCGGGGCCAAGGGCGTCCAGGTCATGGACCAGCGCCTGATCGCCACCAGCGCGGTGCGCTGCGTGGGCAACACGCTGATCCTCCAGGGCCGCGTCTACTCGCCCCCCTACAAGGTGACGGCGGTCGGGGACCCGGCCGCGCTGCGCAAGGCGCTCGCCGCCTCCCCGGCCCTGCAGAACTACCAGCAGTACGTGGCGGCGTACGGGCTCGGCTGGAAAGTGGACGAGCACAAGGAGCTGACACTCCCCGGCTACTCCGGCACAGTGGACCTCCACTATGCGAAGCCGCTGGAATCCGCCTCCGCGAGCAGTACGCCGTGACGTCGTACTGCGCTTGGTGGTGCGGACGTTCAGCGAGGTCTGCCTGACGGCGGGCACGCTGATCGTGCTGTTCGTGGCGTACGTCCTGCTGTGGACCGGCGTCAAGGCCGACCGGGCCATGGACGGGGAGATGGCCCGGATGCGCGACCGCTGGGCCGCGGCCCCGGCAGCAGCTCCGGCCACCGCACCGCAGCCCGCACCCCAGGCCGCGCCCCCGGCGCAGGAGCCGCCCGGATACCCGCCCGGGCAGGCCTTCGCCGAGATGTACGTCCCGCGCTTCGGCCCGGACTGGAACAAGCCGGTCCTGGAGGGCACCGGCACCGACGTGCTGAAGAAGGGCCTCGGCCACTACGCCGGCACCGCCCCCCTCGGCGGCACCGGGAACTTCTCGGTCGCGGGCCACCGGCGCACCTACGGCGACCCCTTCAAGGACTTCCCCGAGCTGCGCCCCGGCGACACCGTGATCCTCAAGGACGCCACGGCCTGGTACACGTACACGGTGCGCGGCGCGCCGCTGCGCACCCTGCCCACCGACATCGGGGTGGTCGACCCGGTGCCGCGCCGCTCACCCTTCACCGGCCCCGGGCGGTACCTGACCCTCACGACCTGCGAGCCGGAGTGGGGGCACAGCCACCGGCTGGTCGTCTGGGCGGAGCTGACGCGTACCCGCCCGGTCGCCCAGGGCCGCCCGGAGGGTTTGCCGAGCTGACCCACCCGGCCGGGCCGCTGCCTTTAGTCTGTTCGCGTACCGCCCCCGCGGTGCGGTGGTCGATCGTGGACGGATAGGAAACAGACGGCATGTACGGCTGGATCTGGCGGCATCTGCCGGGCAGCGCGTGGATTCGCGCGCTGATCTCCCTCGTACTGGTCCTCGGCGTGGTCTTCGTGCTGTTCCAGTACGTCTTCCCGTGGGCCGAGCCGCTCCTCCCGTTCAACGACGTAACGGTGGACGAGGGATCGGGAGCCACTCCGTGAGCGCGCGCATTCTGGTTGTCGACAACTACGACAGCTTTGTCTTCAACCTGGTCCAGTACCTGTACCAGCTCGGCGCGGAGTGCGAGGTGCTGCGCAACGACGAGGTCGAACTCGCCCACGCGCAGGACGGCTTCGACGGCGTGCTGCTGTCGCCCGGACCGGGTACGCCCGAGCAGGCGGGCGTCTGCGTCGACATGGTCCGCCACTGCGCCGACACCGGCGTCCCGGTCTTCGGCGTCTGCCTCGGCATGCAGTCCATGGCCGTGGCGTACGGCGGCGTCGTGGACCGGGCCCCCGAGCTGCTGCACGGGAAGACCTCGCCGGTGGTGCACGGGGGTCTCGGCGTCTTCGCGGGGCTGCCCTCGCCCTTCACCGCGACCCGCTACCACTCGCTCGCGGCCGAGCCGGGGACCCTGCCGCACGCGCTGGAGGTCACCGCGCGCACCGAGGACGGGATCATCATGGGGCTGCGGCACCGGGAGCACGACGTCGAGGGCGTGCAGTTCCACCCCGAGTCGGTGCTGACCGAGTGGGGCCACCGGATGCTCGCGAACTGGCTGGTGCGCTGCGGGGACGCGGGGGCCGTCGAGCGCTCGGTGGGGCTGGCCCCGGTGGTGGGCAAGGCCGTCGCGTGACCGCGGTCGCGCCGTCCGCGCCCACGGAGGGCCGGGCCGCGCGGCGCAGGGCAGCTCAGGAGGCCGCGAAGCGCACGCGCAGGCGCAGCGGGGGCCGTCGGCGCAGGCGGCCCGCGTCGGGCGGCCCGGTGGTCGCCCTGAGCCGGCTCGCCGGGGAGCTGTTCATCACCCTGGGCGTGGTGATGCTGCTGTTCGTCGCCTACCAGCTCTGGTACACGAACGTGCTGGCGGAGCGGACGGCGAACGGGGCGGCCGGCTCGCTGCGCCAGAACTGGGAGCGGGACCAGGGCGCAGCCGCCGCCCCGGAGGTCTCGGCGTTCGAGCCGGGCCAGGGCTTCGCGATCCTCCACATTCCGAAACTGGACGTGAAGGTGCCGGTGGCCGAGGGGGTCAGCAAGCCGAAGGTGCTCGACAAGGGCATGGTCGGGCACTACGCGGACGGCGCGCTGAAGTCGGCGATGCCGGCCGACCAGCAGGGCAACTTCGCGCTGGCGGGCCACCGCAACACCCACGGCGAACCGTTCCGCTTCATCAACCGGCTGGCGCCGGGGGACCCGGTCGTGGTCGAGACCCGGGACGCCTACTACACGTACGAGATCACCTCGTCGCTGGCGCAGACCCCGCCGGCGAACGTGTCGGTGATCAAACCGGTGCCGGAGGGCTCGGGTTTCACCGCGCCGGGCCGGTACATCACGCTGACGACCTGCACGCCCGAGTTCACGAGCACCTACCGCATGATCGTATGGGGCAGGATGACCGACGAACGCCCCCGCAGCCAGGGTGCTCCGCCCGCCCTGGCCAGCCCGTAAGGATCACCGATCAGTGTCACGTGCCGCGTCGCCGCAGCCGCCGAGCCGTAGTGTGCTCGCCGGGTTCCTGAGCCTGCTGGGCGAGTTCCTGATCACCGTCGGCCTCGTCCTCGGCCTGTTCGTCGCGTACTCGCTGTGGTGGACGAACGTGCTCGCGGACCGGCAGGCGTCGGCGCGGGGCGACGAGATCCGCCGGCAGTGGCAGAGCGCCCCGGGGGCGAACGGGGCCCCGGGGCCGGGGGCCCTGGACACCCAGGACGGCATCGGCTTCCTGCACGTGCCGGCGATGGAGAACGGCGAGGTCCTCGTCAAGAAGGGCACGGCGCCGGACGTCCTCGACGACGGCGTGGCCGGGTACTACACGGACCCGGTGAAGGCGGCCCTGCCGTGGGAGGCCTCGGGCAACTTCGCCCTGGCGGCGCACCGGGACGGGCACGGCGCGAAGTTCCACGCCATCGACAAGGTGAAGAACGGCGACGCCGTCGTCTTCGAGACCCGGGACACCTGGTACGTGTACAAGGTCTTCGCGGAGCTGCGCCAGACCTCGAAGTACAACGTGGACGTGATCTCGGCGGTCCCGAAGGAATCGGGCCGCACGGCGCCGGGCCGTTTCATCACGCTGACGACCTGCACGCCGGTCTACACGTCGAAGTTCCGCTACATCGTGTGGGGCGAGCTGGTCCGGACGGAGAAGGTGGACGCGCAGCGCACTCCCCCGGCGGAGCTGCGCTGACACCGCCGGCACGGGAAAGCCCCCGTGAGCGGCTCCGAGGCCGCCCACGGGGGCTTTTTGCGCGTCCTGGCGGGGAGAGGGTCCGGGCCGACTAACGGCGGCCGCCACCGCCGGTCAGGCCGCCGAACAGCCCTCCGTCGTTGCCGCCGTTCTGCTGGCCGGCCATCGTCTGCACGTTGATGACCCGGCCCGGCTCGACGGGGGTGTTCGCCGGGGGATCGGTGTTCATGACGATCGCCTTGTCGTCCGTCGGGCCGGCGATGACCTGGAGGTTCAGGCCCCGGCTCGCGAGCTCGTTCCTGGCCTGGGCGACCGTCTTGCCCAGCAGCAGCGGGACCTGGGTCTGCTGCGCGGCCTTGGCGATCTGGACGTTGACCGTGGTGCCCACGGCGAGCTGCTCGCCCGGCTGGTACTGCTGCTGGACGATCGTCTTCGGCGCGGCTCCGGGGGAGTCGACCTCCGTCTGGCTGCCCAGCTTGAGCTTGGCGTCGTTCAGTGCCTTGATCGCCGCTTCCCGGGTCTTCCCGAGGAGGTCCGGCATCTCGGCCTTCGACTGCTCCTTGGCGACGGTCAGCGTGACGGTCGAGCCCTTCTGGGCCTGGCCGCTCTTCGGGTCTTGGTCGAGGACGGTGCCGGCGGGCCGGTCGGACTCCTGGGTCTTCTTGTCGACGGCGAAGCCCTTGTCCTTGAGCGCCTTCTCCGCGTCCTCGAACTTCAGGTTGACGACGTTGGGCACCGGAAGGTTCGGGGCGCCCGAGGAGACCTTGACCTTGACCGTGGAGCCCTTGTCGACCTTGGTGTCCGGTGCCGGGTTCTGCGAGCAGATGTTGCCCTTGGGCTGGTTGTCGCAGGCCTCGTCGGCTTCCTTCTCGACCTTGAGACCGACGTTGTCGCCGGCCTTCTGGGCCGCTTCGAGGGTCTCGCCGATGAACTTCGGCACGGTGGGCCGGTTGTCGGCGCCGCCGCCGAAGACCGAGCGCCCGATCAGGATCGCGCCGACCAGGACGAGGATGCCGGCCGTGACCAGCAGGATCGTCGAGGCCTTGCTCTTCTTCTGCTGCCGGCGGCCGTGGCCGCCCTGGTCGTAGCCGCTCTGGCCCTGGCCCGGGTACCCGCCGTCGCCCGGGGGCATCGGCGGGAGCATGGAGGTCTGGCCGGCGTCGGACGTGCGCAGGGCGGTGGTGGGCTGGTCGTAGCCCTGGTGTCCGTACCCGTGGCCCTGGTCGGGGTAGCCGTAGCCGGGCACCCCCATGGCCGCCGCGGCCGCGACGGGCTGGCCGTCGAGGCAGGCCTCGATGTCGGCGCGCATCTCGTCGGCGGACTGGTAGCGGTAGTCGGGGTCCTTGACCAGGGCCTTCAGTACGATCGCGTCCATCTCGGGCGTGATCTCGGGGTCGAAGTTCGACGGGGGCTGCGGCTCTTCCCGTACGTGCTGGTACGCCACGGCGACCGGGGAGTCGCCGATGAACGGCGGCCGGACGCACAGGAGTTCGTACAGCAGGCAGCCGGCCGAGTAGAGGTCGGAGCGCGCGTCGACCTGCTCGCCCTTGGCCTGCTCCGGGGAGAGGTACTGGGCGGTACCGATGACGGCCGCGGTCTGCGTCATGGTCATGCCGGAGTCGCCCATGGCGCGGGCGATGCCGAAGTCCATGACCTTGACCTGGCCGGTGCGGGTGAGCATCACGTTGGCGGGCTTGATGTCACGGTGCACGATGCCGGCGCGGTGCGAGTACTCGAGCGCCTGGAGGATGCCGATGGTCATTTCCAGGGTGCGCTCGGGCAGCAGCTTGCGCCCGGAGTGCAGCAGCTCACGCAGGGTGGAGCCGTCGACGTACTCCATCACGATGTACGGGATGGAGATGTTGTCGACGTAGTCCTCGCCGGTGTCGTAGACCGCGACGATCGCCGGGTGGTTGAGCGATGCGGCCGACTGCGCCTCGCGCCGGAACCGGGCCTGGAAGGACGGGTCGCGGGCGAGGTCGGCACGCAGGGTCTTGACGGCGACGGTACGGCCGAGCCGGGTGTCGTGGGCGAGGTAGACCTCGGCCATGCCACCGCGGCCGAGCACGTGGCTCAGCTCGTACCGGCCGCCGAGGCGACGCGGCTCTTCCATAACGTTGCAGCCCTCTCCGTCAGTCCCGACCGCACCCGTGTGTGGTCCGGCGGTGTGCTGTTCGCGCAAAGGCTACCGGCCGATCGTCGGTGATCGGTTCGTGACCACAGGCTGATACCGGACCGGTACCGTACGCTCGGATCCGGACGGGAACAGTGATGTGGATCACTCCGGATCGGCTCTCGCGTCCCTGCGGGCCCCTTGCGTCCCGCCCGTCAGCCCTTCTGGTTCTTGAGCACGGCTTCCATGACGGCCTTCGCGACGGGGGCCGCGAGACCGCCGCCGGTGATGTCCTCGCGGTCGGCGTCGCTGTCCTCGATGACGACGGCGACGGCGACCGGGGAGCCCTTGTCGGTCTTGGCGTAGGAGATGAACCAGGCGTAGGGGCGCTTGGCGTTCTTCTCGCCGTGCTGGGCGGTACCGGTCTTGCCGCCGACGGTGACGCCCTTGATCTTGGCCTTGCCGCCGGTGCCGTTCTCGTTCTCGACGACGTTCTCCATCATCTTCTGGAGCTTCTGCGCGTTGGCCGGGGAGAGCGGGCGGCTCATCTCCTGCGGCTCGTGCTTCTCGATGACGTCGAGGTTGGGGGCGGTGAGCTGGTCGACCATGTACGGCTTCATCAGCTTGCCGTCGTTGGCGACGGCCGCGGCGACCATCGCCATCTGGAGCGGGGTGGCGGCGGTGTTGAACTGGCCGATCGCGGAGAGCGAGTTGCCCGGCCGGTCCATGTTCTTGTCGTAGACGCTGGCGAACGCCCGGACCGGGGTGTCGATCTTGTCGTTGTTGAAGCCGAACTTCTGCGCGGTCTCCAGCATCTTGTCCTTGGTCACCTTGTCGGCGATGTTGGCGAAGACGGAGTTGCAGGACACCTGGAGCGCGAAGTTGAGCGTCGCCTTCTCGCAGCCCTTGGCGTGGTTGACCATCGGGGTCTTGGTCGTCGGCAGGAAGAACGGCTCGGGGGTGTCCGTCGGCGCGTCGATGTCGGTGACGACGCCGTGCTCCAGCGCGGCCGCGGCGGTGACCACCTTGAACGTCGAGCCGGGCGGGTACGTCTCGCGCAGGGCGCGGTTGACGAGCTTCTTCTCCGGGCTGTCCTTCAGCTCGACCCAGTTCTTCTCGTCGGTCTTGGAGTTTCCGGCGAAGAGGGTCGGGTCGTAGGAGGGGGTGCTGACCAGCGCGAGGATGGCGCCGGTGCGCGGGTCGATCGCCGCCGCGGCGCCGGTCTTGCCGCCGAGGATGTCGTACGCGGCCTTCTGGGCCTCGGGCATCAGCGTGGTGACGACGTTGCCGCCGGCCTTCTTCTCGCCGGTGAACATGCCGATGGTGCGGTCGAAGAACAGCCGGTCGTCGTTGCCGGTGAGGATCTTGTCCTCGAGGGATTCGAGCTGGGTGGCACCGAAGGCCTGCGAGGCGTAACCCGTCACCGGCGCCCAGAGCGCGCCCTCGGTGTAGGTGCGCTTGTACTTGTAGTCGCTGCCGTCGGTGGTGGCGGAACCGGTGATGGCCTGACCGTTCGCGAGGATGATGTTTCCGCGCTGGGTGGCGTACTGGGCGATCTGGACCCGGCGGTTCTCCTTGCGGGTGCTGAGGTCCTCGGCCTGGACGTACTGCAGCCAGTTGGTCCGGATCAGCAGCGCGAGGACGAGCAGCCCGCAGAAGAGCGAGATGCGGCGCAGGGGCTTGTTCATGACGGGCGGACCACCTGGGTCATCTCGGAGTCGGGGGACGGAGCCGGGGCCGGGGCGGGGCGGCGTGCGGTGTCGCTGATCCGGATGAGGATCCCGATGAGGGCCCAGTTGGCGAGGACGGAGGAACCGCCGGAAGCCAGGAAGGGCATGGTCATGCCGGTCAGGGGGATGAGGCCCATGACTCCGCCGGCGACCACGAAGATCTGCAGGGCGAAGGCGCCGGAGAGACCGATGGCGAAGAGCTTGCCGAAGGGGTCGCGGGCGGCGAGGGCGGTGCGCACACCGCGCTCGATGATCAGGCCGTAGAGCAGGAGGAAGGCCATGACGCCCGCGAGGCCGAGCTCCTCGCCGACCGTGGAGAAGATGAAGTCGGAGTTGGCGGCGAAGCCGATGAGGTCGGAGTTGCCCTGGCCCCAGCCCGTGCCGAGGACCCCGCCGGAGCCGAAGCTCATGATCGACTGGCCGACCTGCTCGCAGGCGCCCGACTTGGTGTAGCAGGCGAAGGGGTCGAGCCAGGCGGTGACACGGGCCTTGACGTGGCTGGCGGTCGCGCCGACGACGGCCGCGCCGGCCACGCTCATGACCAGGCCGATCACGATCCAGCTGGTGCGCTCGGTGGCCACGTACAGCATGATCACGAACATGCCGAAGAAGAGCAGCGAGGTGCCGAGGTCGTTCTCGAAGACGAGGACGAGCAGGCTCATCGCCCAGATCATCAGGATCGGGCCGAGGTCGCGGCCGCGCGGCAGGTAGAGGCCCATGAAGCGGCGGCTGGCCAGCGCGAGGGCGTCGCGCTTCACCATCAGGTAGCCGGCGAAGAAGATCGCGATGACGATCTTCGCGAACTCGCCGGGCTGGATGGAGAAGCCGGCGACGCTGATCCAGATCTTCGCGCCGAAGACGTCGGCGCCGAGGCCCGGGATGACGGGCAGGATCAGCAGGACCAGCGAGGCGGCCATGGAGATGTACGTGAAGCGCTGGAGCGTGCGGTGGTCCTTGAGGAGCAGCAGCACGGCGGCGAACAGCGCGATGGCGAGCGCCGTGTACATCATCTGCCGGGGGGCCGACTCGGAGAAGTGGCCGAACTGGCGCTTGGCCAGGTTCTGCAGCCGCTGCGACTGGTCGAGCCGCCAGATCAGGACGCAGCCGAGCCCGTTGAGCAGCGTGCCGATCGGCAGCAGCAGCGGGTCGGCGTACTTCGCGTAGCGGCGCACCACGAAGTGGGCGATGCCGGCGAGGACGGCCAGGCCGCCGCCGTACGCGATCATGCCCGGCGGCAGCTTGCCGTGGATCGACAGGCCCACGTTGGCGTAGGCGAAGATCGGGATGACCACGGCGAACACGAGCAGCAGGAGCTCGGTGTTCCGCCGGCTCGGCAGCTCGATGGCGCCGATGGTGGTCGTGTTGGTGACTACGCTCATGGTGTGGCAGGCCCCCTGTGCCCGCGGGTGTGTACTACTGCTTGCCGCAGAGGCCGACCAGGGACTGCTCCGTGGGAGTCAGGCTGGGACCGGGTGCTGGTGGGTTCTGCGCTTCCGCGGCGCGGCGCTCCTCGTCCTTCTTGCAGGCGGCGACCTGGACGCCGAGTTCGTCGATCTTCCGGCGGGCGCCGTCGAGGCTGGTCTCGGTGATGGTGGCCTCGACCAGCTTCCGCTTGAAGGGCGGCAGGTACTTCAGTTCGATGTCGGTGCGGTCGTTCTCCACCTTGGAGAGCTCCAGCGGCCCGAGGTTCTGGCTGATGCCGCGGAACAGCGCCACGTGTTCGCCCTTGACGCCGATGTAGAACTGCGTCTGGGTCCAGCGGTGGGCGGCGTAGAGGCCGCCTCCGATGGCGCCGGCGACGATCAGCAGGATCAGGGTGCGGGTGGTCCACTTGCGCCCTTTGCCGCGGCGCCGGCGGGGGTGGTCGTACGTGTCCTCGTAGCGCGAGTCGTCCTCGTACGGGTCGGGTTCGCCGAAGCTGCCGTACGTGCCGCCGCCGCCCTGGCCCTGGTCGGGGTATCCGTAGCCGGGGGCCTCGCCGCTGCCGGGGGGCCCGAAGGCGCCGGCCTGCGGGGGGGCCTGGCGGCCCAGGCCGGAGGCGCGGCCCGCCGGGGTCTGCATGGCGCCCGCGTCGAAGAGCTGGTGCTGGTTCTCGGCGACCGCGCCGACGACGACCGGGGTGTCGTTCAGCTGGGCGGCGAGGGTGTCGCCGCTGTCGGTGTCGAGGACGTCCGCGACGATGCAGGTGATGTTGTCCGGTCCGCCGCCGCGCAGGGCGAGCTGGATCAGGGCCTGCACGGTCTCGTGGGGGCCGTGGTAGTCGGCGAGGGTCTCTTCCAGGGTCTGGTGCGAGACGACGCCGGAGAGCCCGTCGGAGCAGATCAGGTAGCGGTCACCGGTGCGGACCTCGCGGATCGAGAGGTCCGGCTCGACGGTGTCGCCGCTGCCGAGCGCCCGCATGAGGAGGGAGCGCTGCGGGTGGGTGGTGGCTTCCTCCTCGGTGATGCGGCCCTCGTCGACGAGGCGCTGCACCCATGTGTGGTCCTGGGTGATCTGCGTGAGGACGCCGTCGCGGAGCAGGTAGGCGCGGGAGTCGCCGACGTGGACGAGGCCGAGGCGCTGGCCGGTCCACAGCAGCGCGGTCAGGGTGGTGCCCATGCCTTCGAGCTGGGCGTCCTCCTCGACCATGACGCGCAGCTGGTCGTTCGCTCGCTGCACGGCGGTGGCGAGCGACGTGAGGATGTCGGAGCCCGGGACGTCGTCGTCGAGCTGCACGAGGGAGGAGATCACCTCGGAGCTGGCGACCTCGCCGGCGGCCTGGCCGCCCATGCCGTCCGCGACGGCGAGGAGCCGGGGACCGGCATAGCCGGAGTCCTCGTTGCCCTCGCGGATCATGCCCTTGTGGGATCCGGCGGCGAACCGCAGGGACAGACTCATGCGCACCTGCCCAGTCGATTCCTCCGGGTACAACCGGTCTCGAGCCACACTGCCCACCCTCCGGTCGGGAGCGCGCTCGGGTCCGTGTCCCGGGTGGTCCGGACTGCCGCGGCTCGCTCGCTCCGCTCGCTCATTCTCGTACTACTTCCGCAGCTCGATGACGGTCTTGCCGATGCGGATCGGGGCGCCCGGCGGAATGGGCGTCGGGGTGGTCAGCCGGGTCCGGTCGAGATACGTGCCGTTGGTGGACCCGAGATCCTCGACGATCCACTGGCCGTCACGGTCGGGGTAGATCCTGGCATGGCGGCTGGACGCGTAGTCGTCGTCCAGCACGATCGTTGAGTCATGTGCCCGGCCGAGCGTGATCGTCTGCCCCGCGAGGGCGACCGTGGTGCCCGTGAGGGTGCCCTCGGAGACGACCAGCTTGGTGGGCGCTCCGCGGCGCTGGCGCTGCTGCGGCGGCGCGGCGGCCTGGCGGCCGGCCTGCGCCGGTGCTCCGGACGCGTTCCCGCCACCGCGGCGCGAGCCGCGCTGGGTGACGCGCGTACCGAAGAGGTCGCTGCGGATGACCTGGACGGCCACGATGACGAACAGCCACAGAACGGCCAGGAAACCCAACCGCATGACCGTCAGGGTCAGCTCTGACATTGCCCCCGCTTCACCCTTCGGCTTGCCGGTAAATGATGGTGGTGCTGCCCACGACGATCCGCGAGCCGTCGCGGAGCGTAGCGCGGGTGGTGTGCTGCCCGTCCACCACGATGCCGTTGGTGGACCCGAGATCCTGGATCGTCGAGGGCGTTCCGGTCCGGATCTCACAGTGCCGGCGCGAGACGCCGGGGTCGTCGATCCGCACGTCGGCTTCGGTGCTTCGGCCGAGTACGAGCGTGGGACGCGAGATCTGGTGGCGGGTGCCGTTGATCTCGATCCAGTGGCGCCGGGTGGCGCCTCCGGTGGGTACGGGGGCCGGGCCCGCGGCGCCCGGCCGGCGAGCGGGTGCGCCCGGGGGCGGTCCGGCCGGCATCGGCGGTGCGGAGACCGGCGGGTAGCCGTAGCCGCCCTGCTGGTTCTGGGGGGCGGCCTGCGGCGGCGCCTGGGAGGTGCTGGAGGCGAGCGTGCGGCTGCGGACCCGGTAGAGCCCGGTGTCCAGGTCGTCGGCTTTCTCCAGGTGGACCTTGATCGGGCCCATGAAGCTGTAGCGCTGCTGCTTGGCGTAGTCGCGGACGAGGCCCGCGAGCTCGTCGCCGAGCTGCCCGGAGTAGGGGCTCAGGCGCTCGTAGTCGCCGGTGCTGAGTTCGACGATGAAGTCGTTCGGGACGACCGTCCGCTCCCGGTTCCAGATCGTCGCGTTGTTGTCGCACTCGCGCTGGAGGGCGCCGGCGATCTCGACGGGCTGGACCTCGGACTTGAACACCTTGGCGAAGGTGCCGTTCACCAGACCTTCGAGTCGCTGCTCGAACCGCTTCAGGACTCCCATGGGGCACCTCCTCCGTCGTTGTCGCCCTGTACTGCTTACTGATCGTATCCACGCGTGGCGGATTCGGGTGGTTCCCCCTGGGTCCCATGCGCATGAGTGTTGGTACTCACAAGGGATCGTAGGGGCGCTCAGGGGACAGTGTCCCGCACCGGGAGCACGGTGCGGGAGGGGCAATCCGGGCCGGGCCCGGGGGTGCGGGGAAAGCGATGTGAATCCACCCCCTCCGACGTGCTAATGTTTCGACGTCGCCAGGGGAACGGACCGAAAGGGAAGATCCACTGGGGTGCTGCTCGGGCGAGTGGCGGAACGGCAGACGCGCTGGCTTCAGGTGCCAGTGTCCTTCGGGACGTGGGGGTTCAAATCCCCCCTCGCCCACATCGACGAAACGGTCGTCATCGCGAAAGCGGTGGCGGCCGTTTCGTGGTTCCCGGACTTCTTCCCGTCAGTTCCCTTCGGTGCGCGGGCGGATGGCCCGGGCGCCTGGCAGCGGGCGGCACGTTCACACACATTCGTGATGCGGATTACAGCCCTGGCGAAAGGCACCCGCGCGAGGGTTCGACTTTCGTCGTCCCGGGCGCGACGAAAGAGGGCGGCCCCGCGGCGCGGTGGTGTCTAGGGTCGTCCGCGTGGATGCGACGGCGAGGATGCGGGCGGGCTGGAACTGGCTGAAGGGGCCCGAGCCGTGGACGCGGCGGATGCTGGCGGGCGACCTCGTGCTCGGCGGGGTGCTCGCGCTGCTCGGGCTGGGCGTGGAGGAGCTCGACAACGGCAGCGTGCAGCGGATGGCGGCCGGCGCCGCCGCCGTGGTGCTGCTCACGCTGGCGCGGCGCCGGCTCCCGGCCACGACCCTGATCGTGGCTTCGGCGGTCTCCCCGTTCCTGCCGGGCTCCTTGCTCGTCACCGTCCTGCTCGGCTGGTCGGCGGGGCGCCGGATCGTCGGGGTGGGCCGGGCGATGGCCGCGTTCACCGTGGCCTTCCTCGCCGCGGTCGTCTTCAGCGTGGTGCAGGCGTGGTCCGACGAGCGGCCCGTGCTCGTGATCGTGTTCTCCACGCTGATGTTCCTCGCGATGACGGTCATGCCGGGCCTGGCCAGCCGCTACTGGTCGCAGCGCCGGACCCTGCTCCAGGCCCTCCAGGAGCGCAACGGGCAGCTGATGCGGGAGCGCGTGATGGTCGCCGGGCAGGCCCGGCTGCGCGAACGGCAGCGGATCGCCCAGGACATGCACGACAGCCTGGGCCACCAGCTGGCGCTGATCGCCGTGCACACCGGCGCCCTGGAGGTGGACCCGCAGCTGACCGAGCGCCAGCGCGAGGCGGTGGGCGTGCTGCGGCAGGCCTCGGTCGCGGCGATGCACGAACTGCGGGAGGTCGTCGGGATCCTGCGGGACGGGGTCGAGGCACCGGTGCCGGCCGAGGAGGCACAGCCCGCGGCGCGCGGGGTGGCCGGGATCGCCGGGATCGTGGAGGCGGCGCGGAGTGCGGGGACCGACGTACGGATGACCGTGGCGGGGCGGCCGCGGCCGCTGGTCGCGGCGTGCGACCACGCGGCCTACCGGATCGTGCAGGAGGCGCTGACCAACGCCTACAAGCACGCCTCGGGGGCGCCGATCTCGGTGGAACTGCGGTACGAGGACGACTCGCTGGTGGTGGAGATCGCCAACGGGCCGGCCGCCGGTCCGGGCGTCGGTGCGGTGGTCTCGGGCGGCCAGGGGCTCACCGGGCTGCGGGAAAGGGCCCGCCTGGTCGGCGGGATGGTGCACGCGGGCGGGACCGAGGGCGGCGGTTTCCGGGTGGCCGGCGTGCTCCCGTACGGGGCGGAGCCGGCCGGAGTGGAGGACATCGCCGACGACTTCGGACAGCAGGCCCAAGCCCAGGCGCAGGCCGGGGGGTTCACGGTGGCGCCGCCGCCGATGGACTGGGCGGCGGTGGACAAGGAGCTGGCCGTGGGGGGCCGCAGCCGGGCCGGGGGCGTCGCGATGGGCTGCGGGATCGCCTTCGCGGCGGTGGTGCTGCTGGTGATCGTGATCGGGGCCGGGGTGGTGATGCTGGTCGGATCGGCGGGCAGCGCGATGATCAGCCAGGAGGACTTCGACAAGGTCCGGGTGGGCGAGTCCGAGGAGGCGGTCCGCAAGAAGCTGCCCGACGGCGACAGCTTCATGACCGAGGGACTGGAGCGCAAGGGCCCGGAGCGGCCGGCGGGCTCGGACTGTCTGGCACTGCTGTCGTCGGACGACTCGGGGCTGACCACCAATACTGTTTTCCGGTTCTGCTTCAAGGACGGCAAGCTCGTCGACAAGCAGGCGTACGAGTCCGAGCAGTAGGAGCACGGGTGACAGCCAAGGTGATCCGAGTGGTGATCGCTGACGACGAGCCGCTGATCAGGGCGGGGATCAGGATGATCCTGACCTCGGCGCCCGACATCGAGGTCGTCGCGGAGGCGGCGAACGGGCGCGAGGCCCTGGAACTGGCCCGCGCGCACGCGCCGGACGTGGTGCTGCTGGACATCCAGATGCCGGTGATGGACGGCCTGACCGCGCTCGGCGAGCTGGGGCGGGCGGCGCCGGAGGTCAGGGCGCTGATCCTGACCACCTTCGGGGAGAAGGAGAACGTGCTGAGGGCGCTGGGCTCGGGCGGCGCGGGGTTCCTGCTGAAGGACTCGGCTCCGGGTGAGCTGATCGGCGCGGTGCGGGCGGCCGCGGCCGGGGACGCGTACCTCTCGCCGGGGGCGACCCGGCACGTGGTCGACCAGCTGGCCACGGGGCAGGGCGCGGCGCGCGGCGAGCGGGCCCGGCGGCGGGTGGCGGAGCTGAGCGAGCGGGAGCGCGGGGTGCTGGCGCTGCTGGGCGAGGGCCTGTCCAACGCGGACGCGGGCCGGCGGCTGCACATGAGCGAGGCGACGGTGAAGACGTACGTGAGCCGGATCCTGTCCAAGCTGGACTGCGAGAACCGGGTACAGGCCGCCCTGCTGGCCAGGGACGCCGGGCTGTAGGTACGGTCGGGCCGAATCCATGTGGTGAGCCGGGCGACGGGTGTCGTCCGGCCGGAACAGTACGACGGGTACGGGCGGGGGCGGCACGGATGGCGACGGTACCGGAGCAGCGAGTGGCAGGGCCGGACGGGGCGGACGGGTGGGCGCTCGCGGACGGGCGGATACCTGCTGTCGCCGGGTTCGCGGCGCGGGCCGCGGCGGGCTCTCCCAAGGAGGCGGGCAAGGCCCTGCGGCTGCGGGTGCCGCGTGCGGCGCACGCGCACTTCGAGGCGCCGGCCGGACGGCCGGACGCGGTGCGGGCCGTGGAGGACTCCAATGTGGGGCGCGTCCCCGAGCTGGCGCCGATCCGGGTCGGCCGGATGGCCGCGAACCCCTTCGCGTTCCTGCGCGGAGCGGCCGGGCTGATGGCGCACGACCTCTCCGGCGGTCCGGTGACCGGTGTCGGCGCACAGATCTGCGGTGACGCCCACGCGGCCAACTTCGGTCTGTACGGGGACGCCCGCGGCCGGCTCGTCATCGACCTGAACGACTTCGACGAGACCGTCTTCGGCCCGTGGGAGTGGGACCTGAAGCGGCTCGCGACCTCGCTGGTCCTGGCCGGACGGGTGGCCGGAGCGGACGAGGACACCTGCCGGGCCGCGGCGCTCGACACGGTGGGCGCGTACCGCCGGACGATGCGGCTGCTGGCCAAGCTGCCCGCGCTGGACGCCTGGAACGCCATCGCGGACGAGGAGCTCGTCTCGCACACCGACGCCCGCGATCTGCTGGGCACCCTGGAGCGGGTCTCGGAGAAGGCCCGCAACAACACCTCGGCCCGGTTCGCCGCCAAGTCCACCGAGGCCGGCCCCGACGGGTCGCGCCGCTTCGTGGACGCGCTGCCGGTGCTGCGCCGGGTCGGCGACGGGGAGGCGGCGGCCGTGGCGGCCGCGCTGGGCCCGTACCTGAAGACCCTCCAGGGGGACCGGCTGCCGCTGCTGGCCCGCTACGCCATCCACGACGTGGCCTTCCGGGTGGTGGGTACCGGGAGCGTGGGCACCCGCTCGTACGTGGTGCTGCTCCTGGACCACCGGGGCGAGCCGCTGGTGCTCCAGGTGAAGGAGGCGCGGCCGTCCGTGCTGCTGCCCCACCTGCCCGCGCTGGGTTTCGAGAGCGCGGCCGAGGAGCACGAGGGCCGTCGTGTGGTGGCCGGGCAGAAGCGCATGCAGGTGGTCTCGGACATCTTGCTGGGCTGGACCACGGTGGAGGGGCGGCCCTACCAGGTGCGGCAGTTCCGCAACCGCAAGGGCAGCGTGGACCCGGCGGCGCTGGCCCCCGAGCAGATCGACGACTACGGGCGGATGACCGGCGCCCTGCTGGCCCGGGCGCACGCGCACAGCGCCGATCCGCGGCTGCTGGCCGGGTACTGCGGCAAGAACGACGAGCTGGACGAGGCGATGGCCGCCTTCGCGGTGGCGTACGCCGATCGGAGCGAGGCCGACCACGCCCACCTCGTGGCAGCGGTGAAGTCGGGGCGGATCGCGGCGGAGGCCGGGGTCTGAGCGGGTCACGGTCGGGCTCCATGTTTCACGTGAAACATGGAGCCGGCGTGGACGGCCTTAGGCTGGCCGGGTGAGCGAGCAGCAGACTGAAGAGACGGGCGACGAGCGACCCGAGGCGCGCCTGGAGCGGGCCGTACGGGCCGCCGAGCAGGCGCTGATCGAGTTCGAGATCGCGGTGGAGACCTTCCGGGTGGAGGTGGATAACTTCTCCCGGCTGCACCACCAGAAACTCGGCCCGATGTACTCGCGGCTCGACGAGCTGGACGCGCTGATCGCCGAGGCGAAGGCGGCGCGCAGCGGGGACGCCGAGGATCTGCGGCGGGCCCGGGACGCCCGCTCGCTGGTGATGCCGATGCCCGGGGTGGACGAGCTGTTCCACGACTGGATGGATTCGGAAGGCATCTCCGACGACGCGTCCGCGATGCTCACCGACCGCACCGTGCGGCCGCCGCAGCGGGTGCGGCCCACGGAGGAGGTACGCCGCCTCTACCGCGAGCTGGTCCGCCAGGCGCACCCCGACCTGGCCCGGGACGAGGCCGAGCGGGAGCGCCGCGACGCGTTCATCGCGCGGGTCAACGCCGCGTACGGGCGGGGCGAGGAGCGGCTGCTGCGCGAGCTGGCCGAGGAGTGGGCCGCGGGTCCCGTGCCCGAGGAGGTACGGCGGCTGAACGAGAGCGAGGAGCTCTACGCCCGGCTGGAGTGGCTGGCACGGCGCAAGGAGCTGCTGTCGGTGGTGGCGCGGGAGCTGGAGGACAGCGCGATCGGATCGATGCTGCGGATGGCTCCGGAGGACCCGGACCGGCTGCTGGATCAGATCGCGGAGCAGCTGCTCGCCGATGTCGCGAAGCGTGAGGCGGAGCTTGCCGCGCTCGTTGGATAGGTTGGGGAACAGACCTGCGATGAGAGAAGGCGACGTATGAACTTCGGACCGCTTCCCTCGGTGGACGCCGCCGCGGTGCCCTCCGAAGGCTTTGTCCTCGACGTCCGTGAGGACGACGAATGGACTGCCGGACACGTGGAAGGTGCCCTGCACATTCCGATGAGTGACTTCGTGGCCCGCTTCGGTGAGCTGACGGAGGCCGTCGAGGACGGCCGCCGCGTGCATGTGATGTGCCGGGTGGGCGGTCGCTCCGCGCAGGTCACCCAGTACCTGGTGCGCCAGGGCATCGACGCCGTGAACATCGACGGCGGCATGCAGGCCTGGGACGGTGCCGGGCGCCCGATGGTGACCGACACCGGGAACCCGGCCTTCGTGCTCTAAACCGGCAGGCGCGGCTGCCGGCCGTCCGTCAGGGGCTTCACGGCCTTCAGGCGAGGGGGTGGGCGGCCAGCAGGTCGCCCAGTGCCTCCTCGTGGGCCGCGGCCGGGCCCAGCTGGAGCTCCAGCTGCTTGGCCCACGCGTGGTAGCGGTGCAGCGGGTAGTCGGTGTCGGCGCCGAAGCCGCCGTGCAGGTGTTGTGCGGTCTGCACGACCCGGCGCACCCCCTCCGAGGCCCAGATCTTGGCGACGGCCACGTCCCCGGCGCTCGGCAGCGGGCCGCCGGCCCCGCCGGTCGCCGCGTCGAGCCGCCAGGCGGCCTGCCAGAGGGTGACCTCCATGGCGCGCAGGTCGATGTAGCGGTCGGCGGCCTGGACGGCGACGGCCTGGAAGGTGGCCACCGGGAAGCCGAACTGCTCGCGTTTGCGGGTGTATTGGCTGGTCATGGTGAGCACGCTCTCGCCCAGGCCGAGGGCCAGGGCGCAGGTTCCGGTGGCCAGGAGCTGGTGCAGCCGCTCCCATGCGCTCGGGGTCTCGATGAGATGGCTCGCGGGCACCCGTACGCCGTCCAGGGCGAGTTCGGCGAGCCGCTCCCCGCTGGTGGAGACCTGGTCGGCCAGGGTGAGGCCCTCGGCGGCGCGCGGTACGAGCGCAAGGACGGCCCCGCCCTCGCCGGTGTGCGCCGGTACGGCGATCCAGTCGGCGCCCTGCGCCCACGGGACGGCCGTCTGCACCCCGTCGAGGGTCCACCACGCGCCCTCGCGCCGGGCAGTGACGGCGAGTTCCGCGGGATCGTGCCCGCTGCGGCCGTGGGCGGCGGCGGTGAGGACGAGCGTCCCGCGGCCGGCGCCGGGCAGCAGGGCGGCGGCCAGCTCGGGGCTGCCGTGGGCCTGGACGGCCATGGCGGTGGCGCAGTGCTCCAGCAGCGGCACCCGGGCCAGCACTCTCGCCGCCTCGCGCAGCACCAGGCACAGGGCGACCGCGTCGAGGCCCGCGCCGCCGTGCTCCTCGGCGAGGACCAGGCTCAGCAGGTCGGACGCGGCCAGCTTGGCCCACAGCGGCCGGTCGAAGTCCTCGGCGACGGCCCCCGGGGTCAGCGCGGGGCTGGGCACGCCGTCGGGGGCGACGTCCGCGAAGACGGCCTTCGCCGCCTCGACGGCGGCCTGCTGCTCCTCGGTGAAGGTGAAGTCCACTGCCTGTCCTCCCGCGCGCACCGGATCCCGGCGTCAGGCCCGGACCGGACCTGACGGTGCGTCAAGATAGAGCAGGACGGGGGAAATGGACAGCGCGGGTCAGGCCGCGGCCTCAGCGGTCGAAGTCGATCTCCACGTCCCCGGTCACCGCGTGCGACTGGCAGGCCAGCACGAACCCGGCCTCCGTCTCCTCCGCCTCCAGCGCGAAGTTCCGGTCCATCCGGACCTCGCCCGCGACCAGGAACGCCCGGCACGTGCCGCAGACACCGCCCTTGCAGGCGTAGGGGGCGTCCGCGCGGTTGCGCAGCACGGCGTCCAGCAGGGACTCGCCGCCCTGGACCGGCCAGGTCCCGGAGCGGCCGTCGAGGCGGGCCGTGACCCGTACGCGGGACGGGGCCGCGGCGGGGGCCGGGGCGGCCGAGTCCTCTACGTGGAAGATCTCCTCGTGGATCCGGGTCCGTACGACGCCGAGCGCCCCCAGGGCCCGCTCCGCGCCCATGACCAGCCCGTACGGGCCGCACAGGTACCAGCCCGTCACCTCCGCGACCGGCAGCAGCGCGGGCAGCAGGGCCTTCAGCCGCTCCTCGTCGAGCCGGCCGGACGGCAGCCCGGCCTCCTGCTCCTCGCGGGAGAGGACGGTCACCAGCTGGAACCGGTCCGGGAAGCGGTCCTTGAGGTCGGCGACCTCGTCCAGGAACATCGTCGACGCGGCCGTACGGTCGCTGCGGACCAGGCAGAACCGGGCGTCGGGCCGCTCCGCCAGCAGCGAGGCCGCGATCGACAGCACCGGGGTGATCCCGCTGCCGCCGACGATCGCCGCGTAGTGCCCACCGGCCGGGGCGGCGGCCGGCTCCAGGACGAACCGCCCGGCCGGGACCATCACGTCCAGCACGTCCCCGGCGGCGATCTCCTTGTGGGCGAACGTCGAGAACTCGCCGCCCTCCACCAGCCGCACACCCACCCGCAGGGCCGCCGGGCCCGGGCCCGCCGGGGCCGGGGCGGGCGAGCAGATCGAGTACGTGCGCCGGACCTCGGTGCCCTCGGGGGTGCGGCGGCGCAGCGTGAGGTGCTGGCCGGGGGCGTGCAGGTACTCGCCGCGCAGCTCCTCGGGGACGCGCAGGGTCAGCGCCACGGAGTCGTCGGTGAGCCGGTCGACCGCCGCCACCGTCAGCGGGTGGAAGGCGCCGTGGCGCGCGGGGCGCCCGGAGCCCGACGTGGGCGACGGCGTGGACGCGGCCATCTACAACTCCTTGAAGTGGTCGAACGGTTCACGGCAGGCGGTGCAGCGGCGCAGCGCCTTGCACGCGGTGGACGAGAACCGGCTGAGCAGTTCGGTGTCGGTCGATCCGCAGTTCGGGCAGCGGACCGAGAGGGCCACCGGGACCGGTCCGCCGGCCGCGTGCGGGCGCGGCGGGGCGATGCCGAACTCGGCCAGCTTGCGCCGCCCTTCGGCGCTGATGTCGTCGGTGGACCAGGCGGGGGCCAGGACGGTGCGCACCCGCACGTCCGGGATGCCGTGGCCGGTCAGGACCCGCTCGATGTCGGCGGACATCGCCTCGATGGCGGGGCAGCCGGTGTAGGTCGGGGTCAGGGTGACCTCGACGTGGCCGTCCTCGTACATCCGCACCCCGCGCATCACGCCGAGCTCGGCGAGGCTGAGGACGGGCAGCTCGGGGTCGGGGACCGAGCCGGCGAGCTCGGCCAGCTCCGCCTCCAGGCGGGTCACGGCCTCGGCGGCCCCGGGGGCCTGCTCCGTCACCACGACGCCCCCGGATGGCTGCGGTGCAGGTGCTGCATCTCGGCGAGCAGCCTGCCGAAGGACTCGGTGTGCAGGCCCTGGCGGCCCGCCCCGGCGGCCCAGGCGCCGGTGCGCGGGCCCTCGGGGAGTGCGAGCCCGGCCCGCTCCAGTACGCCGCCCACGGCGGCCAGCCAGCGGTCCTCCAGGGCGGCCCAGTCGACGCCCTCGATGCCTTCGACCGGCTGGAACATCTCGCCCGTGTACTTCCACAGCGCGTCCAGGGCGGTCCGCATGCGGGCGCGGCTCTCCTGCGTGCCGTCGCCGAGCCGCAGGGTCCACTGCTCGGCGTGGTCGCGGTGGTACGCGGTCTCCTTGACGGCCTTGGCCGCGAGCGGGGCGAACGGTCCGTCGCCGGCGGCCAGTTCCGTGTACAGCTCGTGCTGGTGGAAGGAGAAGTAGAGCTGGCGGGCGATGGTGTGGGCGAAGTCCCCGTTCGGCTGCTCGACCAGCTGGAGGTTGCGGAAGGACCGCTCCTCGCGCAGGAAGGCCAGCTCGTCCTCGTCGCCGGTCAGGGACAGCAGGACGCGGGCCTGCCCGAGCAGGTCGAGCGCGATGTTCGCGAGGGCGACCTCCTCCTCCAGGACGGGGGCGTGGCCCGCCCACTCGCCGAGGCGGTGGGAGAGGATCAGCGCGTCGTCCCCGAGGGAGAGGGCGGCGGGGCGAGAGACTGGGCTCTGCACGGCATCGGTGCTGCTCACAGGTGGTGCACCCCCTCGGGGATCTCGTAGAAGGTCGGGTGCCGGTACGGCTTGTCGGCCGAGGCGGCGAAGAACGGGTCCCGCTCGTCCGGCGAGGAGGCGGTGATCTCGGCGGAGGGCACCACCCAGATCGAGATGCCCTCGCCGCGTCGGGTGTAGAGGTCGCGGGCGTTGCGCAGGGCCATCTCCGCGTCGGGCGCGTGCAGGCTGCCCGCGTGCGTGTGCGAGAGGCCGCGGCGCGAGCGCACGAACACCTCCCACAGTGGCCAGTTCTGCGTCATACCCCTGCCTCCTCGTTCGTCGCCGTGTTCTGTACGGCGTGCTGTGCGCTGTGCTTCCGCGCATACGCCGCGGCCGCCTCGCGGACCCAGGCGCCTTCCTCGTGCGCCCGGCGCCGCCGGCCGATCCGCTCTTCGTTGCAGGGGCCGTTGCCCTTGAGCACGTCCCAGAATTCGGCCCAGTCGATCGCGCCGAAGTCGTGGTGCCCGCGCTCCTCGTTCCACTTCAGGTCGGGGTCGGGCAGGGTCAGGCCCAGCGCCTCGGCCTGCGGGACGGCGATGTCGACGAAGCGCTGGCGCAGCTCGTCATTGGAGTGCCGCTTGATCCGCCAGGCCATGGACTGCGCGGAGTGCGCCGATTCGTCGTCCGGCGGGCCGAACATCATCAGCGAGGGCCACCACCAGCGGTCCACGGCGTCCTGGGCCATCGCGTGCTGCGCCTCGGTGCCCTTGGACAGGGCCATGAGGAGCTCGAAGCCCTGGCGCTGGTGGAAGGACTCCTCCTTGCAGATCCGGACCATCGCGCGGGCGTACGGCCCGTAGGAGCAGCGGCAGATCGGCACCTGGTTGGTGATCGCCGCGCCGTCCACCAGCCACCCGATCGCGCCGACATCGGCCCAGGTCAGGGTGGGGTAGTTGAAGATCGAGGAGTACTTCTGCTTGCCGGAGTGGAGCTTGTCGAGCAGCTCGTCGCGGCTGGTGCCGAGGGTCTCGGCGGCGCTGTACAGGTAGAGGCCGTGCCCGGCCTCGTCCTGGACCTTGGCCATGAGGATCGCCTTGCGGCGCAGCGAGGGCGCGCGGGTGATCCAGTTGGCCTCGGGCTGCATGCCGATGATCTCGGAGTGGGCGTGCTGGGCCATCTGGCGTACGAGCGAGGCGCGGTACGCCTCGGGCATCCAGTCGCGCGGCTCGACGCGCTCGTCGGCCGCCACGGCGGCGTCGAAGGCTGCCGCGAGCTGGGCTCCGAGGTCAGCCCCGAGGTCAGCCCCGAGGCCTGAGTCCTGCCCCGTCTCCGGGGTCACTGCCACCATCCCGGCCCCCTGCCAGAGATTGTTGACCGCCCGACCGACCGATCGTTCGGTTCGTACTCTTCAATGGTGGGACGGCGGCCCGTAGGGTGTCAACCTCTGAGGTCGACCCTGTGGACACCGGATGATCGGGGCGGGATGGAATCGAACGAGCGCGAGCCCGCGGAAGCATCCGTTCCCGCCGGTCCGCCGGTCGATCCGCCGGCCAACCCGCCGAGCGAGCCGCCGACCGGTCAGCCGGCCGTTCAGCCGGCCGCCGCGGCGGCCGTCCCCGCGGCCCGTACGCCGGCGGATCCCCCGGTCGGGCCGCCCGCCGACCCGGGGCGGCCACCCCGGGCTCCCGGGATCGCGGGCCTGTCCGCCCCGTACCGGGTCCTCGCGGCCCTCGCGCTGGCTGCCGTGGGCCTCGCCGCCTGCGGGCACCTGGCGCTGGTCTTCCTGCACGTCGCACCGTCCAACACGGTGAGCAAGCAGCACGCCCGGACGGTCGACGACTGGATCTACCCCGAGTTCGAGCAGAACTGGAAGCTCTTCGCCCCCAACCCGCTCCAGCAGAACATCGCGGTGCAGGCGCGGGCCGAGGTCCGTCCCGCCCTCGGCGGCGAGCCGGTGACCGTCGGCTGGCGCGACCTGTCGGCCGAGGACGGCGCCGCCATCCGGCACGGCCTGCTGCCGAGCCACACCCGGCAGAACGAGCTGCGCCGGGCCTGGGACTTCTTCACCGGCTCGCACGACGAGGACAACAAGCCGATCGGCGAGCGCGGCGAACTGTCGGAGCAGTACCTGCGCCGGATCGCCCTGGCCCGGCTCGGCCGGGACGCGGCCGGCGGGCGGGGCGAGATCGTACGGATCCAGCTGCGCTCGACGACGCGGGCGGTGCCGGCGCCGCCGTGGAGCGAAGAGAAGACCGACACCCAGACGTACTACCGGGAGCTGCCGTGGTGGACGGTGTGAGACGGGCTCCGGCGGCCGGGCGGGCGCTCGCGCGGGCGCGGGCCGCCGCGGGCCGGGCGGTGGCGCGGGTCAGCGGGCGGGCGCTGGGCCCGTACCAGAGCGCCGTCGTCCGGATCGGCTTCTCGGCGACCTGGCTGTTCTTCCTGCTGCGGGAGTTCCCTCACCGCGCGGAGCTCTACGGGCCGGACGGGCCCTGGAGCTTCGCCCTGGCGGAGCGGCTGATCGCCTCGAACCACGCCTTCTCGGTGCTGATGTGGTCGGACTCGGGGCTCTGGTTCGAGACGGTCTACGCGCTCTCGGTGGCGTCGGCCCTGCTGCTGATGCTGGGCTGGCGGACCCGCGCGAGCTCCGCGGTGTTCATGGTGGGCGTCCTGTCGCTGCAGAACCGCAGCGTGTTCATGGGCGACGGCGGGGACAACGTCATCCACCTGATGGCGATCTACCTGGTGCTGACCCGGTGCGCGCAGGTGTGGTCGCTCGACGCGCGGCGCGCGCGGCTGCGGGGCTCGGCCTCGGCGGGGGCGGCCGGACCGGTGCTGTGGGGCGTGCTGGGCGCGGTGTTCGCGTACGGGGCGGTGACGGACCGGTTCGGATACGGCTGGCTGGCGGCCTTCGCGGCGCTGTGGGTCGTGTGCGCGGTGTGGTGGATGGCGGACCGGTACGAGCCGGAGGGCGAGGGGCGGGCCGCCCTGGACGTCCTGGCCAACCTGGTGCACAACGCGGGGCTGCTGGTGATCATGGCGGAGGTCTGCCTGATCTACGCGACGGCCGGCTGGTACAAGATCCAGGGCTCGCGGTGGCAGGACGGGACCGCGCTGTACTACCCGCTCGGCCTGGACTACTTCACCCCGTGGCCGGGGCTGTCGGGGGTGCTGGCGGGGAGCGGGACGATGGTGATGCTGCTGTCGTACGGGACGGTGGCGGTGCAGGTCGCCTTTCCGTTCACGGTGTTCAACCGGCGGATCAAGAACGTGCTGCTGGCGCTGATGATGCTGGAGCACGCGGGGATCGCGGTGCTGCTGGGGCTGCCGTTCTTCTCCATGGCGATGATCGCGGCCGACGCGGTGTTCCTGCCGACGCCCTTCCTCCTGTGGCTGGGCGCCAGGGCCGCCGGCGGGGTGCGCAGGGTGCGCGGGGTGCTTCCCCCGGCGAAGGCGGGCCCGGTCCGGCCCGTACGCTCGGCGGTATGACTGAGTTGCACGGGAGCGCCGACGACATCGCGCAGCAGTGGCGGGAGGCCGTCGGGCGGGGGGACCTCGTGCTGCTCGACGGGTTCCACGCGCTGAAGCACGCCCTGCGGTTCGGGGCGGACGTGCGGCTGGCCGTGGCCGAGGATCCCGAGGGCGTACGGGCGCTGGCCGCCGAGCTGGCTCCGGACGTCGCGGCGCAGGTGGGGCGGCTGGTGCGCGGGGGAGGCCTGCGGGAGCTCGTGGCGCGCGTGCATCCCACCGGGGTCGCCGCGCTGGCCCTGCGGCCCGACCGGGCCGAGGGGCGGGCCCGGCTCGACCGGCAGCCGCGCACCGCGCCCGTCGTCGTGCTCGACAACCCCCGCAACCTCGGCAACGTCGGCGCCGTCGTACGGCTCGCGGCGGGCTTCGGCGCCACCGGCGTCGTCACCCGCGGCGACCTCGACCCCTGGCACCCCAACGTGGTCCGGGCCGGAGCGGGCCTGCACTACGCCACCACCGTGGACCGGGTCGGCATCGACACCCTGCCCGCCGGGCCCCTGTACGCGCTCGACCCGGAGGGACAGGACATCCGCTCCCTCACGCTGCCGGACGACGCCCTGCTGGCCTTCGGCTCGGAGCGCCACGGCATCTCACCCGAGCTGCGCGAGCGGGCCGACCACCTGGTCGCGCTCCCGATGCGCCCGCAGGTCTCCAGCTACAACCTGGCCACCAGCGTGGCCATGACCCTCTTCCACTGGGGCGGCCCGAGGGTCACGCCTCGAGACTGACCGGCATCAGCAGGGAGAAGGCGTCCTCGACGTCGGGGCGCAGGAGGACGAGCGGGGCCTTGGGGCCGATGTACTCCAGGAGCAGTTCCTCCCCGGCGGCGAGCGCGTCGAGCAGGTAGGCGGGGTTGACCCCCACCCGGTCCCCCGCGCAGTCCTCGTCGCCGACGGTCACCGTGTCCGTCAGGACCAGGACGCACACCTCGGCCTCCTGCCCGCCGAGGGCCCGCCGCAGGGCGGGCACGTCCAGCGGGAGCCGGCGTCCCTCGGGCAGCAGGGTCAGGCGGCGGTAGTCGGGGAAGTCCTCGCCGAGGCTCTGCCCGGCGACCTGGCGGCCCTGGGTCTCCAGCTCCACCCTGCCCCCGTCCACGGTCAGGCGGGCCGGGGCGCCGTCGGTCAGCAGGGCGCGCATCGCGTCCGCGAGCGGGAGGGGCACGGTCACCTGGACCCGGCCGCCCCCGCCGTGGCCGGCCGGGTCGCAAGCGCTGTCGGAAGTGCTGTCGGACGCGGTGGCAGCAGCGCCGTCGGCCGGGGTGGCGGCACCGGTGGCGGAGGTCCGGGCGACGGCCATCCGGTAGCGGTCCGTTGCCACGAGGTGCAGGGCGTCGCCCTCGATGTCGAAGTGGATCCCGCCGAGCACCGGCAGCTCCGGGTCGGTTCCGGCGGCGTACCGGACGGCGTCCAGGGCGGCCGCGAGCCCCGCGCCCGGCAGGGTCAGTCGGGCGGTGGCGGTGGCGGTGGTCATGGAGGTCTCCTTGTGTCCGAGTAGGGCTCGTACCGCGGAGAGTTCCTCGCGCGCCTCGGCCAGCCCGCTTTCGAGCCGGCGCAGATGCCCGTCGAGCAGCCGGGGCACCAGGCCGGTGTCCCCGCCCGCCCAGCCGGCCAGCACCAGCCGGATGTCCGCGAGCGGCATCCCCGAGCGGCGCAGCCGCGCCAGCAGCCGGGCCTCGCCGAGCTGCTCGGGGGCGTACCAGCGGTACCCGGTCGCCGGATCCACCCACGCCGGTACGAGGACGCCCGCGCGGTCGTAGAACCGCAGGGCGCTCACCCCGAGCCCGCTGTCGCGGCCCATCTCGCCGATGCTGCGCATGTCGCTCTCCACACCCCCGACTCTGGGACCTCCACCAGGTCGAGGGTCAAGCGGCGGGCCCGGCGCCGCCGCGCCGGGCCCGCCGCCTGCGTGGCCCTCAGGCCTGGCGGCGGATCTCGACCATGCGGAAGCGGTTCGAGACGAAGGCGCCGTCACACAGCGCCGCGTTGGCCGCCGGGTTGCCGCCGGAGCCGTGGAAGTCCGAGAAGGCCGCGGTCTGGTTGACGTAGACCCCGCCCGTCAGGTTCAGGGAGAGCTGCGCCGACTCCTCCAGGCAGACCTCCTCGATGGCCCGCTCGGTGTCCGCCGACGTGGTGTAGGCGCCGACCGTCATCGCGCCCTTCTCCCGCACGGTGCGGCGCAGGAGCTCCAGGGCGTCCGCCGTGGAGTCCACGGCCACCGCGAACGACACCGGGCCGAAGCACTCCGACAGGTACGGGGCCTCCGGGTCAGGCTTGGCGGCGTCCAGCTTGACCATCACCGGGGTGCGCACGACGGCGTCCGGGAACTCGGGGTTGACCACCTCGCGCGAGGCCAGCGCCACCTCGCCGAGGGCGGCCGCCGCCTCCAGGCGGCTCTTGACGTCCGGGTTGACCAGGGCGCCGAGCAGCGCGTTGGCCCGGGCGTCGTCGCCCAGCAGGCCGCCGACCGAGGCCGCGAGGTCCGCGACGACCTCGTCGTAGGACTTGTGGCCGGCGTCCGTCTCGATGCCGTCGCGCGGGATCAGCAGGTTCTGCGGGGTGGTGCACATTTGGCCGCTGTACAGGGACAGCGAGAACGCCAGGTTGGACAGCATCCCCTTGTAGTTCGAGGTCGAGTCGACGACGACCGTGTTGACGCCGGCCTTCTCGGTGTAGACCTGCGCCTGGCGGGCGTTGGTCTCGAGCCAGTCGCCGAACTCGGTCGAGCCGGTGTAGTCGATCAGCTTGATCTCGGGGCGGACGGCAAGGGCCTTGGCGATGCCCTCGCCGGGGCGCTCCACGGCCAGGGCCACCAGGTTCGGGTCGAAGCCCGCCTCGGCGAGCACCTCGCGGGCCACCTTCACCGTCAGCGCCAGCGGGAGCACGGCGCGCGGGTGCGGCTTGACCAGCACCGCGTTGCCCGTGGCCAGGGAGGCGAACAGGCCCGGGTAGCCGTTCCAGGTCGGGAAGGTGTTGCAGCCGATCATCAGCGAGATGCCGCGCGGGACGGCCGTGAAGGTCTTGCCGAGCTCCAGCGGGTCCTTCTTGCCCTGCGGCTTCGACCAGTCGGCCTGCCCGGGGACGCGGGTCTGCTCCTCGTACGCGTAGGCCACCGCCTCCAGGCCGCGGTCCTGCGCGTGCGGGCCGCCCGCCTGGAACGCCATCATGAAGGCCTGGCCGCTGGTGTGCATGACCGCGTGCGCGAACTCGTGCGTCCGCGCGCCGATCCGGGCCAGGATCTCGATGCAGACCAGGGCGCGGGCCTCGGGCCCGGCGTCCCGCCAGGCGCCCATGCCGGCCTTCATCGCGGGGAGCAGCACGTCCGGGTCGGCGTGCGGGTACTCGACGCCCAGCTCGGGGCCGTACGGGGACACCTCGCCGCCGGTCCAGCCGTCCGTACCGGGCTGGCCCAGGTCGAACCGGGTGCCGCGGACCGCTTCGAAGGCGGCCAGCCCGTCGGCCGGGGCGGTCTCCCCGTAGGCCTTGGGGTGCTCCGGATGCGGCGACCAGTAGGCGCGGCTGCGGATGGCCGCCAGGGCCTGGTCCAGGGTGGACCGGTGCTTGTCGGACAGCTGGTGGACGGTGAGCTCGGCGGCCATCAGGGACCAACTCCTCGTTGAGCCGGGCAAGATCAGGCTGGGTCGCAGACTGAGATCAGGCAGGGGCGGGTGAAGAAGAGCAGACTGGAGTTAGAGTAACCGAACGATCGGTCGGGACAAGAGGGCCCGGCAAGCCTGTGGATAACCCGGTGCGGGAGGATCAGGACATGACAGCAATCGAGCGGTCCCGCACTGTGGCGGTCGTCGGCGCCGGCACCATGGGGCAGGGCATCGCCCAGGTCGCCCTTCTCGCAGGTCACCGGGTGCTGATCTACGACATCAACGCCACCCTCGCCGCCGGCGGCGTCGGCATCGTCCAGGACCGCGTCGACCGCATGGCAGCCAAGGGCCGCCTCGATCGCGCCGAGGCCGAGGAGGCGATCGGCCGGATCGAATCGGCCTCCGCCCTCGCCGACCTCGCGGACGCCGCGCTCGTCATCGAGGCGGTCGTCGAGGACATCGCCGTCAAGCGCGCGCTCTTCGAGACCCTCGAAGAGGTGGTTGCGCCGGACACGCTGCTGGCGACCAACACCTCCTCCCTCTCCGTCACCGAGCTCGCCGCAGGCCTCGCGCATCCCGGCCGCTTCCTCGGGCTGCACTTCTTCAACCCGGCCCCGGTGCTCCCGCTCGTCGAGGTGGTCAGCGGGTTCGCGACCGACCCGGCCGCCGCCGAGCGCGCGCACGCCACCGTGCTGGGCTGGGGGAAGACGCCGGTGCGCTGCGCCGACACCCCGGGCTTCATCGTCAACCGGATCGCCCGCCCCTTCTACGCCGAGGCCTTCGCGGTGTACGAGGAGCAGGGTGCCGACCCGGCCACCATCGACGCCGTGCTCCGCGAGAGCGGCGGCTTCAAGATGGGCCCGTTCCAGCTGACCGACCTGATCGGCCAGGACGTCAACGAGGCCGTCACCCGCTCCGTGTGGGAGTCGTTCTTCCGCAGCCCCAAGTTCACCCCCTCCCTGGCGCAGCGCCGGCTGGTCCAGTCGGGCCGCCTCGGCCGCAAGTCGGGCCACGGCTGGTTCCCGTACGGCCCGGACGCCCAGGTCCCGGCCCCGCACACGGCCGCACCGCAGGCCGCTCCGGAGAAGGTCACCGTGGTCGGCGACCTCGGTCCGGCCGCCGGGCTGGTCGAGCTGCTGGAAGAGGCCGGGATCGCGGTCACGGAGACCGGGCACGGGGGCCCGTACATCCAGCTGCCCGGCGAGGGCCAGCTGGTGCTCGCGGACGGCAAGACCTCGGTCGAGTTCGCCGACGTCGTCTACTTCGACCTCGCGCTCGACTACCGGGGCGCCACCCGGATCGCGCTCTCCGCGGGAGAGGACACCGGCGAGCGGACCCTCGCCGAGGCGATCGGCCTGTTCCAGAAGCTCGGCAAGAAGGTCTCCGTCATCGGCGACGTGCCCGGCATGATCGTGGCCCGTACGGTCGCGATGCTCATCGACCTGACCGCCGATGCCGTCGCGCGCGGGGCGGCCAGCGCCGAGGACATCGACACGGCGATGCGGCTCGGGGTCAACTACCCGCTGGGCCCCTCCGAATGGCACGGCCGGCTCGGCCGGGACTGGGCGTACGACCTGCTGCACCACCTCGACGAGCGCTGTCCCGGCGGCCGCTACGCGCCCTCGCTGGCGCTGTTCAAACTCGGCTACACCGAGGACGACGAGGGCGACGAAGGCGGCGAAGGGGGCGACGAGGGCGAAGACGGCCACGCGGGCGCCGCGGAGGAGACCGCATGACCACCGCGAAGCGGGACACCTACACCCCCGAGACCCTGCTGTCCGTCGCCGTCCAGGTCTTCAACGAGCGGGGCTACGACGGCACTTCCATGGAGCACCTCTCCAAGGCGGCGGGCATCTCGAAGTCCTCGATCTACCACCACGTGGCGGGCAAGGAGGAGCTCCTCCAGCGGGCCGTCAGCCGCGCGCTCGACGGGCTCTTCGCCGTCCTGGAGGAGACCGGCGCGGTACGGGGCCGGGCGGTCGAGCGGGTCGAGTACGTCACGCGCCGCACGGTCGAGGTCCTGGTCGCCGAGCTCCCGTACGTGACGCTGCTGCTGCGGGTGCGGGGCAACACCCGGACCGAGCGCTGGGCGCTGGAGCGCCGGCGCGAGTTCGACCACCAGGTCGCCGAGTTGCTGAAGGCGGCCGCGGCGGACGGGGACCTGCGGGCGGACGTGGACATCCGGCTGGCCACCCGGCTGCTGTTCGGCATGGTGAACTCGCTGGTCGAGTGGTACCGCCCGCACCCCGGCACGACCGCGGACCAGCTGGCCGACGCGGTGGTCCACATGGCCCTGGACGGCCTGCGGACGGTTCGCGGCTAGTTCCCCGCCATGATCCGCACGATCCTGGCCCATATTTTCTGATGAATTGCTGTGCGAACTCTGTACGATGAGCGAGCTTTCGAACGCGTTCAAGCAGTAACACAAGCAGTAACAGAAAATGGGGGGCCGGTGCGCAGTCGCCGTCTTGTAGTTTCCGCTGCCGTTGTCGTCGCGGCCAGCGTTGGTTTCATCCCGGGCGCGGCCCAGGCGGCCGGTCCGGCCGCGGGTCCGGCCGCGGGTTCGTCCGCACCGGTGGTCAAGGGGGTGGCCGCTCCCGGAGCGGACCTGGCCACGGCCGGTGCGTCCGACGTCAAGACCTTCCACAGCCCGAAGGAGCGCTCGGTCCGCAAGGCCCTGCCCGCCGCCAAGGGCAAGACCTCCGCCAACGCCACCGCGCAGGGCGCGGAGACCGCCGCCGCGGGCAACCCGGAGCTCGGCCTCGTCCTCGACGCGAAGAGCGTCTCCGCGCACGGCATCGAGCTGCGCGCCCAGGTCGTCAGCGCCGCGGGCGCCGCCCTCAAGGTCACCTACGAGTGGGGCGACGGCACGACCGACGTCACGGACGCCTCCCCGGGCCAGGAGGTGTCGCGCAGGCACAGCTACGCCGAGCTCGGCGAGTACCAGGTCAAGGTCACCGTCACGGACAGTGCGAACCAGGCCGAGTCCGTCAACGAGCTGCCGCTCTCGACGGTCGGCTCGGACTTCACCCCGTACGCCCCGACCCGCCTCCTGGACACCCGTGACGGCACCGGAGCCCCGCGGGGCATGGTCCAGGCGTACTCCTCGACCAAGCTGAAGATCGCCGGCAACGGCAAGATCCCGGCGGGCGTCACGGCCGTGGCCCTGAACGTCACCGCGACCAACACCTCGAACCCCGGTCACGTCACGGTGTTCCCCGGCGGTACCACGCGTCCGACGACGTCCAACGTCAACTTCGTGGCCGCGCAGACCGTCCCGAACATGGTGATCGTGCCGGTCGGCAAGGACGGCACCGTCGAGCTCTACAACGGCAGCTGGACGCCGATCGACCTGATCGCGGACATCACGGGCTACTTCACCCGCACCGCGGCCAGCGGCTACACGCCGATGACCCCGGTCCGCGCCGTGGACACCCGCTCCGGCCAGGGAGCGCCGCAGGGCCAGGTCGGCGGCCGCAAGTCGATCGGCGTGCAGCTCGGCGGCTGGTACGTGCCGGGCAGCGCCACCGCCGTGGCGCTGAACGTCACCGCCACCAACCCGCGCGAGGACGGCCACCTGACGGCCTACCCGAGCGGCCAGCAGGCCCCGAACACGTCCAACGTGAACTTCAGGGCCAAGCAGACCGTCGCCAACTCGGTGATCGTCCCCGTCGGCGCCGACGGCAAGGTCAACATCTTCAACGGAGCCTGGGCGGGCACCGACGTCATCGTCGACGTCGTCGGCTACTACAGCCCCGACAGCTCGGGGGCCTTCATGCCCGCCAAGCCGCAGCGCTGGATCGACACCCGCACCTCGAAGTGGGGGCCGGTGCCGGCGCGGGGCTACCTCTGGCAGCCCTTCTCCACCGGCGAGGAGGGCATCGCGGGGTACGTCCTCAACACCACGGTGACCAACACGCAGCAGGACGGGTTCCTGTCGGTCGCCCCGGACCCCAACACTCCGGAGCAGTACGACAACGACACGAACGTCTTCCCGGGGCGGCCCACGTCGTCCACCCTGAACTGGACGGCCGGCCAGACCGTCCCGAACCTGGTCCAGGCGAGCTCCGGCGGCGTCAACGGCGTCGTCGACTTCTGGAACCAGAGCTGGGCGACGACGGACCTGATCGTCGACATGTTCGGCTACTACGAGACCAAGTAATCGCGCCTCCGGCCTCGTACAGAGCCCCGGGAAGGCCCTCACGACCCTCCCGGGGCTCCGCCGTTCCCCGGGGGCCCCGGAAGTCCCGGGAGCCCCGCTACTCCTCCGAGATCGCCGGTCCCGCGCCGCCCTGGCCCGGGGCGGAATCGAGCAGATCCGTTTCCTCGAACACCAGCAGGGTGCGGGTCGACAGGACCTCCGGGATGGACTGGAGGCGGGTCAGGACCAGCTCGCGCAGGGTGCGGTTGTCGGGCGTGTGGACCAGCAGCAGCACGTCGAAATCGCCGCTGACCAGGGCGATGTGCGCGGCGCCCGGACGCTCGCGCAGCTGCTCGCGGACCGTGCGCCAGGAGTTCTGGACGATCTTCAGGGTGATGTAGGCGGAGGCGCCCTGGCCCGCCCGTTCGTGGTTGACGCGGGCCGTGAACCCCCGGATCACCCCGTCGTCGATCAGCCGGTTGATCCGGGCGTAGGCGTTCGCGCGCGATACGTGGACCTGCTCGGCCACCGACCGTATCGACGCGCGGCCGTCCGCCTGGAGCAGGCGCATGATCGAACGGTCGATGGGATCCAGGGGGCGCGGGGGCAGCGGCGGGGCCTGCGGGGCCGAAGGCGCACCGCCGGGCGGCACCGGAGCGGAACCCGGCCCGGAACCCGGCGCGGCCATTTGTTCATCCGGCATTGCCCACTGCCTCCCTCTTCTGGACGTCCTGCACCCATCCCAGGGCCCCGGCGCCACTTTGTCCACAGCCTGGCGCCGCCTGTAGCCAAATTGCGCCATCGACCGAACAATCGGTTGGTGAGGCGCCTCACAGCCGAGTCGCCCTGCCCGCTTCCCACGAGGAGGTGTACGCCGCCATGACGGTCCAAGAGCTGCCCGGTGCCGGTGCATCCCACCGCTCCACCCCGCCGCCCGCCTGGAGGCCCCGTACGGATGCCGCCCCGCTGCTCCCGGACCCCGAGCCGTACCGGGTGCTGGGCACGCCGGCCGCCGAGAAGCTCGACCCCGAGCTGATGCGCCGCTGCTACGCCGAGCTGGTCCGCGGCCGCCGGTACAACGCCCAGGCGACTGCCCTCACCCGGCAGGGCCGACTGGCCGTGTACCCGTCCACCGTCGGCCAGGAGGCCTGCGAGATCGCGGCCGCGCTGGTCCTGGAGGAGCAGGACTGGCTCTTCCCGAGCTACCGCGACACCCTCGCGGCCGTGGCCCGCGGGCTGGACCCCGTACAGGCGCTGACCCTGCTGCGCGGCGACTGGCACACCGGCTACGACCCGCGCGAGTACCGGATCGCCCCGCTGAGCACCCCGCTCGCCACCCAGCTGCCGCACGCGGTCGGCCTGGCGCACGCGGCCCGGCTGCGCGGCGACGACGTGGTCGCGCTCGCCCTGGTGGGCGACGGCGGCACCAGCGAGGGCGATTTCCACGAGGCGCTGAACTTCGCGGCCGTCTGGCAGGCCCCGGTGGTCTTCCTCGTCCAGAACAACGGCTTCGCGATATCGGTCCCGCTGGCCAAGCAGACGGCGGCCCCGACCCTGGCCCACAAGGCCGTCGGGTACGGGATGCCCGGACGCCTCGTCGACGGCAACGACATCGCCGCGGTGCGCGAGGTGCTGTCCGAGGCCGTCCGGCGGGCCCGTGCCGGTGGCGGACCGACGCTGATCGAGGCGGTCACGTACCGCATCGAGGCCCACACGAACGCCGACGACGCGACCCGCTACCGCGGCGACGCCGAGGTCGAGGCATGGAAGGCGCACGACCCGGTGGAGCTGCTGGAGCGCGAGCTGACCGCCCGCGGGATGCTGGATGCCGACGGCATCCAGGAGGCCAAGGACGCCGCCGAGGCGATGGCCGCGACCCTGCGCGAGCGGATGAACGCCGAGCCCGTGCTCGACCCGATGGACCTGTTCGAAAACGTCTACGCGGAGCAGACCGGCCGGCTCCGCGAGCAGGCGGAGATGCTGCGCGCCGAGCTCGACGCGGAGGAGCAGTCGTGACCACGGTGGCCGTGAAGCCGGCGACGATGGCGCAGGCGCTGCAGCGCGCCATGCGCGACGCGATGGCCGAGGACCCGACGGTCCACGTCATGGGCGAGGACGTCGGCACGCTGGGCGGGGTCTTCCGGATCACGGACGGCCTCGCGAAGGAGTTCGGCGAGGAGCGCTGCACGGACACCCCGCTCGCGGAGGCCGGGATCCTGGGCGCCGCGGTGGGCATGGCCATGTACGGGCTGCGGCCCGTCGTGGAGATGCAGTTCGACGCGTTCGCCTACCCCGCCTTCGAACAGCTGATCTCGCACGTGGCGAAGATGCGCAACCGCACGCGCGGCGCGATGCCGCTCCCGATCACCATCCGGGTGCCCTACGGCGGCGGGATCGGCGGCGTGGAGCACCACAGCGACTCCTCCGAGGCGTACTACGTGGCCACCCCCGGCCTGCACGTGGTGACCCCGGCGACCGTCGAGGACGCGTACGGGCTGCTGCGCGCCTCGATCGCGAGCGACGACCCTGTGGTCTTCCTGGAGCCGAAGCGGCTGTACTGGTCGAAGGCGCAGTGGGACCCGGCGGAGCCGGCGGCCGTGCCGGGGATCGGGAAGGCCCTCGTCCGGCGTACCGGCGCGAGCGCCACCCTGATCACGTACGGGCCCTCGCTGCCGGTCTGCCTGGAGGCGGCCGAGGCGGCGCGCGAGGAGGGCTGGGACCTGGAGGTCGTGGACCTGCGCTCGCTCGTCCCGCTCGACGAGGACACGGTCATGGCCTCCGTACGGCGTACGGGGCGCGCGGTGGTGGTCCACGAGGCGAACGGCTTCGCGGGGCCGGGCGCGGAGCTCGTCGCCCGCATCCAGGAGAAGTGCTTCCACCACCTGGAGGCGCCGGTGCTGCGGGTGACGGGCTTCGACATCCCGTACCCGCCGCCCATGCTGGAGAAGCACCACCTGCCCGGCGTGGACCGGATCCTGGACACCGTGGCCCGCCTGCAGTGGGAGAACTGATGCCGCAGGTAATGGAGTTCAAGCTCCCCGATCTCGGGGAGGGACTGACCGAGGCCGAGATCGTCCGCTGGCTGGTGGCGGTGGGCGACGTCGTGGCCATCGACCAGCCGGTGGTCGAGGTCGAGACGGCCAAGGCGATGGTGGAGGTGCCGTGCCCCTACGGCGGTGTGGTCACCGCCAGGTTCGGGGAGGAGGGCACGGAACTCCCCGTCGGAGCACCGCTGATCACGGTGGCGGTGGGCGCGGAGACGGCCCCGGAGGCGGAGCCCGAGGATTCCGGGTCGGGCAACGTCCTGGTGGGCTACGGGACGGACCACTCGCGCACGGCGCGTCGGAGGCGGGTGCGACCTGGCTCCGCAGCGCCGGCCGTTGCCGCCGCTCCCGCACCCGCTCCCGCTGCCGCCGTGACCGGTCCGGTGGCGGTCATCTCGCCGCTGGTGCGCAAGCTGGCCCGGGACAACGGGGTCGACCTGCGCGGGCTGCGCGGATCCGGGCCCGAGGGCCTGATCCTGCGCGCGGACGTGGAGGCGGCGCTCCGGGCCCCCGAGGCGCCTGCGCCGGCGCCCGTCGGCGCTCCGGTGGCCGCCGCGGCCGCGGCGGTGGGCGAGCGGGTGCCGCTGAAGGGCCTGCGGGGCGCGGTGGCCGAGAAGCTGTCGCGCAGCCGCCGGGAGATCCCCGACGCCACGTGCTGGGTCGACGCCGATGCGACCGAGCTGATGGCGGCGCGGGCCGCGATGAACGCCGTGGGCGGCCCGAAGATCTCGGTGCTGGCGCTGCTGGCCCGGATCTGCACGGCCGCGCTGGCGAAGTATCCCGAGCTCAACTCGACCGTGGACCTCGCGGCGAACGAGATCGTCCGGCTGCCGTCCGTGCACCTCGGCTTCGCGGCGCAGACGGAGCGCGGGCTGGTGGTTCCGGTGGTCCGGGACGCGCAGGCGCGCGGAGCCGAGTCCCTGTCGGCGGAGTTCGCCCGCCTCACCGAGGTGGCCCGGTCCGGGAAGCTGGCTCCGGCGGACCTCACCGGAGGCACGTTCACCCTGAACAACTACGGGGTGTTCGGCGTGGACGGCTCCACGCCGATCATCAACCACCCGGAGGCGGCGATGCTCGGGGTGGGCCGGATCATGGCGAAGCCGTGGGTCCACCGGGGTGAGCTGGCGGTCCGCCAGGTCGTCCAGCTCTCGCTGACGTTCGACCACCGCGTCTGCGACGGCGGCACGGCGGGCGGCTTCCTGCGCTACGTGGCCGACTGCGTGGAGTCCCCGGCGGTGCTGCTGCGCTCGCTGTGACGCGCTCGCCGTAGCGGGGCGCCCCACACCTCACCCGAGGTGTGGGGCGCCCGCGCGTGCTCAGGTGGCCGGGTCATCATGTGGTCAGGAGCAGCTTGCCCACGTGCGTGCTCGACTCCAGCGTGCGGTGGGCCTGCGCGGCCTCCCACATCGGGAACGAGCCGTGCACCACCGGCTTCACCCGGCCCGCGGCCACCAGCGGCCAGACGTGTTCCCGTACGGCCGCGACGATGGCGGCCTTCTCCTCCAGCGGGCGGGCCCGCAGGGAGGTGGCGGTGATGGCCGCCCGCTTCGCCAGCAGCGCCCCCAGGTTGAGCTCCGCCTTGACCCCGCCCTGGAGCCCGATCACCGCGAGCCGGCCGTTCACGGCCAGCGCGTCCAGGTTCCGCGCCAGGTACTTCGCGCCCATGATGTCCAGGATCACGTCCGCCCCGGCGCCGCCCGTCGCGTCCCGCACCTCGGCGACGAAGTCCTGCTCGCGGTAGTCGATCAGGATGTCCGCGCCCAGCTCCTTGCGGCGGGCCAGCTTCTCGGGGCCGCCGGCGGTGACCGCCACGCGCGCGCCGACCGCCTTCGCGAGCTGGATCGCCATCGTGCCGATGCCGCTGGAGCCGCCGTGCACCAGCAGCGTCTCGCCGGGCCGCAGACCGGCCACCATGAACACGTTCGACCAGACCGTGCAGACCACCTCGGGAAGCGCCGCCGCCGTCACCAGGTCCACGCCGGCCGGGACCGGCAGCAGCTGGCCCGCCGGGACGGCCACGCGCTCCGCGTACCCGCCGCCGCCGAGCAGGGCGCAGACCTCATCGCCGACGGCCCAGCCGGACACGCCCGGGCCGAGGGCGGAGATGCGCCCCGAGCACTCCAGACCGGGGTAGGGGGAGGCGCCCGGCGGGGGATCGTAGAACCCCTGGCGCTGGAGGACGTCGGCGCGGTTCACGGCGCTCGCCGCGACGTCGACGAGGACCTCGCCCTCGCCGGCCACCGGATCGGGTACCTCGGCCCAGACGAGGGCCTCGGGGCCGCCGGGCTCTTCGATGGTGATCGCATGCATGGCCCGGAGGGTACGCCACCTCCGCGAACGAGAGCCTCTAATCGGCGGGCCCGAGCGTCACCTGCGGCGCCGAGGGCGGCGCGGCGCGCACGATGGTGATGAGACGGTCCGTCAGCTGGAGCGGGCTGGCGTGCGGGTCGTCGTACGCGAGCAGCCGGTGGCCGCGCACCACGCTCACCACCAGGTCCTCCGTCTCCCGGACGCCCTTGCCTACCTCGGCCTTGCACACCGGCCGTTCGATCAGGTCGAGCCCGCTGCCCTGCTGGATCAGGTCCTCCATCACCGTGCCCGCGCTCGGGCTCAGCACCGACAGGCCCAGCAGCCGGCCCGCCGCGCTCGCGCTCGTGATGACCGCGTCGGCGCCCGACTGGCGCAGCAGCGGCGCGTTCTCCTCCTCGCGGACCGCCGCGACGATCTTCGCGCCGCGGTTCATCTGCCGCGCCGTCAGCGTGACCAGGACGGCCGTGTCGTCGCGCTGCGTGGCGATGACGATCTGACGGGCTTTCTGCAGCTCGGCGCGGAGCAGGACATCGGAGCGGGTGGCATCGCCGACCACGCCGGTGAACCCCTCCGCGTTGGCCATGTCGATCACCTTGGCGCTCGGGTCCACGATGACGACCTGGTCCTTGCGCAGGCCCGTGGCCAGCAGCGTCTGGAGGGCCGAGCGGCCCTTGGTGCCGAAGCCGACGACTACCGTGTGGTCGCGCAAGTTCTTCCTCCAGCGGTTCAGCCGCCACTCTTCCCGGGTCTTCTCGGTCAGGACTTCCAGGGTCGTTCCGACCAGGATGATCAGGAACAGCACGCGCAGCGGGGTGATCAGCAGGATGTTGGTCAGCCGCGCGCTGTCGCTGTACGGGACGATGTCGCCGTAGCCGGTCGTCGACAGGGTCACCGTGGCGTAGTAGACGCAGTCGAGGAGGTCGACCGTCTCGTTCGCGTTGTCGTGGTAGCCGGCCCGGTCGAGCCACACGATCAGTACGGTCAGGAACAGGACGAACAGCGCCATCAGCAGGCGCTTGCCCACCTGCCGCAGCGGCTTCTCCACCACGCGCTTGGGCAGTTTGATGCGCCGTGAGACGAGTTTCTCGTCGGCGCCCCGGGCCATCGCGTCGTGGCCGTGAAGTTTCACGTGAAACATCCTCCGGAGACCCACGGCAGGTCCAGGATCTCCAGTTCGTGTCCGTCCCGCGCGCCGTGCGGCGGTACGACGGCGAGCCCGTCGGCGGCGGCCACGCCGCGCAGCATCGCGGGACCGTTGTAGCGCAGCGGTACGGCGTGCTCGTCGGTCAGCAGGACGGGCACGAGCCGGGTGTCGTACGGGTGGCCCGGCACCTCCCCCTGCACCGGAACCGTGTACCGGGGCCGCTGGCGGCGGCCGGCCAGGGCGCGCAGCAGCGGTTCGGCGAGGGTCAGCAGACCGGAGACGGCGGCGAGCGGGTTCCCGGGCAGGCCGACCAGGTGGCGTCCGTCGGTGCGTTCGCCGAGCCGGGCCAGCAGCATGGGGTGTCCGGGGCGTACCGCGACCCCGTCGACCAGCAGTTCGGCGCCGGCCTCGCTCAGGACGGGGTGGACGTGGTCGACGGGGCCGGAGGCGGTGCCGCCGGTGGTGATGACCAGGTCGGCCGCGGAGTCGGTGACGGCGGCCAGCAGGGCCTTGGCCCCGGCCGGGTCGTCCCCGAGGCGCCGGGTGGCGATGACCTCGGCGCCGAGCCGGGTGAGCCAGGGGCCGAGCATGGGGCTGAGGGCGTCGCGGATCAGCCCGTCGTGCGGGCGGCCTTCGGTGAGCAGCTCGTCCCCGAGCACCAGGATCTCCACGCGGGGCCGGGGCCGGGTGGTGAGCTCGTCGTACCCGGCGGCCGCGGCGAGGCCCAGGACGGCAGGGGTGACGAGGGAGCCGGCGGGCAGCAGCAGGTCGCCGGAGCGGCATTCCTGGCCGCGCGGGCGGATGTCCTGGCCGGTGAGGACGGGCCGGACGGCGTGGAGCTGGGTACCGGACTCGCGTGAGTGCTCGCTGCGGATGACCGCGGTGGTGTCGGCGGGGATCCGGGCGCCGGTGGCGATCCGCACGGCCTCCCCGTCGGCCAGTGGCTCGGGGCGCTCGCACCCGGCGAGCCCTCCGCCCCCGGGGCGGATGGTCCAGGGGCCGGGCCCGGCGACGGCCCAGCCGTCCATGGCGGAGCTGTCGAAGGACGGCAGGTCGGTGAGGGCCTCCAGGGGCTGGGCCAGCACCTCGCCGAGCGCCTCCGCGAGGGGGACCCTGTGGGTGCGGGCCCGGATGCCGGATCCGGCCCGGGCGGCGGCTTCCCGGGCCTGCGGCCAGCCCGCGGCCCGGTGACCGCCGCCGGAGGGCTCCCCGGCGCGCGGATCGCGGCTGACCAGGGCCAGGGCCTCGTCGAGGGCCTGGAGGGCGTGGTCGGCGTCGGTGGGTGTCATCCTGAGCCGTTCTCTCGGGCCTCGGCCTCGGCTTCGGCAGCCCAGCGCAGGGCCAGCTCGGCGGCCCTGCGGGAAGCCTCGGCGACGGCGGTGGCGGGGTCCCCACCGGCGGCTGCGGCCTGTGCGGCCGCATAGCCGACCAGGAAGGTGGTCAGGGGGGCGGCGGGCCGGGCGACGCCGTGTGCGGCGTCACGGGCGAGGTCGAGCAGGATCTTGGTGTCGACGGCGACGTCGATGTCCAGCTCTGTCTTGACGGCGTTGATCCATTGGTCGAGCACGCTTCCATGCTCCCTGATCCGGGCTCTGGCGACCGCGAGATCTTCCCAGGTGTCGCAGTCGAAGGAGGCGAACGGCGCGGAATCCGCCACCTTGGCCAGGTCGAGCTCGGTGGTGAGGGCGCGCAGCGGAAGGCCGGAAAGGGCGCCGTGCTCGGTCGCCAGCAGGGCGATCTCGCGCCGCAGCGGTTCGGCGCGGTAGGCGGCGACGAGGGGCTGGTCGCGGCCGGCGGGGTCGCGCAGCAGGGCGCCGTCCCCTCCGGCGGCCGGGGCCCGCAGCAGCGCCGCGACGGTGTCCCGGTCCAGGAACGGCAGGTCGGCGGAGAGGACGAGGACCAGCTCGGCGGTGGTCGCGCGCAGCCCCGCGTCCAGGGCGGCGACGGGGCCGGCGCCGGGCGGGTCCTCCCGGGTCCAGCGGACGGGACGGGCGGTGGGGCGGCGGTCGCCGACCACGACGGTGGTGGCGGCGTCGGCGCAGGCGTCCAGGACGCGGTCGAGCAGGGCCCGGCCGCCGACCCGGAGGGCGGGTTTGTCCGCTCCTCCGAGGCGTCTCGCGGCGCCGCCGGCCAGGACGATCGCGTCGTAGGTCATACCCCTGAGTATGCGCGGCCCATGTGCCCCGCGGGGCCCCGCACTTGCCAGGTGCCCGTGAACGGGACCGGGGTCCCAGGGCCGAAGTCCCGGGACCCCGGGTCCCTTGTCATGTCGCGCTTACAGGTACGGGCCCGACCGGATGGCGCCGTGGCCGTCCTCCTCGTCCGCCGGGGCGCCCGGCGGAAGGGCGCGGCGCATCTGCTCCAGCTGGGCCCGCGCGGCCATCTGCTGCGCGAACAGCGCCGTCTGGATGCCGTGGAAGAGGCCTTCCAGCCAGCCGACCAACTGGGCCTGGGCGATCCGCAGTTCGGCCTCGGAGGGGATCGCCTCCTCGGTGAACGGGAGCGACAGCCGCTCCAGTTCCTCCACCAGTTCCGGAGCCAGACCGTCCTCCAGCTCCTTCACGGACGCTGCGTGGATGTCCTTCAGACGGACCCGGCTGGCCTCGTCCAGAGGTGCGGCGCGGACCTCTTCCAGAAGTTGCTTGATCATGCTGCCGATCCGCATGACCTTGGCGGGCTGTTCGACCATCTCCGTCACCGGGACCTCGCGCGACTCGTCATCGGCGCCGCCGACCGGCATCCCGTCCTGTCCCACGATCAAGCCGGGCGGGGGGCTGTCCTGCGACCGTTCACTGCTCGGCATCTCCATGCCGTCATTCTCTCGCACACCGTCCTACTCACACGGTGTGCCCCCGTACGGGCGTGATCCAACCTGTACGGGGGCGAGAACACACAGTGACCGTCAGCCCGCCTCGCGCCGTGCCATGGCGCCGCTGGACTTGGTGACCAGGGCGGCCAGCAGGGCCGCTCCGAGCGGAACCACCACGAGCAGCCCGCCGAGGGTCTCCCACGGCACCGCGATCGGCACGAACAGCCGATCGTTCGCGTCGCCGGCCATCTCCATGAGGTGCCGCGTCTCCTGCCGCTGGACGAGCCGCAGCCCCACCGCCGGCAGGATGCCCGCCGCCGAGCCCAGCACCACGCCCATCAGGGCCACCACCCCGCACTGGAAGCCGCTGAGCGTGCGCCGCACCCGCGGCGGTGCGCCGACCGCCGCCAGGGTCTTCAGGTCGGCCTCGGCGTCGGCCTGCGCGAGTCCGGTGGCGATGCCGGCCGCGCCGATGGTCACCAGGCCCGCGAAGAGGGTCAGGGCCAGCCCCGTGATGTCGGCCTGGGCCTGGTACCCGGCCTCGATGGTGACGGGGGCCTCCACGCCGATCTGGTCGATCCGCTCGGCCACCCGCTGCTTCTGCCGGCTGGTGGCCGTGCCGTCCAGGGTGAAGTACGAGGCGAACGGCAGGGTGGTCAGCCCGGCGCTCTTGGCCGCGGCCGGCGGCAGGACGAGCTCCAGGCCGTAGCCCTCGGTCGTGTCGGGCGTCTGGTGGACGGCGAAGACCTTGTCCACCCCCTTGGGGTCGACCCCCGGCTCGTAGGTCTCGTCCTTGCTGTCGATCAGCCGGACGGTGACCTTGCCGTCCTTCACGTTGCGCTTGTCGAACGAGACGCCCTTGCCCTCCTTCAGGGCGGCGACGGCGCCCGGATCGGTGACCGCGAGCGCGTGCAGCAGCTTCTCGTCGGCGACGACGACGTTGAACTGCGCGGAGTGGCGGTTCCACGTGCACCGCGGGTCCTTGCGCAGTGCCTTGCGCTCCGCGGCAGGGAAGGAGTCGGCCCCGTTCTTGGCCTCGTAGAGCGGGCAGCGCTGCTCCTTGGGCCGCATGATGTCGACCCGCCCGCACCCGTCGTTGCCGGTGGACCGCTCGCAGCCGGGCTTGCCGTACGAGATGTGGTCCACGTCCGCCCGGACGGCCAGCGGGAGTTCCTGCGACACCGCCTCGCGGACGGCGGCCATGTCCTTGCTGCGGCCGAGCTCGTTGAGGGAGACTATGCCCGCGCCGTCCGGCAGGTCGGCGACGTACTCGTGGCGCGCCTGGATCTCCGAGCTGTGCTGGTACGTGGCCACCGCGACGGTGCCGGCGACGGCGGCCAGGACGGCGGCGACGGCGGGGGCCGTACGCCCCCGGTTGCGCACGGCGTCGCGCAGCGCGAGCCGGGGCGACAGCGGCAACCAGCGCCCGAGCCGTCCGAACAGGCCGACCAGCACGGGCGTCAGGGCGACGATGCCGAGCTCGGCGATGGCGCTGCCGCCCGCGACCACCGTGGAGCCCATCGAGGAGGCCGTGCCGTAGAGGGCGATCGCGGCGCCGGCGGCGAGGGCGATCAGGCCGAGGACGGGCAGCACCCGGTTGGCCCGGCGGACCCCGCGACGGCCGGTCAGCGAGGCCAGGACGGTCTGCCGGGACGCGGTGACCGCCGGTGCGATCGCGGCCAGCAGGCCGGTCACCACGGCGAGCAGGGCGATGCCGAGGATCTCCAGCGGACGCAGCGTGAACCCGCCGAAGCGCGCGCCGAGATACTCCTCCAGCACCGGCCGCAGCCCCAGGGTGAGGGCGATGCCGAGGGCCGTGCCGCTGACCGCGGCCGCGGCGCCGATGACGAGACCGCCGGAGAGCACGATGGCCCGGATGTGGCGCCGGTCGCCGCCGTTGGCGCCGACGAGGCCGAGCTGGCGGCGGGAGCGACGGGCGCCGACTGCGAAGGCGGGCCCCGCCAGCAGGCAGATCTCCAGCATCGCGAGGCCGACGACCGTGGCCAGGACGGCGAGTTCGGTGGTCGGGAGCCCCTTGTCGGGGGAGTAGTAGCCCAGCTTCTTCTGCTGGACGACGTACGGCACCTCGGACTCGGCCGGCGGGTGCAGGAACACCGCGCGGGAGACCACCTGCACGCTCTTCGTGTTGAGCGCCTTGACCATGTTCCACGTGAAACCATCGCCGCCGACCTTGACCAGGTAGCTGTCGGTGGCCACCACCCCCGGGACCCCCGCGGCCTGGAAGGCCTTGTCGAGCGGGGCCAGCAGGGTGCCGGGTGGGGCGAGGATCTCGGTCTTGCTCAGCTCGGAGGGCAGCTCGTAGGCGCCCACGATCCGGTACCAGCTGTCCGAACCGCGTGCGCGGAACTCGGAGCCCACGAAGAACCCGGACTCCTTCAGGAAGGCGGTCGTGGCGACGACCTCGCCCGCTTCCCGGGCCGGGCGCCCGCGCTTCATCTCGATCATGCCCTTGACGAGGGGGCTGCCCGCGTCGATCTCGCGCAGGTCGGTTTCCAGCAGCCCGTACCGGGTCCGGACCTTGGTGCGCGCCGTGCTGTCCTTGAGGGACTGGGAGCCCGCCGGGACCAGCGAGGGCAGGAGTTTCGGGTCCGGCTCCGAGCCGGGGACGTACGTGTCGTAGCCGCCGGCGGGCATGGAGTTCCTGCCCTCGACGTCCTGGAAGACGGGCCCCGTGAGGTGGGAGTCGCTCAACCGGGCGTCCGCCGCGCCGATCTGACGGGTCACCTTCTGCTCGGGCGAGAGCTCGGCGCTGCGCACGGTGAGGTCGGCGGCGCTCACGCCGATGATCGGCAGGGCGATCATCGAGAGGACGAGGGCGCTGCGGCCCTTCGCGCGCCAGGCGTCGCGGCGGGCGATCCGGATGGCCGCGATCCAGGAGTGGTACGAGGACTTCACCGGCCGGCCGCCTGCCCCGAGAGCAGCGAGTCGGCCTGGCTGCGCAGGGTCTCGTCGACCACGCTGCCGTCGCGCAGGAAGACCACGCGGTCGGCCCAGGCGGCGAACCGCGGTTCGTGGGTGACGAGGATGCCGGCCGCGCCCGCGTCACAGCGCGAGCGCAGCAGGGCGAGTACGGATTCGCCGGTCTCGGAGTCGAGCGCGCCGGTGGGCTCGTCCGCGAGGACCAGGCGACGGTCGCCGACGAGGGCGCGGGCGATGGCCACGCGCTGCTGCTGGCCGCCGGACATCTCGTCGGGGAAGCGGTCGGCGAGCTGGGCGAGGCCCATCTCCTCCAGGGCGGCCAGGGCCGAGACCCGGGCCTTGCGGGCGGAGGTCCCGTCCAGCTCCCGGGGCAGCGCCACGTTCTCGGCGGCGGTGAGGGCCGGGATCAGGTTGTAGTCCTGGAAGACGTACCCGATGCTGCGGCGGCGCAGCGCGGCCAGCTGGCGCCGGCTCGCGGTGGTGATGTCGGTGCCCTCGACGATGACGTGGCCGCTGGTGGGCGTGTCGAGACCGCCGGCCAGGGTGAGCAGCGTGGACTTGCCGGAGCCGGAGGGGCCCATGACGGCGACGAGTTCGCCGGGGTACACGGACAGGTCGATGCCGCGCAGTGCGTGTACCTCGGTGGCGCCGCTGCCGTGCGTGCGGACGAGTCGTTCGAGCCGGAGCACGGGCTGTGCGGAGGGCGAGGACGGTGCGGGCTGTCCGGGCTGTATGTGCGGTGCGGAGTGCTGGTCAGGCATGGGGGTCCCCCTGGGACGGTGGTGGCTTCAGCCCCGCGGGGTGCGGAGGGCGCGGGGCTTCGGTGCGGCGGTGGCCGCGGGGGCGTCGGTGTCTGCGGCCTGGGTCGGCTCGGGCTCGGCTCTCCGGTCGGCCGGCAGGGAGAGCCGTACGAGCCGTGATTCGGAGTGGTCGAGCCAGCGGGCCTCGGCCTCGGTCTGGAAGATCAGCTGCTCCAGGACCAGCAGCCAGGCCACGTCGTCGCGTTCGCGGGACTTGCCGCTCTCGATCGCGGCGAGCGCCTGCGCCTTGAGCCGGGTGTAGTCCTGCATCGCCTTGATCGTGGCGTGCCGCTGGGACTGAATGACGGCGCGGATGTCCACGCCCGGGGCGCCCACGGCCATGGCGAGCTTGATGGACAGTTCGTCGCGGGGCGGGTTGGTGCGGTCGACGGGGCGCTCGTACCACTGGTGCAGTTCGGAGCGGCCGGAGTCGGTGATGGCGTAGAGGGTGTGGCCTGCGGCGTCCTCGCCACCGGGAGCGACGAGGCCGTCGCGTTCCAGGCGGGCGAGGGTGGTGTACACCTGCCCGACGTTGAGCGGCCAGGTGGAGCCGGTGCGGGATTCGAACTCGGTACGCAGCTGAGAGCCGTACCGAGGACCCCTTTCCAGCAGGGCGAGAAGGCCGTGGCGAATCGACATACTCAGTATGTATACCGAGTATGCAGGCCGCCGCAACCATCTCCGGGCGTACATCGGAAGGGGGACGGGCGCTGCCGGGTCCGACCGCGGACGGGGGTCCGCGCGCCTCACAGCCCCTTGCGCAGCCGCATCCCGAGGTAGCCCAGACCCAGTCCCATCAGGGCGAATCCCGTGCCGAGGGGCAGTATGTGCGCGGCCAGGTCGGCGGCGCGCTCGTTCCGCCCGGTGCCGATCGCGGTGACGACGGGCGGGGGGCTC
>NZ_LFML01000008.1 GCF_001044425.1 Streptomyces roseus
GACAAGCGCGGCTACGTCTACCTCGGAACCGTTACCGCAGCCGCGCTCGTCATCTGGCTCCGCTCGTGATCGCCAGGACACCGCCTAGTCGGGCGCGGTCCTGACCTCGCGCGAGCGCAGCCCGGGCCTGGTCCGCTCCCCGGCCCCGGTCCGCTCCCGGCTCCCGCCACCCGGACGGCCCTGTCCGACAGGCGGGCCCGCGCAACCCCCCGTTCGGCCGAGTCCCGTTCGACATGTCCAGGTTTGTCAACTTTCGTGGTGATGACAAACCTGGGCTTCGAGCGCTGGAGGGGCCGTGCGGCCGGAAGGCTTCGACTACGAGACCCACAGCCGGCTCGCCGGCCCGTTCGCGGAGCCGGACCGCACCGCCGCCGCCCCCTACCGGGTGGGCTACCGCTCCCTGTTGGCGCGCGAGCAGCTCGGCACCCGAATACGCGCCGTCCTCCTGATGGCCCTGGCCCCCCTCGCCGCGGCCGGACTGCTGCTCTACCTCCTGTGGCCCACGCACCGGACCGTCCGCGAGGGCGGCGAGCGCTGGCTGGTCCACCTCGACGCCGTGATGCTCGGATCCATCGCGCTGATCATGCTCTTCATGCTGGTCAACGTCCTGTCGGTGGCCCACGCCACGATGGTCGCGCGCGATCCCGTACCGGTGCCGCCCGAACCCGGCACCAAGGTCGCCTTCCTGACCACCTGCGTCCCCGGCAAAGAGCCGCTCGCCATGGTGCGGGCCACCCTGCTGGGAGCCGTCGCCCTGCGCCACGACGGCCCGCTCGACGTATGGCTGCTCGACGAGGGGGACGACCCCGAGGTCCGGGCCCTGTGCGCGGAACTCGGCGTACGGCACTTCACCCGCAAGGGCGTCGCCGGCTGGAACACCCGCGAGGGCCCCCACCGGGAGCGGACCAAGCACGGCAACTACAACGCCTGGCTGGCCGCGCACGGCGACGACTACGAGTTCCTCGCCTCCGTCGACACCGACCACGTCCCGCTGCCGAACTTCCTGGAGCGGATGCTCGGCTACTTCCGCGACCCGGACATCGCCTTCGTCGTCGGCCCGCAGGTGTACGGCAACTACACCGGCGCCGTCACCAAGGCCGCCGAATCCCAGCAGTACCTCTTCCACGCGCTCATCCAGCGCGCCGGCAACCGCTACGGCGCCCCCATGTTCGTCGGCACCAACAACGCCGTGCGGATCAGCGCCCTGCGGCAGATCGGCGGGCTCTGCGACTCCCTCACCGAGGACATGGCCACCGGCTTCGAGCTGCACCGCCGGCGCAATCCGGCCACCGGCCGCTTCTGGAGGTCCGTCTACACCCCCGACGTGCTCGCCGTCGGCGAGGGACCGGCCTCGTGGACCGACTTCTTCACGCAGCAGCTGCGCTGGTCGCGGGGGACCTACGAGACCCTCCTGCGGCAGTACTGGAAAGGCCTCTTCCGGATGCCCCCGGGGCGGGCCCTCAACTACACGCTGATGCTCGTCTACTACCCGATGACGGCCGTCAACTGGTTCCTCGGCGTCCTCAGCTGCGTCCTGTTCCTGTGGTTCGGCGCCTCCGGCACCCAGGTCTCCTCCGAGGTCTGGCTCATGCTCTACACCGACGCCGCCGCCCTCCAGGTGGGGCTGTACCTGTGGAACCGCCGGCACAACGTCTCGCCCCACGAGCCCGACGGCTCCGGCGGCCTGGCCGGCATGGCGATGTCCGCCATCTGCGCCCCCGTCTACCTCGCCTCGCTGACCTCGGCCCTGCTGCGCACCCGGGGCGCCTTCGTCGTCACCCCCAAGGGCGGCGGCGCCAGCCCCGACCGGCCCGCGACCTTCCGGATCCACCTCGGCTGGGCCGCCGTCCTGGTCCTCTCCCTCGCGGCCTCGGTCCGCCTCGGCCACACGCACGCCGCCATGCGCACCTGGGCGGTGCTCGCCCTGCTCATCGCCCTCGCGCCGGTGATGGTGTGGACGGGGACCCTGCTGCGCGGGCGCCGCGCCCGGACCGCCGCCCGTGCCCGGACCGCAGCCTCCGCCCGGACCGCCGCCCACGCCCGGGCCGCCGGATCCCCGGTCCTCGGGCTCGGCCACGGGCCGGGCGAGGAGTCGGAGCCGGCGTTCGCCACGCCGACGGGAGGGAACTGACCCATGGCCCAGCGGCCTTCGAAGCAGTTCAAGAACACCGTGCTGGGCACCGGGGCCGTGGTGCTGCTGGCCGCGCTCAACGCCCCCGCCGCGCTCTCCTTCGCGCAGGAGCGCTACCACGCGTACAAGATCGGGCAGTCCAGCTACAAGATCCAGTACGGCTCGTGGGCGCAGGTCCGCCTCCCCGAGGAGTACCGGATCAACGCGATGCACGCGGCCCTGCTGCACACCGGCAAGGTGCTGCTGATCGCGGGCTCCGGCAACAACCAGAAGAAGTTCGACAAGGGCACCTTCGACACCGTCCTGTGGGACCCGCGGGACGACAGTTTCAAGAAGATCCCGACCCCCGAGGACTTCTTCTGCTCCGGTCACAGCCAACTGCCGGACGGGCGCCTGCTGGTGGCCGGCGGCACCGCCCGGTACGAGGTCCTCGACGGCAAGGTGACCCGCGCGGGCGGCGGCATGCGGGTCAAGAACGAGAGCCCCGACAAGGTGGCCCGGCTCAAGAAGGGCACCCGGTTCCGGTCCCCGTCCGGAGTGGAGTACGTGTCGAAGTTCGACGTCACCGTGCCGAAGGCCAAGCGCGAGTTCGAGATCACGTACGGGAGGAAGGGACACCTGAAGCCCTGGCAGAGCAAGGTGGTCGCCTCCGAGGCGCGGGTCTTCGTCGAGGCGGTCAAGACGGGCGCCGCGGGACTGACCACCGAGGCCGCGCAATACCGCGTCCTCGGCCTCGAGGGGAAGGACGCCGACAACGTCTACGGGCTCGCGGAGCGCCTCAGCGTCGAGAAGCAGGACTTCCAGGGCATCAGATCGGCGTACGAGTTCGACCCGCGGGCCGAGAAGTACGTACCCGTCGACCCGATGAAGGACGCCCGCTGGTACCCGACGCTGGTGGCCCTCCAGGACGGGCGGGTCCTCGCGGTCTCCGGGCTCAACGACGTGGGCGACGTGGTCCCCGGCGACAACGAGTACTACGACCCGAGGACGAAGAAGTGGACCCGCGGCCCCTTCCGCTACTTCCCGACCTACCCCGCGCTCTTCCTCGTGCGGGGCGGCAAGCTGCTCTACACCGGGTCCAACGCGGGCTACGGCCCGGCGGACAAGGGGCGCGAGCCCGGCGTGTGGGACCCGGCGGCCAACACGTTCACGAAGGTGGCGGGGCTGGCGGACCCCGACCGGCTGGAGACCTCCTCCTCGGTCCTGCTGCCGCCCGCCCAGGACCAGCGGGTGATGGTGCTGGGCGGCGGCGGGGTCGGCGAGTCGAAGCTGTCGTCGAGCCGGACGGCGATCGTGGACCTCAAGGAGGACAACCCCGTCTTCCGTTCCTCCGCGCGGCTGCCGCAGGGCACCCGGTACCTGAGCAGCGTGCTGCTGCCGGACGACTCCGTGTTCACCACCGGCGGCTCCCGCGACTACCGGGGCCGCGGCGCCAGCGACGTGCACAAGGCGCAGTTCTACCACCCGCGCACCGACTCCTTCGTGGCCGCCGCCGATCCGGCGGTGGGCCGCAACTACCACTCCGAGGCACTGCTGCTGCCCGACGGGCGGATCGCGACCTTCGGCTCCGACCCGCTGTTCGCGGACAAGGACAACACCCGGCTCGGCACGTTCGAGCACCGGCTGGAGGTGTACTCGCCGCCCTACCTGTACCGCGACCCGGCGCTGCGGCCGGCCTTGGGCGCCGGGCCCGCCGAGGTGGGACCGGACGGCCGGGCCACCTTCGCGACGGCGCACCCGGAGCGGATCCGGCGGGCCCGCCTGATGCGGCCGAGCGCGGTCACGCACACCACGGACGTGGAGCAGCGCTCGATCGAGCTCGGGCTGACGCGCGGGAGCGGATCGGTGACGGTCGACGTGCCGAAGGACCCGTCGCTGGTGCCGCCGGGCTGGTACATGCTGTTCGCGACGGATGCGGAGGGCACGCCCTCGCAGGCCCGGTGGATCCGGGTGCCCGGGCCGGAGCGGCGGCCAGGTCAGGAGCAGGAGCAGGAGCAGGATCAGGGGCGGCCGCCGGGTCAGGAGCCGGGGCCGGACTCGTAGCGGGGGCGCGGACGGGGCGGCTACCGCGCGGCGCGGCTCGCCAGCCCCAGTGCGTACTGCGGCCACCAGCGGCCCGCCGCCGGGCCGCCGCGGCAGGGCCCGTCGGACTCCCCGGGCCGTTTGATCCACAGGTACGCGTCGACGAGCGGGTCGCCCGTCCGGTCGGTGGGCGCGATGCCGAGGGCGCGGCCCGGCGGATTGCACCAGGACTCGTGGCCGCCGCCCGGGAGCGGCCCCAGCCCGTTGCGGCTGGTGTCGAGGACGAAGTGCTTGCCGTGGGCGGCCGCGGAGATCCGGGCGCCGTACTCCCGGCCGGCCGCGTCGGGCTGGAAGTTGGAGACGTTGAGGGAGAAGCCGTCGGCCTGCCCGAGCCCGGCCTTGAAGAGGGGCTCGACCAGCTTCATCGGGTCCGGGATCCAGGCCGGATGGCCGGCGTCCAGGTAGACCTTGGTGTTCCGGTTCCTCTTCAGCCGGGTGACGGCCTCCGAGAGCAGCCGGAAGCGCTCCTCGTGGTGGGCGGCCCGGGTGCAGCCGTCCACGATGTGCGGAACGGCGTCCGGTTCCAGGACCACCACCGCCCTGGCATCGCCCACGGCGTCGGCGAAGGCGCCGATCCAGTTGCGGTACGCGGTGGCGTCCGCGGCCCCGCCCGCCGAGTGCAGGCCGCAGTCGCGGTGGGGGATGTTGTACGCGGCGAGGAGGAGGACCCGGCCCGCCGCCCTGGCGCCCTTCGCGGCCCGGCGGATCGCGGGACCCGGGTCGTCGCCCGGCCCCCACAGGGCCATGGGCCGTTCCGAGATCCGGCGCAGCGCCTGCGCCTCGGCGTGGCGGCCCTGCGCCTCCCAGGCGGCGACCTGCCGGGCCGCGTCGCTGCCCGGGTCCACCCAGTACGGGGATCCGGCGGGTGCGGCCTCCGCCGGCGCGGCCTCGGCGGGCGCGCGTGCGGGGGCGGGCTCCTCGCTCCCGCAGCCGGGGGCCGCGGCGATCAGCAGCGCGACGCCGAGCGCGGCGGCGAGGGATCTGGGGCGGGGGCGGCCTGGCATCCGGGTTCCTCGAAGGGTCGGCACGCGGGATCACGACCGGCACATCGTGACATGACGGTCAATCACCCCGGTTCTGCGACACCGGACCTGCCTGCGTCCGGGGCGGACCCGCCCGTCGCCAGGGCGATGGCGAGCGGGGTGCGCTCGTACAGGATCCGGTGCCCGTGCCGGGCGGAGATCAGCAGGCCCGCGCCGTGCAGGGCCTTCAGGTGCGCCGAGACCGTGGCCGGTGCCAGGCCCAGCCGGTGGGCCAGCGCCGTGGTGGAAGCCGGCTCGTCGAGCGCGCACAGCACATCGGCCCGGCCCCGGCCCAGCAGCCGCGCCAGCGCCCGCGGGGTCGGACCCGCCGAAGCCGTCCACAGCGCGCCGACGCCGCGGGCCGGGTACACCAGCGTCGGCTGCCAGGGCGGGTCGTAGCCGCCGACCACCTCCGGCCACACGAACGCGCTCGGCATCAGGAGCAGGCCCTGCCCGTCGAGGGAGCGGTCGTGTCGGGTGGGGCGGTCGATGGTGAGCGTCCCGTCCGACCAGCGCAGATCCGGGTGCAGACCGTCGAAGAGCGCCTCCAGGCCGCCCGCGGCGAGCCGCCGCGAGTGGAACACGATGTCGGCCTCCAGGAGGGACCGCAGCCGGGGCCAGTGCGGGGCGATCAGCGCCGCCCAGGCCTGCTCGTAGAGGTCGGCCAGCTCCCCTACGGCGCGCACCGGATCGGCGAGCATCCGCCGCCCGAGGTCGCTCTCGGCGGCGCCGGGCGTGCAGACGAGGGCGCGCCGCAGATCCTCCCGCACGGCCTCCGGATCGGCGGCGGCCGCCGCCGAGCGGACCCGGGCCAGCTCCTCGTCGAAGGTGACGGCGGGACCGAGCGGGGGCGGGCTCAGGAAGTCGGGGTTGTGGCCGGTCTGCGGCATCAGGAGCCACAGGGGGCGCAGGTCGAGGCCGTCGGCGGCGGCGCCGATGCGGCGCAGCCAGGGCAGGTGGTACTGCTGGCGGGCCGGCCGCAGCAGGGTCCGTACCGCTTCCTGGGTCTCCCAGCGGGGCGAGAGGGAGAACCGGCAGCGGAGCAGGTCCCCGGCTCCGAACCGGAAGTGGAACGCCATGTCCCTCCGGGGGGTGTGGGGCGGGTGTCAGGCCTGAGGTGATCCGGCGCACCGGTAATCCGGCGCAGGGTGATTCGGCGCAGGACGAATCACTGCCGTCCTCCCACGGTAGCCCCGCACGCTCGCCCCATGTCCATCACCGTCAACGAGGCCCCGGCCCCCGGCGGATACCGGGGCGTGTTCCGGGTCCGGGAGTTCCGGACCGTGTTCGCCGCACACCTGCTGTCCGTCCTCGGCGTGGTCGTCGCCGAGATCGCCCTCACCGTCCTCGTCTTCCGCACCACCGGCTCCCCCCTGATGAGCGCGCTCACCTTCGCGCTCGGCTTCCTCCCGTACGCCCTCGGCGGCACCCTGCTCGCCGGGATCGCCGACCGCCGGCCCGCCCGCCGGGTCCTCGTCGGCTGCGATCTCCTGTGCGCCGCCTGCGCGGCGGCCATGGTGCTGCCCGTCACCCCCGTCGCCGGGCTGCTCGCCCTGCGGTGCGCCATGGCCTTCGTCGCCCCGCTGTTCCAGGGCACGCGCAACGCCTCCCTGGCCGACATCCTCGGCCCCGGCGACGTCTACGTCCTCGGCCGCTCCCTCATGCGCATGGTGGCCCAGAGCGCCCAGCTCATCGGCTTCGGCCTCGGCGGGCTGCTGCTCACCGTCCTCGCACCGCGCGCCGCCATCGCGCTGACCGCAGCCGGATTCCTCTGCTCGGCCCTGCTGCTGCGCTTCGGCACCCGCTCCCGCCCCGCCCGCGCCGCCGCCGGCCGCACCTCCCCGCTCGCCGGGGCCCGGGCCGTCCTCGGCGACCGCCGGCTGCGCGCCCTGACCCTGCTGCTCTGGCTGCCGCCCGTCTTCGTCATCGCCCCCGAGGCGCTGCTCGTCCCGTACGCGGACGGCATCGGCGCCGGCACCGCCGCCCTGGGAGTGATGATGTGCGCGCTGCCCATCGGCACCATCGCGGGTGAACTGTGGGCCGGCTCGGTGCTGGGCCCGCGGGCCCGCTCCCGGCTCGTGGTCCCGCTCGCGGCCGCCGGGCTGCTGCCGCTGCTCGCGTACGCCTTCCGGCCCGGGACGGCGGCGGTGCTCGCGGTCCTGCTGCTCGCCGGGCTGGCGCACGCGTACACCCTCGGCCTCGACCAGTGGTACGTCGAGGCCGTCCCCGACGCGCTGCGAGGCCGGGCGATGACCCTGCTGAGCACCGGGCTGATGACCCTCCAGGGCATCGGCATGGCCCTGGCCGGGCTGGCCGCCGAGTTCCTGCCGGTGCACGTGGTCGTCGCGGGCGCGGGCGTGCTCGGTACCGCGGTGGTCCTGCTGCTCCTCGCCGAACTGCGCTCCGCGGGACCGCGGGAGGACCGGCCGCGGATGCCGACCGAAGAATGAGACGGGGCCCGCCGCCAAATGACCGCCCGGTAGGGTCGGGTGCGTGTCCAAGCCGCTCAGCCTCCCCTTCGACCCCATCGCCCGCGCCGACGAGCTCTGGCAGCGCCGCTGGGGGCCGGTGCCCTCGATGGCCGCCATCACCTCGATCATGCGCGCGCACCAGATCCTGCTCGGCGAGGTCGACGCGGTGGTCAAGCCGTACGGTCTGACCTTCGCGCGGTACGAGGCGCTGGTGCTGCTCACCTTCTCCAAGGCCGGTGAGCTGCCGATGTCGAAGATCGGCGAGCGGCTGATGGTCCACCCGACCTCGGTGACGAACACGGTGGACCGGCTGGTGCGCTCCGGGCTCGTGGCCAAGCGGCCCAACCCGAACGACGGCCGCGGCACGCTCGCGTCCATCACGGACAAGGGCCGCGAGGTGGTCGAAGCGGCGACCAAGGACCTGATGGCCGTCGACTTCGGGCTGCGCGCCTACGACGCCGAGGAATGCCAGGAGATCTTCGCGCTCCTGCGCCCCCTGCGGATCGCCGCCGCGGACTTCGAGGAGTAGCGCGGGCGCCCGCCGGGCCCCCGTCAAGATCGAGCAAAACGGACGGTTAGGCTCATCGGCATGAAGAAGAGCGTGCTGACCCGCTACCGGGTCATGGCCTACCTGACCGCGGTCATGCTGTTGATCCTCTGCACCTGCATGGTTTTCAAGTACGGCTTCGACACCGGCGCCGACCTGACCCTCGCGGTCTCGCAGGTGCACGGCGTGCTGTTCATGATCTACCTGGTGTTCGCCTTCGACCTCGGGTCCAAGGCCCGCTGGCCGTTCCCGAAGCTGCTGTGGGTGCTGGTCTCCGGCACGATCCCGCTGGCCGCCTTCTTCGTGGAGCGCAAGGTCCGCGCCGAGATCGAGCCGCTGGTCGAGGGCGCCCTGGCGCCCGCCGACGCCTAGAGCGCGGCCCGCGTCCGGCTGCCCCGGGGATACTCCCCGGGGTTTCCCATCGACATTTACTAGGACGTCCTAGTAAATTCATGGGTATGGACGCTGACGCCATCGAGGAGGGCCGCCGCCGCTGGCAGGCCCGTTACGACAAGGCCCGCAAGCGCGAGGCCGATTTCACCACGCTCTCCGGGGATGACGTCGATCCCGTCTACGGGCCCCGCCCCGGCGACGCGTACGAGGGATTCGAGCGCATCGGCTGGCCGGGGGAGTACCCGTACACCCGCGGCCTGCACGCCACCGGGTACCGCGGCCGGACCTGGACCATCCGCCAGTTCGCCGGCTTCGGCAACGCGGAGCAGACCAACGAGCGCTACAAGATGATCCTGGCCGCCGGCGGCGGCGGACTCTCCGTGGCCTTCGACATGCCGACCCTCATGGGCCGCGACTCCGACGACCCGCGCTCGCTCGGCGAGGTCGGCCACTGCGGGGTCGCCATAGACTCCGCCGCCGACATGGAGGTCCTGTTCCAGGACATCCCGCTGGGCGACGTGACCACCTCGATGACGATCTCGGGCCCGGCCGTGCCCGCCTTCTGCATGTACCTGGTCGCCGCCGAACGCCAGGGCGTGGACCCGGCCGTGCTCAACGGCACCCTCCAGACGGACATCTTCAAGGAGTACATCGCCCAGAAGGAGTGGCTCTTCGAACCCGAGCCGCACCTGCGCCTCATCGGCGACCTCATGGAGTACTGCGCCAAGGGCATCCCCGCGTACAAGCCGCTGTCCGTCTCCGGCTACCACATCCGCGAGGCCGGGGCGACGGCCGCGCAGGAGCTCGCGTACACCCTCGCCGACGGTTTCGGCTACGTGGAGCTCGGCCTGTCCCGCGGTCTTGACGTGGACCACTTCGCCTCCGGCCTCTCCTTCTTCTTCGACGCGCACCTCGACTTCTTCGAGGAGATCGCCAAGTTCCGCGCCGCCCGCCGGATCTGGGCCCGCTGGATGAAGGAGGTGTACGGGGCGCAAAGCGAGAAGTCGATGTGGCTGCGCTTCCACACCCAGACGGCCGGCGTCTCGCTGACCGCCCAGCAGCCGTACAACAACGTCGTCCGCACGGCGGTCGAGGCCCTCGCGGCCGTCCTCGGCGGCACCAACTCGCTGCACACCAACGCCCTCGACGAGACCCTCGCGCTCCCCAGCGAGCAGGCCGCCGAGATCGCCCTGCGCACGCAGCAGGTGCTGATGGAGGAGACCGGCGTGGCCAACGTGGCCGACCCGCTGGGCGGTTCCTGGTACGTGGAGCAGCTCACCGACCGCATCGAGGCGGACGCCGAGAAGATCTTCGACCAGATCAAGGAGCGCGGACTGCGCGCCCACCCGGACGGGCAGCACCCGATCGGACCGATCACCTCGGGCATCCTGCGCGGCATCGAGGACGGCTGGTTCACCGGGGAGATCGCCGAGTCGGCCTTCCAGTACCAGCGCTCCCTGGAGAAGGGCGACAAGCGGGTCGTCGGCGTCAACGTGCACCACGGGTCGGTGACCGGGGACCTGGAGATCCTGCGCGTCAGCCACGAGGTGGAGCGCGTACAGGTGGAGCACCTGGCGGCCCGCAAGGCGCGGCGCGACGACGCGAAGGTCAAGTCCTCGCTGGACGCGATGCTGGCCGCGGCCCGCGACGGGTCGAACATGATCCCGGCGATGCTGGACGCGGTGCGCGCCGAGGCCACGCTCGGGGAGATCTGCAACGTGCTGCGGGACGAGTGGGGCACGTACACGGAACCGCCGGGCTTCTGAACCGCCGGCCCGGAGGCCGGTCGCGGCGCCCTGAGGGGCCCGCGACCGGCCTCCGGCGTGTCAGGCGGGGGCGGGGCCCTGGAGGCCGTGCATCAGGAGGGCCGTGAAGGTGGCCACCCAGAGCTCGTCCACCGGCTCGGAGCTGACCAGGGCCCGGTGCACGACCGTGCCCGCGATCACGTCGAAGATCAGGTCGGTGGTGCGGCAGGCGAGTTCCTCGTCCTCCTCGTACGGAAGTTCGCCGCGGGCCTGGGCCCGTTCGCGACCCAGTACGACGAGACGTTTCTGCCGGTCCACGATCGCCGACCGGATCCGGTCGCGCAGGGCCTCGTCGCGGGTGGACTCGGCGACGACCGCCATCAGGGCCGTACGGGCCTCCGGCCGCCGCAGCAGCGCCGCGAACTGCAGGACCACGTCCTCTATGTCGGCTTCGAGGGAGCCGCGGTCCGGCAGTTCGAGGGAGTCGAAGAGTTCCGCGACGGCGTCCACGACCAGCTCGTTCTTGCCCGCCCAGCGGCGGTAGAGGGTGGTCTTGGCGACCCCGGCCCGGGTGGAGACGTCCCCCATCGTCAGCTTCGACCAGCCCAGCTCGACCAGCGCGTCGCGCGTCGCGGCGAGGATCGCGGCGTCCGCGGCGGCGCTGCGGGGGCGGCCGGTGCGTCCGGTCGGGGGGCTGGCGTTGCGCATGGCCGAGACCATACCCGTCGGTAGCCAAGGCGGCGGGCCCCGAAATGCTGTGGTTCAGATCACGGGGCGCGCAGGGGCGCGGGGAGTTACGCTACGGCTCGTAGCGTAAGAGCGACGACCACGCGAAGAGCTACCGGCGCCAGGTGGGGACCCGGCGCCAACACCGCACCACCGAGGGTACTCAAGAAGGCATTTCGGCCGATCTTTTTCGTCGGCGCGCGCACACGGGGGAGGATGTACGCATGCAGCCCAGAAACATGTCCATGAGCGGCGTCGTCGACCTCGCCGCGGTGAAGGCGGCCGGCGAGGCCAAGGCGAAGGCCGAGCAGGCCCGCGCCGAAGCAGCCCGGCAGGCCGCCCAGGGCGGCGCGCCCGCGTCCGCCGGCGCCGTGCCGCCGTCCGCGCTCGTGATCGACGTCGACGAGGCCGGCTTCGAACGCGACGTCCTCCAGCTCTCCGCCGAGGTCCCGGTCATCCTGGACTTCTGGGCCGAGTGGTGCGAGCCCTGCAAGCAGCTCAGCCCGCTCTTGGAGCGCCTGACGGTCGAGGCGAACGGCCGCCTCCTGCTGGCCAAGGTCGACGTCGACTCCAACCAGATGCTCATGCAGCAGTTCGGCATCCAGGGCATTCCCGCCGTGTTCGCCGTGGTCGCCGGCCAGGTGCTCCCGCTGTTCCAGGGCGTGGCACCCGAGCAGGAGATCCGCGCGACCCTCGCCCAGCTGGTGCAGGTCGCCGAGGAGCGCTTCGGGATCATCGGCATCGAGGTGGACCCGAACGCCGGAGGCGTCCCCGCGGGCGCCCCGGCCGACGGTGCGCACGAGGCCCCGGCGGGCCCGTACGACGCGCTGCTCGAAGCGGCCGTCGACGCGCTGGACGCCGGGGACCTCGGCGGAGCGGTGCAGGCGTACAAGAACGTACTGGCCGACGACCCGGCCAACACCGAGGCCAAGCTGGGCCTGGCCCAGGCCGAGCTGCTCGCCCGGGTCAAGGACATGAACCCGCAGGCCGTGCGCACCGCGGCGGCCGAGGACCCGAAGGACACGGCGGCCCAGATCGCCGCGGCGGACCTGGACCTGGCCGGCGGTCACGTGGAGGACGCCTTCGGGCGCCTCGTGGACACGGTGCGGGTGACGGCGGGCGCGGACCGGGACGCGGCGCGGGTCCGGCTGCTGGAGCTTTTCGAGGTCATCGGGGCCGATGACCCGCGGGTGGCGGCGGCCCGTACGGCGCTCGCGCGGGTGCTCTTCTAGCCCCGGGCCCCCACCCGACGATTTGTTGACACGTAGATAAACAGCAGCCGCACTTTGCCAAAACTTGGTAATTGCGGCTGCTGTTACTCGCAGTAAGTGGAACCCCGTGAACTGTCCGGTGTGTTCGTAAATCCACCGCTGTGTCGTGGCCCATGGTGACACCCAGCGTCGTCACCCGATGGCGCCGGGTCGATCCCCGGTTATCTTCCCGTTACCCGCCAGTAACGAACCCCCTTGTGCCCCGGCCTGTAATGGACCACGATCGGCGACGCTCGGTCCTTCCCGCAGTCCCGCTCACCGGAGCCGCGTGGAGGGTCCCCACCGGGCCGGCCGGCGCCAGGGGTGCCGGCCGCGGGACAGGGGGGTCTTCGCCGCACCGGCGGAGCCTGTCCTCCTGGTTGCGCGAACGCGTGACCCAGTGGTTGTCGCTCGGGGGTGAACGCCGGTGTACCGGACGCGGCTCGGCCGCGGCTCGGCCGCCTGCGCTCCTTCCCGAGGACGTAGCACTTCTCCCATCCCAGGACGGGTACGGCCCGGACCGGAGATGTACGTCCGAGAAGGAGGAACGAATATGAGTTCTCAGGTTCGTGGCGGGACCAGATGGAAGCGCTTCGCGCTCGTCATGGTGCCGAGCATCGCGGCCACCGCCGCGGTCGGTGTGGGTCTGGCGCAGGGTGCCCTCGCGGCGTCCTTCAGCGTCTCCGGCCAGGACTTCAAGGTCTCGGCCGACAAGCTCGACGGTGACGACCTGCTCCAGTACGGCAGCGTCGCCAAGGGCAAGGGCCTGGACGGCAAGGACGCGGCGCACCCGGTCACCATCTCCGGGTTCCGCCACGCCGAGATCACCAACATGTGCCAGTCGCTGGTGACCCCGATTCCCGGCCTCGGCAACATCACGATGCAGCTGCGGACGGGCAACAAGGGCAAGCCGGCCGTCGCGGACAACATCTACCTGGATGTCGCCGAGCTCGACACCGACGCCACCTTCAGCGACCTGGACATCGGTGTCGCGGTCGGCGCGGCCAAGGACGACACGCACCCCACCGCGCCGCAGGCCGGCACGGTGGCGAACGGCTCGCTGTTCTCGCAGCGCGCCAAGAAGGCCGTTCTGACCAACGTGCGTCAGAAGGCTTGGGCGACGACGGCGGGCACCTTCACGCTGCCCGACCTCAAGCTGCGCCTGCTCAGCGGCGACCAGCCGTGCTACCAGGACGAGAAGTAGTCCGTCCCGGGGCGTGACCGGTGGAGGCGGGTGGCGGCCGTGGCCGCCGCCCGTCCCGCCGGGCTCCCCGAGTTCTCCGTACCACCGTTTCCAGGGAGCTGTTGTCCATGAACCCCCAGGCCCCGGTTCGCGCCGCAGACGACGCATGGCTCACCGCGGTGTACCACCGCTTCCACGCCTGGAGTGGTGGCCGGCCCTTCTGGGCGGGCCTCTTCACTCTCATCGGGGGCGTTCCCATCGCGTACTTCCCGTACGCGGACCTCCGGCTGGGCAACGTCACCATCGCCATGGCGACGACCGCGGGCTCGGGCTCGCTGATCATCGGCGTCCTGCTGATCACGCTCGGCCTCGCCCTCTGGTTCCAGCAGGGCATCCGGGTCTTCGCGGGGGTGGCGTCCATCCTGCTCGCGCTGGTCTCCCTGCCGGTGTCCAACCTGGGCGGCTTCTTCCTCGGCTTCCTGTTCGCGCTGATCGGCGGAGCCCTCGCCCTCGCGTGGGTGCCGGGCAAGCCGGACGGTGCGGAGCCCGCGAAGGCGGAGCAGTCCACGGAGGGCCCCCTGGGGGTCCCCGGTCCCCGCGACACGGAAACGGCTTACGCGACAGACACGACTGCCCATGCCGATGGCGGGAGGAACAGTGCGGGGTGACGAGACGCAGCGGGCCGTGACCCCGAGCGCAGAGTCCCGTGAACGAAGGGGCCCGCGGCACGCCGCGCCCCGGAAGTCGCTGCTGAACAAGATCCAGATACCCGTCGGCAAGACGATGGCGCTGGCGGCCATGCCGACCGCGGTCTTCGTCGGGATGGGCATGGCGCCGAAGCTGGCGCTCGCCGACGAGGAGATCCCCTTCGCGCCCGGCCCGTGCGTGACGCGGTCCGACGCACCCGCGGAGTCGGCTTCTCCCAGCCCGTCGGTCTCCACGTCCCCCTCGCCGGGTTCCTCGCCCTCCGCGAGCCCCTCGCCGGGTGTGTCGAAGGCACCGAAGACGGCCCCGAAGCCGGATGCCGGCAAGTCGGCGGGCTCCTCCACCGCGTCGAAGCAGACGGCCCCCGCGGCCCCCGCCGGACCGGCCGCCGCGCCGTCCCCGTCCAAGACCCCGAACCCGCTGGACCCGCTGGGCATCGGCGACAAGGTCAAGGGCATCGTCGACGGCATCACCACCCCGATCCTGGGCGCGCACCCGTCGGCCACCCCGACCCCCACGCCCACGCCGACGCCGACGCCGACCAAGTCCGCGCCGACGACGAAGCCGGACCCGAAGACGGACCCCGCGCCCGACCCGAAGACGGACCCCAAGCCGGACCCGGCCGCGGACGCGATCCGCGACGCCGCGAAGAAGGCCGGGGTCGACGTCAAGGAGCTGTCCGAAGACGTCAAGGGCACCGAGAAGACCCCGAAGGACGAAACGGGCAAGGCGGACGAGACGAAGGACGCGGACGGGAAGCAACCCTTCCCCTGCCCGACGTACGACGCCAAGGCGCTGGCCGACGCCGAACTGGAGCCGGGCATCCCGCTCCTGCCGGACGAGCCCTGGTACCTGGACAGCTCGCTGCTCACCCTCTACGGCCTGGACTACCACGGCATCGTCGAGGTGAAGACGGCGGGCGGCAAGACGAAGAAGGTCCTGAAGTTCACGGCGGACTCGCTGGACATCAAGGACCTGTACCAGACGGTCGGCAAGAGCGGGAACGTCGCCCACCTGAAGTCCCGCCCGGGCTCCACCTCCAAGATCCGCGGCGGCACGGTGACGATGTACACCGAGAGCCTCAAGGGGAACCTCTTCGGCCTGATCCCGATCGAGTTCACCCCGAACAGCCCGCCGCCCCTGAACGTCCCGTTCGCCTTCTTCTCGAACGTGAAGGTCGTCCAGGCCGGCCAGTTCGGCGGCACCCTCACGGTCCCGGGCCTGCACAACTACGTCGGCCCGCCGGAGTAGGAGTCCGAGAACCGGAGACTTGCAGACATCGGAAGCCCCGCTTCTCGGAAATGAGAGGCGGGGCTTCTATTTGTCGCGAATCAACCCTTTGTCTTTACCGAAGTTAAGAATTTCATTAAAGTGATCTTGCCGCTGCCATAGGCGCGGCGCGTTGGGTGTCCAGGGGGGAAGCCCGAGTCCTCGGTGTGCCTGCGGCATGCCCGCGCTCGTGACTTTCGCTTTCCAGCATGATGCCGGCCGTCTGCTGAGCGTCGAGGTGGCGGGCTCCGGCACCCTGAGCACGACACCCGGGCACAAGTTCTTCGTCGTAGGACGCGGCTGGACTGTGGCCGCCGACCTGCGAATGGGCGACCAGCTGCGGGAACCGGACAGCTCGGTCCGCCTGGTCACCTCACTGAGCGAGCTCGGGATGCCCAGTCCGCTCAGAGTGCACGACATCACGGTCGATGGACTCCATAGCTTCTTCGTGCGTACATCGGGAGCCGGCCCACGGGACGTCCTGGTCCACAATTGCCTGAACCTCAGGCTGCATGAGGGAGACCGTGGGGCCCATACCATCAGGGACCATGTGGACCTCACACCCCAGAAGGCGGTCGCCAAGGCGAAGAAGGACCTCGAGGACCACCCGAACACCAGCCGGGGCGAGTCCTCCCTGTGGACGGACTTCGATACTGCGCAGCAGTCTGTGGACGCAGCGTTCAGGAAGTGGCACTCCTCCGAGGCGCATAGGAAGCAACTGCAGAAATGGATGCAGAAGACTCCAGTGGACTCGGACAGTGCCGCGCATTTACTGTCGATCACGGTGCGGCTGGACACCCCTGGCTCGCTCGGGAAGATCTACAAGGCCAATGGGGACGTGCGTGACGCGGGTAACACGGTGACCATCGTATTGAAGAGGTCCGCGCACAAGGGGTACATGGTCTACACCGCCTACCCGGTGGATTGACGCCGATGAGAGATGACCGGAAGCAGTTTTACATCGACTTCGGCCTCAGCGGTTTGACGAGGATAGTCGACGCCGGATGGGCTCCTGGCACGACCCTGCTGGAAATCGTGGCGGCCGCCGCGGACTGGGGTGGCGGAGCCTACGCCCCCACCCTCCTGGAGGATGCTTTGCGCGTACTGGAGTCCGGCCTCTCCCCGAGGGAGGTGGACATCCTGTGGTGCGCAGCCTCGAAGCGGTCCTACCGGCCCGAGTTCTTCGGTATCGACGGGAGGGCGTGGCTACGGCAGGTCGTGGACGTCTCCGTGGAGCGGATCCGGCAGGACGACCCGTCTTTCAGGGTCGCCCCAGCGGGAACCGCCCCGGCGGCGTCCTTCGCGGCCGACGTGCTGGCCGAGGTCGCGTCGGTTGCCGACGCACTGCGCTCCGTCGAGGGGCACCCGCACTACAGGGTGCCTGACGTGGTGCTCACGCTGGAGAAAACTGTGATGGACGTCGATCCGGATCTGGGGTTCAGGATGCTCCTGAGGGTCCTGAAGGCGTACCAGATCACGATCGGCGAAGCCCGGCTCGCGCGCTACCGGGACCTTGGCGAGAGGCTTGGTTACGACGAGTGTGTCGTCGAGGACGGGGGGATCGACGTCGGGCCGGATCCTGCGGACTGACCCGGCCCCGCCACGCACCGAGGGCGGCACTCCGGGCCCCGTGAGGGGTCCGGAGTGCCGCCCTCGGTCTCTGTGCGGCAGAGGCGCGGTGGCGTCAGGCCTGGGTCTGGCCGCCCAGGTGGTGGACGCGGACCATGTTGGTCGTGCCCGGGACGCCGGGGGGCGAGCCGGCGGTGATGACCATCGTGTCGCCGGCGTTGTGGCGGCCGAGCTTCAGCAGCTCGCCGTCGACCAGGTCGACCATCGCGTCGGTGGTGTCCACGTGCGGGACGATGTAGGACTCGACGCCCCAGCTCAGCGTGAGCTGGTTGCGGGTGTTGACGTCGGTGGTGAAGGCCAGGATCGGCTGGCTCACGCGGTAGCGCGACAGCCGGCGGGCGGTGTCACCGGACTGCGTGAAGGCGATGAGCGCCTTGCCGTCGAGGAAGTCCGCGATCTCGCAGGCCGCGCGGGCGACGGAGCCGCCCTGGGTACGGGGCTTCTTGCCCGGCACCAGCGGCTGGAGGCCCTTGGAGAGGAGCTCCTCCTCGGCCGCCGTGACGATCTTCGACATCGTCTTGACGGTCTCGATCGGGTAGGCGCCGACCGAGGACTCGGCCGACAGCATGACCGCGTCCGCGCCGTCGAGGATCGCGTTGGCGACGTCCGAGGCCTCCGCGCGCGTCGGGCGGGAGTTGGTGATCATCGACTCCATCATCTGGGTCGCGACGATCACCGGCTTCGCGTTGCGGCGGCACATCTCGATGAGCCGCTTCTGGACCATCGGGACCTTCTCGAGCGGGTACTCGACGGCCAGGTCGCCGCGGGCCACCATGACCGCGTCGAACGCGTCGACCACGGCCGCCATGTTCTCGACGGCCTGCGGCTTCTCCACCTTGGCGATGACGGGGACCCGGCGGCCCTCCTCGTCCATGACCTTGTGGACGTCCTTGACGTCGTTGGCGTCGCGGACGAAGGACAGGGCGACCATGTCGCAGCCCATCCGCAGGGCGAAGCGGAGGTCGTCGACGTCCTTCTCCGACAGTGCGGGGACGTTGACGGCGGCACCCGGAAGGTTGATGCCCTTGTGGTCCGAGATGACACCGCCCTCGACGACGATGGTCTTGACCCGCGGGCCCTCGACCCCGGTCACCCGGAGCTCGACGTTCCCGTCGTTGATCAGGATCTGGTCGCCCTTGGAGACGTCGCCCGGCAGGCCCTTGTAGGTGGTGCCGCAGATGGACTTGTCGCCCGGGACGTCCTCGGTGGTGATGGTGAACTCGTCACCGCGCACCAGCTCGACGGGGCCCTCGGCGAAGGTCTCCAGACGGATCTTGGGGCCCTGGAGGTCGGCGAGGACGCCGACCGCGCGCCCGGTGTCCTCGGAGACCTTCCGGACGCGGTCGTACCGCTCCTGGTGTTCTGCCTGGGATCCGTGGCTGAAGTTGAATCGGGCCACGTTCATGCCTGCCTCGATGAGAGCTTTCAGCTGCTCATACGAGTCGACGGCGGGGCCCAGCGTGCAGACGATTTTGGAACGGCGCATGAAGCGGATCCTATCCGTTTGTTTCGTAGCGGAATATTCCGTCTGGTGGAAAGTCCAAGTGACTAACGGGTAACCAAGGCGTACGCCTGGGTGGCGATCTCCAGTTCCTCATCCGTCGGAACCACGGCCACCGCCACCCGCGCGTAATCCGGCGACACCAGCCGCGGCAGCGAAGAGCGCACGGCGTTGGCCTCCAGGTCCAGTGCGAGCCCCAGCTCCGCGAGGCCGTCGACGGCAGCTTCCCGGACCTGGTGCGCGTTCTCGCCGACCCCCGCCGTGAACGCCACCGCGTCCACCCGGCCGAGCACCGCCGAGTAGGCGCCGATGTACTTCTTCAGGCGGTGGACGTACGCCGCGAAGGCGAGCCGCGCCGACTCCTCGCCCTCGCCCGCCCGCCGCAGCACCTCGCGCATGTCGTTGTCGCCGCACAGGCCCAGCAGACCGCTCTTCTTGTTCAGGAGCGAATCGATCTCATCCACCGAGAAGCCGCCCACCCGCGCCAGGTGGAGGACGACCGCCGGATCCAGGTCGCCCGAACGGGTACCCATGACCAGACCCTCCAGCGGGGTCAGCCCCATCGACGTCTCCTCGCACACCCCGCCGCGGACTGCCGAGGCCGAGGCCCCGTTGCCCAGGTGCAGCACGATCACGTTCACGTCCTCCACCGGCCGGCCGAGCAGCGCGGCCGTCGCCCGCGACACGTAGGCGTGGGAGGTGCCGTGGAACCCGTACCGCCGGATGGCGTACTTCTCCGCCGTCGCGGCGTCGATCGCGTACCGGGCCACGTGCTCCGGCATCGTCGAGTGGAAGGCCGTGTCGAAGACCGCCACCTGAGGGATGTCCGGGCGCAGCGAGCGGGCCACCTCGATGCCCGTCACGTTCGCCGGGTTGTGCAGCGGGGCGAGCGGGATCAGGTTCCGGATCTCCGCCAGCACCTCGTCGTCGATCACCGCCGGCTGCGTGAACCGGGTCCCGCCGTGCACCACCCGGTGCCCGACGGCCGCCAGTTCGGGGGAGTCCAGGCCCAGCCCGTCGGCGGCGAGCTCCGCAGCGACGGCCCGGAGCGCGGTGGCGTGGTCCGCGATCGCGCCGGGCCGCTCGCGCTTTCCGCCGCCCGCGCCCGGACCGGTCAGCGGCTCGTGCACCAGGCGCGAGCCCTCCTCCCCGATCCGTTCCACCAGGCCGACGGCCAGGCGGGTGGAGTCCGCCATGTCGAGCAGCTGGTACTTCACCGACGAGGAGCCGGAGTTGAGGACGAGTACGCGTGATGCGGTGGTCACGATGGGCGTCTTTCCTTCGGGGGCTGGGGTGGCCGGGGCGGTACGGGGGGTCAGGCGGTCGGCGGCTGCGCGGGCCGGACGCCCCGCGTGCCCTGCGAGCCCTGCGCCTGGATGGCGGTGATCGCCACGGTGGTGACGATGTCCTGCACCAGCGCGCCGCGCGAGAGGTCGTTGACCGGCTTGCGCAGGCCCTGGAGCACCGGGCCGACCGCGACGGCGCCCGCCGAGCGCTGCACGGCCTTGTACGTGTTGTTGCCCGTGTTGAGGTCGGGGAAGATCAGCACGCTCGCGCGGCCGGCCACCTCCGACCCGGGCAGCTTGGTCGCGGCGACCGAGGGCTCGACGGCGGCGTCGTACTGGATCGGCCCCTCGATCAGCAGATCGGGACGCCGGTCGCGGACGATCCCGGTGGCCTTGCGGACCTTGTCCACGTCCACGCCGGTGCCCGAGGTGCCCGTCGAGTACGAGAGCATCGCGATCCTCGGTTCCACCCCGAAGGCGGCCGCGGTCGCCGCCGACTGCACGGCGATGTCGGCGAGCTGCTCGGCGCCCGGGTCCGGGTTGACCGCGCAGTCCCCGTAGACGAGCACCCGGTCGGCCAGGCACATGAAGAAGACCGAGGAGACGATCGAGGCCTCGGGCTTCGTCTTGATGATCTCGAACGCGGGCCGGATGGTCGCGGCGGTGGAGTGCACCGAGCCCGAGACCATGCCGTCGGCGAACCCCTCCTGGACCATCAGGGTGCCGAAGTAGTTGACGTCGGTGACCACGTCCAGCGCCAGCTCCACGGTCATGCCCTTGTGGGCGCGGGCCCGGGCGTAGTACTCGGCGAACCGTTCCCGCAGCGGGGAGGCCGCCGGGTCGATGAGCTGGGCGCCGGAGATGTCGATGCCCAGGTCGGCCGCCTTCTTCAGGATCGCCTGCTCCTCGCCCAGCAGGGTCAGGTCACAGACCCCGCGGCGCAGCACCACGTCGGCGGCGCGCAGCACGCGCTCCTCCGTGCCCTCGGGGAGCACCACGCGGCGGCGCTCGGAGCGGGCCCGCTCCAGCAGCTCGTGCTCGAACATCATCGGCGTGACCCGCTCGGAGCGGGCCACCGACAGCAGGTCGCGCAGCTCGGCGGTGTCCACGTGCCGCTCGAACAGGCCGAGGGCGGTCTCCAGCTTGCGGGGGGTCGCGGAGTTCAAGCGGCTCTGCAGCGAGAACAGTTCGGCGGCGGTCGGGAAGCTGTTGCCGGCCACCGAGACCACGGGGGTCCCCGGCGCCAGCTTCGAGGCCAGGGTCAGGATGTCCGGGCCCGGACGCTCGTTCAGGGTCAGCAGCACGCCGGCGATCGGCGGGGTTCCCGAGGCGTGCGCGGCCAGCGCCCCGATGACCAGGTCGGCGCGGTCCCCGGGGGTGACCACCAGGCAGCCGGGCGTCAGGGCGCCCAGGAAGTTCGGCAGCATGGCGCCGCCGAAGACGAAGTCCACCGCGTCGCGGGCCAGTCCGGCCTCGTCCCCGAGGAGCACCTCGCCGCCGAGCGCCCGGGTGATCTGGGCGACGGTCGGGGCGGAGAGCGACTTGTCGTCCGGCAGCACGTAGCAGGGCACGGGCAGCCGGGCGGCCAGCCGCTCGGCTATCCCGTCCCGGTCCTCGGCGACCACCCGGTTGACCACCATCGCGACGACGTGGCAGCCGAGGCTCTGGTACGCGCGGAAGGCGCTCTGGGCCTCGGCGCGCACCGACTCCGCGGGGTGCCTGGTGCCGCCGACGACGGGCACCACGACGGCCCCCAGTTCGTTGGCGAGGCGGGCGTTGAGCGCCAGCTCGTCGGGGAGGTTCGTGTCGGCGTAGTCGGTGCCGAGGACGAGCATGACCTCGTAGTCGCGGGCCACCCGGTGGTAGCGGTCCACCAGCTGGGACACCAGCTCGTCGATGCCCTTCTCGGCCAGGATGGCGGAGGCCTCGTGGTACTCCATGCCGTAGGCCGCCCGCGGGTCCTGCTCGATCCGGTAGCGGGCCTTCAGGAGGTCGAAGAGCCGGTCCGGTGCGTCGTGGAGCAACGGCCGGTAGACGCCGACCCGCGCCGTCTGGCGGGTCAGCAGCTCCATGATCCCCAGCTCGACGACCTGGCGGCCGTCGCCCCGCTCGATACCGGTCACGTACACGCTGCGCGTCACGCGTGGTCTCCGTCTCATCGTGTGGATGCCGTGAATGCCGTACATGCAGTGGATGCAGTGGCTTTTTCCCCGTTAGGGTGGGCCTGACCTCTTGACAATACCTTGGCGGCCAAGTACAGCGCCCGCCGGGAAAGGCCCGTTCCGGGGGGTCGAAGGGCCTGGTGGGTGGAGCGCCGCGGACAGCGCCGGACCCCCGGCCCGTGGAACAATCGGACAGGCCCCACCCTGACGAACACGACGCCTTTCAGATGTACGGCTGTCCGCCCGCACGCGTACGGCCCGGTACGACCAGGAGCAGGAGACACAGCACGATGCGTATCGGAGTTCTCACCGCAGGCGGCGACTGCCCGGGCCTGAACGCTGTCATCCGTTCGGTCGTGCACCGCGCCGTGGTCGGACACGGGGACGAGGTCATCGGCTTCGAGGACGGCTTCAAGGGCCTCCTGGACGGGCACCACCGCCCCCTCGACATCAACGCCGTCAGCGGCATCCTCGCCCGCGGCGGCACCATCCTCGGCTCGGCCCGCATGGAGCGCGCGCGGCTGCACGAAGCCGCCGAGAACGCCCAGGAGTTGGCGCTGCGCTACGGCATCGACGCCCTGATCCCGATCGGCGGCGAGGGCACCCTCACGGCCGCCCGGATGCTGTCGGACGCCGGGATGCCGGTCGTCGGCGTGCCGAAGACCATCGACAACGACATCTCCTCCACCGACCGCACCTTCGGCTTCGACACCGCCGTCATGGTCGCCACCGAGGCCATCGACCGCCTCAAGACCACCGCCGAATCGCACCAGCGCGTGATGGTCGTCGAGGTCATGGGCCGGCACGCGGGTTGGATCGCCCTGGAGTCCGGCATGGCCGGCGGGGCGCACGGGATCTGCCTGCCGGAGCGCCGCTTCGAGGTGGACGCCCTGGTGAAGATGGTGGAGGAACGATTCTCCCGAGGGAAGAAGTTCGCCGTCATCTGCGTCGCCGAGGGCGCGCACCCGGCCGAGGGCTCCATGCCGTACGAGAAGGGCGCCATCGACCAGTACGGCCACGAGCGCTTCGCCGGCATCGGCAACCGCCTGGCCGTCGAGCTGGAGCACCGCCTCGGCAAGGAGGCCCGCCCGGTCATCCTCGGCCACGTCCAGCGCGGCGGCGTCCCCACCGCCTACGACCGCGTCCTGGCGACCCGCTTCGGCTGGCACGCGGTGGAGGCCGTCCACCGCGGCGACTTCGGCAACATGACCGCCCTGCGCGGCACCGACATCGTGATGGCCCCGCTGGCCCAGGCCGTCACCGAACTGAAGACGGTCCCGGAGGACCGCATGTACGAGGCCGAGTCGGTCTTCTGACCCACCCCGGGGCCGCGCCTGACGTCACATTCACTGCCGGCCGGACGTCCTACCCCGCCGGGACCTGCGCCCGCCCCGGCGGGACCTGCGTCCTGAACCGCGGAGCCGAACGGCCTCCGGTCCCCGCTGCCCCGTCGCGCCCCGCAGATCCGCGCTCCGGGGCCTTCTGCCGCGCCCGTACCCGGCGGATATGATTTTCGCCCCGGGGGTCCGGGGTGGGGGGCCGAGCCGTGTGGACGGACCGGGCCGTTGTGTCCGGCCCCGTCATCCGTTCCCACCGCTCGATGGAAGGCGCCCGTCTCCCGTGGCCATCCGCTCTGCCGCCCCGACAACCGAGCCCGTCGACATCCGGGCGCAGCGCCCGGCCGGGGACGGCGCCGGCAGCGGGAGGCGGTGGCCCGTCCTCGGCGCGGCCGTGGCGCTGTCCTGGGCGCTGCCGCTCCTGCTCCACACGCTCTCCCTCGACGTGGTGCTCCTCCCCGTCCTGGTGCTCGCCATCGCCTCCCTGATCCGCGTCGGCGGGGGGCTCCTCGACCGCCTGGTGGTCGCGGTCTTCCTGCTCTGCGGGGCGGTGATGGCCTTCGGCCTGCTCTTCTCCGTCTGGCCGTGGGGCCTGGCACCCGTCCCCGGAACGGGCCTCCTGCTGAGCGTCCTGTCCGTCACCGGCTGGCTCGCCGGCCGCAGGCCCCGGATCCCGCTGCGCCTGCGCGGCTCGGACGCTCTCGTACTCGGCACGGTGGCCGTGGTCTGGCGGTACTTCCACCACCCGCTGGCCGGCAAGTCGACTGCCGACCGGCTGGCGTACTTCGCCACGTCCGAGGACCGGATGGGCCACTTCTCGTACTTCGACGGCATCCACCACCTCGGCGGCTACGCCTTCCTCCACCAGGAGGCCGCCAAGGCGTACATGATGACCCCGTCCGAGGCGGTCTACCCGCAGGGCTACCACTTCCTGCTGGCCTGGACCGACGTCCTGGTCAAGTCCTCGACCGACGGCGGCTCCGGCCTCGACATGACGCACCGCTACCTCCTGTACGTCCTGGCGGGCTACGCCCTGCTCTGCGGGACGCTCGTCTGGGCCGCCCGCTGGATCGGCGGCCCGCGCCTGCGGGGCTGGCGCACGGCGGCGGTCTGCGCGACCGTGGCCGCGGTGATGATGTCCGGCTCGATGGCGCAACTGGTCGCGTGGGGCTTCGACTCCGAGACCTTCGGACTGCTCTTCCTCGCCGTCGCGCTGGCACTGCTCGTGCGGCCGGCGATGGCCCGCGCCGAGTTCGTCCTCGTCGCAGTGGCGGCCCTGGTCTGCGTGACCTTCGTCTACAACCTCTACGGCGTCCTCGTCGGCCTCACCGTGGTCGCCGTCCTGGTCGTCCACCGGAGGCGCTTCGCCCCGCACCGCCGCCTGGTCATCGGTGCGCTGGCGGCCGGCACCCTGATCGCGGGACTGCCCAGTGCCCTCTCGGTCCTCGCCGAGCTGGACGTCTCGAAGACGTCCAACCTCGCCGGACCGATGGTCATCCCCGACCGTCCCGTGTTCATCGGCTGCGGACTGCTCGCCCTGGCGGCCGCGTCCCTGCCGCCGAACCGCAGGACGGGCACGGGGCAGATGGTCCTGGCCCTCGTCCTCGGTGCCACCGCGGTGATCGGCCTCTTCGGCGCCTGGCAGAAGCACACCATCGGCTACTACTCGTACTACTTCGAGAAGCTGACCGCCGCCGGGCTCGTGATCGCCCTGGTCTCGCTGGGCGTGGTCGGGCTGATGCTCCAGCCCGCCGCGCGCACGACGGGCTCTGCGCTGCGCCGCAGGGCCGGCCTGCTGCTGCGGTCCGGCATCGCGACGGCCGCCGCGCTCGCACTCTTCGGCCACGTCCAATGGGGCGTGCCGTCCGGGTGGGGTCACCCTTCGGCCTGGTACGACAGCCAGATGGTCAAGTGGGCCCGGGGCGAGCACGAGAACGACATCGGCCCGGCGGCCAAGACGCTGGCCGGGCGCGATATGAAGGGTGTCGACTCTCCCGTGATCGCCCTCTACGGGGACGACAGCTACCTGAACCTGCGGGCGACGTTCCTCGCGCAGCTCCTCTCCCACCGGGCGGGCGCGATGGTCGGGCTCTACGAGGTGTACCACGTCAAGATCGGCGGCCCGGCCGCCGTCGACGAGAAGGAGTACCAGGCGTCGCTGGGCCGGCTGAAGGGTGCGATCGCGTCGTGCCCGACCCCGCCGACCGTCCTGGTCGGAGACCGGAGGGCGGCCGACCGGCTCAGGCAGGACCTCGGCCGCGCGGGCAGCGCCGCGACCGTGGTGTTCGCGCCGCTGAAGTAGGCGCGGCCCGGTTCACGTCACTGGCGGGGGCCGGTGGCGTAGGACCAGAAGTGGGCCACGATGTCGGTCAGGAACTGGCGGCCCGCGTCGCCCGTGCCGGCCTCGCCCGCGGCGCCGCCCCAGCTCAACGTGGCCACCATCTTCGACTGGTAGTCCCCGTGGAGCCGTTCCAGGACCGGCTCCAGGTGCTGCTTCGGCACGGGCAGCAGCTTGGCCAGCGGCTTCACGTACGCCTGCCAGCGCGTGGTCACCGCGTTGCGCAGCAGCTCGGCGAGCTCGTCCTGTTTGCCGGTCGCCGCCACGAACTGGGCCAGCGACAGCCCGAGCACCTGCGCCAGGGCCACGGACTGCCGCTCGTTGCCCTTCCAGCGTCCGGTGTCCTCCATCTTCTGGTAGGCGGCCGTCTCCAGCCCGATCCGCCGGGACAGCTCGTCCGCGGCCATGCCGCGGGCCATCCGGTGCTCCCGCAGGGTCACCGGTTCGGCGAGCAGTTCGCCGGGGGCGCACCACAGGACACCGGCCAGCGCCGTGAGCTCGGCGGAACTCGGGGATATCTCGCCGCGCTCCCAGGCCATCACGGTCTCGGGCTCGACGATCAGTCCGTACTGGGCGCGCAGGCCATAGGCGACATGACCGGGAGCCATGCCCAGGGCTGCGCGGAGGCGGCGCGCGGCGGGGGCATTGAAGGGAGGGCTGGAGTGCACAGGGCACACCGTAGGAGTGCCCAAGGGGTGGCGACTACAGACCGTTCAAACAAGCCCGGAAACCGTAGGAACGTCCTAGGGAGTTCCCCTCCGGATGCGAGCTTCGCGGCGACTGTCCGGTAATCCGGACAGCACGAGATCCACTTCTCAGCGTACGGTCCCGGCCGACCGCGCGAAACCCCTGTGCACGATGTTCACCGATCTCCCGCACCCCCTCCTGAACCGGCGTCCCGCCCGGCTGAACCGGCGCCCCGCCCGGCGCGTGATCCAGGTGGGAGCCCTCGCCCACGGGGGTGGCGAGGGCCCCGTCCCGCACCCCGGCCCCGTCCCGCACCCCGGCCCCGTCCCGCACCCGGCGCCGCCCCGCACCCCGGCCCCGCCCCCGCTCCTTGCCTTGACGTCGGCGTCAAGGATTACGGTCGGGGCATGCGCATCGGCGAACTGGCGGAGCGGGCCGGGACCAGCACGCGGACCCTGCGGTACTACGAGTCGCGCGGACTGCTGCCCGCGCGGCGCGCCGGCAACGGCTACCGCACGTACGACGAGGACGACCTGCGGCTGCTGCGCCAGATCCGCATGCTCCAGGACTTCGGCTTCGAGCTGGAGGAGACCCGCCCGTTCGTCGACTGCCTGCGCGCCGGCCATCCCGCCGGGGACTCCTGTCCCGCCTCCCTGGCCGTCTACCGGCGCAAGCTGGCCGAACTCGACGGGCTGATCGGCCAGCTGGCCGACGTACGGGAGCAGGTCGCGCGGCAGCTCGCCGCCGCCGAGGACGCCGCCGGGGAGGCGGCGTCGCCACGCTGTGAAATGACCGGACCGCAGGAGAGGGGAACCACATGATCCACGCCCAGGGTGTCGCCGAGGTGACCGACCAGGACTTCGAGGCGCAGGTGCTCGCCGAGCGGGGGCGGCCCGTCCTCGTGGAGTTCACCGCCGACTGGTGCGGCCCGTGCCGGCAGCTCGCGCCCGTACTGTCCGCCATCGCCGCCGAGGAGGCCGAGCGCCTCAAGGTCGTGCAGATCGACGCGGACCGCAACCCCGCCACCGTCGTGCGGTACGGGGTGCTGTCCATGCCGACCCTGCTCGTCTTCCGCGACGGCGAGCCCGTCAAGCAGATGGTCGGGGCCCGCGCCAAGCGCAAGCTCCTTCAGGAGCTCGAAGAGGTCACCGGCGCGGCCGCCACGGGCCGCGCCGCCACCACAGCCGCCGTCACGGCCTGAACCAGAGCGTCGCCAGCGGCGGAAGCGTCATCCGCAGACTCGCCGGGCGGCCCTGCGCGGCCACGCGCTCGGGCCGCAGTGGCTGAAGGTGGCGCACCCCGCTGCCGCCGTACTGCTCCAGGTCCGTGTTGAGGACCTCCCGCCACCACGGCACCTCCTGCGGCACGCCGATCCGGTACGCGTGCCGCACCACCGGCGAGAAGTTCGACACGCACAGCAGCGGCGAGCCGTCCTGCGCGTACCGCAGGAACGCGAAGACGTTGTCCTCCGCCGCGTCCGCCTCCACCCACGCGAAGCCCTCCGGCACGGTGTCCCGCTCCCACAGGGCGGGCGCCGCCGTGTACGTGCGGTTCAGATCGCGCACCAGGTCGCGCACCCCGCGGTGGTCGGCGGCCGCCGTGTAGGAGGAGTCCAGGAGCCACCAGTCCGGCCCGTGCGCCTCCGACCACTCCGAACCCTGCGCGAACTCCTGCCCCATGAAGAGCAGCTGCTTGCCGGGATGGGCCCACATGAAGCCCAGGTACGCACGGTGTATGGCCCGCTGCTGCCACCAGTCCCCGGGGATCTTCGACACCAGCGAGCCCTTGCCGTGCACCACCTCGTCGTGCGAGATCGGCAGCACGTAGTTCTCGCTGTACGCGTAGATCATCCCGAACGTCATGTCGTGGTGGTGGTACTTGCGGTGCACCGGGTCCTTGGTGGCGTAGCGCAGGGTGTCGTGCATCCAGCCCATGTTCCACTTCAGCCCGAAGCCGAGCCCGCCCCCGTCCGTCGGCCGGGTCACGCCTGCCCAGGCCGTGGACTCCTCCGCGATCGTCACCACGCCCGGACAGCGCCGGTACACCGTCGCGTTCATCTCCTGGAGGAAGCCGACCGCGTCCAGGTTCTCCCGGCCCCCGTGCTCGTTGGGCGTCCACTCGCCCTCACGGCGCGAGTAGTCGAGGTAGAGCATCGAGGCCACGGCGTCCACGCGCAGGCCGTCCACGTGGAACTCCTCGCACCAGTACACGGCGTTCGCGACGAGGAAGTTGCGGACCTCCTTGCGGCCGTAGTCGAACTCCAGCGTGCCCCAGTCCGGGTGCGCGGCCCGCCGCGGGTCGTGGTGCTCGTACAGGGGCCGCCCGTCGAACTCCGCGAGCGCCCACTCGTCGCGCGGGAAGTGCGCGGGCACCCAGTCGACGATCACCCCGATCCCGGCCTGGTGCAGGGCGTCCACGAGGAACCGAAAGTCGTCCGGACCGCCCATCCGCGAGGTCGGCGCGTAGAACCCGGTGACCTGGTAGCCCCACGACCCCCCGAAGGGGTGCTCGGCGACCGGCATCAGCTCCACGTGCGTGAAGCCCAGCTCCTGGACGTACGGGGGCAGCTGCTCGGCCAGCTGCCGGTACGAGAGCCCCGGCCGCCAGGAGGCCAGGTGCAGCTCGTACACCGAGAACGGGGCCTGGTGCACCGGCCGGTCCCCGCGCCGCGCCATCCACTGCGCGTCCTGCCACTCGTAGTGCGAGGCGGTGACGACCGAGGCGGTGGCCGGCGGGACCTCCGCCGCGCGGGCCATCGGGTCCGCGCGCAGGGTGTGGCTGCCGTCGGGCCGCGTGATGTCGTACTTGTACAGCGCGCCCTCGCCCACCCCCGGCAGGAACAGCTCCCACACGCCGCTCGACCCCAGCGAGCGCATGGGGTGGGCGACCGAGTCCCAGTACGAGAAGTCCCCGGTGACCCGGACCCCCTGGGCGTTCGGCGCCCACACGGTGAACCGGGTGCCGGCCACGCCCTGGTGCTCCATCGGCCGGGCCCCGAGCGCGTTCCACAGCTCCTCGTGCCGGCCCTCGCCGATCAGGTGCAGGTCCAGCTCGCCGAGGGCGGGCAGGAACCGGTACGGGTCGTGCACCTCGATCTCGTCGCTGTCGTACGCGACCAGCAGCCGGTAGTCCGGTACCCCGCCCAGCGGCAGCAGCCCCGAGAACAGCCCGTCGCCGTCGTCGTGGAGCGCGGCCCGCAGCCCCTTCGCGACGACCGTGACCGACTTGGCGTAGGGCCGCAGCACGCGGAAGACCACTCCGTCCCGGCGCGTCCGGGCGCCCAGCACCCCGTGGGGATCGTGGTGGCGGCCCTCCAGCAGCCGGGCCCGTTCCTCGGCGCCGAGCGCGGGCGCCGGCCGTACCCCGTGCGCGGGAGCCCTCCGGGCGCGCGGTGCCGTGGCCTTGCGCGGCGCCGGGTCGGCCGGAGCCGGGGCCGGCTCCGGAGCCGGGGCCGGGGAAACGGGCGGGGTGGTCGACGGTGACTGACGGGCGGGGCTCACGTGTGCGGCCTCCTAGGCGGCTGCGGGCGGGGGTGGGGAGAGAGGGAGGGGAAGCCTTCGCCGGGGGCGGGACCGGCCCCCGGGGAGGCGGTGCCCGGCTGCGCCCGGCCGAATCCCCGGTCCGAACCGGCGGCGAGCCTGCGGATGGCCGCCATGGGGACGTGCAGCCAGTCGGGGCGGTGCCGGGACTCGTATCGCGCCTCGTACACCGCCTTGTCGGTCTCGTAGGCGCGCAGCAGGACGCGGTCCTCGCGGGGGTCCCGGCCAGTCGTGCGGGCGTACCCCTCGCAGAACGCGGTCCGGCAGGCGTCCGCCCAGGCGGGCGCGAACGGGCGGTGGGAGCGGGCCGCGTAGTCGAACGAGCGCAGCATGCCGGCGATGTCGCGGACGGCGGGTTCGGGGCGGCGCCGGTCGGCCAGCGGCCGGGCCGGCTCGCCCTCGAAGTCGATCAGCGCCCAGATCCCGTCGGCGGTGCGCAGGGTCTGGCCCAGGTGCAGGTCCCCGTGGATCCGCTGGGCGGGTACCCCGGCCCCGCGGGAGGCGGCCAGCGCGTCGAAGGCCCCGCGCAGTCCCGCCTCGTAGGGCCGCAGCGCGGGCACCTCGCGGGCGGTGGCCGCCAGCCGGGCCGTCATCCCGGAGGCGAGCCGGGCGGTCTGCTCCGGGCCCAGCGCGACGGTGGGCAGGGCGGCGGCCAGGGCGCTGTGCACCTCGGCGGTGGCCCGGCCCAGCGCGTGCGCCTCGGCGGTGAAGTCGTCCCCCGAGCGCAGCCGGCCGAGGGCGAGCTGCCAGCCGTCGTCGGAGCCGCGCAGGTAGGGCTGGAGCACGCCCAGGGTCAACGGTTCTCCACCCGCGAGCACCGCCTCGTACCAGGCGACCGGCGCCGGGACGCGGGCGCATCCGGCGGCCGCCAGCGCTCTGGGCAGTTCCAGGTCCGGGTTGACGCCGGGGCCGACCCGGCGGAACACCTTGAGGATGTACGAATCCCCGTAGATCAGCGAGGAGTTGGTCTGCTCCCCCGACAGCGGCCGGGGGGTGAGCGCCGCCGGGATCAGCGCCATCGGATCGCGGTCGAAGCGCAGCGGCCCGAGGGTGCCGGGAGCGCGCAACCGTTCCAGCAGCAGCGCCGCCAGCCTCGGATCGCCCAGCCCCTCGTAGACGCACTGGCCGGCGTACGGGCCCTGCTCGGGCCGTCCGATCAGCGCGGGCGCCAGGGCCGGCGGCAGGGCGGGGCGCACGCCGAGCAGCAGCTGGTAGCAGTCGCCGTCGACGTCCAGGAGCAGGTGGACGAGGCCTGGGGAGGACCCCGGTGGCAAGAGATCGGCCGCCGAGATCATCCGGAGCCGGCCGATGCGCCGTCCTTTGCCGGCGAACCAGCGCTGGAGCGGCAGCCAGTCCCGGAGCATCGGCTCCAGTGGACTGAGTCCGGTCGTGCTCGTCGTCCCGGCGGATGCAGCCTCCGACATGGCGTCGCGTCCTTTCCCCGGGCCGTCACAGAATGCGGAGAGTGTCCCGGATCGCGTCAGTTGCTTCTCCGGTGGTGCACGAGTGTCGGGTCAGGATGATCCGTACAGGGGCGGGCGATTGACCCATTCGCGCGCCCACCCCGTACTCGGCGGCTACTCGCCCAGCAGGCGGAACCAGTAGAAGCCGTGCCCCGCGAGCGTGAGCAGGTACGGCCATTCGCCGATCGGCGGGAAGCGCACGTCACCCGTGAGCTCCACCGGGACCCGCCCGTTGAACGACCGGAGATCCAGCTCGGTGGGCTGCGCGAAACGCGAGAAGTTGTGCACGCACAGCACCAGGTCGTCCCCGTACTCGCGCAGGAAGGCCAGTACCGCCGGGTTGGACGAAGGCAGTTCGGTGTACGAGCCGAGGCCGAAGGCCGGGTTCGCCTTGCGTACCTCGATCAGTCTGCGGGTCCAGTGCAGCAGCGACGAGGGCGATGCCATCGCGGCCTCGACGTTGGTGACCTGGTACCCGTGGACCGGGTCCATGATGACCGGCAGGTTGAGCCTGCCCGGATCGCACGAGGAGAAACCGGCGTTGCGGTCCGGGGTCCACTGCATCGGGGTGCGGACCCCGTCGCGGTCGCCGAGCCAGATGTTGTCGCCCATGCCGATCTCGTCGCCGTAGTAGAGCACCGGCGAGCCGGGCAGCGACAGCAGCAGGGCAGTGAACAGCTCCATCTGGTTGCGGTCGTTGTCGAGGAGCGGGGCGAGCCGGCGCCGGATGCCGATGTTGGCCCGCATCCGCGGGTCCTTGGCGTACTCGGCGTACATGTAGTCGCGCTCTTCGTCGGTGACCATTTCGAGGGTGAGCTCGTCGTGGTTGCGCAGGAAGATGCCCCACTGGCAGCGGTCCGGGATCGCCGGGGTCTTGGCCAGGATTTCGGAGACGGGGTAGCGCGACTCTCTTCGCACGGCCATGAAGATGCGCGGCATGACGGGGAAGTGGAAGGCCATGTGGCATTCGTCCCCGCCCTTGGCGAAGTCCCCGAAGTAGTCGACGACGTCCTCGGGCCACTGGTTGGCCTCGGCGAGCAGCACCGTGTCGGGGTAGTGCGCGTCGATCTCGGCCCTGACCCGCTTGAGCAGCTGGTGGGTGCGCGGCAGGTTCTCGCAGTTGGTGCCCTCCTCGGCGTAGAGGTAGGGCACGGCGTCGAGCCGGAAACCGTCGATGCCGAGGTCCAGCCAGAAGCGCAGCGCCGAGATGATCTCCTCCACGACGGCCGGGTTCTCGTAGTTGAGGTCCGGCTGGTGCGAGAAGAAGCGGTGCCAGTAGTACTGCTTGCGGACCGGGTCGTAGGTCCAGTTGGAGGTCTCGGTGTCGATGAAGATGATGCGGGCGTCCTGGTACTGCTTGTCGTTGTCGGCCCACATGTAGTAGTCGCCGTACGGACCGTCCGGGTCCTTGCGGGACTGCTGGAACCACTCGTGCTGGTCGCTCGTGTGGTTCATGACGAAGTCGATGATCACCCGCATGCCGCGCTGGTGCGCGGCGTCCACGAACTCCACGAAGTCGGCGAGGTCGCCGAACTCGGGCAGCACGGACGTGTAGTCCGCGACGTCGTAGCCCCCGTCGCGGAGCGGCGAGGCGAAGAACGGCGGCAGCCAGAGGCAGTCGACGCCCAGCCACTGCAGGTAGTCGAGCTTGGCGGTGAGCCCCTTCAGGTCCCCTACGCCGTCACCGTTGCTGTCGTGGAAGGACCGTACGAGCACCTCGTAGAAGACCGCACGCTTGAACCAGTCGGGGTCGCGGTCCTTCGCGGGGGTGTCCTCGAACGTGTCGTGGACGGGATCGTTGATCATCATGTGGTGGGTGACCCTCCGGTGGGCGGGGACGGTCGCAGAGCCGTCAGTACGTGCGCGGGCGTGCGGCCCGGCTCCAGACGTACGTAGTTGGCGCTGCCCCAGTGGTAGGTCTCGCCGGTGAGCTCGTCGCGCACCGCGAGGGACCCGTGCCAGTCGAGGCCGAGTGCCGGCATGTCCAACGAGACCGTCGCCTCCTGGGTGTGGTGCGGATCGAGGTTGACGACCACCAGTACGGAATTGGCGCCCGCGTGCTTCGAATAGGCGATCACCTGTTCGTTGTCGGTCGTGTGGAAGTGGAGGTCGCGCAGCTGCTGGAGCGCCGGGTTGCGGCGGCGCAGCCGGTTCAGCGAGGTGATCAGCGGGGCGATCGTGCGGCCCTCGCGGTCGGCGGCCGCCCAGTCGCGCGGCCGGAACTCGTACTTCTCGGAGTTCAGGTACTCCTCGCTGCCCTCCCGGACCGGGGTGTTCTCGCACAGCTCGTAGCCGGCGTAGACGCCCCAGGTGGGGGAGAGGGTGGCGGCGAGGACGGCGCGCACCTCGAAGGCCGGCCGGCCGCCGTGCTGGAGGTACGCGTGGAGGATGTCGGGCGTGTTGACGAAGAGATTCGGCCGCATGACGGAGGCCGAACGGGTGTCCGTGAGCTCGGTCAGGTATTCGGTCAGCTCGGCCTTCGTGTTGCGCCAGGTGAAGTACGTGTAGGACTGCTGGAAGCCGATCGCGGCGAGCGCGCGCATCATGGCGGGCCGGGTGAAGGCCTCCGCCAGGAAGATCACGTCGGGGTCGGACTTGTTGATGTCCGCGATCACCTTCTCCCAGAAGACGACCGGCTTGGTGTGCGGATTGTCCACCCGGAAGATCCGGACCCCGTGGTCCATCCAGTACCGCAGGATGCGGACCGTCTCCCGGACGAGCCCGGCCATGTCGGTGTCGAAGTGGATCGGGTAGATGTCCTGGTACTTCTTCGGCGGGTTCTCGGCGTACGCGATCGTCCCGTCGGCCCGGTGGCGGAACCACTCGGGGTGCTTCTCCACCCAGGGGTGGTCCGGGGAGCACTGGAGCGCGAAGTCGAGCGCGACCTCCATGCGCAGCTCGCGGGCGCGGGCGACGAAGGCGTCGAAGTCCTCGATGGTGCCGAGGTCGGGGTGGACGGCGTCGTGGCCGCCTTCGGTGGATCCGATGGCCCACGGCACCCCCGGATCCCAACTGCCTGCGGAGAGCGTGTTGTTCGGTCCCTTGCGGTACGTGCTCCCGATGGGGTGGATGGGGGGCAGGTACACCACGTCGAAGCCCATCGAGGCGATGGCCGGCAGCCGCTCGGCGGCGGTGCGCAGCGTTCCGCTGACGGGTTCCGCGCCGGGCTCGACGACGGCGCCCTCGGAGCGGGGGAACATCTCGTACCAGGAGCCGAAGAGGGCCCGCTTGCGCTCCACGACCAGCGGCAGGGCCTTGGAGGCGGTGACCAGCTCCCGGTACGGGCGCCGGGCGAGGGCCTCCTGCACCGGGGCCGCGAGGGCGGCGGAGTACCGCAGCTCCACGGGGCGGTCCTCGTCGCGCATGGCCTCGGCGGCGGCCAGGACGTGCGCGCGGCCGTCCTTCTTGGGGATGCGGGAGCCGGCCCGCTCGTAGAGCTCGGCGCCTTCGAGCAGGGTGAGCCCGGGGTCGATGCCGGCCGGGATCTTGATGGCGGCGTGGGCCTGCCAGGTGCCGACCGGGTCGCTCCACGCCTCGACGGTGTACGTCCACCTCCCCTCGGTGTCGGCGCAGACCCGGGCGCCCCAGCGGTCGGTACCGGGCGCCAGCTCCCGCATCGGCACGGGGGGCCGAAGCCGCCCGCTGGGGTCGCGGAGCACGACATGGGCGGCGACGGCGTCGTGGCCTTCGCGGAAAACGGTGGCGGAGATCTCGAAGACCTCCTCCACGACCGCCTTGGCGGGTCTGGCGCCGCAGTCGACGGCAGGGCGGACGTCCAGAACGGGAATACGACCGATCATGATGGGATCACCTGGGGGCAGTTCGCAGGGCTCGGTGACAACAGTCCAGCCGGGACACCGGCTGGTCGTGCACGCTCTGTTCGCTCTGTTTCTAGCCGCTCGGAAGACGGCTGGGCTGCGGGCATGGCCGCTCCTGTCCGCGTTCACTCGGGTGGCGGGAGAGGTGGTGGGGCGGGGTGCCGTGCGGGTACGCGGGGAGCCCTGCCCACTCTCGCCCCGCTCAATCAGTGCGCTCGGTTAACTACTCGTACGTAGTCGCGCGGCCCGTACCAAGGTGTTGGCCGACATCCGCCGAGGCTCAGTCAAGTCGGTTGGGACTAACGGATGTACGTCCTGACGACCCTTGTCCCACAGGCATCACGATCCTCACCCGTGACCGGTGATTTGGGAGCGTGAGGGCGGTATATCCGGAGTGACGAATCCCTTCTGAGGAGGGGTCAGAGGACCCTTCCGTGTGTCTTCCACGTGACGTTCCCGCCGTCGGAATGTCCTGAATCCACCTCCCTTTTTTCGGAGGGAACCCTCCTGCCGCGTGCCACTCGTACGGGGTGCTCGCTCACCGCCCGCCCGTCACCCTTCCCGGCGTTCCGGGCGGGCCGGGCCCTTCGGCCCCCGCTGCGGACGGCCGCCGCCCGGGCGCGCCGGCCTCCACCGCGAACGGCTGGGCCGGCATCCACCGCGAAGAGCCGCACCGGGCCCCGGACCACCCGATCGGCCGCACCCCCGCGCGCGGCGGGGGGTCCGGTGCACGAGGCGCTGTGGCAGGCGGGGCCCCGGTGAAGCTAGCCTTCCCGGGGTGATGCGCGGACGCACAGCGTGGTGCGTCCGCTTCGATCCGCAATCGCCTGCGAAGGTAGAACGTGTGAAGGCTATCCGTCGATTCACCGTGCGCCCCGTCCTCCCGGAACCATTGCTTCCGCTTGCCGATCTCGCGCGAAATCTGCGCTGGTCGTGGCATACCGAGACCCGTGAACTCTTCCAATCCGTCGACCCAGAGGGCTGGCAGGCCGCCGGCGGCGATCCCGTCCGGCTGCTCGGCGCGGTCTCCGGACCCCGGCTGGAGGAACTGGCCTCAGACCGGCGGTTCCTGCGCCGCCTCGCCGTCGTCGCCGCCGACCTCGACGACTACGTCCACGGCGGGAGGTGGTACCAGAGTCACGAGGACCATGCCGAGCTGCCCGCCGGGATCGCCTACTTCTCACCCGAGTTCGGGATCACCGCCGCCCTGCCGCAGTACTCCGGCGGCCTCGGCATCCTGGCCGGGGACCACCTCAAGGCCGCCAGCGACCTCGGCGTCCCGCTCATCGGCGTGGGACTGCTGTACCGCCACGGCTACTTCCGCCAGTCCCTCTCCCGGGACGGCTGGCAGCAGGAGCACTATCCCGTCCTCGACCCCAACGAACTGCCCGTCTCCCTGCTGCGCGACGGCGAGGGGGCACCGGCCCGGGTGAGCCTGAGCCTGCCGGGCGGCCGCGCCCTGCACGCGCACATCTGGCAGGCCCGCGTCGGCCGCGTACCGCTGCTGCTCCTCGACTCCGACGTCGAGGACAACGACGCCGGCGCCCGCGAGGTGACCGACCGGCTCTACGGCGGCGGCAGCGACCACCGCCTCCTCCAGGAGATGCTGCTCGGCATCGGCGGCGTGCGCGCGGTGCGCGCGTACTGCGGGATCACCGGGCACCCCGACCCCGAGGTGTTCCACACCAACGAGGGGCACGCCGGCTTCCTCGGGCTCGAACGCATAAGGGAACTGGAAGGGGAGCAGGGGCTCGGCTTCGAGGCCGCCGTCGAGGCGGTGCGCGCCGGGACGGTGTTCACGACGCACACGCCGGTGCCCGCCGGCATCGACCGCTTCGACCGGTCCCTGGTCGCCCGGCACTTCGGGCCCGGCGCGGAGCTGGCCGCCCTGCCGGTCGACCGGATCCTGGAACTGGGCGCCGAGTCCTATCCCGGCGGCGACCCCGGGGTCTTCAACATGGCGGTGATGGGGCTGCGCCTGGCCCAGCGGGCCAACGGGGTCTCGACCCTGCACGGCGCCGTCAGCCGCGGCATGTTCGCCGGCCTGTGGCCGGGCTTCGACCCGGCCGACGTGCCGATCACCTCCGTGACCAACGGCGTGCACGCCCCGACCTGGGTGGCCCCCGAGGTGGTCCGCCTGGGCGCGCGCCAGATCGGCGCCGGGCGCACCGAGGACGCGCTGTCGGTGGGAGGATCCCAGCGCTGGGACGCGGTCGCCGACATCGGCGACCAGGACATCTGGGACCTGCGGAGGGTGTTGCGCGAGCAGCTGGTGCAGGAGGTGCGCGACCGGCTGCGGGCCTCCTGGCTCCAGCGCGGGGCCGCGGAGGCCGAACTCGGCTGGGTGGACTCCGTTCTCGACCCGGACGTGCTCACCATCGGCTTCGCCCGGCGCGTGCCCTCGTACAAGCGGCTCACGCTGATGTTGCGCGACCCCGAGCGGCTGCGCGCGCTGCTGCTCGACCCGGACCGGCCCGTGCAGATCGTCGTCGCGGGCAAGGCCCACCCGGCCGACGACGGGGGCAAGCGGCTGGTCCAGGAGCTGGTGCGCTTCTCCGACGATCCGCGGGTGCGCCACCGGATCGTCTTCCTGCCCGACTACGGCATGGCCATGGCGCAGAAGCTCTACCCGGGCTGCGACGTCTGGCTGAACAACCCGCTGCGGCCGCTGGAGGCCTGCGGGACCAGCGGGATGAAGGCGGCGCTCAACGGCTGCCTCAACCTGTCCGTGCTGGACGGCTGGTGGGACGAATGGTTCGAACCGGACTTCGGCTGGGCCATTCCCACGGCCGACGGGCTCGGCACGGACGAGGACCGGCGCGACGACCTGGAGGCCGGAGCCCTCTACGAGTTGATCGAGGACCGGGTCGCCCCCCGGTTCTACGACCGGGCGGGCCGCAGCGGGCTGCCGGTGCGGTGGATCGAGATGGTCCGTCGCACCCTCGTCTCGCTGGGGCCCAAGGTGCTCGCGGGCCGCATGGTGCGCGAGTACGTGGAGCGGCTGTACGCCCCGGCCGCCCGCGCCCACCGGGCCCTCACCGCGGACGCGGCGCGGGACCTGGCCTGGTGGAAGGGGCGGGTCCGGGCGGCCTGGCCGCGGGTCACCGTCGAGCACGTGGAGGCTCTGGCGGCGGCCCCGGTGGGCGGTACGGCCGAGCTCGGGGCCACCCTCACCCTGCGGGTGCGCGTCGCGCTGGACGCCCTCACGCCCGAGGACGTGGAGGTCCAGGCCGTCGCCGGGCGGGTGGATCCGCAGGACGTGATCCAGGGCGGGCGCTCCTTCCCGCTCAAGCCCACCGCCGGGCCCGACCTGGAGGGGCGCTGGATGTACGAGGGCCCGCTCGCCCTCGACCGTACGGGGCCCTACGGCTACACCGTACGGATCCTGCCCGCGCACCCGATGCTGGCGACCCCGGCCGAACTGGGGCTGGTCGCGGCCCCGGTGGAGACCGACGCGGCCGGTGACGCGGGCGCGGGCGGCGGCGTGCTGCTGCGCTAGCGGCGGCCGGGGCCTTCGGGGCTCCGGCCGGGAGCCTTCGGGGCTCCCCGGGCAGAGGTCAGGGGGCGGGCGGCGGATCGACCAGCCGCCCGCCCTCGACCAGCATCCCGGCCCGCTTGATGTTGCGCAGGGTCGGGATCACCTCCACGTGCCGTATGCCGGGGACCGCGCCGATCCGCTCGGTCAGGTAGGTGTAAAGCGCGTCGGTGTCCCGGCACACCACCGCGGCCATCAGGTTGGCCGTCCCCGTCACCGCGGCCGCGAACGGCACCTCCGGATGGCCGGCCAGCGCGGCCCCCGCCTCCGCCAGCCGGGCCGGGGCCGCGGTCAGCAGGAGCGTCGCCTCGGCGTCGAAGCCCAGGGCCGAGGGGACGAGCTCCAGGTCGAAGTAGAGCGCGCGGAGCTCCCGCAGCCGGTCCAGGCGCCGGCGCGCGGTGGACTCCGACAGACCGGAGGCCCGGGCCAGCTCCGGATAGCCGGCCCGGCCGTCCTGCGCCAGCACCGCGAGCATCGCCTGCTCGGCCTCGTCCAGGGCGTACCGCTCCTGCTCCTGCCCGTGCACCACGGGCGGCCTGGCCGTGGCCTGCCCCAGCGCCTCGACCTGGTCGGGCCGCAGCACGTCCAGGCCGCACCACCCCGACGGGCCGCCGTAGTACACCCGCAGGATGGTGTGGGCGCTGACCCCGGTCACCCGGCGGGTGCGCGGGAGCTTGTCCAGCAGCAGCCCGTCGCGGTCCTGCCGGGTCCTGGCCTTGGTCAGGCAGTTGATCTCGGTGCCGCCGGAGCCGAGCTTCACCCAGGAGATGTCCGGCCGCCGGGCCAGCGCCCCGGCCACCGAGAGCGCGGCGTCCGGCGCGCACTGCACCCGCAGCCAGGATTCGAAGAGCCCGACGCGATTGCCCAGCGGGAGCCCGATCACCCGGAGCAGCCCCGAGGTCCGCAGCCGGCGGTAGCGGCGCACCACCGTCTGGTCGGAGACCTCCAGCACCTCGGCGATCTTGCTGAAGGCGGCCCGCCCGTCGATCATCAGGGCCTCCATCAGGCCCCGGTCGAGCTCGTCCGGCTGTACGGGTGTCGTCATGGTTTCCATCATGACAGGACGCGTGATGGGGGAAATCCGGCAGGCGCAGGGGTCTGGGTGGGGGCTCGGTCGCCCGGCTGGGATTTTGGAACCACCGCCTTCCCCCTGAACAACCCTCTCGTCCATCCCCTGCCGGACCTCCGGGTCCCGAGGAGTTCCTCCATGCGTAAATGGCTCCCGCTCACCGCGGTGTGCCTCGGGGCGTTCATGCTCCTGGTCGACGTCACGATCGTGATGGTCGCCCTGCCCGACATGGCCGCCGACATGCACACCTCCTTCTCCGGTCTCCAGTGGGTCATCGACGGCTACGCCCTGGCCCTCGCCGCGCTCCTGCTCGGCGCCGGTTCCCTCGCCGACCGGATCGGCCGCCGCCGGGTCTACCTCGCGGGGCTCGGGATCTTCGCCGCCGCCTCGCTCGCCTGCGGGCTGGCCGGCGGCCCGGCCGCGCTGATCGCGTTCCGCGCCGTCCAGGGCATCGGCGGCGCCGCGATGTTCGCGACCACCATGGCCCTGCTGAGCAGTGCCTACCAGGGCCGCGACCGCGGGGTCGCCTTCGGCGTCTGGGGCGCGGTCAACGGCGCCGCCGCCGCGGCCGGCCCGATCCTGGGCGGCCTGCTCACGCAGCACTTCGGCTGGCGCTGGATCTTCTTCATCAACCTCCCCGTCTGCGCCCTGGCCGTGTACGTGACCTGCCGGTCGGTCGCCGAGTCCCGCGACCCCCGCGCCAAGGGCCTCGACCTGCCCGGCATGGCCGCCTTCACCACGGGGGCCGCGGCCGTCACGTACGCGCTGATCCGCGTCGGCGAGGACGGCTGGACCGGAGCCCCCACCCTCGCCCTGTTCGGCCTCGGCGTGGCCGCCTTCGCCGCCTTCGTCCTCGTCGAACTGCGCAGCCCCCGCCCGATGCTGGACCTCTCGCTGTTCCGCAGCCGCTCCTTCGTCGGCGTGATGGCCGGGGCTCTGCTGCTGTCCGGGGCTGCCTTCTCGTACCTGATGTACGTCTCCCTGTGGCTGCAGTCCGCGCAGGGGATGGGGCCGGTCTCCGCCGGCCTGGTGCTGGTGCCGCTGAGCATCTCCTCGTTCGCCGTCTCCGCGGCGGCCGGGCGGCTGCTGCACGGGGCTCCGGCGCGGCTGACCATCGGCGGCGGGCTGCTGCTGATCGGAGCGGGCGCGCTGCTCCAGGCCTGGATGACGGACGCGGGCGACGGCTGGTCCGTCCTGGTCCCGGGACTGGTGGTGACCGGGCTCGGCGTGGGCATGGCGACCCCGGCCCTGGCGGCCGCCGCGATGGGCGCCGTGGCCCCGGCCCGGGCGGGCATGGCCGGCGGCGCCCTGAACACCGCGCGGCAGCTGGGCATGGCGCTCGGTGTCGCGGTGCTCGGCGCGGTCTTCCAGGCCGGGCTGCGGGACGGGCTCGGCGGCTCCGGCCAGGGGCGCGGCGCGGCCGAGGCGCTGGCCTCGGGGCGGGCCGGTCAGCTGCTGGCGTCGGGTCCGGCGGCCAGGGTCTGGGTGGAGCGGGCCTTCGCGAGCGGGCTGCGGGAGACGTTCCTGGTCTCGGGGCTGATGGGGCTGGCGGGCGCGCTGCTGGTGCTGGTGCTCGTCCGTACGAAGGAGCAGGCTCCCGCGCAGGCGCAGATGCCGGCGCAGAGCCATGCCGTGGCGCCGGCCGGGGCGGCGGCGGCCCCGGTTCCCCGTCCGGCCACCGGGGGCTCCTCGGCATCCGAACGCGCATCCGCGTAGGGGGCGGCGGGCGGGGCCGTGCGGGTGAAAGTGGTCGGGCCGGCAGGGTGAACCTTCGCACGTGCAGGGCATGGCGCAGCGCGTCGGCGTGGAATACCGCTCTCGCCCCTGCCTGCCGGGTGCCACCGGCGCGGCACCCTGTGCCCACAGAAACGGACTGCCCCATGCGTCTTCGCCAGACCGCCGTCGCGTTCCTCGGCGCCCTCACCCTCGTCCTGCCCGCCGCCGGCCCCTCGCTGGCCGGAGGCCACGACGACCTCGGCCGCCTGCAATACATCATCGACAACGACGAGCGTGCGCAGATCCGCCCGGCGGACAACGACACGTGCTACGAACTGACGGGCACTTCGCGCGGCCGCCCGGCCACGGCCGTGCACAACGGCACCGAGTCGCGGGCCCTGCTCTACCCGGACTTCGGCTGCGGCGGCCGGGTGGAACGAGAGCTCCAGCCCGGCGACACGGTGTACGACGTCGACGTCCGCTCGGTGACGTTCGTGCCGGTCCGCAGCCACCACGACGACTGCCACGACGGCTTCCGCCGGGGCGGTTGCGGCGATGAGCGCTGGGACGACGACGACCTCCGCTCCGCCTTCCGCAACCACGGCTGACCTCAGGGTCCGCCGACCACGGGGGGCCCGCCCCCCCCGGGAAGGCCGGGCCCCACGGTCGTCAGCGCGCTCCGGGCGCCGGCCACCGCACCACGTCCGCCGCCGTGTAAGGGGACGCGTCCGGGGAGAGCCTCGGCAGGAACGACAGGTCCTTGCCGATCGTCACCAGCGGTGGTTCCGCCCGCCCGCCCGGCCGCCGCTGTGCCAGGCCGATCGTGGCCAGCAGGCCGTTGCACAGGCACAGCCGCCCCCGCGTGTCGCACCGTCAGGGTGCCGGCGTGCGCCCGGTCCAGGAGCTCCTCGCGCAGCGCACGCGCGATCCCCGACTCCGCGATCCGCGTCACACAGGGTTCGCAGCGCGCCAGCCGGTCGGCGAGGGCAGGGATCTGACCGGGGACTCCCGCGCCCACGAGCACGTGGTCGACGCCTGCCAGGATCGCGCCGAACATCGCCGGGGCGGTGGCGAGCTGGATCTTCTCCAGACAGTTGACTCCGACGACACCATCGTGTTCCCTCCTTGGCGAGCCAGACCTCGGCGAAGTTTCCGAGGACGGTGAGGACTTCCGCCGGAGCGCCGCCGGCGGCGCGCAGCCGCGGGGTGGTCCGCATCCGGGCACCAGGATCCTCGCCGAGGCCGTCCGGGCGGAAGTGGCAGTCGAGCGCTGTCTGCGCGAGTTCCGGGAGCGGGAAGGCGGCCGGCGCGCGGCGTGCGTGCCCGCCGGGCGGCGGGTCGCCCAGCCCCCACGGTTGCGTAGGTCCGGTGCGCGGGGGCCGTCGACGGCGGCCGAAGGTCCCCGCTCGCAGGGGCGCAGGTCCCGTACGGCAGGGGCGCATGGAACAGGGCCGCCCGGGAGGGTCTCTCCCGGACGGCCCCGCGTTTTCAGTGGGTCAGCCGTGTGGCCTCACCCGCCTGCCCCGGTGGGTCAGAAGGTGAGCTTCCAGCTGTCGATCTTGCCGGTGTCCAGCGTGGCGGCGTCACGGACCCGGAGCTTCCAGGTGCCCTGGGCGACCTCGGAGGAGGCGTTCACCGTGAACTGCTGGATGATGTTGTCCGCGCTGCCGCCGGTGCGGTTGCGCAGGTTGTAGACGGAGCCGTCGGGGGCGACGAGGTCGACCACCAGGTCACCGACGTAGGTGTGGATGATGTTCACGTCCACCTTGAGGGCGCTCGGGGCGTTGCCCGTGCGGGTCACGACGATCGGGGACTCGACGGTCGAGTTGTCGGCGATCGCGTAGTCGTTCGTGTTCTCGAACACGTTCTGCTGGGACGTGCCGACGGTCCAGGTGAAGGACGTCGTGCCCGTCTTGCTCTGCGAGTCGGTCACCGTCACGGTCACGTTGGACGTGCCCGCGGTGGTGGCCGTGCCCGAGATCAGACCGGTCGAGGAGTTGATCGACAGGCCGGCCGGCAGGCCGGTCGCCGCGTAGCTGAGCGCGCCCGGGTTGGTGCTGGTCGCCTGGACCTGGAGGCTCACAGCGGTGTTGACCTGGGTGGTCTGGTTGGCGATCGGGGTCACCGAGACGCCGGAGACGATGCGCGCGCCGACGTTGATGCCGGCCCAGGCGTTGGCCACGTTGTTGTACGTGGTCGAGCCCTGGCCGTACAGGTCGGCGGCGGCCTGGAGGGTCGCCGTACGGGCGGCCGCGTAGTTGGTGTTCGACTTGAAGTAGCCCACCGTCAGCGCGCGGAACCAGATCTTCGCGGCGGCGTCACGGCCGATCGCGGTGACCGGGAGGTTGTCCGAGGTCGGCGAGTTGTAGCTCACGCCGTTGATGACCTTGGCGCCGGAGCCCTCGGACATCAGGTAGTAGACGTGGTTGGCCGGGCCCGAGGAGTAGTGGACGTCGATGCTGCCGATGCCCGAGTACCACGCGTCCTTGGAGCCGCCGTCCTTGCTCGGCTTGTCCATGTAGCGCAGCGGGGTGCCGTCACCGTTGATGTCGATCTTCTCGCCGACCAGGTAGTCGCCGACGTCCTGCGGGTTGTTGGCGTAGAACTCGACGTTCGCCGCCATGATGTCGGAGGTCGCCTCGTTCAGACCGCCGGGCTCACCGCTGTAGGTCATGTTGCCGGTGACCGAGGTGAGGCCGTGGGTCATCTCGTGGGCGGCCACGTCGATGGACGTCAGCGGGTGCGTGTTGCTCGTACCGTCGCCGTACGTCATGCAGAAGCAGGAGTCGTCCCAGAACGCGTTCACGTACGCGTTGCCGTAGTGGACCCGGCTGTACGGGGCCACGCCGTCGTTGCGCAGGCCGTTGCGGCCGTGCACGTTCTTGTAGTAGTCCCACGTCAGCTGTGCGCCGTAGTGCGCGTCGGCACCGGCGGTCGCGCGGTTGGACGCGGCGCCGTTGCCCCACACGTCGGTCGTGTTGGTGAAGAGGCTGCCGGTGCCGGAGCTGCCGCCGTTGAGGTCGTACGTCTTGTGGTTGCCGCGCCCGGCGTCGGTCAGCGTGTAGTTGCTGCCCGACTGGGAGGTGCCCAGCGTGACCTGACCGCTGTACATGGTGTTGCCGGTGCCGGTCTCGATGGCCTGCCACTGGGTGATCTTCGCGCCGGTCTTGGCGTCGGTGACCACGTGCAGTTCGCTCGGGGTGCCGTCGTCCTGGAGGCCGCCGACGACGGTCTCCCAAGCGAGGACGGGGGCGCCTTCGGCGGCCCAGATCACCTTGCGGGCGCTCTTGGACGCCTTGGCGTCCTTGGAGCCGGCGGCGTTGGCCGCGGAGACGGCCTGGCCCTCGGCACCCGCCGGGGTCACGGTCGCCGTGGTGTCCGCGACCTTGATCTCGTGGTTGGTGGCCTTGGTGATGCTCTTGGTGACGCCGCCCTTGGCGTGGACCGTCAGGTCGCCGCCGAGCACGGGGAGTCCGCCGTAGGTGCGCTCGTACGTGGTGTGCGTGGTGCCGTCGGCGTCCTTGACGACATCGCGTACGACCAGCTTCTCCTGCTCGCCGAGGCCGAGGGCCTTGGCCGCCTGGACGGTGGTCGAGTTGGCGTCGGCTATGAGCGTCGCACGCTCGGACGCGCTGAGACTGACGGCGGCCGCGCCCGGGTTGGGCTGAACCGCGTTGCGTGCCTGCGACGCGGTGGCGTCGGCGGAGGCGGTGCCGGCCTGGATGCCGACGGCGAGCAGTGCGGCGGCGGCGACGAGGGCGCCGGCCGCGCTGGCACGCCTGTGGGGGGTGTGACTCAACGCAGACTCCTTCTGCAAGGGAGTTCCGGACGGCTGGGTGGGCCTCCGGGCAGTGCAGGCTGGTGCGTAGAACGGATCGAAGAGTGCCAGCTGTCGGCACTGATGTCAGGGTCGCGTCAAAAGGTTGGCTGGAAACGGTTCGTTGACCGATGTGACGCATCCGGTATCCGGACCATTCACCTTCGTGTGCGAAAGAGGGGTTCGATATCTGGAACGGTTGGTACCGGTTGCTAACACTTGCGCAACAAGAGGTCTCGTTCGCGCAATCGGCATTTGTCGTACGGGCGTTTGTCGTACTGTTTCCCGGTGCGCCAGTTGTCCGAAGCCAGGGGAAGCCACGGGCACGCGCCACTGTCATAGACCACGTGCCAGGGGGGCCCATGAGGCATGTCCATTTTCCTGCGCAAAGACTGGCCGGAGCGGCGGCTGCGGCGGCGGGGCTCGCAGCGGCCCCGGTGAGGCGGATCGGCGACAAGGCCCGCTGGTACCTGCCCGCCGCCGTCACGGCCGACTTCATCGGCGCCGCGGTCCCCGTGGGGCTGGTCTTCCATGCGGCGCAGCAGGTCCGGCCGGTGTACTGCGCCCTCGGCGCGGCGCTGGCGTGGACCGGCGTGCAGGCGGTGCGCCGCCGCTACGCCGCCCGCGCGCTCGGAGAATCGCGCGGAGTGCTGCCCGTGCTGCACGACTGGCTGATTCTCATCGGTGTCCTGGCCGTCGCCCGTGTGGTGACCGGCGAGAGCACCCCGCGGCTGTCCGCGCTCGGCGCTCTGCTCCCCGCCCTCCTCGTCACCGTGGCCTGCCACAAACTGACCTACCGCCACCTGTCGGCGGCCCGCCGCGAGGCGCACGCCGTCAGCCGGGTCCTGGTGGTCGGCGAGCCCGGCGCGGCCGGGGCCGTCATCGAGCACCTGGCCGCGCGCACCGACCACCCGTACGTGGTGGTCGGCGTGGTGCCGGTCGGCGCCGGCCCGCTCGAAGGCGGGGTGCCCGTCGCGGCCCGGCTCGACGAGCGCGCGCCCGAGGCCCCGAACGCGGACTCCGCCGCCGTGCTCGGCGCCGTCCGCAGCCACCACGCCGACCTGGTCCTGGTCGCCCCCGGCGCCCGGATCACCGGGGCGCGGCTGCGCAAGGTCGCCTGGGCGCTGCACGACGCGGGGCTGGAACTCGCCGTCTTCCCCGGGCTCGTCGAGGTATCCGTCAAGCGGCTGGAAACCCTGTCCGCGGGCGGGCTCGCCGTGCTGAGGGTGGCGCCGCCGGTGAGCCGGGGCGTACAGACCCTGCTCAAGTCGGTCCTCGACCGGGCCGGGGCCGGCATCGGCCTGCTCCTGCTCTCGCCGGTCTTCCTCGGCATCGTCCTGGCGATCCGGCTCGGCTCGCGCGGCCCGGCGTTCTACCGCCAGCAGCGCATCGGGCGCGACGGGGTCCCGTTCACCATGTGGAAGTTCCGCACCATGGTCGTCGACGCGGACCGGCTGAAGGACGAGCTGTCCGGGGCCAACGAGAACGACGGCCTGATGTTCAAGATCCGCCGCGACCCCCGGGTGACGCGGGTGGGCCGGCTGCTGCGCCGCACCTCCATGGACGAACTGCCCCAGCTGCTGAACGTGCTGGGCGGTCAGATGTCACTGGTCGGCCCGCGCCCGCCGCTGCCGGAGGAGGTGGCCCGGTACGACGAGGTCGAGCTGCGCCGGCTCACCGTCCGGCCGGGCATGACCGGGCTGTGGCAGATCAGCGGACGCTCCGACCTCTCCTGGGACGAAACGATCCAGCTCGACCTCCAGTACGTGGACAACTGGTCCTTCACCAGCGACGTCGACGTCATGGGCCGTACCCTCCGCGCCGTCGTCGACGGCCGCGGAGCGTACTAGGAGGTCCTCGGTACGTGTGCTCAGCCCTGCTCGCGCCACCACCGGTAGGTGGCGGCGATCCCGTCCCGCAGCCCGATCTCCGGCTTCCAGCCCAGCGAGGTCAGGCGCGTGACGTCCAGGAGCTTGCGCGGCGTGCCGTCGGGCTTGGACGTGTCCCAGGCGAGCCGGCCGCGGAAGCCGGTCACCTCGGCGACCGTCTCGGCGAGGGCCTTGATGGTCAGGTCCTCGCCGCAGCCGATGTTGACCGGCTCGTCCCCGTCGTAGCCGCCGAGCAGCACCGCGCACGCGGCCGCCAGGTCGTCCACGTGCAGGAACTCGCGGCGCGGGGTGCCGCTGCCCCACAGCGTCACCTCCTCGCGGCCCTCGGCGGAGGCCTCGTGGAAGCGCCGGATCAGGGCGGGCAGCACGTGCGAGCTCTCCAGGTCGAAGTTGTCGCCCGGGCCGTAGAGGTTCGTCGGCATCGCCGAGATGTACGAGGCCCCGTACTGCTTGCGGTACGACTGCACCTGGACGATGCCGGCGATCTTCGCCAGGGCGTACGCCTCGTTGGTCGGCTCCAGCGGCCCCGTCAGCAGGGCGTCCTCGCTGATGGGCTGCGGGGCCAGCTTCGGGTAGATGCAGGAGGAGCCCAGGAACAGCAGCCGGCCGACCCCGGCGGCGTGCGCGCCGCCGATGACGCTGAGCTGGATCTTGAGGTTGTCCTCCAGGAACTGCACCGGATACGTGCTGTTGGCCATGATCCCGCCGACCTTGGCGGCCGCCAGCACGACGGCGTCGGGGCGGACGTCCTTCAGGTACGCACCCGTGGCGGCCGCGTCGCGCAGGTCGAGGTCGGCGCGGCCCCGGGTGAGCACCTCGTGGCCGTCGGCCGTGAGCCGGCGGGCGACCGCGGAGCCCACGAGGCCGCGGTGGCCCGCGACGAAGACGCGGGCGTTCGGGGGCAGGAGCGGCAGCGAACTTGTCATACCGCCGATGATGCCAGCCCGCGTCCGCGAGGAGCGGGCGAGGTCCGCCCCCGCCGCCGGCGCCCGCCCCGGCAGGCCCGGGCCCGCGACGGTCCGGCGCGCCGGAATCCGCCCGAAGGGGGGCGGTGCGGGGCCGTGTACGGTACGCATCCAGCCCCTCGGGCCCCGAGGCCCCGCCTCACCAGAACAGACCGCTACGACCCCCAGGGGGACCCAGATGGGCAAGACCGCACTGATAACCGGCGTCACCGGGCAGGACGGCTCGTACCTCTCCGAGCTGCTGCTCTCCAAGGGCTACACGGTGCACGGCCTGGTGCGGCGCTCCTCCAGCTTCAACACCGAGCGGATCGACCACATCTACCAGGACCCGCAGACCGCCAACCGGTCCTTCGTCCTGCACCACGCCGACCTTTCCGACGGCGTGGCGCTCGTGAACCTGCTCCGCGAGATCCGGCCCGACGAGGTCTACAACCTCGGCGCCCAGTCGCACGTCCGCGTCTCCTTCGACGCGCCCCTCTACACGGGTGACGTGACCGGCCTCGGCGCCCTGCGGCTTCTGGAGGCCATCCGCGCCAGCGGTGTGGACACCCGGATCTACCAGGCCTCGTCCTCGGAGATGTTCGGCGCCACCCCGCCCCCGCAGAACGAGAAGACCCCGTTCCACCCGCGCAGCCCGTACGGCGCCGCGAAGGTGTTCGCGTACTGGACCACGGTGAACTACCGCGAGGCGTACGACATGTTCGCCGTCAACGGGATCCTGTTCAACCACGAGTCCCCGCGGCGCGGCGAGACCTTCGTGACCCGCAAGATCACCCGCGCGGTCGCCCGGATCAAGGCCGGTCTCCAGGACCACCTCTACCTCGGCAACCTCGACGCGGTGCGCGACTGGGGCTACGCGCCCGAGTACGTGGACGCCATGTGGCGGATGCTCCAGCAGGACGAGCCGACCGACTACGTCGTCGCCACGGGCGTGGCCGCCACGGTCCGGGAGTTCGTGGAGTCCTCCTTCGCCCACGCCGGCCTCGACTGGGCGGAGCACGTGCGCTACGACCCCAAGTACGAGCGCCCGAGCGAGGTCGACGCCCTCATCGGCGACGCCTCCAAGGCCAACGAACTGCTTGGCTGGAAGCCGACGGTGCTCGTGGCCGAGCTGGCGCAGATCATGGTCGACGCGGACATCCGGCAGGTCGAGGACCAGCTGGCGGGCGCGACGATCCGGATCGACCGCTGAAGGCCTTATCTTTCCCTTACGATTTGCCGTGTCCCGGTCATCTCCACTGGTACCGCTGAGTGTGACCGGGGCAAACCCGCCGTATGTCCGCTGCGCCCCCTCCAACCTGAACCGTTCATTCCAAGTTGGTATGCAAAGGGTCAAGGGGGGTGACCAGGTTCTCGCTGGAGCCCTAGTCTGCGCCAGTACATATGGCTGTTCGGATAGTTCCAGCCATCAAACCGGGCGATTGCCCTGGGGGGCTCATGCGTAGATCCAGAGGGCTGACTGCTGCCCTCGTCCTGTCACTGGCCGGCGCCGGCACCGGCATAGGTCTGGTGCTGATGCCCGAGGCGTCCGCCATCACGCCTCCCGTGGCATTCACCGCCGACGAACTGCCCACCTGGCAGCCCAACGGCATCGTCTTCGCGACGGCCGAGGCGAACGGCACGGTCTTCGCCGGCGGCACCTTCTCCGCCGTCCGCCCGCCCGACGGGGCCAGCGGCGCGGAGCAGGAAGCGGTCAACTTCGTCGCGCTCGACGCCGCGACGGGCAATCCGACCTCGTGCAAGCTCGCCTTCACCACCGGCGACGGCAGCGCGACGGTGCGTGCCCTGGAAGTCTCCAAGGACAAGAAGACCCTGTACGCGGGCGGCTACTTCGGCGCCGTCAACGGCACCCCGGTCTCCAGCATGGCCGCGATCGACATCGCGACCTGCACCCCCAAGGCCGCCTTCCACCCGGGCTTCCCCGCCACCGTGCGCGGACTCGCCGTCACCGACGACACCGTGTACGCGGCCGGCGACTTCGGCACCGTCGAGGGCCAGACCCGCGAGCGGTTCGCCGCCGTGGACGCGGGCTCCGGCGCCCTGAAGCCCTTCACCGCCAACGCCGACGAGCCGGGCCGCGCGATCGAGGTCACCCCGGACGGCAAGAACGTCCTGCTGGGCGGCGACTTCTTCGACATCAACGGCAAGAGCACGCACGCCCTGGCCGTCGTCAACGCCACCACGGGCGCGGTCGCCAAGACGTACAGCAACATCCCGTCGAACTCGGTGGTCAAGGACATCGCCACCGACGCGACCGGCTTCTACACCGGCAACGAGGGCTCGGGCGGCGGCGTCTTCGACGGCCGCATCGGCCTGAACCTCAGCGACTTCAGCGAGAAGTGGCGCGACCGCTGCCTCGGCGCGACCCAGGCCGTCCTGCCCTACGACGGCGTGCTCTACAGCGCCTCGCACGCGCACGACTGCTCGCTGGAGGGCCAGTTCCCCGACGGCAAGCGCAACTTCTTCAACGCGCAGCTGACCAACTACGAAGGCGCCGCCCCCGCGCCCGTGGACGGTTTCGTGCGCAGCCCGCGCAAGCTCGGCTGGCACCCCACCGCCAACGACGGCATCGGCGAGGGCATCGGCCCGCGCACGCTGACCATCGCCGAGAAGAGCGGCGTCAAGTACCTGTGGTCCGGCGGTGAGTTCACCACCATCAACGGCAAGCCGCAGCAGGCGCTCACCCGCTTCGCCTCCACCGGCGACGTCGGCGCCCCGACCACCCCGGTCGCGAGCGCCGGCAGCGTCAAGCCGGACGAGGTCCAGGTCCGCTGGCGCACCAGCTACGACGCCGATGACAGCAAGCTGACGTACCGCATCTACCGCAACGGCTCCTCCAGCCCCATCGCCACCGTCACCGCCGAGTCCCTGGAGTGGCTGCGCCCGCAGGCCTCCTGGACCGACACCACGGTCAAGGCCGGCCAGTCGTACACCTACCGCGTGACGGCCACCGACGCGGCGGGCAACACCAGCGCCCTGTCGGCCAACGCCGCGGTCACGGTCCCCAGCTCGGTCCAGTCCTACCCGGACCAGGTCCGCGCCGACGGCGCCACCCTGTACTGGCGCTACGACGACGTCGTCAGCCCGTACGTGGCCGACTCCTCGGTCGCCGGCAACACCAGCGGCGTCCAGCTCAACGCCCCGGCCCTGCGCCAGGCGCCCGGCGCGATCAGCGGCGCCAGCACGGCGATGGGCTTCAACGGCACCAGCCAGCAGGTCTACAGCGACCACCGCCAGACGGTGGGCAGCGCCTACTCGATCGAGACGTGGTTCAAGACCAACACCACGCGCGGCGGCAAGCTGGTCGGCTTCGGCAGCAACACGGACCGCTCCAGCGGCTCGTACGACAAGCAGATCTACATGACCAACAGCGGTCGCCTGGTCTTCGGCATCAGCAACGGTTCGGCGCGCACCATCAGCACCGGCCTGTTCGACACGTACAACGACAACAAGTGGCACCACGTCGTCGGCACCCTGGGTGCGAGCGGCATGGAGCTGATCGTCGACGGCCAGAGCAAGGGCACGCAGAGCGTCTCCAACCCGGTCTCCTACGAGGGCTTCTGGCACGTCGGCGGGGACAACCTCAGCGGCTGGCCGACCAAGCCGACGAGCAACTTCTTCGCCGGCCAGCTCGACGAGACGGCCATCTACCCGAAGGCGCTCACCGCGGCCCAGGCCAAGAAGCACTACGACCTGGCCAAGGCGCCCTCCGACACGGTCTCCAAGGTCTCCGCGACCGAGGACACCTACGTCAACCAGGGCGCCCCGAGCGCCGCCAACGGCGCGGCCACCTCGCTGGCCGTGCGCGGCACCTCGGAGTACCAGACGTACCTGCGCTTCAACCTGCCGGCCGCGCCGGCCGGGCAGGTCCTGAAGTCCGCCTCGCTCCAGATCAAGACGTCGACGCAGGCGAACGCCGGTACGACCGACAAGATCTCCGTGGTCCCGGTCACCGGTACCTGGAGCGGCGCGACCACCACCTTCAACGCCAAGCCCGCACTCGGCGCCACCGAGCTCGGCTCGTTCGCGAGCGTGCCGGACGGCTCGGCGATCCAGAGCACCGCGCTGGACACCGCCGCGCTCACCCCGGTGCTGGGCACCGGCTACAGCATGGCCCTGACGAGCACGGGCACCGACCCGCTGTGGATCTGGTCCATGGAGGCGACTGCCGCGGACGCCGCTCCGCAGCTGGTCCTCACGTTCGGCCCGAAGTAAGTATCCGCCTGACGGACGCGGGGCCCGGCACGCACGACCGCCGGGCCCCGCGCTCCACCCCCGAGTTCCGCCGGTCAACCGGCACGTGACACAGGAGCCCAGAGATGTACCGACGCTCCGCCGCGGCTGCTGTTCTGCTGGCCGCGGCTCTGACCCTGACCGCCTGCGGCTCGGGCGGCGAAGGCAAGGCCGACGCAGAGGCGGCGAAGCCGAAGCCGCCGGCCGTGTCGTCGGTCCCGGATCCGGCGGACGCCCCGGCCGCGCCCGCCTCGCCCGACGCGAAGCCGACCGGTCCGGTCCTGCCGGACTCGAAGCTCATCCCGAAGACGGGCAGCTTCAAGGCGAACGAGAAGCAGTACCTGAGCGGGCGCGTCCCGGAGAAGATGGACCCGGCGGCCGTCCTGCAGACCGGCCAGGAGTCCTGCCAGCGGGTGGAGCGCACCGCGAAGCGCGACAAGGACGCGGCGACCGGGGCCATCGTCGCCGGGGAGATCCCGGGGGCGAAGGACGCGATCACGTACCTGTGCCCGGAGCAGAAGCCGATCCTGGACGCGGCGTCGAAGGGCTTCCCCGACGGGACCCGCACCTCGCCCGCGGCGGGTACGTACCGGGCGCTGACCCAGGCCACGAACTGCACCTGGGAGGCGAAGGGCAAGGACGGCGCGGTCCTGGCCTCGGGCCCCGAAGCCCCCGTGAAGGCGGGCGACAAGATCACGGCCGCGATCCCGGCGGGCACGGCCACGTTCACGTCGGCGGGCTGCTACGCCTGGATCCCCGCCTGACGGCCCCCGCACAGGACGAGACGCCGCCCCCAGCCCGAACTCCGGGCCGGGGGCGGCGTTTTCGCGTGCGCATCCCGGGTAGCCGCGCGGTCAGACGAACCACGACTGCGGAGGCGAATGACATGGGAGGCATCGGCGGCTGCATCGCGCTGATCGTGGTGGGGGCCATCCTCACCTTCGCGACGGACTGGAAGATGGACAGCGTCAATCTCGACGTCGTCGGGCTGATCATGATGGCGGCGGGCGCGATCGGCCTCGCCGTGTACGCGAGCGTCTTCAAGCGCCGGCGCGCGGCGGCCCTGCCGGTGGTGGACGAGACCCACCGGGAACTGTGACCGGCAGGGTCCGCGGGACTGCCCCCACGGACTTCTGAGGACGCCTCCGGCCCGTCAGCGCAGGACCTTTCCGTAGACGGACAGGAGGGTGTCCAGGACGGCGTCCATGGAGAACGCGGCCGCGGCCAGTTCGCGGGCCGCCGCGCCGGCCTTGGCATTGGTCCCGGGGTCCAGGAGGTCGAGGACGGCCGCCGCGACACCCGCCGGACCCGGCGTGACCGCCCGCCCGGCGCCCGCGGACGCGATGTCGCTGGCCAGGCCGTTGGAGTGCGTGACCACCGTGGGGACGCCGACCGACAGGGCTTCCAGCACCGACATCGGGAACGGCTCGTCCACCGAGGGCAGGACGTAGACGTGCGCCCGGCGCAGCTCCGCCTGGACCTCGGCGGTGGACAGCGCGCCCGGCACCGTGAACCGCCCCTCCAGTCCCAGCTCCGAGACGCGCACCCGCACCGCCCCCAGTTCTCCCTCGTCCGGGCCGGCCACCACGAAGTGGGCCTGCGGGTGCACCGCAAGGACCGCCGGGGCCGCGTCCACGAAGTCCACCGGGCGCTTGCGGGCCTGCAGGCGCGCCGAGTAGAGGATGCGCGGGGGACCGGCCGGAGCCGGCCGCTCCGCCTGCGCGGGCGTGCCGTTCACCAGGCGGACGGCGCCCGCCAGCGGGCCGCCCACCACCGCGTCCAGGGCCTCGCGTTCATGCGGGGTCAGGTACAGCACCGCGTCCGCGCCGCGCAGCAGCCTGCGTACGGCCACCGCGTCGAGCACCTTGGCCAGCAGCTTCCCGCTCGGGTCCACCATCCCGTGGGTCTGGAGCACCAGCGGCTTGCCGGCCCGCAGCGCGGCGAGGGCCACCGGCAGGGTCACGAGGTCCCGCGCCAGGTGGACGTGGACCACGTCCGCGTCCCGGACCAGCCGGCCCGCCGAGGCCAGCAGGGCCGGCGAGGTCATCCCGCTGAAGCCCAGTGGCAGGATGCGGCGGGCCGGGAACAGCTTCGCCGGAACTCCCTCCACCGAGGTCGGCCACGGGTCCGGGAAGCCCTCGCCGAGCGCCAGCAGCCGCGCCTCGTGGCCGCGGGCCCGCAGCCCCCCGGCCAGGTTGAGCGCGACCCGGACCGGGCCGCCGAACGCGTGGGAGGGGGAGTGGAGCGTGACGGCGTGCAGGACTCTCACTTGGGCTCCTCGACCGGGCGGCGCTGCCCGTCCATCGTCTGCAGCGTCAGTGCAGGAAGGTTTCTGTGCACCACGGATCCGGCACCCGCCACCGCGCAGCGGCCCACCGTGACCCCGGCCAGCACGGTCGCCCGTACGGCCACCCACGCACCGTCCTCGATGACGATCGGGGCGTTGCGGTAGCGGAAGTCGGCGGCCCGGTGGTCGTGCGAACCGGTGCAGAGCAAGGCCTCCTGCGAGACGCAGACGTTCGCCCCGATGGTCACCGGCTCCAGGTTCAGCAGCCAGGCGCCCTCGCCGATCCACGTGTGGTCGCCCACGGTGAGCTTCCACGGCCACAGCACCCGTACCCGGTGCCGGATCAGCACCCCCTCGCCGATCTGCGCGCCGAACGCGCGCAGCAGCGCCACCCGCAGCCGGGCCGGGCAGAACCACGCCATGAACAGCGTGTTCATCACGGCGAACCAGAGCGCCTGCGTCAGCAGGCCGCGCCCTTTGTCGTATCCGGCCAGCGTGAAGGCAGGAAGATCACGCAACTGTCGCCCCTCATCGTGCGCCGCGGGCTCGTCGCCCTCCGCGGGAGCGCCTCCCCGGGCGCCGCCCGCTCAGATTAGACTGCGCGCGGACCAGGCACATCGGGCGGGGGCAGCAGTGGCAACGGACATACGCAAGCCCTCGGCGACCACGCCGGTCCTGCCCGTCCCCGAACCGGACGACGCCCACCGGTGGGGCCGGGTCACCACCCCGCGCACCCTGCTCTCCCGCGCGCTGTCGGTCCCCCTCATCCTCGGCTTCACCGTCTTCCTGCCGCTGATCGTCGCCGTCCAGCACGGCGACGGGCAGCGTGACGCGGCCTTCTGGCTCCAGCTCCTGCTCACCATGTACGCGGGCGCCCGGCTCTCCGCGATGGTCCTGACCAGCCGGCGCAAGCTGCTCCAGGGCTCCTTCTGGCTCTTCGTCTACATGGCGATGGGCGTGGCCCCGCTCGCGCAGGCCGTCCTGGGCCGGGTCCCGACCCCCGTGGTCGGCCCCCGCTCCGACCTCACCGTCGCCATCGGCCTGGTCCTGCTCGGCTGCACGGCGTTCGACGTCGGCGTCCTGCTCGCCCGCCACCGGCCGACCGGGCGGGCCGGCGGATCCCAGAAGGAGCCGCGGCCGGTCATGGCCCACCGGCGCCGCCTCCAACTGCTCACCGGGCTCGCCTTCCTGTGCAGCGCCGCGTTCATCATGAAGCTCGGCGGTCCGGCGGTGTTCTTCTCCAGCCGCCAGGAGATCATCGCGGGCATCGAGGAGGCGGGCGTCTCCAACGGCGACGGCCAGGCCGGGCAGGCCCTGCTGCGCGGCTTCGGCACCGTCCCGGCGCTCCTCGCCCTGCTGCTGTACACGCGCTGGCTGATCACCTCGACGTACGCCCGCCGCAAGGTGTCGGTCATCGTCACCTGGGGGGCGCTGGCCCTGCTCAACCTGGTGGTCAACAACCCGATCTCGAACCCGCGGTACTGGTTCCTCACGGTCATGTTCGCGCTGCTGTTCACCGTCTTCCCGGTGAGCGCCGCGATGTACCGGGTGGCGCTGTCGATGGCCGTCGTGATCGCCCTGCTCGTGTTCCCGTTCGCGGACCGCTTCCGCTACGACGAGAAGAACTACAAGCCGGTCGAGACCACGTCGTTCCTGGAGCCGATGGCGCTGAAGGACTACGACCAGATCGGCATGTTCGCGAACACCATCACGTACTCGAACTCCGGGCCCGGGCACCTGTACGGGCGCCAGATCGCCGGATCCCTCTTCTTCGCGGTGCCGCGTTCGGTCTGGCCGGGCAAGCCGAAGGACACGGGCGTGATGGTCGGCGAGTGGATGGGGACGGTCAACACCAACCTCTCCTCCCCGATCTGGGCCGAGCTGTGGCTGGACTTCGGCCCGCTGGGCATGGGCGCGGGGCTCCTGGCCACGGGGTACGCGGCGGCCCGCGTGGACCGCCGCTACGCGAAGCGCGCCACGCGGCGCTCGCCACCGGGCAGCCTGATCTCGGTGGTGGTCCCGCTGGTGGCGGGCTACTCGTTCATCCTGCTCCGCGGCCCCCTGCTCCAGGCCTCCGGCCGGGTGGCGATCGCAGCCCTCTGCCTGGCGCTGGTGGCGACGTACCGCGAGGACAAGTCCACCGTCCTGCGCTAGGCCGTGTCTTTCGGACCAGGGCGGATCGGGCGGGTCAGGCGGCCGTCGTGACGCCCGACTCGCGCGCGCGGGAGGCCGGGAGGCGCGAGACGCGCAGCCACGCCGCCCCGGCCTTCAGGGCCGAGCCGGCCGCCAGGCCCCAGGCGGCGCCCGCCACCCCCGCCAGCGCGTACCCGCCGAGCAGCAGGGCCACCGACAGCAGCGAGAAGACCACCTGGAGGGAGAGCGTCGCCCTCGGGTTGAGGACGCGCAGGGTGAGCAGGGCGCACGTGCCGAGCCCCATCACCGCGTACTGGGCCCCGGTGGCCGGGAGCAGGGCGCAGGCCGCGGCCCAGGTGTCGCCCAGCAGTTGCCGGCCCACGCGCGCGGGCAGCGCGTACAGGACCGCACCCCAGCCCGCGCCCAGCAGCGCCAGCACACCGCCCATGGCCACCGTCAGCCGGACCACGCCCCGCTTGCCGGACGCGCGCCCCACCACCGGCGGGCCGAACGCGTTCGCCGAGTTGAACAGGACGTTCAGCGGGCCGAACAAGGTCGTGGCACCCCGCAGCGCGCCCACCGCCAACGGGGTCGCGAACAGGCCGAGCCCCAGCACCGCCAGCTGGCTGGAACCGTTGCCCACCGCGAACTCGACCACGAACCGCTGACCGAGGTGCCCGCGCCGCAGGTACGGCCGCAGATCGGCCGCCGAGCCCCGGACGTACGGGCGCAGCAGCGCCAGGCCCAGCGCCAGCGCCGGCAGCGCCGAGACCCCCCACACCAGCACCAGCCGCCCCGCCGAAGCCCCTTCGGGCTGGAGCAGCAGCGCGGCGACGACGCACACGAGCCGCAGCGCGTCCGCGGCCAGCGCCCGCTCGGGGGTCCGCAGCGCCGAGAAGCAGTACCGCAGCCCGTCCTGGACGAGCACCAGCGGCAGTACGAGGCCCAGCGCGAGGAAGGCCCGGCCCCCGGTCCCGGGTACGACGAGGCCGACGGCGGCCAGCAGCACCCCGGCGGCTGCCGAGGCGGCCGCCGTGAAGGCCAGGCCCGAACGGCACACCGCGCCCAGCCGGTCCTCGTCCTTCTCCAGCACCACCGTCTGGCCGACGTAGGCCATGTTCAGCCCGAGGAGCACGCTGAACGTCACGTACACCATCGAGAAGTCGGCGAACCCGGACGCCGAGGACAGCCGGGCCGCCAGCACCAGCACCAGGATGTTGGTGGCGCTGGACGCGGCCTGGTCGAGGACCGAGGAGACGGCGGCGAGGCCGCGCCGGCTCATCTGCGGCCCATGCGCACCGTGCGCAGGGCCACCGTGTCCGTCCCGTCACCCGGAATGTGCTGCTCGGCCTCGGCCTGCCGGTGCGCCTGCTGCCCCTGCTGCCCCTGGCCCTGGTTCGGCTGCCGCGTGAGCGGCTGGGCCTGCGGCGCGGACGGCCGCGAGGCCGGCGCCGGGGCGGGGGACGAGGCCTTCGCCTTGCCGCCGCGCCCGCGCTTCTCACCCGGCAGCGGTGCGTGCAGCACCGCGCCGAGCACCGTGCCGCCGGCGCCGCTGATCAGCTCGCGGATCCGGGACAGGTCGCTGCGGTGGACGGCGCGCGGGTCGCAGACGACCAGGACGCCGTCGACGCGGTCGACGAGCGCGAGGGCGTCGGCGTACGAGAGGACGGGCGGCGCGAGCACGACGACCGTGGAGTTGGGGGAGTCGGCCTCGGAGATCAGGCGGGTGGCGCGCGGGGAGGTCAGCGCGCGGGCCACGTTGCGCACCGGCTCGCCCGGGATCAGGTGGAAGTCGCCCGACTCACCGGCGTCGACGACGAGCTGGCGCCCGTCGGGCCAGTCGGTGTCCCCGTGGGCCGCGCCGTCGCCGGAGGCGCCGCCCGGAGCCTGGCTCCAGCGCGGCCGTCCCACGCCGGTCGGCAGCTGGCTGGCCAGCACCGGCGTACGCAGGTCGGCCTCGATGAGCAGGACGTCCTTGCCGGTCTCCGCGAAGGACGCGGCGAGGTTCACGGCCGCCGCGGCGGCCGTCTCGCTGCTGCCGCGCGGGGCGACGACCAGCAGCCGGCGCCGGTCGGCGAAGCGGGAGTCGTAGGCGAGGCGGAAGGCCACCGAGCGGAACTCCTCGGCGAGCCGTGGGTCCTCCTCGCCGGCCGCGAGCAGCGGGCCGCCGCCGGTCTTGGGCCGCGGCAGGTAGCCGAGCACGGGGGCGCGCAGGGCCCGGGCGACATCGCCCTCGGAGCGCGGCGCGGGGTCGAAGACGAGCCGGACCCAGGCGGCGAGCAGCCCCAGGGCGAGGCCTACGGCCGCGCCGAGCGCCAGCGACATCACGAGGCCCGGACCGTCGGTGTCGGACGGCGGGGTCGCGGCGCTGGTGACCCGGCCCGGGCTCATGTCGAGGGCCTGGAGCTTGGCGATGTTGCCGTTGAGGGTGTTGACCTTGCTCTGCAGGTCGGTCTTCGAGGCGTACGCGGCGTCGCGGCCCGTGCCGGCCGGCATGGAGTTGATCTGCCTGACGAGCTCGTCCAGGTTCTTGGCGACCGGGTCGCGCTGGTCCTGGTAGCCCTTGACCATCTTGTCGCGGGTGACGTCGAGGGACTCCTGCCGCTTGAGCAGGTACGCCTCGGTCATCGCGTTGGCGCGGGTGGCGGCCTCCTTGGGGGAGGACGCGGTGTAGGTGAAGCGCAGCACCATCGTCTGCGGCGGGTTGGTCACCTGGAGGCCGCTGCGCAGGCCGGCGAAGTCCTTCGCGGTCACGCCGAGCTTCTTGGCGGCCTCGTTGGCTATGGAGGAGCTGAGCGCGACCTGCCGCTCCGAGCCGATGTTGATCGCCTTGTCGGGCGCCAGGCTCGGGTTGAACGGGTCGTCGGTGGGTGCGCGCAGCACGATGTCCGCGGTCGCGACGTACGTGTCGGACGTGGAGATGCCGAGGTAGACGCCGCCCAGCAGGCCGATGCCGACACCCGCCCCGAGGAGGCGGCGGTAGCGCAGGAGCTGTTTGAACTGGTCCCTGAGGAGGTCCGGTTCGTCCTCCGCCGGGACCGACGCAGGGCGGTTCGTCTCGATCACGGCTGCGGACCCCCAAGTGCTTCGTCTATCAGTGCGTCGATGCGGGCCAGGCCCGCGTCACGGCTCAGGTGGGCCGCCACGTGCCGGGGCCCGGCCGCCCCGAGCGCATCCGCGCCCTCGGGGTCCTCGGCGAGGGCCCGTACGGCCTTCAGCAGGGCGTGCGGGTCCTCCGGCGGTACGAGTACCCCCGCGCCCGAGCGTTCCACTTCCTGGGCCGTGCCGCCCTCCGCCGCGACGGACGCGATGACGGGCCGGCCGGCCTGGAAGTAGGAGGTCAGTTTGGACGGCACGCTCATGTCGAGCACGGCCGCGTGCTGTGTCACGGCGAGTACGTCCGCCGCCGCGAGGATATCCGGGAACTCTCCGTCGGCGGCAGGGGGGATGATGTCCAGATTCGGCACGTCTGCCGCGAGGTCGGCGAGGGCGGCGCGCTGACTGCCGTCGCCCATGAGGACGAAACGGACACCCGGATCCAGGCGGGCGGCGCCCACGAGCACTTCGAGGCCCTGCTTGAGGCCCATGTTCCCGGAGTGCAGGACGACCGGCTCGCCCGGCGCCCAGCCGAGGTGGCGCCGGGTCTGGCCGCGCGGCCGGGTGGGCTGCGGCACGTGGGACCAGTTGGGTACCAGGCGGATCCTGCTCGGGTCCACGCCCATGCCCACGACCCGGTCCACGAAGGTCTCGTGGATGACGCCGACCAGCGTGGCCCGCTTGAGGGCGTACGCCTCCGCGCGCCCGGCGACGGCGGCCGCCTTGTCGCCGCCGCTGATGCCGCTCTGCGCGGCGGCGGCGCCCATCAGGTCCTGGACGACCGGGATGAAGGGGACCTTCCAGCGCGCGGCGAGCCGGGCGGCGAGCACCCCGCCGGCCAGGCTGGGCATCTGGGCCATGACCGCGTCGGGGCGCGGCATCCGGGGCGGGGCCACGGCGCCGTGCAGCAGAATCGATCCTTCAAAAAGGGCCCGTTTGACGGCGGTCTGGCGGGGCGGCACGGTGTGCGCACGCCGGTGCACGGTCACACCCGCGCGCCGTTCCGTGCGCCGGAGCGCCCCCTTGTACTCCGGCTCCAGCGACCACGACGGGTAGTGCGGCATGCCGGCGAGCACATGCGTGTCGTGGCCGAGATCCGCCCAGTGCTCCGCGATCTGGGTGGCGTACGGCCCAATCCCCGCGTGCTCGGGAGCGTAGTTGGTGGAAACCAGCAGCAGGCGCCGGTGACCGGATCTCGACACTGAACGTCCCCTTCTCCCCAGGATGATGCGCACGTCACCCTATTCGTTCACCGACAGAGTGGGGAACGTGCACGCTATTGTCTGCTAATCCGCCACACCGGGGGGTGTGGTCGCTGGGGGGTAACTCATGACGGAGCGCGACATGTCCGACCTTGGCGCACCTGCGCACAGTCCGTACCGAGTCGGGTATGCCCCGGGTGCGTACGATCTGTTCCATATCGGACATCTCAATATCCTTCGGCACGCCCGGAGTCAGTGCGATTACCTGGTCGCCGGGGTGGTCTCCGACGAGATGGCGGAACTGGCCAAGGGCCGCCGCCCGATGATCCCGCTCGTCGAACGCCTGGAAATCGTCCGCAGCGTCCGGTACGTGGACGCGGCGTTCGTCGAGACGGTCCCGGACAAGGTGGAGACCTGGAGGCAGGTCCGCTTCGACGTGATCTTCAAGGGCGACGATTGGAGGGGCACGCCCAAGGGCGACAGGCTGGAGAAGGACTTCGCCGCCGTCGGCGTCGACGTCGTCTACTTCCCCTACACGGTGCACACCTCCAGCACCCAGCTGCGCCGGGCCCTCGACGCCTTGTCCGAGCCCCTGGACGCGCGAGCCGAAGCGCTCAGCGCGGAACGGCGCTGAGCTCGCGGAACCACTTGGCGAGGAACGCGACCAGGAACAGCGCGGCGACCGCGCCGAGCCCCGCGTACGCCCAGCGGAACAGTCCCCCGCCCCCGAGGACGAGGAAGACCAGGCAGAACACGCCGTAGTCGACGGGCAGCAGCGCCACCGCGCGTACGGTCGACGGCGCGGCGGCGGGGCTCCCCGGCGCCGGCTTGGCCTTGAGCTTCTCGGTCAGCAGCCCGCCGAAGAAGGTCACGACCGAGGCGAACTGGAAGCCCAGCGGCACCAGCAACCAGCCGTGCCCGCCCGTCCCGTACGCCTCGGGGAAGCGGTAGAACGCGATCAGCACGCAGGTGTGCAGGGCGGTCAGCTTGGCGCAGTCCACCACGTGGTCCAGCCACTCGCCCGCCGCGCTGCCGCCCCCGCGCAGCCGGGCCAGCTGCCCGTCGGCCGAGTCGAAGGCGAAGCCGACGGCGAGCGCGGCCCACACCGCCACGCCCAGCCCCCACGAGGGGGCCGCCAGCGCCACGGCGGCCACGGCGGCGAAGCTGAAGGCGGCGCTGACCAGTGTCACCTGGTTCGGGGTCAGCCCGAGCGCGTACGACACGGCGGCCAGGTACCGCCCCGCGGGCCGGTTGACGAACCGCGAATAGAGCGACACCCCCTTCGCCGACTTCTGCGCCCCGCGCAGCTCCCGCAGCGCGGTCCCGACCTTCGCCATGCGTACCCCTGATTCCTGCTGCGGCGGCACACGTGTACGGGTGCACGTGTGTACGAGGGCACATCATCGCAGGGCGGGCCAGGCTTCCCGCTCCGGTTGCCCGCGGACGTCCGGGAGCAGCGCGGCGGACAGGTTCGCGGCCGCCGCGCCGCCCGGGCTCTCCTCGGCGATCGGCGGCCTCGGGGCGAGCGCCTCAGCCGGCCACCCGCAGCAGCAGCACCGAGCGGGCCGGCACCGTCAGCCTCTCCCCGCCCCGGTGCCTGGTGCCGGGGGGCGCCGCCTGGTCCTCCCGCGCGGTGTCCAGTACCAGCTCGTACCCCGCCGCCCACGGCGCGCCCGGCAGCACCCACTCCACCGGCCGGTCCCCGGCGTGCAGCAGCGCCAGGAAGCTGTCGTCGTCGACCTGCCGCCCGCGCTCGTCCCGGCCCGGAATGTCCCGCCCCGACAGGTACATGCCGAGCGCGGCGGCGGGGGCGTACCAGTCCCGCTCCGTCATCTCCTTGCCCGCCGGGGTGAACCAGGCCAGGTCCCGCAGCCCGTCCGCGCCCCGCGGGCGCCCGGAGAAGAAGGCCCGCCGGCGCAGCACCGGATGCGCCTGGCGCAGTGCCACCAGCCGCGCGGCCAGCGCGAACAGCTCCTGCCAGACCGGATCCTCCAGCAGCGACCAGTCCACCCAGCCCGTCTCGTTGTCCTGGCAGTACGCGTTGTTGTTGCCGCCCTGCGTGCGCCCGAACTCGTCCCCGGCCACCAGCATCGGCACCCCGGTCGACAGCAGCAGCGTGGTCAGCAGATTGCGCAGCTGCCGCCGCCTCAGCGCCCCGACCCGGGCGTCCGCGCCCTCCGGCGGATCCCCCTCCACCCCGCAGTTCCACGAGCGGTTGTCGTTGGTCCCGTCGCGGCCCGCCTCCCCGTTGGCCTCGTTGTGCTTGCGCTCGTACGACACCAGGTCGCGCAGGGTGAACCCGTCGTGCGCCGTCACGAAGTTCACCGAGGCGTACGGCCGCCGCCCGCCCCACGCGTACAGGTCGCTGGAGCCCGAGAGCCGGTACCCGAGATCCCGCACGTCCGGCAGCGCGCCCCGCCAGAAGTCCCGCACGGCATCGCGGTAGCGGTCGTTCCACTCCGTCCACAGCGGCGGGAACGCCCCCACCTGGTAGCCGCCCGAGCCCACGTCCCAGGGCTCGGCGATCAGCTTGACCCGCCGCAGCACCGGGTCCTGGGCGATCACCGCGAGGAACGGCGACAGCATGTCCACGTCGTGCATCGAGCGGGCCAGGGCCGCCGCCAGGTCGAAGCGGAAGCCGTCCACCCCCATCTCGGTCACCCAGTACCGCAGCGAGTCCGTGATCAGCCGCAGCACGTGCGGGCGCCCGGCGTGCAGGGTGTTCCCGCAGCCCGTGTAGTCGGCGTAGCGGCGCTGGTCGGACTGGAGCCGGTAGTAGCCCCGGTTGTCGATCCCGCGCAGCGACAGCGTCGGGCCCAGCTCGCCCGCCTCCGCCGTGTGGTTGTAGACCACGTCGAGGATGACCTCGATCCCGGCCGCGTGCAGCGCCCGCACCATCCGCTTGAACTCGCCGACCTGCTGCCCGCCCGTACCGCTGGAGGAGTACCCGGCGTGCGGGGCGAAGTAGCCGACCGAGTTGTACCCCCAGTAGTTGCGCAGGCCCCGGCGCAGCAGGTGGTCCTCGTGCGCGAACTGGTGCACCGGCAGCAGTTCGACCGCCGTCACGCCCAGCTTCACCAGGTGCTCCACCGCGGCCGGGTGGGCCAGCCCCGCGTACGTGCCGCGCAACTCCTCGGGAACCCCCGGATGGCGCATCGTGAACCCGCGCACGTGCAGCTCGTAGATCACCGAATCGGCCCACGGGGTCTTGGGCCGGACGTCGTCCGCCCAGTCGTCGTCATCGTGGACGACGACCCCCTTCGGCACGTGCGGCGCCGAGTCGCGGTCGTCGCGCACGGTGTCCGCGATGTACTGCTGCGGCCAGTCGCGGACGTGCCCGTACACCTCCGGCGGCAGGGTGAAGTCCCCGTCGACGGCCCGCGCGTACGGGTCCAGCAGCAGCTTGGCCGGATTGAACCGGGCCCCGGTCCAGGGGTCCCAGCGGCCGTGCACCCGGAACCCGTACCGCTGCCCGGGCCGCACCCCGGGCAGGAATCCGTGCCAGATCTCGTGCGTCAGTTCGGTCAGCGCGCACCGGGTCTCGGCGCCCTCCGCGTCGAACAGGCAGACCTCCACGGCCTCCGCGCCCTGCGCCCACAGCGCGAAGTTGGTACCGGCCCTCCCGTCCGGCCCGGTGCGGTACCGGGCCCCCAGCGGGTGCGAGGACCCCGGCCACACCGGCGGCCCCGGGCGCGTGACGCTCCGCAAGGCCGGTTCCCGGCCCAGGATCACCGGCCCGGACCACTGCCCTTTGACGTGCGGGGCGGGCGTCTCCACTGAGGTCACTGACTCCATGGCGGCGGTATCCACCGCCTCTTGCTCGGCTGCGCTCGACACTGCCCGCCTCCACGGCTCCTGGGTACCGTCGGGGGAAGGCAGTGCGGCCCCGGCGTCCCTGCTGGGGCCCGCCCCCGTGTGGTCCTTCCCACTGTTCTGCCCGAAGAGATCTGCCCGGAACGTGGCCCGCGCTCACGTTTCCCCCGGAGGGGGCCGGTCGTTGGAGGGATCGTGACACTTCTGACGAGGCGGGCGGCGGTCGGCTTGGCCGCCGTGGCGGCATGGGCGGGCCTGCTGGGCGGCCTGACCGGATGCACCGCGAGCGGCGGTTCCCCCGTCGAGATCCAGCTCCCCGGCAAGCCCCGGTCGCCCGACGAGGCCATCCGCATCACCCCCGAGGACAACGCCAAGGGGGTGCCGGCCGAGGGCCCGCTGAGCGTCAGAGTGCCCGAGGGCCGGCTCGAACGGGTCGTGGTCACCAAGGTCGAGGACGCCCAGGAGGAGCGCGTGCCGGGCTCCATCGCCCCCGACGGGCTCAGCTGGAGCCCCGGCACCGAGGGCGGCAAGCTCGCGCTCGCCGCCAAGTACACCGTGGACGCCGTCGCGCTCGACGGCCACAACCGGCGCCAGGCCCGGCACACCACCTTCACCACCTACGTCCCCGAGGAGCGGTTCATCGGCTACTTCAAGCCCGAGAACCGCTCCACCGTGGGCACCGGCATGATCATCTCGTTCAACTTCAACCGGTCGATCGCCAACCGCGCCGACGTGGAGCGGGCCATCACCATCACCTCCAAGCCCCCGGTCCAGGTCGTCGGCCACTGGTTCGGCAAGGAGCGCCTCGACTTCCGGCCCAGGGCGTACTGGAAGCCGGGCACCGAGGTCACCGTCACCATGAACCTGCGGGACGTGCAGGGCGCACCCGGCTCGTACGGCATCCAGGACAAGTCCGTCACCTTCACGGTCGGCCGCTCCCAGATCTCCCTCGTGGACGCCGAGGCGCACACGATGGAGGTCCGCCGCGACGGCAAGCTGGTCCAGACCCTCCCGATCACCGCCGGAGCCCCCAAGAACACCACCTACAACGGGAAGATGGTGGTGCTGGAGATGTTCGACGTGACCCGGATGAACGGCCAGACCGTCGGGTTCGGCGGCGAGTACGACATCCCCGACGTCCCGCACGCCATGCGGCTCACCACTTCGGGGACCTTCCTGCACGGGAACTACTGGGCCAGCCCCGACACCTTCGGATCCTCCAACACCAGCCACGGCTGCGTGGGGCTGCGCGACGACAAGGGCGGGGGCTCGGACACCCCGGCCGGCTGGTTCTTCGACCGGACCCTGGTGGGGGACGTGATCGAGGTCGTGAACTCGCAGGACAAGACGGTCGCCCCGAACAACGGGCTCGGCGGCTGGAACATGTCCTGGGCGGACTGGGTCGCGGGCTCGTCCCTCACCTGACGCGGCCCCCGTGCACCCGGACGACGCACCAGTCGAGTGATCGTCACACCGGAATGCCGTAGTCCGAGTGTGTCCCTCCGTCCGCCGGGCCGCACCCTGCGCTCAGCTTGCTCCAGCCGAGCGGCGCGGCAGCGCAGCAGCGCCAGGAGACGGACGGAGCGTCATGTCAGCAAGGAACTGGACCCTCGGGCTCGCGGTCGGGGCCGTACTGGCCGCAGGGGCCGCCCCGGCCGCCGCGGCTGCCCCCGGCGGGCAGGGGCCCGCCCGGGAACACGTGTCGGCACGGGCCGCCCTGCGCGCCCCGCTGCCTGACGGCCTCGGTCCCTGCGTCCCGGGCCGGTGCCCCGACCCCTTCCCGCAGGTCGACGTCGGCACCGTACCCAAGGGCTACGACGACGGGGTCAACATCTTCGTCGGCGGGGACTTCCGGGTCCGGGAACGCGCCGCCGAGGCGGAGGGCAAGGTCGTGGTCCTCGGCAGCTTCGACCAGGACAAGGACCCCCAGGCCGGCCAGGCCTACAACATCGGCATCGTCGGCGCCGGCTCCCTCGTGCCGCCCCCGCCCGGCTCGGACTTCCTCGCCACCGGAGGCGACGTCCACATCGCCGCCGGCGAGCGGCTCATCTCCGACGGCGGCGTGGTCCGGTACGCCGGCACCGCACCCGGCCCCGGCCGGGTCACCGGACCACTGGCGCACGACACGGCCGCCGTGGCCAAGTACGCGGGCCTGCGCGACCGGCTGACCGCCGCCAGCAAGTGCTACGCACGCGTCGACGGACAGCCCCGCAGGGCCACCGGGACGGCCGTCAACGCCGGCGGGACCACGGTCTTCACCGGCGACAACGTCTCCGCGCTCCAGGTCTTCAACGTCGACTTCGACCTCGTGTCCGGCGGCGGGGGCGGGGGCGCGGGCGGGGCGGTCGGCATCCGCTTCGACCGGATCCCGGCGAACGCCACCGTGCTCGTCAACGTCCTCGGCACCGACCGCACCATCAGCACCTACAGCGGCACCATCGTGGACGCGCAGAGCCCCTGGAACGCCCTGCGGACCCGGCTGCTGTGGAACTTCCCGGACGCCACGGCCCTGAACCTCCGGGGCAGCGGCCAGTTCCAGGGCTCCGTCCTCGTCGGCGAGCAGGCCTCGCGGACCACGGTCACCCTGCCCGGCATGAACGGCCGCTTCTTCACCACCGGCACGCTCACCCACACCAGCGTCGAAGGCCTCGGCGGCGGGCAGGAGTTCCACTCCTACCCCTTCGTCGGCGATCTGCCCGACTGCTCGGTGACCCCGCCCGTCCCCGTCACCGGATCGGTCTCCGTCCTCAAGCGGGACGAGGCGGGCCGGCCGCTGGCCGGGGCGCGCTTCGAGCTGTGGCGCGAGACCAACGGCCGCAGGGGCGCCCAGTTCACGGGCGAGGACGCCGACACCAAGGTCGCCGACTGCGTCACCCCCGACACGGGGATCTGCGCCCGGGAGTCGGAGCTCGGCACGTACTACTGGCGTGAGACGGCCGCGCCCGACGGGTACGTGCTGCCCGAGCAGCGGGTCTTCACGCTGACGCTGACCGCCGAGAACGCCGCGGCCGGGGTCCGGTACGTGGTGGACAACGTGAGGGTGCCCCCGACGCCCACCGGCAGGGTCGCCGTCCGCAAGGTCGACGCCGCCGACCTGAGGACCCCCCTCGCCGGAGCCGTCTTCGAGCTGTGGCGCGAGAGCAACGGGGTCCCCGGCCTCCAGACGGACGGCAACGAACCGGACACCCTCGAAGAGGGCGGCTGCGTCACCGGGGCCGACGGTCGGTGCGAGCTGGTCGTGGAGGCCGGCACCTACCACTGGCGTGAGATCGCCGCCCCCGCCGGCTACGAGCTGCCCGCGCAGCCGGTGGCCACGGTCGTCCTCACGGCGGCGAACGCCGCGGCCGGGGTCACGGTCACCTTCGCCGACGCCAGGCAGGGCGAGGAGTTCAGCGGCTCGCTGGAGGTCCTGAAGAAGGACGCCAAGACCAAGCGGCCCCTGCGCGGCGCGGTGTTCGAGGTCTGGAAGGAGACCAACGGGACCCCGGGCCTGCAGACGGTCGGCATCAACGCCGACGTCATGGTCAAGCCGGGCTGCGCCACCGACGGCGCGGGCGTCTGCACCTTCGCGCCCCTGGAGGCCGGCTCCTACTACCTGAGGGAGACCGACGTCCCCGAGGGGTACGTGCTGCCGGAGAACCGGGTGACGGGCCCGCTGCGGCTCGACGAGCAGACCCCCGGCCACAGGCTGGTCGTGACGGTGGACAACCGGCGCGACGACCACGGCAAGGGCAAGGGCAAGGGCGGCAAGGAGGGCAAGGGCGGCGGTCGCGGCTGATCCCCCCCGCGGGTGCGCCGGTGGGGTGAGCCGCTCACCCCACCGGCGCACCCGCGCAGGCCGCCCGGGGCCGGGCCGGGTTAGCTGGGCTGCGGCGGCCCGGCCGGCGGGCCCGAGGAGGCCCGTATGACCGCAGGCGATCCCATCGGGCCGGTGCGCGCAGCCGCCGCGTACCGGGCCGCGGCCGTACTGGCCGCCGTACTCCTGCTCGCCGCCCCGGCCCACGCGGCCGCGGCCCCGGCGGCCCCCGAACCCGCCTGCACCGCCGGCACCGGGCCCTACCAGCGCGAGCTGGAGGCCCACCTCGGGCGCACCGTCGACGGGACGCAGTCGGCGGCCGACTGCGCCGCCGTCCGCGCCTTCCAGAGGGCCAACGGCATCACTCCCGCCGACGGTTACCCCGGCCTCGCCACCTACCGCACCATGGTGGCGGTGGCCGCCCGCGACCGCCCCAACGCCGCCGGCGGCTGCCCGGTCCGCAGCGAGCGGGTGACCTGCGTGGACCTCGACCGCCAGCTCCTGTGGGTGCAGCGCGGCAGCACCGTCGTCTTCCCGCCGGTGCCCGTCCGCACCGGCCGCGACGACCAGGAGACCCGCCCCGGCCGGCACGAGATCTACTGGCGCAGCAAGGACCACGTGTCCACGCTGTACGACGACGCCCCCATGCCGTACGCCCAGTTCTTCGACGGGGGCCAGGCCCTGCACGGCCGCCCCGGCGACCTCTACGCCCACGGCGGCTCGGCCGGCTGCGTCAACCTCTCCGTCCCGGACGCCGAACGGCTGTGGAACCTGCTGGACGAGGGCGACGCCGTCTACGTCTGGGGCACCAAACCGGGTACGGAGGACTGAGCCCGCCCCGCTCCGCGGGAGTTCCCCCCTCTTGGGACGGAACGGTGACAAGACCGTTTCTCTTCGTGATCCCCCCGTGTGATTACCTGTCGACATGCGCGCGACAGTCCGCGCGCGGGGGACATGGGGAGAAGAAGAGTGAACCTGCAGCCGATACGCGGCCGCGCCCGCCGCACCGGCCTGCCGGCCCTCCTGCTCGGAGCGGCGCTGCTGCTCACCAGCGCGTGCAGCGCGGGCGGCAACACGGGTGGGGGAGGCGGCGACAAGGGCGGCGGTGGCGGAGGCAAGAGCGGTACCGAGGCGTCCAAGGCCGTCGTCAGCGTCAAGCCGGACGACGGCGCCAAGGAGGTCGCCACGAGCGGCATCCTGAAGATATCCACCACCGGCGGCAAGCTCACCACGGTGACCGTCGCCGACACCAAGGGCAACGCCGTCGAGGGCAAGCTCGCCGCGGACGCCGCGAGCTGGGAGCCCGCCCGCAACCTGGCCGCCGCCACCGAGTACAAGGTGCACGCCGTCGCCAAGGACGAGGCCGGCCGGGAGTCCGCCAAGGACACCACGTTCACGACCCTGACCCCGACCAACACCTTCGTCGGCCACTACACGCCCGAGGACGGCGAGACCGTCGGCGTGGGCATGCCGGTGTCGTTCAACTTCACCCGCGGCATCACCAACACCGAGGCCGTCGAGAAGGCCATCACCGTGACGGCCGAGCCCTCCGTGCCGGTCGAGGGCCACTGGTTCGGCAACGACCGCCTCGACTTCCGCCCCGAGAAGTACTGGGCCGCGGGTACCAAGGTCACCGTGAAGATCGCCCTCGACGGGGTCGAAGGCCGCCCCGGCGTCTACGGAAAGCAGACCCGTACGGTCACGTTCACCATCGGCCGCTCGCAGGTCTCCACGGTCGACGCCAGTGAGCACACGATGCAGGTCGTCCGTGACGGCCAGGTGCTCAAGAACCTCCCGATCACCGCGGGCGCCCCGTCGACGACCACCTACAACGGACAGATGGTCATCAGCGAGAAGTACAAGGTGACCCGGATGAACGGCGCGACCGTCGGCTTCGGCGGCGAGTACGACATCTCGGACGTCCCGCACGCCATGCGCCTGTCGCAGTCGGGCACCTTCGTCCACGGCAACTACTGGGCCTCCTCCGACACGTTCGGCTCCGAGAACGTCAGCCACGGCTGCGTCGGCCTCAAGGACGTCCGCGGCGCGGGCGACGGCAACCAGCCCGCCGCGTGGTTCTTCGACGAGTCGCTGGTCGGCGACGTCGTCATCGTGAAGAACTCCAAGGACAAGCAGATCGCCCCGGACAACGGCCTCAACGGCTGGAACATGGACTGGGCGGAGTGGGTCAAGTAGTCCTCCGCCCTGCGTAGTCGAGTGGCCCGGTGCTGTGACCCACGGCACCGGGCCACTTCGCGTTAACCGCCGCTAACCTTTCGCGTATGACCCTCTCTCTCGAAGTCTCCGAAGGCGTCGGCACCCTCCGCCTGGACCGGCCGCCCATGAACGCCCTGGACATCGCCACCCAGGACCGGCTGCGCGAGCTCGCGGTGGAGGCCACCGACCGGGCCGACGTGCGCGCGGTGATCATCTACGGCGGCGAGAAGGTGTTCGCGGCGGGCGCGGACATCAAGGAGATGCAGACGATGGACCACGCGGCGATGATCGCCCGGTCCCGCGCCCTCCAGGACGCGTTCACCGCCGTGGCCCGGATCCCCAAGCCCGTCGTCGCAGCCGTCACCGGCTACGCCCTCGGTGGCGGCTGCGAGCTCGCGCTGTGCGCCGACTACCGGATCGCCGCCGACAACGCGAAGCTGGGCCAGCCCGAGATCCTGCTGGGCCTGATCCCGGGCGCCGGCGGCACCCAGCGGCTCTCCCGGCTGATCGGCCCCTCCAAGGCCAAGGACCTCATCTTCACCGGACGCATGGTCAAGGCGGACGAGGCGCTCACCCTCGGGCTGGTGGACCGGGTCGTGCCCGCCGCCGAGGTGTACGAGCAGGCGCACGCCTGGGCCGCCAAGCTGGCCCAGGGCCCGGCGATCGCGCTGCGCGCCGCCAAGGAGTGCGTGGACGCGGGCCTGGAGGCGGACATCGACACCGGCCTGACCATCGAACGCAACTGGTTCGCGGGCCTGTTCGCCACCGAAGATCGCGAGCGCGGCATGCGCAGCTTCGTCGAGGAGGGCCCGGGCAAGGCGAAGTTCGTCTAGGCGGGCGGTGGTTGGTCCTCCATAGGGGTGGATTAGCCAGGCCTTAAGGCAACCTTAAGAACCGGTGGAGATCCACTCCTGGTGATCTTCCGGAAGCGGTCGGTCACCGCAGATCAGGGTGGTCCCACGAGCGACCGCTTGCCTCGCGCATATGACGGAACACCCCTTGGAATCAACGACTCCGGGGGGTGTTTTCCCAAGGAACGCCCCGGAGGGGCACATCGGCCGTCCATGATGGGTTCATGGCGGGCCTGGAGGGTGTGGAACAGCCGCGGCAGCGCAGCAGCGCTTCCGCCGTACGGCTGACGGCGGCTCTTGAGGACGAACAGGGTCTCAAGGCGCTGGAGTTGTACGGCAATCCGGCTGAGGCGGAAGTGACCCTGCCGTCGCTGCCGGAGTCGGCGAGCAGTGCGCGCCGTCTCGCCCGCTACGTGGTGATCCGCTTCTGGGGGTTCTCCCCGCAGGTGTCCGAGCACACCGTCCTGCTGGTCTCCGAACTCGTCGGCAACGCGGTGCGCCATACCGGCGCCCGGTCGTTCGGCCTGCGGATGCACCGGCGGCGCGGCTGGATCCGGGTCGACGTGCGCGACCCCTCGCGCGGACTGCCCTGCCTGATGCCCGTCCACGAGATGGACACCACCGGGCGGGGACTCTTCCTCGTCGACAAGCTCTCCGACCGCTGGGGCGCCGACCTGCTGCCCCGCGGCAAGATCACCTGGTTCGAGATGAGGGTGGCCGACCGCTGACCGCACCCGCGCGGGGCCGTCCCTCCCGCCTCCCGCCTCCCGCCTCCCGCAAAAGCCTGAAGCCCCCGGTCGCCGTGGTGGGGCGTCGTGGGGGCTTCATGGGTGCGCCGAGGATCGAAGGGGGTGTGATCCTCGGCGTGGCGACTTCGCTCGGGTCAATGGGGAAGCCGTGATTCCGACTATGGCAGACGGGCGAGCAAACGCCAAAAGTCCCAACCTGGACATAAGTGTGCAAATACTCAGAGTTTCGGTCTAAATCCTAGGTGAGGTGGGCCACTCACCTCGTAATCGATGAATAACTATCCACCGCTCTGTGTGATTCGTTGATCGAATACCGGACGCCCCCTCATTCGGACGCACCCCCGCGAAGGTCCCGAAATGGGTCAATCGTTATCTTCTGCGGCCTCCGCCCCTTAAATGGGCAGGTGCTCTGCTACCCGGACCGCCGATCCGCCCTCCGCTCCGGGGCCGCGGCCGCCGTCGCCGCCCTCACCGCCGCCTGCGGCACGGGCGCCCGTACGCCCGCCGGCCCGCCCGCCGAGGCCGCCACGGCCACGCCCGCCCCGGTCCGGGCCGCGGCCACCCCGCGCCGGTTCCCCGGCCAGCCCGACGAGATCGCCCACGGCCCGCGCGACCGCTCCCGGGTCGCCCTCACCTTCCACGGCAACGGGGACCCCGCCATCGCCCGGGCCGTGCTGGCCGAGGCCGAAAGGGCGGGCGCGCGGGTCACCGTACTGGCGATCGGCAGCTGGCTCGACGCCCATCCGGACATGGCCCGCCGGGTCCTCGACGGCGGCCACGAACTCGGCAATCACACCCAGCGCCACCTCGCGATCAACGACATGCCCGAGGCGGAGGCCTACGCCGAGATCACCGGCTGCGCCCAGCGCCTCAAGCGGCTCACCGGCTCCATCGGCACCTGGTTCCGGCCCTCCCAGACCCAGTACGCCACCCCGCTCGTCAAGGAGCTGGCCCGTCGGGCGGGCTACCCGCACGTCCTCTCGTACGACGTGGACTCCCTCGACTTCACCTCGCCCGGCGCCGCGGCCGTCATCCGCACCGTCACCGGCACGATCCACAGCGGATCGGTGGTGAGCCTGCACTTCGGCTACGCGGACACGGTCGACGCGATGCCGCCCCTCCTCGAAGAACTCGCGCGCCGCAAGCTGCGCGCGGTGACCACCACGGAGCTGCTGACCTCATGACGACCACCCGCCTTCCCCGGAAGGCCACCGTGCTGCTGGCCGGTCTGGTCCTCGCCGCCCTGGCCGGCTGCGGAGCGGCCGACAAGAAGCCCGCCGAGGCGCTCGGCTCCGCGGCGGCCGCCCGGCAGCCGGTCAAGGCCGTCCCGGCCGTACCGCCCGGCCTGGCCGGGATGCCGCCGCTCCTCGATCCGAACGACGTCTACGCGGCCGACCGGCCGAACAACCTCTCCCCGCTGGTGAAGGACTTCCCGTCGCGCGTCTACGTGCCGAACACCACCTCCAACACGGTGTCCGTCATCGACCCCAAGACGTACAAGGTCATCGACACCATCCCGGTCGGGATCCAGCCCCAGCACGTCGTCCCGTCCTGGGACATGAAGACCCTGTGGGTCAACAACAACCGCGGCCACACCCTCACCCCCATCAACCCGGCCACCGGTCAGGCGGGCGAGCCGGTCGAGGTGCACGACCCGTACAACCTGTACTTCACGCCGAACGGCAAGTACGCGGTCGTGATGGCCTCCATGGACCGCGAGCTGGTCTTCCGCGACCCGCACACGATGAACCGGGTCAAGACGGTCCCGGTGACCTGCTTCGGGGTCAACCACGCGGACTTCTCCGCGGACGGCCGCTACTTCATCGTGAGCTGCGAGTTCTCCGGTGAACTCCTCAAGGTCGACACCGAGAAGATGGAGGTCGTCGGCCAGCAGAAGCTGCCGTTCGAGGGGGCGATGCCGCAGGACGTGAAGATCTCCCCGGACGGGAAGACCTTCTACGTCGCCGACATGATGGCGCACGGGATGTGGGTGCTCAGCGGGGACAAGTTCGACGTCCCCAAGCTGCTGCCCACCGGGAAGGGCACCCACGGCCTCTACGTGAGCCGCGACTCCCGGGAGATGTACATCTCCAACCGGGGCGAGGGCAGCATCTCCGTCTTCGACTTCAAGCAGAACAAGCTCACGAAGAAGTGGGCGCTGCCGGACGGCGGCAGCCCGGACATGGGCGGCGTCTCCGCGGACGGCAAGGTGCTGTGGCTGTCGGGCCGCTACAACTCGGAGGTGTACGCGATCGACACCACGACCGGCGAGCAGCTCGCCAAGATCCGGGTGGGCGGCGGCCCGCACGGCCTGGCCGTCTACCCCCAGCCGGGCCGCTACTCGCTCGGCCACACGGGGATCTTCCGCTAGAGGCGGTCCCGAGGATCCGACAGAGGCGGTCCCGAGGATCCTGTCCCCGGGAGCCGCCCGCCGCGGGCCGGGCGCCCCCGGGGTGGGGCGGGCCGGGACTGCCGCTACCCTTGGCCGGTCAACAAGCACCGAGAAGGGGTGGATCCCAGTGGCTGACATCGAGAGCGCGCGGGCGACGTTCGGCAAGTTCGACGCGGACGGTGACGGCTTCGTCACGGCGGACGAGTACAGCGCGGCCATGAAGGCGATGGGCGACGCGTTCGTCACCGGCGCCGTCGCGGACGCCGTGATCGCCGCCAAGGACGCGAACGGCGACGGCCGTATGAGCTTCGACGAGTTCTGGTCCGCCCTGAACAAGTAAGCAGCTTCGCGAAGCCCCCGACCGCCCCCTGCCGGGCGGTCGGGGGCTTCGCCGCGTTCCCGGGGCAGGTCAGGTCATGTCCTCGACCTCGGCCAGGGCCTCCTCCAGCCAGCGCAGCCAGAACGTCTCCAGGCCGACGCCGCCGTGCAGGACGAGCCGGCGCAGCCGGTCCTCGTCGGAGTCCCGCCCCGGCGGGAAGTCCTTCTCCTCGATGGCCTCGTAGACCGCGAGCTGGCGGCGGTGCAGATCCAGATGGCGGCGCAGCTCCGCGGCCAGCCCGTTCGGGCCCACGACGGCGGCGGCCCGGATCCGCAGCAGCAGCGGGTCCCGGATGGCCTTCGGGTCCTGGCTCTCGCCGACCCACCGCGCGAGCTCCGCGCTGCCGGCGTCCAGCACCTCGTACTGCTTCTTCTGCCCCCGTACGGGGACCTCGCTGGGCAGTTCCCGGATCAGCCCGGCCTCTTCCAGCCGGCCGAGCTCACGGTAGATCTGCTGGTGCGTCGCGGACCAGAAGTACCCGATCGACTTGTCGAACCGCCGCGTCAGCTCCAGCCCCGACGAGGGCTTCTCCAGCAGGGCGGTCAGGATGGCGTGCGGCAGCGACATGCGGCCATCCTAGGGACGCGCGATCCGCTCCGCGCCCGGCCGGCGGACCCTACTGCCAGGCTGCCAGGGCCTCCGGGGTCTTCGGGCCCGGCGCCAGCGGGTCCAGCAGGGCGTGGGCGCGCAGCAGGGACGTCACCGCCGGGGACCAGGCCTGGCGCAGACCCGCCGCGGACAGCAGCCGGGGGTCCGACAGCAGGGCGTGCGCCGGGCCGGTGCGGATGCCCGAGGGCGTCAGGACCGCCGCCTCGTCGGCCCAGCGGACCGCCAGGTCCACGTCGTGCGTGGCCATCACCACCGTGGTGCCGGCCGCGCGCAGGCCCGCGAGGACGTCCAGCAGCCGCTCCTGCCCGTCCGGGTCCAGACCCGCCGTCGGCTCGTCCAGGATCAGCACCCGCGGGGCCATCGCCACCGCCCCGGCGATCGCGGCGCGCTTGCGCTGCCCGTACGAGAGCAGGTGCGTCGGGCGGTCCCGCAGCGCGGTGATGTCCAGCGCGGCGAGCGCCGAGTCCACCCGGGCGCGCACCTCGCCCGCCGGCAGGCCGAGGTTCATCGGGCCGAACGACACGTCCTGCTCCACCGAGGCCGCGAACAGCTGGTCGTCCGGGTCCTGGACCACCAGCTGCACCGCCGTGCGCAGGCGGGTCAGCCCCGCCCGGTCGTACGAGACCGCCGTCCCGTCCAGGCGCAGCGAGCCCGAGCCGGGCCGCAGGCCCCCGCTCAGCAGCCGCATCAGCGTGGTCTTGCCGCTGCCGTTGCGGCCCAGCAGGACCAGCGCCCGGCCCTCGGCGATGGCGAAGTCCACGCCGGCCAGGACCGACGGGCCGTCCTCGTACGCGTAGCCGGCGCCGGCCAGTTCCACCAACGGGTTCACAGGTAGAGCCCCTTCAGGGTGAGGGTCAGGGTGATCAGGACCGCGAGCAGGGCACCCGACGCCGCCAGGAACCGCCACGACAGGGCCGTCTCGGGTACGAGCACCCGCAGCGCGCCGTCGTACCCGCGCCCGGCCAGCCCGTCCTGGAGCCGCGCCGCGCGGTCGAAGGCCCGCACGAAGGAGGTCGCGGCGAGCCCGGCCAGCGAACGCCACACCGCGGCCCGGCCGGCGTGGCCCAGCCGGGCCGCCTGGGCGCGCCGCACCTGGGTCATCGAGTCCAGCAGCAGGAAGCCGATGCGGTACATGACGAGGGCCACGTCCACCACCGGCGCCGGGACCCCGGCCCGGACCAGCCGGGGCAGGACGTCCGACACGGGCGTGGTGAAGGCGAACAGCAGCACGCCCAGGGAGGCAGCCGAGGTCCGCAGCAGCAGCTCGGCGGCGTGCCGGGGGCCCTCGGGCGCGAGCGAGACGAACCCGGTCGGGCCGCCGACGGCGACCAGCAGCGGCAGCGCGCCGGTGAAGCAGAAGCCCAGCGGTATGCGGAAGGCCCGCCACAGCTGCCGCCCGGCCACGCCGGCCGGGCCGAGCAGCACGGCGAGCGTGGCGGCGGCGACCAGCGGCCCGCCGGGCCAGGGCGGCAGGCACACGGCGGTGACCGTCAGCCCGAGCCCCAACAGGGCCTTCTCCAGCGGATGCCGGCGCCGCCACCGGCTCCCGTGCGCCGCCACGTCGATCGGCAGCACCGCCTACGACTCCGCGGCGGCGGTGTCCGCAGCGGCCGCGGCCTGCGCGGCCTCCGCGGCCGCGGCGCCCTGACGGCGGCCCTTGCGGACGCCGAAGTAGTAGGCCAGCACGCCCGCGCCCAGGGCTGCCTGGAGGGCGAACAGAGCCGACTCCACCTCCCCGGAGGGGGGTTCGTACAGCGGCGAGAACCAGGGCTCGTAGTCCGGCTTGAGCTCGGTGATCGCCGTCTCGGCCTGCGCGTCGGCGCCCGCGAACGGCTCCTCCTTGCCCTCGCCCATCCCCAGCGCGATCGGCAGTACGGCCAGCGCCGCCACCAGGAGCAGCAGCAGGCCGTTGATCTTCGTGTTCCGGCTCATGCTCATCACAGGGCCGCCTCCTGCCCGCTGCGGCCGGTGAGCTTCGCGACGCCCAGCCGGACCAGGTCGGACCTGCTCGACTGCATCAGCAGCCGCATCACGAGCACCGTCAGCAGCCCCTCGCTCACCGCGAGCGGGATCTGGGTCACCGCGAAGATGCCCCCGAACTTCACGAGCGCGCCCGCGAACCCGGTGCCCGGGTCCGGGAAGGCCAGCGCCAGCTGCACGGAGGTCACGCAGTACGTGACCAGGTCGGCGAAGAACGCGCCGAAGAAGACGGTCACCATGAGCGGCACGTCGAAGCGCTTCAGCAGCAGGTACACCCCGTACCCCGCCCACGGTCCGGCGATCGCCATCGAGAACACGTTCGCGCCGAGGGTGGTCAGCCCGCCGTGCGCCAGGAGCAGCGCCTGGAAGAGCAGGGTGATCGTGCCGAGCACGGCCATGATCGGCGGCCGGAAGAGGATCGCCCCGAGCCCGGTGCCCGTGGGGTGCGAACAACTGCCCGTCACCGACGGGATCTTCAGGGCGGACAGGACGAACGTGAACGCTCCGGACGCCCCGAGCAGCAGCGTGCTCTCCGGGTTCGCCTTCACCTCGCGGGTGAGGGCGCGTACACCGTGGACGACGAAGGGAGCGGACGCGGCGCCCCAGGCGACCGCGTGCAAAGGGGGCAGGAACCCCTCGGCTATATGCATGAGTGGGGAGACCTCTCCAGCACCTCGTGGATGGACAACGCGCCCCGGCCGGTCTCCTGGCTCACGGGTGCTGGTGCCCCGGCTCCGCCTTCCCGGGCGGTGCGGAACCCTCCGCGCCGCCCAGTGGCTTCCCGAAGGAATGGAACCGGACTTCCCGTTCACAGTGGCGAGGGCCGCACCGGTTTTCCACCGGTTTCCCGTACACCAAGGCCCGTTGACCCTAGTCGCAGGGACGGACCTGCACCAACCCGGACCGAACGCGGCGCCGAACGGTACGCGCCGGCGCCCGCGCGGCCGTGCGCCGCGGCGGGATGCGGCCCGATCCGCAGACCGAGAGGTGACTCACCGGGGCAGCAGGGTGCTCAGCTCGGCGTCGAGGTCGTAGTACCGCCGCTCCTCGCTCCGGGGCACCAGGGCGACCAGGCGCCGGCACAGCGCCCGTACGTCCTTCGCCCGGGCGGACACCACGCAGCTCTCGGCGCCGTTGGTGAAGGCGAGGAAGACCCGCGGTTCCCCGCCCTGCCAGCGCGGCCACACCTGGATGTCCCCCTCGCCCGTCACGCAGGTCTGCCCGTCGAGCAGGAGGTCCCGGGAGAACACCCAGCGGGCCAGGTGCGTCCCGCCGCCCCGGAAGTCGACCGCCAGCTCGTAGGGCCGCTCGCGGCGGTACGTGAAGGCCCCGTCCACCCGTACGGGCTCGGAGGAGGCCTCCAGCCGGAGCGGGAGGACGCGGTATTCGATTCCGTCCATGCGCGGCGTCTCTCTGTCGTGTCGGCCGGGGGCCCTCTCGTGCAAGGTAGTCCACCTCCCGGCTACCCCCGCGGGCCGAAAGTCCTCACCCCGGGGGCCGCTGGACCTCTTGTGTCACAGGAAAGGGGGGTGGGCGCGGGGTCCGGAAAAGGGGGTGGAAACGCGGAGGGGCCCGTCCTCCGGGGGAGGGCAGGCCGCCGGGTCACCGGTCCGTCACGGGACGGGGCGGAGCAGGGACGAGACGTTGGACTGACATCGGCCCGCGAATTCACCACGTCGTGGAACGCCGGAGGGGCCCGGCGCACCGCGCCGGGCCCCTCCTTCGTCATGCGCGGCGGATCAGCACTCGATGACGTTGACCGCGAGGCCGCCGCGGGCGGTCTCCTTGTACTTGACCTTCATGTCGGCGCCGGTCTCCTTCATGGTCTTGATGACCTTGTCGAGGGAGACCTTGTGGGAGCCGTCGCCGCGCAGGGCCATCCTGGCCGCGGTGACGGCCTTGACCGCCGCCATGCCGTTGCGCTCGATGCACGGGATCTGGACCAGGCCGCCGACCGGGTCGCAGGTGAGCCCCAGGTTGTGCTCCATGCCGATCTCGGCCGCGTTCTCCACCTGCTCCGGGGTGCAGCCCAGGACCTCGGCGAGGGCGCCCGCCGCCATGGAGCAGGCCGAGCCGACCTCGCCCTGGCAGCCGACCTCGGCGCCGGAGATCGAGGCGTTCTCCTTGAAGAGCAGGCCGATCGCGCCGGCCGCCAGCAGGAAGCGGACCACGCCCTCCTCGTCGGCGCCGGGCACGAAGTTCATGTAGTAGTGCAGGACGGCGGGGATGATGCCCGCGGCGCCGTTCGTCGGAGCGGTGACCACCCGGCCGCCGGCCGCGTTCTCCTCGTTCACGGCCATCGCGTACAGGGTGATCCACTCCATCGACAGCGCCTGCGGGTCGCCCTCGGAGCGGAGCTTGCGGGCGGTGTTGGCGGCCCGGCGGCGGACCTTCAGGCCGCCCGGCAGGATGCCCTCGCGCGACATGCCGCGCGCGACGCACGCCTGCATGACCCGCCAGATCTCCAGCAGGCCCTCGCGGATCTCCTCCTCCGTGCGCCAGGCCTTCTCGTTCTCCAGCATCATCGCGGAGATCGACAGGCCGCTCTCGCGGGCCATCCGCAGCATCTCGTCGCCGCTGCGGAAGGGGTACTTCAGCACCGTGTCGTCGAGCTTGATCCGGTCCTCGCCGACCGCGTCCTCGTCGACGACGAAGCCGCCGCCGACCGAGTAGTACGTCTTCTCCAGCAGCGGGGCGCCGGCGGCGTCGTACGCGAAGAGCGTCATGCCGTTCGCGTGGTACGGCAGGGAGCGGCGGCGGTGCAGGATCAGCTGGCTCGGCTCGTCGAAGGCGATCTCGTGAGCGCTCCCTATCTCGGTGCCGAGCAGGCGCAGGCGGCCGCTCGTGCGGATGCGCTCCACCTCGTCGTCGGCGCTCTCGACGTTCACCGAGCGCGGGGAGTGGCCCTCCAGGCCCAGCAGGACCGCCTTGGGCGTGCCGTGGCCGTGGCCGGTCGCGCCGAGGGAGCCGTACAGCTCCGCCCGGACCGCCGCCGTCTGGGCGAGTACGCCGTCCTTCTTCAGCCGGGTCACGAACATGCGGGCGGCCCGCATCGGGCCGACCGTGTGGGAGGAGGAGGGGCCGATGCCGATGGAGAAGAGGTCGAAGACGGAGATGGCCACGGTGGCGGACTCCCTTGTCTGCTCGTGGGGTGGGAGGGGGCAGGCGGGGTGATTGTTCGGATTTTGTCCGACAGACGAGCTTAACGCGGTGAAGTGAACGGCCGGTCTGCCGGAGCGGGTGCGCGAGGTTGCGGTGGGGCGTGGATCGGGTCACGTTCCCGCCGCGGGGCGGTGCGGAGGCGGTTTCCCCGGCGTTTTCCGGGCTCCGCCGTCTCCAGGATCGGGCCGGACCCCGGCAGCCCGGCGGAGCGGGCCTGGACGGACGAGAAGGGCCCGGCCCCCGTCTACGACAAGGGCCGGGCCCATCGGGTCGGCCGGGAACGCCCGGGACCCGTCCTAGAGCGTCGGGTACAGCGGGAACTTCGCGGCGAGCGCGGAGACGCGCGCCTTCAGGTCCTCGCTGTCGTACGCGGGCTTGAGCGCCTGCGCGATGATCTCGGCGACCTCGGTGAAGGCCTCGGCGTCGAAACCGCGGGTGGCCAGCGCCGGCGTGCCGATCCGCAGACCCGAGGTGACCATCGGCGGCCGCGGGTCGTTCGGGATCGCGTTGCGGTTGACCGTGATGCCGACCTCGTGGAGGCGGTCCTCGGCCTGCTGGCCGTCCAGCTCCGAGTTGCGCAGGTCGACCAGGACCAGGTGGACGTCGGTGCCACCGGTGAGGACGTCCACGCCCACGGCCTTGACGTCGTCCTGGACCAGGCGGGCGGCGAGGATCTTCGCACCCTCCAGGGTGCGCTCCTGGCGCTCCTTGAACTCGGGCGAGGCCGCCACCTTGAAGGAGACCGCCTTGGCCGCGATCACGTGCTCCAGCGGACCGCCCTGCTGGCCCGGGAAGACCGCGGAGTTGATCTTCTTGGCCAGCTCCTGTGTCGACAGGATGACACCGCCGCGCGGACCGCCGAGGGTCTTGTGCGTGGTGGTGGTGACGACGTGGGCGTGCGGAACCGGGTTCGGGTGCAGTCCCGCGGCCACCAGGCCGGCGAAGTGCGCCATGTCGACCATCAGGTACGCGCCGACCTCGTCCGCGATGCGGCGGAAGGCGGCGAAGTCCAGCTGGCGGGGGTAGGCGGACCAGCCGGCGACGATCAGCTGCGGCTTGGACTCCTTGGCGAGGCGCTCGACCTCGGCCATGTCCACCTGGCCGTCCTCGCCGACGTGGTACGGGACCACGTTGTAGAGCTTGCCGGAGAAGTTGATCTTCATGCCGTGGGTCAGGTGACCGCCGTGGGCCAGGTTCAGGCCCATGATCGTGTCGCCCGGCTTCAGCAGCGCGAACATCGCGGCGGCGTTCGCCTGCGCACCGGAGTGCGGCTGGACGTTCGCGGCCTCGGCGCCGAAGAGCTCCTTGATGCGGTCGATCGCGATCTGCTCGACCACGTCGACGTGCTCGCAACCGCCGTAGTAGCGGCGGCCCGGGTAGCCCTCGGCGTACTTGTTGGTCAGGACCGAGCCCTGGGCCTCCATGACGGCGACCGGAGCGAAGTTCTCCGACGCGATCATTTCCAGGGTGGACTGCTGGCGGGCGAGCTCGGCGTCGACGGCGGCGGCGACGTCGGGGTCGAGCTCGTGGAGGGGGGTGTTCAGAACGGACATCAGGATCCCCTGGGGTCAGTTGCCGGCGGTGAGAGCGGTGTACTCGTCGGAGGAGAGCGCGTCCTTCGGCTCCTCCGAGAGGCGCACCTTGAACAGCCAGCCGCCCTCGAACGGAGCGGTGTTCACGAGCGCCGGGTCGTCCACGACGTCCTGGTTGGCCTCGACGACCTCGCCGGAGACGGGGGAGTACAGGTCGCTGACCGACTTGGTCGACTCCAGCTCGCCACAGGTCTCGCCCTCGGTGACGGTGTCGCCGACCGCGGGGAGCTGGGCGTAGACGACGTCACCGAGCGCGTTGGCCGCGAACTCCGTGATGCCGACCGTCGCGACGCCGTCCACGGCGTCCGACAGCCACTCGTGCTCCTTGGTGTAACGCAGCTGCTGGGGGTTGCTCATGACCTGATTCTCCTGGATGCGGGGGAGTGGATACGAACAGTGGTCTTGCGGAGTGAGACGGCCGGTACGGCGTACGGGCGCTACTTCTGCCGCTTGTAGAACGGCAGGGCCACGACCTCGTACGGCTCATGCGTACCGCGAATGTCCACGCCGACGCCGGAGGTGCCGGGCGCGGCGTGCGCCGCGTCCACGTACGCCATCGCGATCGGCTTGCCCAGCGTCGGGGACGGGGCGCCGGAGGTGACCTCGCCGATGACCTGGCCGTCGGCCACGACCGGGAAGCCCGCGCGCGGGACGCGGCGGCCCTCGGCGATCAGGCCGACCAGCTTGCGCGGCGCCTTCGAGGCGGAGCGCTCGGCGGCGGCCTCCAGAGCGGCGCGGCCGACGAAGTCGCCCTCCTTCTCGAACTTCACGACCCGGCCCAGCCCCGCGTCGAACGGGGTGAGGGAGGTGGTCAGCTCGTGCCCGTACAGCGGCATGCCCGCCTCCAGGCGCAGCGTGTCGCGGCAGGACAGGCCGGCCGGGACCAGGCCGGCACCCTCGCCGGCCTTGGTCAGGGCCTCCCACAGCCGGACGGCGTGCTCGGGGGCGACGAACAGCTCGAAGCCGTCCTCGCCGGTGTAGCCCGTACGCGCGATCATGGCGGGCACGCCCGCGACGGTGCCCGGCAGGCCCGCGTAGTACTTCAGCCCGTCGAGGTCGGCGTCGGTGAGGGAGGCGAGGATGCCGGGGGACTCCGGGCCCTGGACGGCGATCAGCGCGTACGCGTCGCGGTCGTCGCGGACCACCGTGTCGAAACCGGCGGCGCGCTCGGTCAGGGCGTCCAGGACCACCTGGGCGTTGGAGGCGTTCGCGACGACCATGTACTCGCTCTCGCCGAGGCGGTAGACGATCAGGTCGTCGAGGATCCCGCCGTCCTCCCGGCAGATGTGCGTGTAGCGGGCGCGGCCGACGCCGACGGTGGAGATGTTGCCCACCAGCGCGTAGTCCAGGGCCTTGACGGCCTCCGGGCCGATCAGCGTGATCTCGCCCATGTGGGAGAGGTCGAAGAGGCCGGCCTTGGTGCGGACGGCGTTGTGCTCGTCGCGCTCACTGGCGTACCGCAGGGGCATGTCCCAGCCCGCGAAGTCGGTCATGGTCGCGCCGAGCCGGCGGTGCAGCGCGTCGAGGGCGGTCAGGCGGGGGGCAGTGCTCATGGGTGTGGCTCCCGGGTCCCAGGGCATGACATGACGAGGACGTTCCTCCCCATCTGTCATCGGAACCTGAGAGGTTCGCCGAGAGTTCCCGGTCGGACCCGGGGAACGTCGACTTGCACCTTGGGTGGAGCGCACGCGGGTGCCGTCGCGGGGGACGGCGGCGCGGCTCGCTTTTCAGATCTGCCTCATCCACGCGGTACGGGGCCTGAGAGATTCAAGGGAGGTACTTGCTCCTTCGGCGCCCGGGCACCGCCTCACGGCGTGCCGGGACTCTCCCGCGCGGATTCAAGCGGCCGGTATGCAGTTGGTCCAGATGGCGCACATCATTGCACGCCGTCCGGTCGATCGGGCGTGCGGGCCCGAAAGAACGTACGGAAGCGGCGGGCCGGTGGTACCGGACCGGGGGTGACGGACAGGAGTGCGGAACCGGGGGTGACGGACCGGTGACGCAGCCGGGACGAGGCCGGGACGCACGACCGGAACCGGGGGTCCCGTATTACCGTCTCTTTACACTCAGTGGGGATGGGGCCCCTGCGGGCCCGGATGGGGGAGGCGATCACCGTGCGGAGATTCGGAGTGCTGGCGTTGACCGGGACGGGATCCGTGGACGGGGTGCCGGCGGCCCGGCGGGCACGCGCCAAGGGCGCTCCCGTACGCGACCTGCGCGGCCGGGGCGCGCACGGACCGCGGTGGCTCGGCTTCGCGGAAGGGGACATCGTCGTCGTGTCCGGTCTGCCGGGCGGCGGCAAGAGCACGCTGATCAAGCGGGCCGCGCAGGGCGGCGGCATCGACTCCCAGGACGTGCGCGAGCGCTGGGAGCGGCGGATGCCGGGGGCGCTGCCGTACACGGTGTACCGGCCGCTGGTCCGCCTCGCCCATTACTGGGGGCTCTGGCGGGCCCTGCGCTCCGGCGCCTCGGCGGTGGTCCACGACTGCGGGACGCAGACCTGGGTGCGCGGCCTGCTGGCGGCGGCCGCGCGGCGGCGGGGCCGGGCGCTGCACCTGCTCCTGCTGGACACCACCCCGGAGGAGGCGCTGGCCGGGCAGGAGGCGCGCGGGCGCGGGGTCTCGGCGTACGCCTTCGCCCGGCACCGGGGCGCGGTGGCCCGCCTGCTGCGCGACGCGGAGTCGGGCCGCCTCCCGGCCGGCTGCACCTCGGCGGTCCTGCTGGACCGCGGCTCGGCCGCGTCGGTGACCCGCATAGCCTTCCGCCCCGACCCTGCCTGATCCGAAGGGCACCTCCCGCCCCCTCGGCTCCCGCGCCCCGGCCCCCCGGTGTCCGGCGCCGCCCGAGCCGTTAACCTCGGGCGACGGTACGGGAGACAACCACAGCGGAGGCGTAGATGCAGGGCGGCGGCTGGCCGGACAACGAGCTGGAGCAGGTGCTCGGGGCGGCGCTCGGACAGGCGGACGCCGGGGCCCGGATCGTCGAGGTGCTCGGGCGCAGCCGGCTCTGGGTGCCGCTGCCCGGCGGTGTCCCCGCGGACACGTCCGCCGGGCTCACCCTGCCCACCATGGAGATCGACGGGGCGGCGTACGTCCCCGTCTACAGCTCCGAGGCCCAGTTCCGCGCCTGCGTCGGCCCCGCCATGGACTTCACCGTGGCCCCCGCCGTCGAGTTCGCCCGCGGCCTGCCCCCGCAGCTCGGCATCGCCGTGAACCCCGAGGGGGCCGTCGGCGTCCCGCTGCCCCCGCCCGCCGTCGCCGCGCTCTGCCGCACCGGCCGGACCCCCCTCGACGGCCCCGCCACCGGCGGCCGGGTCCGGCTCTACGAGCCCGACTGGCAGGAGGACCCGGTGGACTTCCTGACCGCCGCGGCCGAGGAGTTCCGTGCCGCCGGCGTGGTCGCCGCCGCCCACCGCTGCCTGGCCAGCGTCGAGGGCGGGGCGCCGGAGCTCTACATCGGTGTCCGGCTGCTGGGATGGGAGCCCGAGACGCGCAACGCCCCGATGGACGCCCTGGGCCGGGCCCTGGCCCGCGTCGCACCGCCCTGGCCCGTGCAGTTGATCCTCCTCGACGCCGCGCAGGACCCGGTGGTCGACTTCATCGCCGAGCGCGTACGCCCCTTCTACCTCGCGTAGCGCCGCTTAAGCTGGGTGCCGATACGGGTGGACGGGCGGACGAAGAGGGGTACCGGGTGAGTGCGTCAGGCACGGCCGCGGCCGGGCAGGTCGAGCACATGATGCGCCAGGTGACGCCCGGGCGCTTCGAGAGCTACGAGTCGCTTCTGCACGCCCTCGCCGAGGGTCGGCTGTGGATGCTGCTGTGGCAGGGGCAGCCGGGCTCCCCGGACGCCCAGTACGGCGGCATGGAGGTCGAGGGCCTCGGATACGCGCCCTGCGTGACCTCCCCCCAGGAGCTCGCCGCCAGCGGCTGGAGCCGGGGCTACGAGGTGGTCACCGGCCGGGACATCGCCCGCGCCCTCTACCCGGACCGCTGGGGCCTGTGGCTCAACCCGCACGCCCAGGGCGGCGGCCTCGGCATCCCCTGGGCCGACCTGCGCCGTATCGCCACCGGCCTCGACCGGATGCCGGCGGGCCCGCTGCGGCTGTCCGAGCCCGCCCTGGAGCTCCCGCAGTTCTACGGCCTGCTGACCCAGCACGCCCACCGCACCCCCGCCGTGCGCTCGCTGCGCCGCGCCTGGGTACAGCCGTCGCTGGGCTCCCCGTACCTCGCGGTCGGGCTCGACCTGTACGACGCCTCCGCGCCCGCGCTGGAATCCGTACGGGAGATGATGCGCCAGTCGGTCGGCGCGGTCCCCGAGGGGGTGCCCGTGTGCACGGTGGCGCTGGCGGACGAACACGACCCCGTCGCGATGTGGCTGCGCGCCCAGACGCGCCCCTTCTACGACCGCGAGGGCCAGGCTCCGGCGTACTGAGCGGGCCCCGGTCCACGGACCGGGACGACCGTATCGAGCCAATCCGAGGCCGCGGGGAGCGAGCGTTCCCCGCGGCCTTCGGCTTGTCCGGATTTCGCCGCCCTTGTGGGCCCAAAACGCATGGTCCTACCGCGAGTTGGGCGCCATGTCCGATTGTGTACCGAACGGACGGGCTTGCTCCGCTCAGGCGACAGCGAAGTCCGGATAACGGGAACCCGACCCTCACATCACGGTTGCGCATCCATTCATCTGCGGGTCTGGCGGCTGATCGCAGCGCCGATGAAGACTCCCCACCCAAGAGCCGGTCAAGCCTCGAAGGCCCGGTTCGGCAAATGAATTTCTTCTTGTCGCTTTGCACGGCACTTCCTGCAATTCCTGCACCTCACACGCGTCCTGCGCAGCACCACGCACTCCGAGCGCCACTCCGCACCAACGCCGCCACAGCGGCGGGCATGGGCCGGCAACCCGTCGGCCGAGAGGGGTCCCCACCACGATGACGGCACCACTGCATGACACGAGCGCGGAATCACCCGCACCCGTGTCCGTAGCCGACGTCCCAGCCAAGGCCATCGAAGGCCGCTCGCCCGGCCGCATCGCCTGGATGCGGCTCAAGCGCGACAAGGTCGCGCTGACCGGCGGCGTGGTCGTGATCTTCCTGATCCTGGTGGCGGTCTTCGCACCGCAGATCGTGAGCCTGCTGGGCCACCCGCCCAACGAGTTCCACGAGGACCTGATCGACCCGGACCTCGGCACACCGCTCGGCTCCTTCGGCGGCATGAGCTCCGACTTCCTGTTCGGCGTCGAACCCACCAACGGGCGCGACGTGTTCAGCCGGATCGTCTACGGCGCCCGCATCTCGCTGGTCGTCGCCTTCCTGTCGGCCTTCGTGTCGGTCACCATCGGCAGCCTCCTCGGCGCCCTCGCCGGGTTCATAGGCGGCTGGGTCGACGGCGTCATCAGCCGCATCATGGACCTGCTGCTCGCCTTCCCGCAGCTGCTGTTCACCATCGCCCTGGTCTCCGTCGTCCCCAACTCCCTCTGGGGGTTCTCGGGTTCGGGCGTCCGCATGGGCGTGCTGATCGTCGTGATCGGCTTCTTCGGCTGGCCGTACATCGGCCGTATCGTCCGCGGCCAGACCATCTCCCTGCGGGAGCGCGAGTACGTCGAGGCCGCACGCAGCCTCGGCGCCGGGCGCGGCTACATCCTCATCAAGGAGCTGCTGCCCAACCTGGTCGCGCCGATCCTCGTCTACTCGACGCTGCTCATCCCGACCAACATCCTGACGGAGGCGGCCCTCAGCTTCCTCGGCGCCGGCGTCAAGCCGCCCACCGCCTCCTGGGGAAAGATGCTCTCCGACGCCATCCCCATCTACCAGGACGACCCCGCGTACATGGTGGTCCCCGGTATCACGATCTTCATCACCGTCCTGGCGTTCAACCTCTTCGGGGACGGGCTGCGCGACGCACTCGACCCCAAGGGCAGCTGAACCGCTTCAACGATTCACCCACCAATGGAGGTTGGACCAACGTGATCCGCAGAAAGCAGGCATTCGCGATCACCGCCGTGATCGCCGCCCTGTCCCTGACCGCCGCTTGCGGTGGCAGTGACGGCAAGACGAAGACCGAGGGCAAGGGCGGCGCCGCCTTCAACGCCGCCACCACCGGCATGGTGAACCCCTCGGACGCCAAGGGCGGGGAGCTCAAGCTCTGGTCGCCGCAGGACGTCGACTACCTCGACCCGGCGCGTGCCTACTACGGCTTCGTGTGGGACATCCAGCGCCTCTACGTGCGCCAGCTGCTCGCGTACGACAGCAAGCCGGGCAAGGACGGCAGCAAGCTCGTCCCGGACCTCGCCGAGGCCCTGCCGGTCCTGAGCAACGAGGGCAAGACGTACACCCTCAAGATCAAGGACGGCGTCAAGTTCGAGGACGGCACGCCGATCACCTCGAAGGACTTCAAGTACGGCATCGAGCGCGTCTTCGCGCAGGACGTGCTGTCCGGCGGTCCCACCTACCTGATCGACATCCTCGACCAGGGCCAGAAGTACCCCGGCCCCTACAAGGACACCGACGCCAACAAGATGGGCCTGAAGTCCGTCGAGACGCCGGACGACAAGACGATCGTCTTCAACCTGGCGAGCGCCAACTCCGACTTCAGCTACCTGCTGGCGATGCCGTCCTCCTCGCCGGTCCCGCAGGCCAAGGACACGGGCGCCACGTACACCAACAAGCCCGTCTCCACCGGTCCGTACAAGGTCGAGAGCTTCACCGCGAGCAAGGGCGCGACTTTCGTCCGCAACGAGAACTGGGACCCGAAGACCGACACGATCCGCAAGGGTCTGCCGGACAAGGTCTCCTTCACGGTGACCACCAACCCGGACGACATGGACGCGCGTCTGCTGTCGGGCGACATCGACCTCGCCATCGACGGCACGGGCATGCAGCAGGCCGGCAAGAACAAGGTCCTCAAGGACGAGAAGCTGAAGGCCAACGCGGACAACCCGTTCACGGGCTACATCCGCTACTTCGCCTTCCCGACCACGGTCGCGCCGTTCGACAACATCGAGTGCCGCAAGGCCGTCATCTACGCGGCCGACCCGAAGTCCCTGCAGACCGCCCGCGGCGGCCCGACCAGCGGTGACCTCGGCGCGAACATGCTGCCGCCCGGCATCCCCGGTGCCGACAAGAGCTACGACCCGTTCAACCTGACCAAGGGCGAGCCGCAGGAGGCCAAGGCCAAGGAGGCCCTCAAGGCCTGCGGCAAGCCGGACGGGTTCGAGACCACCATCGCGGTGCGCAACAACCGCGCCCCCGAGGTGAAGACGGCCGAGTCGCTCCAGGCCTCGCTCGCCAAGGTCGGCATCAAGGTCACCATCGACCAGTACGACGGCAAGCTCTCCTCCTCCGTGATCGGTTCGCCCGAGAACGTGAAGAAGAAGAACTACGGCATCATCGTGATGGGCTGGGGCGCCGACTACAACTCCGGCTCGGGCTTCCTGCAGCCGCTCGTCGACGGGTCGTTCATCCAGCCCAACGGCAACAACAACTACACGATGATCAACGACCCGGAGATCAACCAGCTGTTCAAGACGGCAGCCGCCGCCGCGACTCCGGAAGCCGCAGCCCCGTTCTACACGGACATCAACAAGAAGGTCATGGAGAAGGCGCTCTACCTTCCCATCAACTTCGACAAGGCCTTCGTCTACCACAACCCGCGTCTGACGAACGTCTACTTCAACGACTCCATGGGCAAGATCGACCTGGCCACGGTCGGCATCGCCGCCAAGTAACAGCAGGCAAGTGCCTTCACCGCACATGCGCTAGTCCGAAGGGCAGGTGAAGGCCGCAGGCGGCGGCTGCCGTCCCCAAAAGGGACGGCAGCCGCCCGCCCCGGGCGGCCGACTGCAGTGCTCGTCTACCTCATACGGCGGCTGTTCAACGTCGTCGCCACGCTGTTGGTGGTCTCCGTGGTCACCTTCGGCATCTTCTTCGCGGTCCCCAAGATCACAGGCAGCGATCCGGCCCTGATGTACGCCGGTCGCGAGACCAACGAGACCGCCCTGGCGGGCATCCGCGTGAAGATGGGCTTCGACAAGCCCATCTCCGAGCAGTACCTGACCTTCGTCAAGGGCATCTTCGTCGGCCGTGACTACGACGGCGGCACCGATGTCACCCACTGCGCCGCCCCCTGCTTCGGATACTCCTTCAAGACCGAGGCGCCCGTCTGGGAGACCATGGTCGACCGCATGCCGGTCACCCTCTCGCTCGCCCTCGGCGCGGCGGTCATCTGGGTGATCGCCGGTGTGGCGACCGGTGTGGTCTCGGCGCTCAAACGCCGCACCGCCATCGACCGCACGGTGATGGTCGGCGCGCTGGCCGGCGTCTCCCTGCCGATCTTCTTCACCGGCATGGTGGCCCCCGCGATCTTCGTCTACGGCCTCGGCTGGCTGGACGTGTCCAACTACCGACCACTCACCGAGGATCCGGTCGCCTGGCTCAACTCCATGCTCCTGCCCTGGGTGACCCTGGCCTTCCTCTTCGCCGCCACCTACGCCCGCATCACGCGCGCCACGATGCTGGACGTGCTCGGCGAGGACTACATCCGCACCGCCCGCGCCAAGGGACTCAAGGAGGGCGTGGTCATCCGCAAGCACGCCCTGCGCTCCACCCTCACCCCGATCGTCACGATGTTCGGCCTCGACCTCGGCGGACTCCTCGGCGGCGCGGTGCTCACCGAGACGACCTTCAACTTCCAGGGTCTGGGGACGGCGGCCGTCGCCGCCATCGGCCAGGGCGACCTGCCCGTGATCATGGGCGTCACCCTGCTCGCCGCGCTGTTCGTGGTGATGGCCAACCTGATCGTGGACCTGCTGTACGCCGTCATCGACCCGCGCGTGAGGCTGACGTGACCGAGAACCCCACCACCGGCAGCGGGCCCGCGTTCGTGCCCGAGCAGGCCGGGCCGCCGGCTCAGGGCACGGCCTTCCTGTCCGTACGCGACCTCAAGGTGCACTTCCCGACCGACGACGGCCTGGTCAAGTCCGTCGACGGGCTCTCCTTCGACCTGGAGCGCGGCAAGACGCTCGGCATCGTCGGCGAGTCCGGTTCCGGCAAGTCGGTGACCTCGCTGGCCATCATGGGCCTGCACCGCACCGGCAACGCCCGCAGCCGCCCGCACATCTCGGGCCAGGTCGTGCTCGACGGCGAGGACCTCGTACGGGCCGACGCCGACCACGTGCGCAAGCTGCGCGGGCACAAGATGGCGATGGTCTTCCAGGACCCGCTGTCCGCGATGCACCCGTACTACTCGGTCGGCAAGCAGATCATCGAGGCGTACCGGACCCACCACGACGTCGACAAGAAGACCGCCCGCACCCGGGCGGTCGAGATGCTCGACCGCGTCGGGATCCCGGAGCCCCACCGGCGCGTCGACGCGTACCCGCACGAGTTCTCCGGCGGTATGCGCCAGCGCGCGATGATCGCGATGGCCCTGGTCAACAACCCCGAACTGCTCATCGCGGACGAGCCGACCACCGCCCTCGACGTCACCGTCCAGGCGCAGATCCTCGACCTGATCCGCGACCTCCAGAAGGAGTTCGGCTCCGCGGTCATCATGATCACGCACGACCTCGGCGTGGTCGCCGAGATGGCCGACGACATCCTCGTGATGTACGGCGGCCGGTGCGTCGAGCGCGGCAGCGCCGAGAAGGTCTTCTACGAACCCCGCCACCCCTACACCTGGGGCCTGCTCGGCTCCATGCCGCGTATCGACCGCGAGCAGACCGAGCGCCTGATCCCGGTCAAGGGCTCGCCGCCCAGCCTCATCAACATCCCGAGCGGCTGCGCCTTCAACCCGCGCTGCCCGTACGCCGACGTCCCCAAGGGCGGCATCACCCGCACCCAGCGGCCCGAGCTGACCGAGGACGGCGGCCGGCACTGGTCCGCGTGCCACATGTCGCACGACGAGCGGACCCGGATCTGGACCGAAGAGATTGCGCCGAAGCTGTGACCGACATGAAGAAGACGGACGCGCCGCAGGCCTCCGAGGCGGAGCCGCTGCTCAAGGTGACCGGCCTGGTCAAGCACTTCCCCATCAACAAGGGGCTGCTGCGCCGGCAGGTCGGGGCCGTCAAGGCCGTGGACGGCATCGACTTCGACGTCCGGCGCGGTGAGACGCTCGGTGTCGTCGGCGAGTCCGGCTGCGGCAAGTCGACGATGGGCCGGCTGATCACGCGCCTGCTGGAGCCGACGGGCGGCACGGTCGAGTTCGAGGGGCGCGACATCACGCACCTGTCGGTCTCCGGGATGCGCCCGCTGCGCCGCGACGTGCAGATGATCTTCCAGGACCCGTACGGCTCGCTGAACCCGCGCCACACGGTCGGCACGATCGTCGGCGCCCCCTTCAAGCTCCAGGGCGTCCAGCCCGAGGGCGGGCTGAAGGCGGAGGTGCAGCGCCTGCTGTCCCTGGTGGGGCTCAACCCGGAGCACTACAACCGCTACCCGCACGAGTTCTCGGGCGGCCAGCGCCAGCGCATCGGCATCGCCCGCGCGCTGGCCCTCAATCCGAAGCTGGTCGTCGCCGACGAGCCGGTCTCGGCGCTGGACGTGTCGATCCAGGCGCAGGTGGTGAACCTCCTGGACGACCTCCAGGAGGAGCTCGGCCTCACGTACGTGATCATCGCGCACGATCTGTCGGTCATCCGGCACGTGTCGGACCGCATCGCGGTGATGTACCTCGGCAAGATCGTGGAGCTGACCGACCGCAAGTCGCTCTACGAGAACCCGATGCACCCGTACACCAAGGCCCTGCTGTCGGCCGTGCCGGTGCCGGACCCGCGCCGCCGGGGCGCCAAGAGCGGCCGGATCCTGCTCAAGGGCGACGTCCCCTCGCCCATCTCGCCGCCCTCCGGCTGCCGCTTCCACACGCGGTGCTGGAAGGCCACGCAGGTCTGCACCACGCAGGAGCCGCCGATGCTGACGCTGGCCACGGGCCACCAGGTGGCCTGCCACCACCCGGAGAACGCCGCCGACCAGGCACCGGGCGACCCGGCGCTGCCGGGCGCCGCGGAGGCCCTGGCCGTGGTCTCGGAGTAGCCCGCCTTCCCGCCGGCCCTTCCCCGCCACGCCGCCGTCCCGGGCCCCTGAAACGGAGCCCGGGACGGCGGCGTTCGGGCGCCCGGGCCGCGCGCGTCGGAGCGCCGGCCGGGCGCGCTGCACAATGGGGCGGTGCTCCACGATCTCTTCCCGCCCGGGATCCAGCATGCCCTGGACCTCGCCGGCATCTTCGTCTTCGCCACCGCGGGCGCGCTGCTCGCCGTACGCAAGAACTTCGACGTCTTCGGCATCTGCGTGCTGGCGCTCGTCACCGCCCTCGGCGGCGGCCTCTTCCGCGACCTCGTGATCGGCGCCGTCCCGCCGGCCGCCTTCGGCGAGCTCAGCTTCTTCGTGACCCCGTTGGTCGCGGCGGTCATCGTCTACTTCCTCCACCCCGAGGTGCAGCGGATCAACCGCGCGATCAACGTGTTCGACGCCGCCGGCCTCGGCCTGTTCTGCGTCACCGGCACGACCAAGGCCTACGAGTTCGGCCTCGGGCTCACCGCCTCCGCGGCGCTCGGCGTGGCCACGGCCGTCGGCGGGGGCGTCCTGCGCGACGTCCTGGCCAACGAGGTCCCGTCGCTGCTGCGCGACCGCGAGATGTACGCCGTCCCCGCCGTCGTCGGCGCCGCGATGGTGGCCCTGTCCATCGCCTTCGACGCCCTCAACGCCGCCACGACCGCCGCGGCGATCGTCACCACCTTCGTGCTCCGGCTCCTCGCCATGCGCTACCACTGGCGGGCGCCGCTGGCCTGGAACCGCCGCTCCTCGGTGGCCGAGGAGCCGTAACCTGCACGTAGCAAAGGAAAGCTACCGCTTAGTAGCTACCGGCGGTAGGCTGAATCCATGGCATACGCAGCGGCCCAGGCCTCCATCGGCGACAGCGAATTCGACCGGGACACCACCGTCACCGCCCGCGCGGACGAGCCCGGCGTGTACGACGCGGAGCTCTCCGCCGGATGGACGATCATCACCGCCGTGAACGGCGGCTACCTGCTGGCCCTGGTCGGCCGGGCCCTTTCTGCGGCCCTGCCGCACCCGGACCCCTTCACCGTCTCCGCCCACTACCTGACCTCCTCGGTGCCCGGCCCCGCCGTGATCCGCACCGAGGTCGTCCGGATCGGGCGCACCCTCTCCACCGGCCAGGCCTCCCTCTTCCAGTACGACGAGAGCGGCGCCGAGATCGAGCGGATCCGCGTCGTCGCCTCGTACGGCGACCTCGCCTCCCTCCCGGACGACGTCCGCACCACCGCCGTCCCGCCGGTGTTCCCGGCGTACGAGGACTGCCTCGGCCCCGAGGCCGGCCCGGCCCCGATCCCCGGCAGCAACGCGATCGTGGACCGCCTCCGGCTGCGGCTGGATCCGGCCACCGCGGGCTGGGCGGTCGGCGCGCCCTCCGGCAAGGGCGAGATGCGGGCCTGGTTCGAGCTGGCCGACGGCCGCGACGCCGATCCGCTGTCGATGCTGCTCGCGGTGGACGCGCTGCCGCCGACCTGCTTCGACCTGGGCCTGATGGGCTGGAGCCCCACCATCGAGCTCACCGCGCACGTCCGCCGGCGCCCGGCCCCCGGCCCGCTGCGGATCTCCATCACCACCCGCAACCTGGCCGGCGGCTTCCTGGAGGAGGACGCCGAGGTCTGGGACTCCGCGGACCACCTGGTGGCCCAGTCCCGCCAACTGGCCCGCGCCCCGCGCTGACCCGGGGCCCCCGCCGCCGCGGCCCCCGTTCCGGGCCGCGCCCGGGCCCCCGTTCCGGGCCGAGCCGGGTCCCGTTCCGGGCCGGCGCGAGTCCCCCCTCCCGGCTGCGCCGGGTCCTCGCCGCACCGGGGGTCCGGGGCCGGGGAGGGGACTCGTAGAATCAGGGGATCATGGCCTACCTCGACCACGCCGCCACCACCCCGATGCTCCCGGAGGCCGCTGCGGCGATGACCGCGCAGTTCGCCACCACGGGCAACGCGTCCTCCCTCCACGCCGCCGGCCGCCGTGCCCGCCGTACCGTCGAGGAGGCCCGCGAGGCCCTCGCCGAGGCACTCGGCGCCCGCCCGAGCGAGGTGGTCTTCACCGCGGGCGGCACGGAGGCCGACAACCTCGCCGTCAAGGGCCTCTACTGGGCCCGCCGCGACGCCGACCCCGCCCGGACGAGGGTGCTCGCCAGCCCCGTCGAGCACCACGCCGTCCTCGACGCCGTCCACTGGCTCGGCGAGCACGAGGGCGCCCGGATCGAGTACCTCCCCGTCGACCGCCACGGCCGCGTGCACCCCGACGACCTGCGCGAGGCCATCGCGCGCAACCCCGACGACGTGGCCCTGGCCACCGTCATGTGGGCCAACAACGAGATCGGCACCGTCATGCCGGTCCGCGAACTGGCCGCGGTCGCCCGCGAGTCCGGCATCCCCCTGCACTCCGACGCCGTCCAGGCCTTCGGACAGCTCGACGTCCGCTTCGGCGACAGCGGCCTCGTCGCCATGACCGTCAGCGGCCACAAGATCGGCGGCCCGTACGGCATCGGCGCGCTGCTGCTCGGCCGCGACCAGAGCCCCGTACCCGTCCTGCACGGCGGCGGCCAGGAGCGGCACGTGCGCTCCGGGACCCTCGACGTGCCCGCCATCGCCGCCTTCGCGGTGGCCGCCGTGATCGCCGCGCAGCGGCGCGAGAGGTTCGCCGCCGAGATCGGCGCGCTGCGCGACGAACTCGTCGCCGCCGTGCTGCGCCAGGTGCCCGACGCCGTCCTCGGCGGGGACCCCGACGACCGGCTCCCGGCCAACGCGCACTTCAGCTTCCCCGGCTGCGAGGGCGACTCGCTGCTGCTCCTGCTGGACGCCCAGGGCATCGAGTGCTCCACCGGCTCCGCCTGCACCGCCGGCGTGGCCCAGCCCAGCCACGTCCTGCTGGCCACCGGCACCGATCCGCAGCTGGCCCGCGGCACCCTGCGCTTCTCCCTCGGCCACACCTCCACCAAGGAGGACGTCGAGGCCGTGGCCGCGGCGATCGGCCCGGCCGTCGAGCGCGCCCGCACGGCAGGCCTGAGCTAGCGGGGGCTCCCGGTCAGGCCGGGGTGGCCGCGAGCTCCGAGCGGACCAGGCCCAGGTAGCGGTCCCAGTCCCAGTGGGGGCCCGGGTCCGTGTGATCGGTGCCCCGGACCTCGGAGTGGGCCAGTACGTGCGAACGGTCCACGGGTATGCCGTAGCGGCGGCACACATCGGCGGCGAGACGGGCCGAAGCCGCGTACAACGCCTGCGTGAAGTCCTGCGGCCGGTCCACGAAGCCCTCGTGCTCGATGCCCACGCTGCGCTCGTTCATCGAGCGGTTCCCCGAGTGGAAGGCGACGTCCATCTCGCGCACCATCTGCTCTATGCGCCCGTCCTGGCCGACGATGTAGTGCGCGGACGCCTGGTGGAACGGACTCCTGAAGGCGTCCACCGAGGACGCGAAGCTGCCCTGCGTGACATGCACCACGATCCGGTCCACACGGTAGTCCCCGGGCCGGTCCGCCATCCGCCAGTTCGCCGGCGAGGCCGAGGTCCACTCCGCGCCCACGTGGTCCACCTCGCCCTCCTTGCGGGGCCTGCCCGCGCCCGGCAGCAGCCACCAGGCACGCCGCAGCTCGTCATGCCCCGCGATCGCCGCCACCGTGAAGACCCCCAGGCCCCCGAACAGCAGCGCACGGCGCGTCCTGCGCGGACCCGCCTCCGGCGTGGCCCCGGCTTTGCTCCCCATGTGATCCACCCCCCGCAGGTGATAACGCGCTGTGACCCCGGCCGGTTCCCCCGTACTCTGGACGGTGCTATGACTGAGAACCTGCCGCGCACCTCACGCCTGCCCCTCGCTGCGCCGGAGGGCCCCCGCCTTCGCGTCCTGGCCGCCATGTCCGGCGGCGTGGACTCCGCCGTCGCCGCCGCCCGCGCCGTCGAAGCCGGGCACGACGTGACCGGCGTCCACCTCGCGCTCTCCGCGAACCCGCAGTCCTTCCGGACCGGCGCCCGCGGCTGCTGCACCATCGAGGACTCCCGCGACGCCCGCCGCGCGGCCGACGTCATCGGCATCCCGTTCTACGTGTGGGACCTCGCCGAGCGCTTCCGCGAGGACGTCGTGGAGGACTTCATCTCCGAGTACGAGGCCGGGCGCACCCCCAACCCCTGCCTGCGCTGCAACGAGAAGATCAAGTTCGCTGCCCTGCTCGACAAGGCCCTCGCCCTCGGCTTCGACGCCGTGTGCACCGGCCACTACGCGACCGTCGTCCTGAACGAGGACGGCACGCGCGAGCTGCACCGCGCCAGCGACATGGCCAAGGACCAGTCCTACGTCCTCGGCGTCCTCGACGAGAAGCAGCTGGCCCACGCCCTCTTCCCGCTCGGCGACACCCTGACCACCAAGGAAGAGATCCGCGCCGAGGCCGAGGAGCGCGGCCTGGCCGTCGCGAAGAAGCCCGACAGCCACGACATCTGCTTCATCGCCGACGGCGACACCCAGGGCTTCCTCGCGAGCCGCCTCGGCAAGGCCGAGGGCGACATCGTGGACGAGGCGAGCGGCGAGAAGGTCGGCACCCACGACGGCGCCTTCGGCTTCACCATCGGCCAGCGCAAGGGCCTGCGGATCGGCCACCCGGCCCCCGACGGCAAGCCGCGCTACGTCCTCGACATCTCCCCGGTGAACAACACCGTCACCGTCGGCCCCGTCGAGGCCCTCGACGTCAGCGCCCTGACCGCGATCCGGCCCCGCTGGTGCGGCTCCGCCGCCGCCGCGCCGGGCACGTACACCGCACAGCTGCGCGCCCACGGCGGCGAGAGCGAGGTCTTCGCCGAGCTCGTGGACGACGAGCTGCGGGTGCGCTTCACGGAGCCGGTCCGCGGCGTGGCCCCCGGCCAGGCGATCGTCCTCTACGACGGCACGCGCGTGGTCGGCTCCGCCACCATCGCGACGACCACCCGGGCCGCGGCCGCCGCCGTCTGAGCCCCGCCCCCGCGGGCGGGAGCGGGGCGGCCCTCAGGCGACGGTCAGGACGATCTTGCCGGTGGTGCGGCCCTGCTCGCCGATCTCGTGGGCCTTCGCGGCCTGCTCCAGCGGCAGCACCGTGTCGATCAGGGGCTTGACCAGGCCTTGGTCGGCCAGGGCCGCGATCTCCTGGAGGCCCCTCAGGTCCGGCTCCACCAGGACCCAGGAGGCGTGGACGCCCTGCGGGTCGGCCGGGAGCCCGTCCGGGCCCGGCAGCGTCACCAGGTGGCCGCCCGGCTTCAGCACCTTCAGCGAGCGCTGTCCGTAGTCGCCGCCGACCGCGTCGATCACGACGTCCACGTCGGAGACGGCGTCCTCGAAGTCCGTGGTGCGGTAGTCGAGCACCTCGTCGGCGCCCAGCGCGCGCAGCAGCTCGTGCTTGGCCGCGCTGGCCGTGCCGATCACGTACGCGCCGCGGGCCTTGGCGATCTGCACCGCCAGGTGGCCCACCCCGCCGGCCGCGGCGTGGACCAGCACCCGCTGCCCGGCCGTGACCCCGGCGGTGTCCACCAGCGCCTGCCAGGCGGTCAGCGCGGCCAGCGGCAGGGCGGCCGCCTGGACGTGGTCCAGGGAGGCCGGCTTGCGGGCGAAGTGCCGGGCCGGCGCGGCCACGTACTCGGCGTAGCCGCCCGCCTGGCGCGGGAAGTTCGGCATCCCGTACACCTCGTCGCCCGCGCGGTACAGCGTCACGCCCGGTCCGACCGCCTCCACGGTGCCCGAGACGTCCCAGCCGACCATCGGGACCTCGCCCCAGCCGATGAGGCCGCCGCTGGCCCGGGTCTTCCAGTCCACCGGGTTCACGCCGGCCGCGCGGACGCGGACGAGGATCTCGTTCAGGCCCGGCTCGGGGCGCTCCGCCTCGACCTCGGTGAGAACCTCCGGTCCGCCCCACTGGCTCACGACGACGGCACGCATAACTGTCTCCTTCATGGTTCTTCCACGGCTTCCCGTACCGGTTCTCCCGGTCGGTGCGTCCAGCTTGGCCGCTGCCCGGGACGTCTGGTGTTGGCCGGACGGCCACCATGTGACAGGATCTGGCCATGACCGTTGTGCACCGTATCGCCGTCCTCGCCCTGGAAGGCGTGGCCCCGTTCGAGCTCGGCATGCCCTCGCGGGTCTTCGGCAACGCCCACGGCGAGGACGGCCGCGCCCTGTACGAGGTCACCGTCTGCACCGCCGACGGCCGGCCCGTGAACAGCGACGCGGGCTTCTCCGTCGGCGTCACGGCAGGCCCCGAGGCCCTCGCCGCGGCCGACACCGTGATCGTCCCGCCCACCCACGCCATGCCGGGCCTGCTGCGCGGCGAACCCCTGCCGCAGCCCCTCGTCGCGGCGCTCGCCGCCATCCGGCCCGGCACCCGGATCGTGTCGATCTGCACCGGCTCCGAGGTCCTCGCCGCCGCCGGGATGCTCGACGGCCGGGCGGCCACCACCCACTGGGAGCACGCGCCGGAGTTCCAGCGCGCCTTCCCGCGCGTCAAGCTCGACGAGGACGTGCTCTTCGTCGACGACGGGGACGTCCTCACCTCGGCCGGCGTGGCCGCCGGCATCGACCTGTGCCTCTACCTGATCCGCGCCGACCACGGCACCGTCGTCGCCAACCGCGCCGCGCGGCTGTGCGTCGTACCGCCCTGGCGCGACGGCGGGCAGGCGCAGTACATCGACCGGCCCGTTCCCGAGCCCACCGTGGCCACCACCACCGCCACCCGCGCCTGGGCCCTGGAGCGGCTCGCGGAGCCGGTCACCCTGGCCGAGCTGGCCGCCCACGCCCGGATGAGCCTGCGCACCTTCACCCGGCGCTTCCGTGACGAGGTGGGCATGACCCCGGTGCAGTGGCTCACCGTCCAGCGCCTCGAAGTCGCCCGCCAGCTGCTGGAGTCCAGTGACCTGCCGGTGGACCTGGTCGCGCACCGGTCGGGCTTCGGCTCCGCCAACTCGCTGCGCCAGCACATGCGGGCCGCCCTCGGCATCTCGCCGATCGCCTACCGCAGGACCTTCCGGCCCGGCAGCCCGGTGCCCGTGGGGGCATGACCCCGCAGGTAATGGCCGTCGCCTCGCCGCCTTGGCAGGATCGGGGCAACACACCGATCCCGCGCCACACTTGAGACTGCGGAGGCCATGACCATGACCGCGTACGCCATCGCCACCATGCGCCCCGGGACCATGAACGAGGACGTCCTGCGCTACATCGAGGAGATCCAGTCGACGATGGACCCCTTCGAGGGCCGCTTCCTCGTCCACGGAGCCCAGGTCGAGGTCGTGGAAGGGCCCTTCCCCGGCACCGTCGTGGTCCTCGCCTTCCCGGACATGGAACGCGCCCGCGCCTGGTACGCCTCCCCGGCCTACCAGGCCCTGATCCCGCTGCGCACCCGCCACATCCCGGGCGAGGTCATCCTCGTCGACGGAGTCCCGCCCGGCTACGACGCCACGAAGACGGCGGCCCGCCTGCGCGCCGAAGCGGGACTCTGACCGCACGGCCGCGCCGGGCGACCGGGCGGGCGGGGCCGGTCCCCGCGGCGCCGTACGAGGAGCGGCGGCGGGTGGGGCGGCCCCGCCCGCTGAACCGGGGGCGGGCAGGGGGTCGGCCGGGCCCCTGGGAGCATGCGCGACCTGCGAGCATGGGCGGTATGGCTACTCACCTGATCACCGGTGCCGGCGCGGGCATCGGCGCCGCCGTCGCCGCGCGTCTGCACGCCCGCGGCGACGACCTCGTCCTGCTCGCCCGAGACGCCGCCCGCGGCAAGCAGCTCGTCGAGCGCTACCCCGGCTCCCGCGCGCTCGTCGGCGACCTCTCCGACCCCGACCGGCTGTCGTGGGCCTTCTCCAAGCAGCCCGTGCCCGAGCGGATCGACTCGCTCCTGCACATCGCCGGGATCGTCGACCTCGGCCCCGTCGGCGAGCTGCGCCCCAAGACCTGGCACGAGCAGCTCAACGTGAACCTGATCGCCCCCGCCGAGGTCACCCGCCTGCTGCTGCCCACCCTGCGCGCCTCCCGCGCCACCGTGGTCTTCGTGAACTCCGGCGCCGGCCTGACCGCCCACGCCGAGTGGGGCGCGTACGCCGCCTCCAAGCACGGCCTCAAGGCCCTCGCCGACTCGCTGCGCGCCGAGGAGAAGCCGAACGGCATCCGCGTCACCTCCGTCTACCCCGGCCGGACCGCGACCGCGATGCAGGCCAAGGTGCACTCGCAGGAGGGCAGGGAGTACGACCCCGCCGCCTGGATCGACCCCGAGTCCGTGGCCACCACGATCGTCATGGCCGTCGACCTGCCCCGCGACGCCGAGGTCAACGACCTGAGCGTCAGGCCCGGCCGATGACCGCGGGTGCCACCGGAGTCGGCTCGCTCCCCGGCGGCGACGCCCGCGAGGCCGCCCGGACCGCCACCGGCTCCTTCGAGGACTTCCCGTACCTGCCCGAGCTCCCCGCCCGCGGCCCCGGCGCGGACATGATCGGCCGCTCCCTCGGGCTGCTCGTCGACATGTACGCCCACGTCGAGCCCAGCGGCTGGCGCATCAGCGACCGCCCGGGCCGGGACTCCAAGCGGGCCCGGTCCTGGCTCGGCGAGGACCTCGACGCCCTGGAGGAGTTCACCCAGGGGTACCAGGGGAAGCTCAAGGTCCAGGCCGTCGGCCCGTGGACGCTGGCCACCGCTCTGGAACTGCACGGCGGCGAGGCCGTGCTCCAGGACGCCGGCGCCTGCCGCGACCTGGCCGGATCCCTCGCGGAGGGGCTGCGCGACCACCTGGCGGACGTGAGGAAGCGCGTCCCCGGCGCCGAGATCGTCCTCCAGCTCGACGAGCCCTCCCTGACCGCCGTGCTGCTCGGCCGCGTGCGGTCCGCGAGCAAGTACCGCACGTACCGGGCCGTGGACCGGCAGGTCGTCGAGGGCACGCTGCGCGAGCTGTTCGCCGTCCACGACGGAGAGGTCGTCGTCCACTCGTGCGCGCCCGAGGTGCCCTTCGGACTGCTCCGGCGGGCCGGCGCAACGGGGGTGTCGTTCGATTTCTCCCTGCTCACCGAGCGCGAGGACGACGCCATCGGTGAGGCCGTCGAAAGCGGCACGAAACTCTTCGCCGGAGTGGTGCCGGGCACCGACGCCCCGTTGTCGGACCCGGGCGGTAGCGTCATGGGTGTCAGGAAGCTCTGGCGCAGGCTGGGGCTGGCCCCGGGGACTCTGGCGGAGTCCGTCGTGGTCACCCCGGCGTGCGGTCTGGCGGGCGCTTCGCCCGCCTACGCGCGCGCCGCGCAGGCGCACTGCGCCAGAGCGGCGAGGTCGCTCGCCGACAACCCTGAGTGACGGAAACAGACGGGCCACGGGAGGACACGGCATGGCAGCCGAACAGAAGCAGTCCGGCGACGGCACGGCCGCGCCGGCGGCGGTGCGCGAGCAGCACGCGCTGCTGGCCGAGCAGGTCGAGGAGCACCGCTTCCGGTACTACGTGAACGACCAGCCGGTCGTCAGCGACGCCGAGTTCGACAAGCTGCTGCGCTCCCTGGAGGCGCTGGAGGACCAGTACCCGGAGCTGCGCACCCCCGACTCGCCCACCCAGAAGGTGGCCGGGGCGTACGAGACGGACTTCGCCTCCGTCGTGCACCGGGAGCGCATGCTCTCCCTCGACAACGCCTTCGACGAGGAGGAGTTGGCGGCCTGGGCCGAGCGGGTGGCCCGGGACGTCAACACCCCCGACTTCCACTACCTGTGCGAGCTCAAGGTGGACGGCCTCGCCGTCAACCTCACGTACGAGAAGGGCCGCCTGACCCGGGCCGCCACCCGCGGCGACGGCCGCACCGGCGAGGACATCACGCCCAACGTGCGCACCATCGCGGACATCCCGGACCGCCTCAAGGGCGACCGGATCCCCGAGCTCGTCGAGATCCGCGGCGAGGTCTTCTTCCCGATGGAGAAGTTCGAGGAGCTCAACGCCCGGCTCGTCGAGGCCGGGGACAAGCCCTTCGCCAACCCGCGCAACGCGGCGGCCGGTTCGCTGCGCCAGAAGGACCCGAAGGTCACCGCCACCCGCCCGCTGCACATGGTGGTGCACGGCATCGGCGCGCGCGAGGGCTTCGAGATCGACAAGCTCAGCCACGCGTACGAGCTGCTCGGCGAGTGGGGTCTGCCCACGGCCCGGCACAACAAGGCGGTGGCCTCGCTCGCCGAGGTCCGCGAGTTCATCGCCTACTTCGGCGAGAACCGGCACTCCGTCGAGCACGAGATCGACGGCGTCGTCGTCAAGCTCGACGAGATCCCGCTCCAGGGCCGCCTGGGCTCCACCGCCCGCGCCCCGCGCTGGGCGATCGCCTGGAAGTACGCCCCCGAAGAGGTCAACACCAAGCTGATCGACATCAAGGTCGGCGTCGGCCGCACCGGCCGGGTGACCCCGTACGCGCAGGTGGAGCCGGTGACGGTGGCGGGCTCCGAGGTCGAGTTCGCGACCCTGCACAACCAGGAGGTCGTCAAGGCCAAGGGCGTCCTCATCGGGGACACGGTCGTGCTCCGCAAGGCCGGCGACGTCATCCCCGAGATCCTCGGCCCCGTGGTGGACCTGCGCGACGGCACCGAGCGGGAGTTCGCCATGCCGGCCGAATGCCCCGAGTGCGGGACGGCGCTGCGGCCGATGAAGGAGGGGGACATCGACCTCCGGTGTCCCAACGGGCAGACCTGCCCCGCCCAGTTGCGCGAGCGGCTGTACTACCTGGCGGGCCGCCAGTGCCTGGACATCGAGAACTTCGGGGCGGTGGCCGCGGCCGCGCTCACCAACCCGCTGGAGCCGGCCGAGCCGCCCATGCTCGACGAGGGCGACCTGTTCGGCCTCACCATCGAGCAGCTGCTGCCCATCAAGGCGTACGTCCTCGACGCCGACAGCGGGCTGCCCAAGCGCGATCCGAAGACCGGCGAGGAGAAGATCGTCACGGTCTTCGCCAACCAGAAGGGCGAGCCGAAGAAGAACGCCCTGTCCATGCTGGAGAACATCGCGGCCGCCAAGGAGCGGCCCCTGGCCCGCTTCATCAACGGCCTCTCCATCCGCCACGTGGGCCCCGTCGCTGCGGAGACCCTGGCCCGCGAGTTCCGTTCGATCGAGCGGATCGAGCAGGCCACCGAGGAGGAGCTCGCCGCCACCGAGGGGGTCGGCCCAATCATCGCGGCGGCGGTCAAGGAGTGGTTCGCCGTCGACTGGCACCAGGAGATCCTGCGCAAGTGGCGCGAGGCCGGGGTGCGGCTGGAGGAGGAGGGTTCCGGCGAGGACCAGGGGCCGCGCCCGCTGGAGGGCCTGACCGTCGTCGTCACCGGCACTTTGCAGAGCCACACGCGCGACGGGGCCAAGGATGCCCTGCAGAGCCGTGGCGCCAAGGTGACGGGATCCGTCTCCAAGAAGACCTCGTTCGTCGTGGTCGGCGAGAACCCGGGCTCCAAGTACGACAAGGCGATGCAGCTGAAGCTGGCCGTCCTCGACGACGCGGGCTTCGCGGTCCTCCTCGAACAGGGTCCGGACGCGGCGCGCGAGGCGGCGCTCCCGGTGGACGACGGCACCGCGGCGCAGTAGGGGCCCCCGGCCGACACGCGGGTCCGCTGGGCGGGGGAGTAGCGAAGGCGAACGGATGCGTGGCGTGCGGCCGTACGGGCGGGCGCACGCCAGGCGCAACTCCCGGTGGTAAAAGGCCGGTAGAGGGCTGTTCGCAGGGCAGTGACCTGTCGGATCATCGGATGGGTGACCCGGGAGTCCTGGTCCGAACTCACCCGTTCGGCGGATACCGTACTGATGACGATGGCTGGGCCGCATTCGGGCAACCGCCGCCGACCGCTGCCCCTGGGGGCCTCCCGCGTCCTACTGTTGAGGGGGGCGCCTGTCGTGCACGGCTGCGTGATGCGCTTCCAGCCGTGGTGGCATGACATCGGGGCCATCGCGTGCATCGGCATTGCCGGCTGTGAGAGGGACGGGCATGAAACCCACCGAAAGCGCCGACCCGTCACCTGATGTCGGCGGGGAGATCCCGTCCATGCGGACGGGCCGGCTCGGTGTCCTGGGCGCCAGGACACCGGACACCCACCCGCTCGACTCCGGCACGGGCGCGGGCAGAGCGGCGGCGCAGCGCACCGTGCTGCCGTTCGTCGTCGTGGGCCTGTCCGCCGTCGTCCTCGCGATCGGCATCGTCTCCGCGCTGAGCCAGCGTCACGCCCTGTTCCCCGGCGGCCCGGTCGGCTGGGCACTGGCCCTGCTGACCGGCATCATCGTCGGCCACCTCGTCGCGCTCGGCCGCGACCGCTGGTGGGGCGGCACCGGTTCGGGCGCGGCGCTCACCCTCGGCGTGCTGGTCCTCTACGGGTGGGTGCCCGCGGGACTGGTCTCCCTCGCGGTGGTCTCCCTGGTCGGGGCCGCGCGCCGGCACCGCTGGCGCCAGGGGCTGCTGCACGGCGCCACCGACATCCTCGGCATCGGGGCCGGGGCCCTCGTACTCGCGGCGTTCGGCCAGGAGCCGACCGTCGAGTCCCCCTGGCGGCCCACCACCTGGGGGCTGGAGGCGGTCCCGGAGATCGTCCTGGTGGCCCTCGCCTACCTGCTCGTCACCAAGGCCCTGCTGTGGCTCGCGCAGACCCCGCGCGGAGGCTCCCTGCCCACCGTCGCCCGCACGGCCCTGCTCCGCCAGGTCTTAGTCGCGGTCGCCCTGCTCGGCATCGCGCCGCTGATCTGCGTGGTCGCCGTGGCGCAGCCGGTGCTGCTGCCGCTGTTCGCCGTACCCCTGATCGCCCTGGACTCCACCTTGTGGATCGCCCGGGCGCGCGCCGAGGAGCAGCTGCGCGACCCCCTGACCGGGCTGCCGAACCGGCAGTGGCTGCTGGAGCGGGCCTGGTCCGCGCTGGACGAGGCTGAACGTTTGGGCACCCGGTCGGCTCTTGTGCTCATCGACCTGGACCGCTTCCGCGCCGTCAACGACACGCTGGGCCACCTCGCCGGCGACCGGCTGCTGCTCCAGATCGCCGACCGGCTCCGCCAGGCCCTGCCCGAGGACGCCGAGGCCGCACGCCTGGGCGGCGACGAGTTCGCCGTACTGCTGCCCGTCGCCGACTCCACCACCAGTGCCCAGCGGGTCGCCCGCCACCTCGTCGCCGAGCTCAGCTCACCCCTCGACCTGGACGGCCTGACCCTCGTCCTGGAGGCCAGCGCCGGCCTCGCCGTCTTCCCCGACCACGCGCTCGACGCGGAGGGGCTGCTGCGCCGCGCCGACGTCGCCATGTACCAGGCGAAGCGGGACCGCACCGGCGTGGAGGTGTACGAGTCCAAGCGCGACAGCAACACGCCCGACCGCCTCGGCCTCCTCGGAGACCTGCGCCGCGCCCTCGACGCCGGCGAGGTGGAACTGCACTACCAGCCCAAGGTCCGCTTCGACGGCCAGGTGGCCGGGCTCGAAGCCCTGGTGCGCTGGGTGCACCCGGAGCGCGGCCGGGTCTCGCCGGACGAGTTCATCGCGATCGCCGAGACCTCGGGGCTGATGCCCCACCTCACCGAGTACGTGCTGGAGACCGCCCTCGCCCAGGTGGCGCGCTGGAGGGCGCAGGGCCTGAAGGTCCCGGTCGCCGTCAACGTCTCCCCGCGCGACGTCCACACCCCCGGCTTCGCGGGCGCCGTCGCGGCCCGGCTGGCCCGGCACGGGGTCCCGGCCAGCGGCCTCCAGCTGGAGATAACGGAACACGTCCTGCTGGAGGACCCGCAGCGGGCCGCCGACACCATGGCGGGCCTGACCGGCCACGGGGTCAAGATGTCGCTCGACGACTTCGGCACCGGCTACTCCTCCCTCGTGCACCTGCGGCGGCTGCCGGTCAGCGAGCTGAAGATCGACCGCTCGTTCGTGGCGCGGCTCGCGGTCGACGCGCAGGACGCGGAGATCGTCCGCTGCACCGTCGACCTCGCGCACTCGCTGGGGCTGCTCGTCGTCGCCGAGGGCGTCGAGGACGACGAGACCTGGGAGCGCCTGCGCGACCTGGGCTGCGACGCCGTCCAGGGCTGGCTCGTCGCGGCCGCGATGCCCCCGCAGGAGGCCACGGCCTGGCTGCTGGCCCGCGGCGAGCGCGGCTGGCGCCGGCCCGCGGACATCACGGCGGAACTGTCGGCCTCCCCGGCCGCGGCACCGGCGGAAACCCCGGCCCCGTAGCCGCCGGGGGCGCGTACCGAGGGGTTCGGGGGGCCGGAGCGGCCCCCCGGTGGCAAACGGTTTCGTGGGTCCGGGGCCCCGCCCCATAGGATTGGGCACGAAACTACACACTCACCACCCCCAGAGGATCGCTGCATGCCTGGCATCACGCGCGAGGAGGTCGCCCACCTCGCTCGGCTGGCACGTCTGGAACTGAAGAGCGAAGAGCTCGACCACTTCGCCGGACAGCTCGACGACATCATCGGCGCGGTCGCCCGCGTTTCCGAGGTCGCCGACCAAGACGTCCCGCCGACCTCCCACCCGCTGCCGCTGACGAACGTCATGCGCGCGGACGAGGTCCGTCCGTCGCTCACCCCCGAGCAGGCGCTTTCCGGCGCTCCCGCCCAGGAGCAGCAGCGTTTCAAGGTGCCGCAGATCCTGGGGGAGGACTAACAACCATGACCGACCAGATCATCAAGCTCACGGCCGCCCAGACCGCCGAGAAGATCGCCTCCGGCGAGCTCACGGCCGTCGAGGTCACCGAGGCCCACCTGGCCCGCATCGACGCGACCGACGAGAAGGTCCACGCCTTCCTGCACGTCGACCGCGAGGGTGCCCTCGCCCAGGCGCGCGCCGTCGACGCCAAGCGCGAGCGCGGCGAGAAGCTGGGCTCGCTGGCCGGCGTCCCGCTCGCCCTCAAGGACATCTTCACCACCGTCGGGGTCCCGACCACCGTCGGCTCGAAGATCCTCGAAGGCTGGATCCCGCCGTACGACGCCACCCTGACGCGCAAGCTCAAGGAAGCCGACGTCGTCATCCTCGGCAAGACCAACATGGACGAGTTCGCCATGGGGTCCTCCACCGAGAACAGCGCCTACGGGCCCACCGGCAACCCCTGGGACCTGACCCGCATCCCCGGCGGCTCCGGCGGCGGCTCCGCGGCCGCGCTGGCCGCCTTCCAGGCCCCCCTCGCGATCGGCACGGACACCGGCGGCTCCATCCGCCAGCCTGCCTCCGTCACCGGCACGGTAGGCGTGAAGCCCACGTACGGCGGCGTCTCCCGCTACGGCATGGTCGCCTTCTCCTCCTCCCTCGACCAGGGCGGGCCCTGCGCCCGCACGGTCCTGGACGCGGCGCTCCTGCACGAGGTCATCGCCGGCCACGACCCGATGGACTCCACCTCCATCGACGCCCCGGTCCCGCCGGTCGTCGAGGCCGCCCGCAACGGCTCGGTCGCCGGCATGCGCGTCGGCGTCGTCAAGCAGTTCGCCGGCGAGGGCTACCAGGCCGGCGTCGTCCAGCGCTTCAACGAGTCCGTCGAGCTCCTCAAGGAGCTGGGCGCCGAGATCGTCGAGCTGGACTGCCCCTCCTTCGACCTCGCGATGGCCGCGTACTACCTGATCGCGCCGTCCGAGTGCTCCTCGAACCTGGCCCGCTTCGACGCCATGCGCTACGGCCTGCGCGTCGGCGACGACGGCACCCGGTCCGCCGAGGACGTCACCGCGCTCACCCGCGAAGCCGGCTTCGGCGACGAGGTCAAGCGCCGCATCATCCTGGGTACGTACGCGCTGAGCTCCGGCTACTACGACGCGTACTACGGCTCCGCCCAGAAGGTCCGCACGCTCATCACGCGGGACTTCGAGAAGTCCTTCGAGCAGGTCGACGTGATCGTCTCCCCGACGACCCCGACCACCGCATTCGCCATCGGTGAGCGCACCGACGACCCGCTGGCGATGTACCTCGCGGACCTGTGCACCATCCCGACCAACCTGGCCGGCAACGCCGCCATGTCGCTCCCGTGCGGCCTGGCGCCGGAGGACGGCCTGCCGGTCGGGCTGCAGATCATCGCCCCGGCGATGAAGGACGACCGGCTGTACAAGGTCGGCGCCGCCGTTGAGGCAGCCTTCGTCGAGCGCTGGGGACACCCGCTGCTTGAGGAGGCTCCGTCGCTGTGAGTGGTAGCGCACTGTCCAAGGCCAAGGGCTTCAAGAAGTCCAAGTCCGGTACGTACCTGTCGATCGGCACCACCGCCTTCGGTGCCATCAGCGTGATCAAGCAGGCCAGGAAGGCCCGCACCGACCACGACACGCTGAAGCTGGTCGACGCCGTTGTGTCCGCCGCCGCCATCGTCACCGGTCTCGCGATCCTGTACCGCGAGCTGAAGCGCCTCGGCGACGACGACGTTCTGCTGGGCTGAGAGGGAAGTTTCACTGTGACCGTCACCGAACTGCTGTCGTACGAGGACGCCCTCGCGTCGTACGACCCCGTCATGGGCCTGGAGGTCCATGTCGAGCTCGGCACCAGGACCAAGATGTTCTGCGGCTGCTCGACCGAGCTGGGCGCCGAGCCCAACTCGCAGACCTGCCCGGTCTGCCTCGGCCTGCCCGGCGCGCTGCCCGTCGTCAACGCCATCGGCATCGAGTCCGCCGTCAAGATCGGCCTCGCGCTGAACTGCGAGATCGCCGAGTGGTGCCGCTTCGCCCGGAAGAACTACTTCTACCCGGACATGCCGAAGAACTTCCAGACCTCCCAGTACGACGAGCCGATCGCCTTCAACGGCTACCTCGACGTGCAGCTGGAGGACGGCGAGATCTTCCGCGTGGAGATCGAGCGCGCCCACATGGAGGAGGACACCGGCAAGTCGCTGCACGTCGGCGGCGCCACCGGCCGTATCCACGGCGCGTCCCACTCCCTGCTGGACTACAACCGCGCCGGCATCCCGCTCATCGAGATCGTCACCAAGCCGATCGAGGGCGCGGGCGAGCGGGCCCCCGAGGTCGCCAAGGCGTACGTCGCCGAGCTGCGCGAGGTCATCAAGGCCCTCGGCGTCTCCGAGGCCCGCATGGACAAGGGCCAGATGCGCTGCGACGTGAACCTGTCGCTGCGACCCACCCCCGAGTCCGAGTTCGGCACCCGCAGCGAGACGAAGAACGTCAACTCGCTGCGCTCCGTCGAGCGCGCGGCGCGCTTCGAGATCCAGCGCCACGCGGCCGTGCTGTCGTCCGGCGGCACGATCGTGCAGGAGACCCGGCACTTCCACGAGGAGGACGGCTCCACCACCGCCGGCCGCATCAAGGACAACGCCGAGGACTACCGGTACTTCCCTGAGCCCGACCTGGTCCCCGTCGCCCCGGCCCGCGACTGGGTCGAGGAGCTGCGCGCCGGGCTGCCCGAGATGCCGCGCGTACGCCGCAACCGGCTCCGCGAGGAGTGGGGCGTGAGCGAGCACGACATGCAGTCGATCCTCAACGCGGGCGCGGTGGACTCCATCGTCGCCACGATCGAGGCGGGCGCCGATGCGGCGGCCGCGCGCAAGTGGTGGATGGGCGAGCTGGCCCGCAACGCCAACGAGCGGGGCGTCGTCGTCGACGAGCTGCCCATCACCCCGGCCGAGGTCGCGCGCGTCGCGGCCCTGGTCGCGGCCGGTGAGCTCAACGACAAGCTGGCCCGCCAGGTCCTGGAGGGCGTCCTCGCCGGCGAGGGCACCCCGGACGAGGTCGTCGAGAAGCGCGGCCTGAAGGTCGTCTCGGACGAGGGCGCGCTCGGCGCGGCCGTGGACGAGGCCATCGCGGGCAACGCGGCCATCGCGGACAAGATCCGCGGCGGCAAGATCGCTGCCGTCGGCGCCCTGGTCGGCGCGGTCATGAAGACCACGCGCGGCCAGGCCGACGCGGCCCGCGTCAAGGAGCTCATCCTGGAACGCCTGGGCGTCTCCGAGTAGTTCCGCGCCACGCGAGGGCCCCGCACCGCTCCCGGTGCGGGGCCCTCGCCGTCTCAGCGCTTGAGCTGGGGCGCGGCGATGACGACCGTGCCGTTGTCGCAGCCCTTGTCCACCCTGATGCGCAGCCGCAGGGCGCCGCTCACGTCCACGCTGTGGCTGATCGGCTTGCCCAGTTCCACGAGCTCGGAGAAGGCGGCGGGCTGGCCGTCGAGCGAGATGCTGACCCGGCCCTTCTCGTTCTGCGAACCGTCGTCGATCCCCGCGGTGAACTCCAGTGTCTTCCACTCGCGGTTCAGGTCGAACTCCGTGTAGGCGTCGAAATCGCAGTTGCGTGCCTGGATGAACGCGGCCCCGTACTGCTTGGTGTTGATCTTGGCGGGGCCCACCTCGAAGCCGCCCAGGTCCTTCACCGGAGCCATGACGGTCAGGTCGGCCGCCTTCACGCCGGGCGCCACGCCCGAAGGGGGTTGGGAGCCGGTCGCGGTGGGCTGGACCGCCGGGTCCTCGGACGCCGACCCGGACGGGGACGATCCGGGCGGCGGGGTGGGGGTCGGGCTCTCGACGGCCGGCGGGGACGCGGCCGCCTTGTTCCCGCCGTTCGCCGTGTTCGAGCCCTTCGCCTCCTCCGTGTCTCCGAACAGCTTGACTCCGATCACCGCGCCGGCGGCCACCATCAGCACCGCCAGCGCCGCCCCGAGCACCACCGCGGTCGGCCGGCGCCTGCGCGGGGGCGGACCGGGAGGAGGTTCGGCACGGGAGGCGGCCGCGGGCGCGGGACCGTATCCCTCGGGGACGCTCGCCTGCACCGGCGGGGGTGCGTACACCGGCTCGGCGGGGGTGGGCGGCGGGGCGGAGACCGGCTGGGGCTGCGGCCGCGGTGGAGGTGACGCCGGCATCACCGGCGCCGCCGCCGGCTGCTGCCGAGGCGCGGCCGTCGGGTGCGGCGGGG
>NZ_LFML01000076.1 GCF_001044425.1 Streptomyces roseus
CTCCCGGCGCGAGTAGCCCCCGCCCCTGCCCTCTCGTCCCCGCCCCCGCCCCCGCCCCGCCCCCTGTGCAAGCGGCCCGGCCCCTGAGCCCGGCCCCTGAGCCCCGGCCCCAGCCACAGCCACAGCCCCAGCCGTTCGGACCATCGGAGAGACAGCCATGACACCCGCCGCGTCCCCGCCAGAGGTGCTGCGCGCGCCCCTCGTCGTCGAGTTCCCCTTCACCCGCTCCCTCGGGCCCGTCCAGAGCGCCTTCCTGACCGGACTGCGCGAACGCGTCGTCCTCGGCGTCAGGACCACCGACGGCAAGGTGATGGTCCCGCCCGTCGAGTACGACCCCGTCACGGCCGAGGAGATCCGCGAACTCTTCGAGGTCGGCACGACGGGAACCGTCACCACCTGGGCCTGGAACGGCTCCCCGCGCCCGAACCAGCCCCTCGCCACCCCCTTCGCCTGGGTCCTGGTCCGCCTCGACGGAGCCGACACCGCGATCCTGCACGCCCTCGACGCCCCCGGCCCCGAGGCCGTCAGTACCGGCATGCGGGTACGCGTCCGCTGGGCCGAGGAGCGCACCGGAGCCATCACCGACATCGCCTGCTTCGAGCCCGGCGAGGCGCGGGCGGCGGGGCGGGCCGAGGCGCGGGCCGAGGGGCGGGCCGCCCCGCACGACGGGCGGTTCGACGACGCCGTCACCGGCATCGTCGCCGCTGCCCGCCTGGACTACACGTACAGCCCCGGCCGCTCCCAGACCGCCTACATCAACGCGCTCGCCGAGCGGCGGACCGTCGGCGAGCGCTGTCCCTCCTGCCACAAGGTGTACGTCCCCCCGCGTGGCGCCTGCCCCACCTGCGGGGTCGCCACCACCGACCAGGTCGAGGTCGGCCCGGCCGGGACCGTGACCACGTACTGCATCGTCAACATCAAGGCGAAGAACCTGGACATCGAAGTCCCCTACGTCTACGCCCACATCGCCCTGGACGGCGCCGACCTCGCCCTGCACGGCCGGATCGGCGGCATCCCGTACGACCAGGTCCGCATGGGCCTGCGCGTCGAACCCGTGTGGACCGAAGGCGGCCGCCACCCCGACCACTACCGCCCCACCGGCGAGCCGGACGCCGACTACGACGCGTACAAGGAGCTCATCTGATGCCCACGACGAGCAGGTACGCGCGGGACGTGGCCGTCGTGGCCTTCGCGCAGAGCGACCACCGGCGCCGGAGCGACGAGCTCAGCGAGGTCGAGATGGTCATGCCGGTCCTGCACCGGGTGCTGGACCAGACCGGCCTGAAGACCGGGGAGATCGGCTTCACCTGCTCCGGATCCAGCGACTACCTCGCGGGCCGGGCCTTCTCCTTCACCATGACCCTCGACGGGGTCGGCGCCTGGCCGCCGATCTCCGAATCGCACGTCGAGATGGACGGCGCCTGGGCCCTGTACGAGGCCTGGGTCAAGATCCAGACCGGCGAGGCCGACACCGCGCTGGTGTACGCGTACGGGAAGTCCTCGCCGGGATCCGTACGGGACGTCCTGACCCGGCAGCTCGACCCGTACTACCTCGCTCCGCTGTGGCCCGACTCGGTGGCCCTCGCCGCCCTCCAGGCCCAGGCGCTGATCGACGCGGGCGAGACCGACGAGGCCGGGCTCGCGGCCATCGGCGCCCGCAGCCGGGCCGCCGCCGCGGCCAACCCGCACGCCCAGCTGCGCGGCGCAGCCGTCGCGCAGGGCGACTACCAGGTCCGGCCGCTGCGGACGGGCGACTGCCCGCCCATCGGCGACGGCGCGGCCGCCGTCATCCTCGCCGCGGGCGACACGGCGCGGCGGCTGTGCGCCCGTCCCGCCTGGATCACCGGCATCGACCACCGCATCGAGGCCCACGGCCCGGGCCTGCGCGACCTCACCGACTCGCCGTCCACCCGGATCGCCGCCGAGCACGCGGGCGTGTTCGAGGCCCCGGTGGACACCGCCGAGCTGCACGCCCCGTTCTCCTCCCAGGAGGTCGTGCTCCGCAAGGCGCTGCGGCTGGGCGGGGACGACGTCGCCGTCAACCCGTCCGGCGGGGCGCTCGCAGCCAACCCGATGATGGCCGCCGGCCTCATCCGCATCGGCGAGGCCGCCGCCCGGATCCACCGCGGCGAGTCCGACCGGGCCGTCGCGCACGCCACCTCCGGCCCCTGCCTCCAGCAGAACCTGGTCGCCGTCCTGGAAGGGGAACCCGCATGACGCACACGGGGAAGGAGCCGGTCGCCGTCGTCGGCGTCGGCCAGACCAAGCACGTCGCCGCCCGCCACGACGTCTCCATCGCGGGGCTCGTGCGCGAGGCCGCGGTGCGCGCCCTCGCCGACGCCGAGCTGAGCTGGGCGGACATCGACGCGGTCGTCATCGGCAAGGCCCCCGACTTCTTCGAGGGCGTGATGATGCCGGAGCTGTACCTGGCGGACGCCCTCGGGGCGGTGGGCAAGCCCATGCTCCGCGTCCACACGGCCGGTTCGGTCGGAGGCTCCACCGCGCTGGTCGCCTCCCACCTCGTCGCGGCCCGGGTCCACCGCACCGTCTTGACCCTGGCGTTCGAGAAGCAGTCCGAGTCCAACGCCATGTGGGGCCTGTCCCTGCCGGTCCCCTTCCAGCAGCCGCTGCTGGCCGGCGCCGGCGGGTTCTTCGCCCCGCACGTGCGCGCGTACATGCGGCGCACCGGCGCGCCAGACGCGGTGGGCTCGCTCGTGGCGTACAAGGACCGCCGCAACGCGCTGAAGAACCCGTACGCGCACCTGCACGAGCACGACATCACCCTGGAGAAGGTCCGGGCCTCGCCGATGCTCTGGGACCCGATCCGGTACTCCGAGACCTGCCCCTCCTCGGACGGGGCCTGCGCGATGATCCTCACCGACCGGGCGGGCGCGGCCCGTTCGCGCAAGCCGCCGGCCTGGGTGCACGGCGGGGCGATGCGCAGCGAGCCGACGCTGTTCGCGGGCAAGGACTTCGTCTCGCCCCAGGCGGGCAAGGACTGCGCGGCCGACGTCTACCGGCAGGCCGGGATCACCGATCCGCGCCGCGAGATCGACGCGGTGGAGATGTACGTGCCCTTCTCCTGGTACGAGCCGATGTGGCTGGAGAACCTGGGGTTCGCGCAGGAGGGGGAGGGCTGGAAGCTCACGGAGGCCGGGGTCACCGAACTCGACGGCGACCTGCCGGTGAACCCGTCGGGCGGTGTGCTCTCCACGAACCCGATCGGCGCCTCGGGCATGATCCGCTTCGCGGAGGCGGCGCTCCAGGTCCGCGGCCAGGCCGGCGAACACCAGGTCCCGGGGGCCCGCCGGGCCATGGGCCACGCGTACGGCGGCGGCGCGCAGTTCTTCGCGATGTGGCTGGTGGGAGCCGAACCGCCCACCACCTGAGGGGAACCGGACACCCACCGGGCGAGCGCGCGGCCGGCGCGGGGCGTGGTGCCGGACCGGCCACGGGTGACGCACCGTGGCCTGTGCGGCACCCGCCGCGATGGTTACTCTGGCCCCCGGACGACGTACCGGTGGTACCGGGAGGAGCACGCACGTGGCCGAGAGCATGACTTCACAGCCCCTGGCAGCCGGCTGGGGCAAGCCGGACCTCGATCTCAGCGGGGCGGACTGGCAGTCGAGCAGCCGGGGGGCGGGTGACGTCCAGATCGCCTTCGTCGAGGGGTTCATCGCGATGCGCAACGGCGATCGCCCCGAGAGCCCCTCGCTGATCTTCGCCCCGGACGAGTGGCGCAAGTTCGTACTGGGAGCGAGGGGCGGCGAGTTCGACCTGACGTAGGCCACACCCGCGGCGTGCCGCGCCGGCCGCCGGCTTCCCGGCCGGCGGCCCGGCAGGGCCACGACCACCTCTCCGTGCCCGCCGAGCGGGCGGCCGAAGCGGTCGCCGAACGGGAAGAACTGGCGCCCCGTTCGATGTAATTGAGACACCGGTGAACGGTACGGACACCGGATCCCGGAGATTCCGATCTTTCTCGGCCGAACGCCTTCTCCCCAGCGCGCGCGGGCGTACGCTGATGCCCCGAACCGGCCTGGGGGGTACCAGCCATGACGGAACGCCCGACCCGTGTGCGGCGCAAAATGTTCGAACGTACTGTCGAGCTCGCCCTCGTGGACGAGGCGCTGGAGCAGCTCGGCGGCAGCAGGGCCAAGACCGGGGCCAGGACCGGGGCCGGCGGCACGCTGCTCGCCTTCTCCGGTCCCGCCGGCCTCGGCAAGACCACCCTCCTCGCCGAGGTGCGCCGCCGCGCCCTCGCCCGCGACTGCACCCTGCTGGCCGCCCGAGGCGGCGAGCAGGAGCAGACCCAGCCCTTCCACGTCGCCCGCCAGCTCATCCGGCCCCACCTGGCCGGCCGCTCCGAGGCGGAACTGCGCACCGCCCTCGGCAGCTGGTACTCCATCGTCGGCCCCGCGCTCGGCCTCTGCGCCCCCGAACAGGGCGCCCCGCCCGACCCCCAGGGCCTGCGCGACGGCCTCGACTGGGTCCTCACCCACCTCACGGTGCAGCGGGCGCCCGTCGCCCTCGTCCTCGACGACGCGCACTGGGCCGACCCCGAATCCCTCTCCTGGCTCGCCGCCTTCGCGCCCCGCGCCGAACACCTCCCCCTGCTCCTGGTCGTCGCGTACCGCCCCGAGGAACTCCCCGCCCACGCCGAGGCCTTCCGTACGCTGCCCGGCCGCGCAGGACATCGCCCGCTCGCCCTCGCACCGCTCACCGAGGCCGCCGTGTCCGGCCTGGTCCGCGAGGCCGTCGGCGACCACGCCGACGACGCCTTCTGCCGCGAGGCCTGGGCCGTCACCACCGGCAACCCCTTCGAGGCCGTCGAGCTCACCGCCGAGGTCCGCGACAAGGGCCTCGCCCCCACCTCGGCCAGCGCCCCGCTGCTGCGCGACCTCGCCGCGGCCCGGCGCGGCAGCGGCCTCGTCGCCCGCTTCGAGCGGCTCGGCCCGTCCACGGTCCGCTTCGGATGGGCCTGCGCCGTCCTCGGCACCGCGATCCCCCGGGAGCTCGCCGCCCGCGTGGCCGGGCTCGGCCCCGAGGAGGCCGCGGGCGCCACCGCGCGGCTGCGCGAGGCCCGCATCCTGGCCGGACCCGGCGAAGGGGCCGACACAGAACTGGAGTTCGTCCACCCCCTCATCGCCACCGCCCTCTACCGGGCCATCCCCGACGCCCTGCGCGTCGCCCTCCACGGGCAGGCCGCGGTCGCCGTCGTCGACGCCGGGCTCGGATCCTCCGCCGCCGCCCGCCACCTGCTGGAGACCCACCCCGAGAACGACCCCTGGGTGGTACGGACCCTGCGCGCGGCCGCCGCCGAGAACCTGCGGGCCGGCGCTCCCGAAGCCGCCCGCCGCCAGCTCGCGCGGGCCCTGCGCGAGCCCCCCGCCTTCGGCGAGCGCGCCGCGGTCCTGTACGAGCTCGGCTGCGCATCCCTGCTCACCGAACCCGCCACCACCGTCGACCACCTGCGGGCCGCGCTCGCCGAGCCCTTCGACGACCCGGCCCTGCGCCAGGGCATCGTCATCCGGCTCGCCCAGGTCCTCGCCCACAGCGACCGCCTCGCCGAGGCCTCCGACGCGCTCGCGCGGGAGATCCCGTACACCCGGGACCCCCGCGCCCGGTTGCGCCTGCAGTCCGAGCAGTTCATGTGGGACGCCTTCGACGCCGCCGAACCCGACTCCCCGGCCCGCTCGCGCCGGCTGACCGGGCTCGCCGACCGGCTGACCGGCCGCGACCTCACCGAGCGGTACGTCATCGGCCTGCGCGCCTGGGACGCCTGCCTGCGCGGCGAGCCGGTGGACGTGGTCCTGCACCACGCGGTGCGCGCCCTCGGCACCGAGTTCAGCTGGGCGCACGAGGACCGCGGGTTCGAGGTGCCGGTGCTCGCCGCCATGGTCCACATGTACGCGGACCGGCCCGGCCGGGCGGAGGAACTGTTCGAGGCGGGCACCGCAGAGTTCGAGCGGCACGGCTGGCGCGGGGCCCACCTGTCGTTCGCGTACAGCCTGCGCGCCTACATCCGCTACCGGCGCGGGCGGCTCGCGCAGGCCCAGGAGCTGGCCGGGGCCGGGCTGCGGCTCGCCGAGCGGGTGGGGCGCGGCACGCCCGTGCACTGGTACGCCGTCGCGATCCTCGTCACGACGCTGCTCGCGCGGGGCCGGGTGGACGAGGCGTGGGAGCTGGCGCGGGAGCACGCGTTCGGGCAGTCCTTCCCGGCGGCGGTGGTCTTCCCCGACGCGCAGACCGTGTACGCGCAGCTGCTGCTGGCCCGCGGCCGGACGAAGGAGGCGGCGGCCCAACTGGAGGCCGTGGACCGCAGGCTGAGCCCGCGCGGCATCCGCAACCCGTCCTGGTGCCCCTGGCAGCTGCACCTGGCGCGGGCGGTGGCGGCGCACGAGCCGGCCCGGGCGCGGGCCCTGGCGGCCGACGCGATCCGGCGGGCCCGGGCCTTCGGCGCGCCCTCCGGGGTGGGGCAGGCACTGCGGGTGGCGGCGGAGGTGGCGGCGCCGCGGGAGCGGGCCGGGCTGCTGAGGGAGGCGGTCGGACTGCTGTCGGCCTCGCCGGCGGGGTACGAGCTGGCGTGCGCCCTGGCCGCGCTCGCCGCGGAGCTGGGCGACGCGGAGCTGCTGGCGCGGGCGGTGGAGACGGGCCGCGAGTGCGGCGCGGACGGGCTCGTGGCGAGCCTGGGCGGCGCCGCCGGGGAGGCGGTGTGGGCGGAGCGGATCACGGAGGAGGAGCGCCGGGTGGCGGAGCTGGCCGTACGGGAGGATCCCGCGGCCCGCGGCCGGGAGCGGGAGCTGTCGGCGGTCTGCCGCAAGCTGGGTACGGACCGGCGCGGTCTCGCGGAGGCGCTGGAGGCGCACGCGCGAGACCGGTGAGGGCAGGGGCCGGTGTGAGGGGAGGGGGCCGGTGAGGGGAGGAGCCGATGTCCGCCGGTGCCCGCGGAGCCCCCGCCTCCGGGCGGGACCGGAGACAGGACGGCCGTGGCGGCGGCCCCGGGGCCGGAAAAGCGGGGCGGGCACGTACCATGGCGGCATGTCCTTCCTCCGCCGCAACCGCGCCGCCACACCCGCCGGCCCGGACTTCGACGTCCTGGCCATGGACCCGGGGGACTGGCCGGGCAATCTCGGGGCAGGGCTGCTGCCCGCGCCCGACGGCAGCTGCCAGGGCGTCTTTCTCCGCTACGACCTGTTCGGCGGACGCGGCCCCGCAATGATCATCGGCAACCTCCCCGAGGGCTCCCCGGCCCGGGAGCTCGACGACGGCCAGGTCCCCTTCGAGGTGGCCCAGCTCCTCGACGCCCTCGAGAACGACGAGGACGTCGAGGTCACCGGCATCGAGGACTGCCCCGTCATGCAGGGCGACAACCTCCTCATCGTCCGGAAGGTCAAGCTCTCCGAGGGCCGGATCAGCTGCGTGCAGTTCGACCGCAGCGACAACGTGCTGGTCACCATCGCCAGCTGGGACCGGCCCATCACCGACGACCTGTACGCCCTCCTCAAGCCGCTCCCGGCCGAGCTCTTCCAGCAGGGCTAGGCAGGGCCGCGGCGGGCAGGACGGCCAGGGGGCACGACCCTCCCTAAGGGGTGTCCGCGACGTCGTTCGCCGCCACGTAGCCGAAGGTCATCGCGGGACCGATCGTGGACCCCGCCCCCGCGTAACTGTGCCCCATCACCGCCGCGCTCGCGTTCCCCGCCGCCCACAGGCCCCGGATCACCGAACCGTCCGGGCGCAGCGCGCGTGCCCGGGCGTCGGTGACGATGCCGCCCTTCGTGCCCAGGTCACCCGGTACGATCTTGAAGGCGTAGAACGGCGGAGCCCAGATCGGGGCCAGGCAGGAGTTCGGCTGCACGCCCGGGTCCGTGTAGTAGTGGTCGTACGCCGTGTCGCCCCGGTGGAAATCGGAGTCCGTCCCGTTCCACGCCTGCGCGTTGAACCGGTTCAGGGTGGCGCGCAGCGCCCCCGCCGGGACCCCGATCTGGCCCGCCAGCGCGTCCCAGGTCCACGCCTTCTTCGCCGCACCGGCCTCGTACCAGGCGTCCGGGAAGACGATCGTCGGCAGGACGTCCTTGAACAGGTACTTGTTGCGGTAGTTCTGGTCCACGATGAGCCAGGCCGGGATGTGCGAGCCCGTCGCCCCGCGGTCCTTCTCGTACATCACGTGCACCACGTCGCTGTACGGGGCCGCCTCGTTGACGAACCGCGCGCCCGCCCCGTTCACCATCAGCCCGCCGGGCAGCGTGCGCTCCGCCAGGCAGAAGTACGGTTCGCCCGGCAGCGGGATCGACGGCCCCCACCAGGCGTCCTCCATCAGTGCCAGCGCCGCGCCCGCCCGCTGGCCCGCGCGGATCCCGTCGCCCGTGTTCTCCTTCGCGCCGACCGACCACTGGGTGCCGATCGGCTGCTGCTGGTACTGCGCCCGCATCTGGGCGTTGTGCTCGAAACCGCCCGAGCCGACGATCACGCCCTTGCGGGCCCGTACGACACCCCGCACGCCCTCCTTGTCCACCACCACGCCCGTGACGGCACCGCCCTCCTGCACCAGGTCGACCAGCGGGCTGTTCAGCCACACCGGCACCCCGGCCCGCATCAGCCCGACACGCAGCCCGGCCGCCAGCGCCTGCCCCATCGTCAGCGGCTTCTGCCCGTACAACGCGGCCTTGGCCCCGCGCGCCAGGCACTCCGTGGACACGGCGAGGCCCTTGGCGTTCACGGCCGCCAGGTTCAGCCACTTGTAGTCCTGGCTGAACACCACCATCCCGGCGGGCACCGGCATGTACGCCGGATTCAGCCGGGCCAGTTCGGCCCCCAGGAGATTGCCGTCGATCTGGTCGGGCTCGATGGACCGGCCGTTCGCCAGGCCGCCCGGCAGGTTCGGGTAGTAGTCGCTGTACCCGTCCATGTACCGGAAGCGCAGCGGGCTGTTGGCCATCACGAAGTCCAGCATCCGGGGGCCGTTGGCGAGGAAGGCCGCCTGCCGGTCGGCCGGCGAGCCGTCGCCGACCACGGCCGCCAGGTACGCCGCCGCCTTCTGCGGGGTGTCGGGCACCCCCGCCGCCAGGATCACCGAGTTGTTCGGCAGCCAGATCCCGGCCCCGGAGCGCGCGGCCGAACCGCCGAACGTCGGCGCCTTCTCGACCACCAGGACGCTCAGCCCCCGTCCGGCGGCGGTGAGCGCGGCGGTCATCCCGGAGGCCCCGGACCCGACCACGACGACGTCGTACTCGCCGAGCGGAAGCCCCGCACCGGACCCCTCCGCCAGCGCGGGGGCCGGGGGCAGCACGGCCGCGGCCAGCACCCCGGCACCGGCCCCGGCGAGGACCGCACGGCGGGAGGGCGGGGGAGCGGGAGGAGCGGGCGGAGCGGGGGCGGGACAGGCGGACTCGGCGCTCGCGGACATGGGCGGTCTCCAGCGGAGTGGGGAGGCGGGGACGGTGCGCGGCTCCAGCATTTCTGATGCCAAGTCAGAAAAGGTGTTCGGGGGATCATGTGATGTCAAGACATGCGCAGGGGTGGCGATACGGCCCGGAACGCACGAAATCCCGTGGTACGCACACCGGGTGCGTACGGCACGGGATTTTCGTACGGGGCCGGACCGCCGGGGTCAGCGGGTCCCGACCGCCGCGCGGACCGCCCTGCGGGCCATGCCGCAGTCGTCGTGCAGACGGCGCAGCAGCAGCCGCTGCTCCTCACCGGAGGACAGCGAGCCCGCCGGCAGCGGGTGGTTCGGGGCGCTCGCCAGCATGGACCGCTGGACCGCCGTCTCACACATCCGGATCTCCCGCGTCAGCACCAGCATCAGGTTGACGAGGAACGCGTCCCGCGAGGCGGGACCCGCCGACTGCGCGAGCCGGCTGATCTGGCTGCGCGCGGCCGGGGCGTCACCCAGCACCGTCCAGAGCGTGGCCAGGTCGTATCCGGGCAGGTACCAGCCCGCGTGCTCCCAGTCGAGCAGCACCGGCCCCGCCGGGGACAGCAGCAGGTTCGACAGGAGCGCGTCACCGTGGTTGAACTGCCGCTGGACACCCGCCAGTTTCAGCCCGCACAGCAGCTTCTGGAGGTCACCCAGATCCCGGTCGGTCAGCAGCCCCAGCTCGTGGTACCGCGCCACGCGCTGCCCGTAGTTCAGCGGGTCCCCGAAGAGATCGGTCGCGGGACGCCACTGGTTCACCCGGCACACCGCGCCCAGCGCGGCCCGTACGTCGGCCCGTGGCGGGGCCTCGACGGGGTGCCTCTGCAAAGCCGCGACCCGGCCCGCCATCCGTTCGACCACCAGCGTGCAGTTCTCGGGGTCCGCGGCGATGAGCCGAGGCACCCGGACCGGCGGGCGGTGCCGGACGAACGCCCGGTACGTCGCTATTTCGTGCCGGTACCGCTCGCGCCATTCCGGCGAGTGGTCCAGTAAAACCTTGGCGACCGCGGTCATCCTGCCTGTCGTCCCGACCAGCAGGACCGACCGGCCGCTGCGCCGCAGCACCTGGACCGGCGCGAACTCCGGACAGATCCGCTGCACCGAGGCCAGCGCGGTGCGCAGCTGCGCGCCCTGCGGCCCCGAGAGGTCGATTCTTCCGCTGAGCGGCTGCGACCCGGTACCCGGCAGCCGCCGGGCCCGAACGGCGCCCTGCGCCGGTGCCGCCGGGCGGCCGGGATCGAGGTAGGGGCCGCCGCCCGCCTGGAGCGTGCGGTGCGGCCGGACCGGGGCGGACACGGAGGACGTTGCTGCGTACATGGCGTTTACGGATCCCTTCGTGCGCCGACGAGTTGCGTACGCCACCCCGCCGGTCCCGTACTTCACCCTGGGGAGTTCCGCCCGGAGACCGGGTCGGGGAGGCGCATTCCTACCTGACACCAGGCCGTGGGTGGCGGACCACGAAGCGTGCCCTGGCGAAGGCTGGCGAATATGCACGGGGCCTCTGACGGCGGGCTAGTGTCACATCAGCCGAGAACCTGGGGGCTTGACGTGAGCAAAGGACCAAACACCCGCCTGAACGACTTGTTCGGCCTGGCCGGCTGGTCGAAGGGTGAGCTGGCGAGGATGGTCAACCGGCAGGCGGCGGCCATGGGCCACCACCAGCTGGCCACCGACACCTCGCGGGTACGGCGCTGGATCGACCTGGGGGAAACCCCGCGCGAACCGGTGCCGACCGTACTGGCAGCCCTGTTCACCGAGCGGCTCGGTCGTGTCGTGACCATCGAGGACCTCGGGTTCGTACGGCAGCGGCGCACCACCAAACGGCAGCCGGACGGGGCGAAGGAGAACCCCGACGGAATGCCCTGGGCGCCCGAACGCACAGCCGCGGTCCTCACCGAATTCACGGGAATGGACCTCATGCTCAACCGTCGCGGTCTGATGGGCGCGGGTGTCGCGCTCACCGCCGGCTCCGCCCTCACCCACGCCATGAACGACTGGCTCCACACCGATCCCGCCCCCGTCAAGGCCCCGCAGACCTTCGGCGACTCCTACCAGGCCGATCCGATCGGCTACGACCGCTACGAAGCCGCCCCCATCGGTTCCCAGGAGATCGAGGTGCTGGAGCGCTCCGTGGAGGTCTTCCGCGCCTGGGACGCCTCCCGCGGCGGCGGACTCCAGCGCAAGGCCGTGGTCGGCCAGCTCAACGAGGTCGGCGGCATGCTGGCCTACCACCACCCCGACCACCTCCAGCGGCGGCTGTGGGGGGTGGCGGCCAACCTGGCGGTGCTGGCGGGCTGGATGTCCCACGACGTGGGCCTCGAACCCACCGCGCAGAAGTACTTCATCATCGCCGCGCACGCGGCCCGCGAGGGCGGGGACCGGCCGCGGGCGGGCGAAGCGCTCTCCCGGGCAGCGCGCCAGATGGTCCACCTCGGCAAGCCCCACGAGGCCCTGGACCTGATGAAGCTGGCCCAGTCCGGATCCGGCGAGCAGACCCTGCCCCGCACTCGCGCGATGCTGCACACCATCGAAGCCTGGGCGCAGGCCGCAATGGGCAAGGGCCAGGCCATGCGCCGGACCCTCGGCGAGGCCGAGGACCTGTTCGTCTCGGACAAGGGCGACGTCCCCCCGCCGTGCTGGATGCAGAACTTCGACGAGGCGGACCTGCACGGCATGCAGGCCCTGGCCTTCCGCACCCTCGCCGACCACGACCCCTCGGTCGCCCCGATCGCCCAGCGGCACGCACGCGAGGCGCTGCGGCTGCGCGCCCAAGGGCACCAGCGCTCGCAGATCTTCGACTACATCTCCATGGCGTCGGCTTGTTTCATCGCCGACGACCCCGAGCAGGCCGACCGCTACGCCCGGCTCGCGCTGGTCTCCATGAACGAGACCTCCTCGCACCGGACGTGGGACCGGCTGCGCGAGATGTACCGGCTGACCGGTCAGTACGCCGGGTACGCGCGGATCGAGGACCTGCGCGAGGAGATCAAGACGGCCCTGCCGAACAGCCCGTCGCAGCGCACCGTCTAGCGGTGCGCGCCCACCGCGCCGGCGGGTGCCCCGGCGACCGTACGCACAAGAGAAAGGCCGCGCCCCGCGGCGCGGCCCTGAGACATCGTCACGAGGTGCTCAGCCGCCGACCCTGGCCACCAGGACGCAGGCGTCGTCCTCGCGTTCACCCGCCCCGAACTCCTCGACCACCGTCCGCAGGCAATCCTGTGCCGACCGCGCGGCCGTGAACCGCGGTGCGAGGGCCAGCAGCCGCTCGGCGCCGTCCGCCCGGCCGAACTCGATGCTGCGCGGCGTCAGTCCGTCCGTGTGCAGGACGAGCACGTCGCCCGGCTCCAGCACCTCCTCGGCCTGCCCGTACGCCGCTCCGGAGGTCGCGCCCAGCAGCACGCCCTCCGGCGGCCGCAGGGCGCGGCCGGACCCGCCGCGGAACAGCAGGGGGGCCGGGTGTCCGGCCTGCGCCCAGGACAGCGCGCGGCGTGCGGGATCGTAGCGGCAGCACACGGCCGAGCCGAGCGCGGGCTGGGCCGAGGACTCCAGGAGCTGGTTGAGCCAGCCCATCAGCGGGCCCGGGTCGATCCCGGCCATCGCCATGCCGCGCAGGGCGCCGAGCATCATCGCCATTCCGGAGGTGGCCGTCACCCCGTGCCCGGTCAGGTCGCCGACGGTCAGGAGCGAGCGGCCGTCGGGGAGTTCGAGCGCGTCGTACCAGTCCCCGCCGATCAGGGCGCTCTTCGCGGAGGGCAGGTAGTGCGCGGCGACGTCGAGCGCGCCGTCGGTGTGGTGCGGGAGCCGCAGGGAGCCGCGCCACGGGGGGAGCACGGCTTCCTGCAGCTCGACCGCCAGCCGGTGCTCGGTCTGCGCGATCTCCCGCCGGCGCTGCAGCGAGTCACGGGACTCGCGTAACGCGCGCTGGCTTCGGCGCAGCTCACTCACGTCCCGGAACACGGCCCACATGGAGGCCGTGCAGCCGTCGGAGTCGAGCACCGGCTCGCTTCGCATGTGCAGCGTCCGGACGTGGCCGTCGGCCCGGACGATGCGGAACTCGCCGTCGATCGGCTTCCCGTCGACCAGGCAGGCCGTCACCATCGAGGTGAGCAGCGGCTGGTCCTCGCAGAAGAGGGCGGAGCCGAGCTCGTCGAGGGGGAGCGGGCCCGCCTCGGGCGGACGGCCGAAGATCTGGAACAGCTCCTCCGACCAGTCGACCTCGTCGGTCAGCAGGTTCCACTCGGCGCTGCCGACGCGGGTCTGCGGTGCCTCGAATCCGGTCGCTTCGGGTCCCGCCGCCTCGTCCTCGGCCGCGTCCGCTGCGGGCCCATCGAGCTCGGGGGAGGCCGGCAGGCCCTCCTTGAGCTGGCCCAAGTGCTCACCCAGGTCGTCGAGCTGGTGGACGGCGAGGTCGCAGAGCGCGCGCTGCCACCGCCCCTCGGCGTCGTCGTCGGCGACGGTGTCGCGGCGCACCGCGTCCACCTCGCCGCGGAGCCGCCGGGTCTGCGAGATCAGTGCGTCCACCGACCCGGGTTCGGGCGGCTGCGCGGGACGGTCCGCGAAGAGGTGGGACGGCATGAGAACTCCGATACAGGCGGCGCGGCACGGCCATGTCTGAAGGAAGGACCGGTTACGACTGTGGCACAGGCGGCGACGGCCCGTAAGGCGTTTGGCAACATCCGTAAGGGCCTTGCTTGTGGCATATGCCAAAGGCCTCCCGGTCCCCCCTTTCGCCTGTACGAACGTTTCCGGTCAGTCCTTCCGGAGCCTGCCGGAGCTCCCCGGCCTCATACGACGAGCGGCACCGGGTGGATCTCGCTGGCCGGGTGTCCGGTCCGCTCGTGGATGCGCATCACCGCGTCCGCCGAGGGCGCCTCGGACAGGCAGTACACCGTGCCCGAAGCGGGGTCGGCCCAGGCGCGTTCGAAGTGCACCTTCTCCTCGCCCTCGATGGCCAGGTCGGCCTTGTGGGCGGCCATCAGCTCGGCTTCGGTAATGCCCTTCATGCCGTGGTGGACATCCATGTACATGGTCATCGCGCACACCTCCTCGCGTGATGTCGGCGGGTACCGCCATCTGTCCCTCCATCCTCCTCCCGCGGCCGGAAACCGGCGCTCCGGAGGGGGCGGATCGATCGTACGGACGAAGCGCGCGACCCCTGCGGGCGGCGGAATCCGCACAGCAGGGGGAGGGGCACCCCCGCAGGAGTACCCCCCGAACGAAGGACCCCGTCCCGCGCGGAATCGAGGCGCGCCCTCGCTTCCCAGCCCCTCTCGTGATCGCTACGCTACGCGTCGGTAATGAACGATCACGGGTGGGGAAAGAGAACATGACCGGGCAGAGCCGCCGCTCCTTCCTCACGTACCTCGTCGCGGCGCCGACCCTCGCCCTCGTCACGCGGGCCGCGGCCGACACCCTCGCCCCGCAGCCCGCCCACGCCGTCGTCCCGAGCCTGCCCGCGCCTGCCGATCTGGTGGACCTCGGCGACCTGTTCATCCTGGCCGGCGCACCCACCTCCGCCCTGCTCGCCCTCTCCGTGGAGACGGACGGGAGCATCCGCTTCCGGCTGCCGCGCGAGGAAGTGGGCCAGGGCCTCACCACCGCCGTCGCCATGCTCGTCGCGGAGGAGCTCGACGCTCCGCTGGCCGCCGTCCGCGTGGAACTGGACGACGCGCGGCCCGAGCTGCTGTTCAACCAGCTCACCGGGAGCTCCAACTCCATCCGCTCCCTTTACGGGCCGGTCCGCCAGAGCGCCGCCACCGCCCGGGCCCGCCTGGTCGCCGCGGCCGCCCGCCGCTGGAACCTCGCCGCCTCCTCGCTCACCACCGCGGACGGGGCCGTACTGGCCCCCGACGGCCGCACCGCCGGGTACGGCAACCTCGCCGCGGCCGCCGCCGACCCCGCCCTGACCGTCCTCGGCGCCACCCCGAAGAAGACGCGGGAGCACGCCCTCGTCGGCAGGCCCACCCCGCGGATCGACGCCCGCGCGATGGTGACCGGCGCCCAGCGGTACACCCTCGACCTCGACGTGCCCGGCGCCAAACCCTGCGTGGTGCGCCGCCCGCCCAGCCTCGGCGGCACCGTCAAGGACGTGGCCAACCTCGCAGCCGTGCGGGCCATGCCCGGCGTCCTGCACGTGGTCACCATCGCGACCGGGGTCGCCGTCGTCGCCGAGACCTTCGGCCAGGCCCTCGACGCCAAGGCCGCCCTCCAGGTCACCTGGGGCCCCGGCCCGGCCGACCGGCTCTCCGACGAGCAGGTCCGCGCCAAGCTGCGCGCCGCCACCCCGCCGCTGCTGGTGCCGCCGCTGCTCACCCCGTACGTGGACGCCGAGTTCGACTTCGCCTTCGTCAGCCACGCCGCCATGGAGACCAACTCGGCGGTGGCCGACGTACGGGAGGACCGCGCCGAGATCTGGTCCGGGCTCAAGTCCCCGATCGTGGCCCGCGAGACCATCGCCGCCGACCTCGGCCTGCCGCTCGACAAGGTCACCGTCCACGTGGTCCAGGCCGGCGGCTCCTTCGGCCGGCGGCTCTTCTTCGACGCCGCCCTGGAGGCCGCCCGGGTGTCGAAGGCCTGCCGCCGTCCGGTCCGGCTGATGTGGACCCGCGTCGACGACACCCGGCACGGCCGGATGCGCCCCGCCACCCACCACAAGATCCGCGCCACCCATCTGCTGGGCGAGGTGCTCTCGTTCGAGCACCGGGTGGCCGCCGCCGAGACCGACTTCCGGCACGGGCTCGGTGAGATCATCACGGCCACCGCGGCCAACCTGCCGCCCGGTCTCGGCAACGCCACCCTCGCGCAGACCCTGTTCCACACCACGGTCAAGTCCCCCTACCACTTCGGACTGACCACCCACGGGCTCAGCGAGGTGCCGACGGGCATCCCGACCGGCTCCTGGCGCTCGGTGTACTCGGCCAACACCCGGGGCGCCGAGGAGATCGTCGTCGACGAGCTCGCCGCCCGGACCGGCAAGGACCCCTACCGCTTCCGGCGCACCTTCCTGAAGACCGACGCCCAGCGCGCCGTGCTCGACAAGGCGGCGACGGAGGGGGAGTGGGGACGGACCATGCCCGCGGGCTGCGCACAGGGCATCGCTTTCCACGAGGAGTACAAGTCAAGGACGGCCTGCCTGGTCGAGATCGACGCCCGCGACCCCGAGCACGTCCGCGTCACCAAGGCCGTCATCGCGGTGGACGTGGGTCTGCCCGTCAACCCGCGCGGACTGGAGGCCCAGATGATCGGCGGACTCACCGACGCGATCTCGACCACCCTCAGGGCCGGACTCCACCTGGACAAGGGACTGCCGCTGGAGGGCAGCTACAGCCAGTTCCACTGGGCGCGCCAGCGCGACACCCCGCGGGACGTCCGCGTCCTCGTACTGCCGGCCACCGGGGAGGAGCCGGGCGGCGCGGGCGAGCTCGGCGTCCCGGCGGCGGTCGGAGCCATCGCCAACGCCTGGGCCAGGGCCACCGGTTCCAAGCCCCGCAGTTTCCCCCTCCACTTCGACGTCGACTTCACCCCGTACCCCCGCTAGCCGGTCCTCGGCAGCCCAGCTCAGGAGAGTCCCGCGTGCCCTCGCACACCTTCACCGTCAACGGGCGGAGCGTCACCGTGGACGCGCCCGACGATCTGCCCCTGCTGTGGGTGCTCCGCGACATGCTGGGCGTACGCGGCCCCAAGTACGGCTGCGGCGTGGACGTCTGCAAGGCCTGCACGAGCCATCTCGACGGGGCGGAGGTCCGCCCGTGCGTGGTGCCCGTCTCCGCTTGCGCGGGAAAGGCCGTGACGACCATCGAGGGGCTGGCGGACGGGGACGAGCTGCACCCCGTGCAGGAGGCCTGGCTCGAACAGGACGTCTCCCAGTGCGGTTTCTGCCAGCCGGGCCAGATCATGGCCGCCGTCGCGCTGCTGAAGCACACCGCCACGCCCACGGACGAGGACATCGACGCCATCGCCAACATCTGCCGCTGCGGCACCTACTTCCGCGTCCGGGAGGCGATCCGCAGCGCGGCCGCACGGATGTGAGCGTCCGGGCCCCGGGAATTCCCCCGTGCGTCCCGGGGCCCCGGCCGCTCGCGTCAAACCTAGGCGGGCTCGGGCCGGTTCGCAGGGTCCACCCTGCACAGTGACAGGGCGGGACCGGTATCGCCGGGCACAGTGACGCGTGGAATGGTGGGCCGTGGCCGTGGCCGTGGCCGTGACAGTGACCGTGACCCGGACCGAAAGGAGCACCCTCATCTCCTACCCGCCCCTCCCGACCCCGTCCGCGGACCGCTCCCTCGGCCGGGCCGAGGACGTCCTGAAAATGCACCGGCTCGCCCACTCGGGCGGCTCGGCCGCCCTGCTGGAATGGCTCGCCGCCCGGCTGGGCGGCTGGATCGCGGTGGTGGACGCCGACGCGGGCCCCGACGCCCGCGCGGCCGCCGGCCCCGAGCTCGCCCTCCGCGGGGCCGGGGAGCTGAAGGCCCGGGGCGTGCGCTCCGCCGTCCTGCACGGCGAGGGCTCGGCCGCGCTGCTGTTCGCGCTGGACGGGACCGGGGGCCGCGCACTGGCCTGCGTACTGGACCTGCCGCACCCTCCGGGTGCGCCCGCGCTGCTCGCGGACGCCGCCTCGGTGCTGGCCCTCGTCCTGCGCGCCGAGGAGGCCGAGCGGCGGGAGGAGCGGGCCGAGCTCGCCGAATCGCGGGCCCGCGAGGCCGCCCTGCACCTGCTGATGAACGGCCGGCTCTCCACCGCCCACCAGATCGCCGAGGCGCTGGGTCCCTCGCTCCCCGACCCGCTGCGGATGTACGTCGTGGAATGCCGGGCCGGGCAGCGGGGCGAGGTGGCCCGGATCTGCCGGGAGCTGACGGGCGGCCGTGCCTGGATCGTGCGCTGCCCGGTGTACGTGCGCCACCTCATCGCCCTGGTCCCGGCCGGTCTCGCGGCGCGTTCCGCCGCGCACGATCCGCTGTCGGAGGCACTGGTGGGGGCGGCCCGGGACCTCTCGGTGGGGGTCAGCGGACAACTGCTGCTGCGCGAGGCCCCGGCGGCGTACACCCAGGCCTTCCACGCCCTGGCCGTGGCCCGCGGCCGCGCCGGGCGCCACGCCCGCTTCGGCCCGGGGCCCGAGCTGGAGCTGGCCGCGCACGCGGCCGGGACCGGCTGGGCCCGGGCGCTGCTCGCGCCCCTGCACGGGTACGAGCCCCGCCGCCCCCAGGACCCCGGGGCGCAGGAGCTGCGGGCCACGGCCCACGCGTGGCTGAACTTCGGCCCGCACGCGACGCGGCTGCTGAAGATCCACCGCAACACCCTGGCCACCCGGCTGCGCCTCGTCGAGTCGGTGCTCGCCGCGGACCTGGCGCGGCTGCCCGGGCAGGCGGAGCTCTCGCTCGCGCTGCGGCTGACCCCGGGCGGCCCGGCGGCGTTCCCGGGCGCCCCGGCCGAGCGGCCCGCCGACGCCCCGGGCGACCTGGAAGGCGTACTGCGCCACCCGGACCTGTCGGACTGGGCCCGTGCGCACCTGGCCCCGCTGACCGGACCGGACGCCCCGTCCGGCGCCCGCGAGACCGTACGGGCGTGGCTGCGGAGCGACGCGCACCTGGTGCCGACGGCCGCCGCGCTCGGCATCTCGGTCCCGGGGGCGCGCAAGCGGCTGACCCGGATCGAGGCCCTGCTGGAGCGCTCGCTGCTGCAGTCGCCGAGCGCCCGCCACGACCTGTGGCTGGCTCACCGGGCCGAGGAGCTGGCCGGGTTCGGCGGGCCCGCGGCATGACACAGCCCCAATGAGGGACAAACAGCGTGAAACATGCACGATCATGCCGGAATGAGGCGTATCAATCTGAAGCGCGTGCTGGTGGGTGAACCGCTCGACACCGCACGACTGGGCGAGACCCTGCTGCCCAAACGGCTCGCGCTGCCGATCTTCTGCAGCGACCCGCTCTCCTCCGTGGCCTACGCCACCGAGGAGATCCTGCTGATCCTCGCCCTCGGCGGCGTGGCGCTGCTCCACCTCGCCTGGTACGCGGCCGCCGCCATCGTCTTCCTGATGGTCGTGGTCGTCGCCTCCTACCGGCAGACCTGCTACGCCTATCCGGGCGGCGGCGGTGCCTACGTCGTCAGCTCCGAGAACCTCGGCCGGACCGCCGCCCTCACGGCCGCCAGCGCGCTGCTCGTCGACTACGTCATGACCGTCGCCGTCTCCGTGGTCTCCGGCGTCGACGCCATCACCTCCGCGATCCCCTCCCTCAGCGACCACGAAGTCAGCCTGTCGGTGGGTTTCGTGGTGCTGCTGATGCTGATGAACCTGCGCGGCGTTCGGGAGTCGGGACGCATCTTCGCCATTCCCACCTACGGATTCGTCCTCGTCATCTACGTGATGTTCGCCGTGGCGGCCGTCCGGCTCGCGACCGGCGACACCATCCGCGCCGAGTCCGCCGGGCTCCCGATCACCCCCGAGGGCACGTTCGCCGGCCTGGGCCTGGTGCTCCTCGCGATGCGGGCCTTCGCCTCCGGCTGTACGGCGCTGACCGGCGTCGAGGCGATCAGCAACGGCGTGCCCGCCTTCCAGAAGCCCAAGAGCCGCAACGCCGCCAACACCCTGGCCGTGATGGGCGTCCTGTCGGTGACCATGTTCCTCGGCATCACCTTCCTCGCGATGGTCTACGAGGTGCACGTCGCCGCCGACCCGACCGAACTGGGCCTGCCGCCCGGCACCCCGATGTCCACGGCGCTCGCCCAGATCGGCCGCGCCACCTTCGGGAACTGGCACTTCCTCTTCTACCTGCTCCAGGCCGTCACCGCCGGCGTACTGATCCTCGCCGCGAACACCGCCTTCAACGGCTTCCCCATGCTGGCCTCGATCCTGGCCAAGGACCGCTACGCGCCCCGCCAGCTCTTCAACCGCGGCGACCGGCTCGTCTACTCCAACGGCATCGTGCTGCTCGCCCTCGCCGCCATCGCCCTCATCGTCGCCTTCGACGCCCAGCTGACCCGCCTCATCCAGCTCTACATCATCGGCGTCTTCGTCTCGTTCACCCTCTCCCAGGCGGGCATGGTCCGCCACTGGCGGCGCGAGCTCGCCTCCCCGGACACGCCCCGGTCGGAGCGGATCCACATCCACCGCCGGCTCGCGATCAACGCGGTCGGCGCCACCCTGACCGCCGTGGTCCTGGTCATCGTCCTGCTCACCAAGTTCACGCACGGGGCCTGGCTGGTCGTCATCGCGATGCCGCTGCTCTTCTTCGGCATGAAGGGGGTGCGCCGGCACTACGACCGGGTCTCGGCGCAGGTCGCCGTCGCCCCCGGGGTCAAACCGCGCAAACCGTCCCGCCACCACGTGCTGGTGCTGGTCGCCAACGTGCACGCCCCGACGCTGAAGGCGCTCGGCTACGCGCAGGCCCTGCGGCCGGACACCCTGACCGCCGTCACGGTCGCCGCCGACGAGGAGGACGCGCGGCGGCTGCGCGAGGCCTGGGCGGAACACGATCCGGGCGTACCGCTGAAGATCCTGCACTCCCCGTACCGCGAGGTCGTCGGCCCGGTGCTCGCGCACGTGCAGGAGCTGGCCGCCGCCGAGGGGACGGACATCCTGTCCGTCGTGATCCCCGAGTACGTGGTGGGGCACTGGTGGGAGCAGCCCCTGCACAACCAGAACGCGTTCCGGCTGAAGGCGAGGCTGCTGTTCATGCCGGGGGTCGCGGTGATCGACGTGCCGTACCTGCTGGAGTCGGCGCGTCCGGCGCAGGCGGCGGAGCCTGCGCGATCGGCGAGGTGACCGGCTCGTTCGCGTGCTGGAGGACCGCCGCATGGGCCAGGGCCAGCTCCACCACGTGCGCCGGATCGGAGAGGGTGCGGCCGGTCAGCCGCTCCAGGCGGCGCAGCCGGTTCGAGACGGTGTTGCGGTGGCAGTACAGCCGCTGGGCGGCGTACGTCGTCGAGCCCTGACAGGTCAGCCACGTGCCCAGCGTGGTCAGCAGCACTCGGCGGTCCTCCGCGGGCAGCGCCAGCACCGGGCCGAGCACCACCTGCCGCAGCCGGCCCGCGAGTTCGGCCTGGGAGGCGACCAGCGCGGCGGGCAGCCGCTCGTCGAACAGGGCCGTGCACGGGCCGCCGGACGCGGGGGCCGTGCGCAGCGCGAGCGCGGCCAGCCGGCGGGCCCGGGCCAGGTCGGCGGGTCTCTCCACGACCGGACTGACCCCGGCCCGGACCCGGAGCGGGGCGAGCAGCTCCCGTACGGACTCCAGCGGCAGGTGGCCCAGCTCCACCAGCCCGGTCTCGCCCTCGGCGCGGATCCGCCACAGCACGCGCGGGGCCTTCGCGCCGAGCGGGCCGCCCGAGGCGCCCGGGGCGAGTACGACCACGGCGAAGCGGCCGCGCCCGGGGAGTCCCAGGTCGGCCGCCGGTCCGTCCGCCGGGCCCGCACCGTCGAGCAGCGCGTCCAGCAGGGCCGCCCGGTGCTCCCGTTCGCGGTCGGAGCGGGCGGTCTCCGCACGGTGGTACGCCTCGCAGAGCGCGTCCGTCAGCTGGTCCAGTACGTCCCACAGCACGGCCGCGGCCGGCAGCAGCCGGGGCAGCGCCGCCGGATCGTGCGCGGCCACCGACTCGCCCAGGGTCTGCCACACCATGCGGCCGCCGCGCCGGCGGACGCGCAGCAGCGAGGCCAGCGGCAGGCCCCGGTCGGCCAGGAGCGCGCCGGCGGCGCGGGCGTCGGCGAGCTCCACGGGCAGCCCGCGCAAGGCGCGGTCCAGCCCCTCGACGGACTCCCGCAGGTCGAGGCGGATCCGCTCGCGCAGCTCGGCCCGGCCGAGCAGGGCGGCGTACGCGGGATCCTCGGCCAGCGTCCGGTCGGCGAGCCGGTCCGCCGTCACGGTGATCCGGCGGGACAGGTCCTCTCGTATCTCCTCGATGATCCGCTCCATGACGGGCAGGGTGACACGGGGGAGGTGGCGCTGGGGAGGGCCGGGACCGAGCCGCGTGCGCCGGCACGTCCGAATCGCCGCGCCCCGCCGCGGCGAGGGCCCCGTCCGGCCGACCCCCGCATCCCGGGCCGGTGCGTGGTGATCTCAGGTCCGGGTGTGCGCGAGTCAGCTGGGATTGTGGGCGGCGAAGGACTTTCATGGGGGTGCCAGGACTCGTACCGGAGCAGGGGGAGTATTCATGGTCACCGACGGCGGTCAGAAGGACAGCGACAGCGCACCCACCCTGATCGGTTCCGTGCAGCGGGCACTGCGCCTCGTGGAGGCGATGCACGCGGAGAACGGGGCGACGGCGAAACGGCTCGCCCGCGTCACCGGCATCCCGCTGCCGACCGTCTACCACCTGCTGCGCACCCTCAGCCACGAGGGCTACGTCGAGCGCGAGGGGGGTGCCTTCAGACTCGCGGAGCACCTTCCGCTCGCTTCGTGAGCCCCGGGTCGTACCGCCTGCCGAGCCCCCGTGGAACCCGTGCGCCCCATGCGCCTTGTGCGCCCTGTGCGCTCCGTGCGCCCCACGCGCCCTCTTGCGGGACCGGCGGGCGTGATCAACATTCGTGATCAGAAGTCGACGGGTTCCGGCCAAGCAGCCGCGCGGTTCTGCGCATGTTCCCGCGGAAAATGCCAGAAGCCCCTTCCGCACTGTGGAACGTGAGTAAGTTCCCTCCTGTCGCGCCGTAGACCGTGCACCTCGCACGTCTGGCCGGGAGGGGAGCCCGCGTGCCCGGGATCGACGAATGCCTGCTCGAAGCCATGGCCCTGCCCGGTGCGCGGGGGGCCGCGCTGGTCGACTGGAGCAGTGGACTTGCCCTCGGCACCGCCGGTGAATCGCCGGTCGGCGACCACGAGACCACCGCCGCCGAGACCGCCGAGCTGGCCCGGGCGGCCGCCGAGTACGAGTCCTTCGCCCAGCCCGCACCGGATTCCGCATCGGAACCGGACCCCGGGCAGGCGGGCCCCGGTCTGCCCGTGGAGGACCTCATCGTCACCACCCGCACCGGCTACCACGTCCTGCGCTTCGTGGAGACCAGCTTCGACAGCAGCGTCTTCCTCCACCTGTGGCTGGACCGCACCGACGGCAACCTCGCCCTCGCCCGGCACAGACTCCGCATACTCGCCGAGGGGCTGGTCCTCAGATGACACCCGCCCAGGCCGGCGGCCTGACCGCCGTCGCCATCTCGCCCCTGCTGACCCGGCTCGCCGCCGAGCGCGCCACCGGCGCCCTGCTGCGCGACCGCGGCACCCTCTTCCTGGAGGACGGCCGCATCGTGCACGCCGAGAGCCCGGCCACCCCCGGCCTCGACGTCCTCCTCACCACCGGCGGCGGACTCGCCCCCGAACGCTGGCGCGAGGCCGTGGACCGGGCCGGCGCCCGCCGCCAGGTAGCCCGCTTCCTCGTGGACAGCGGGGGCCTGGCCGGCGGCGAACTGGAGATCTGCCACCTCGCGGCCATATTCGACGCGGCCTTCTTCGCCCTGTCCCCGGGCACCGGGCCCTCCCGGTTCCGCCGCGGGGCCACCCACTGGATCGGCTCCGTCCGCTCGGTCCCCGCCGCCGCCGTCGAGCGCGAGACCCGCCGCCGGCGTGAGCTGCTCGACGCGGTGTGGCCGTACCCGCTGCTGGACACCTCCCCCGTGATACCCCGGGCCGCCGCTCCCGGCCAGACCGTCACCGCCCGCCAGCGGACCCTGCTGGCCAGGGCGGACGGGGTGCGGACCCCGGCGGACCTCGCATGGGTCCTGGGCCGCCCGGCCTTCCACACCCTGCTCGACGTACGGCGCCTCGCGGCGGCCGGACTGGTCGAGACCCCGCACGCGCCGGTCCTGGCGCCGGTCGAAACACCCCTGCCCGACTGGATCACCCAGACCCAATCCCCGGACGTGGCGCTGCTCCGCCGGTTACGCGACGCACTGGAGGCAAGCCTGTGAGGCTCCCGCTGCGACCGGCTCTGCGCTCCGAGCGCGCCGACCGCCCCGAGCGGAGGCAGCCCGAAAGGAGAAAGGCCGACATGAGCACGGCGATGGTGCCCCCCGAGGCCGAAGCCGAGATACTCGCCGAGCTCCGCAGGCTGCGCGCCCGCGTCCCCCAGCTCACCGGCGCCCTCGCCGGCAGCGCCGACGGCCTCGTACTCGCGCAGGACAGCGCCGCCACCGAGGTGGAGTCCCTCGCGGCACTGACCGCGGCCGCACTCGGCGTGGCCCAGCGGCTCAGCGACTGCACCGGCCAGGGCGGGTTCCGTGAGCTGCTCGTACGCGGCGAACACGGATACGTGGCCACCTACGCGGCCGGCGACGCCGCCGTCCTCACCCTCATCGCGGAACCCCGCGTCAACGTCGGCCGGCTCCACCTGGAGGCCCGCCGCTCCAGCCTGCGCATCGCAGAGCTCATCGACCAGGTCCTCGGGCGCCGCGGCCCCGAGGTCCCGCACGTCCACATCCGCACCGACCAGGCGTGACCGGTACGGACCGGACGCAAAACCGCCAGAACCCACTGAAATCACCAGTAAACCGCCTGGAATTCGCCAGAACCCAGAGCCGGAACCCAGAGAAAGAAGAGGAGCCAGTCATGGCCAATGTGGAGACCGCCCTCAAGGAGACCCTCGCCACCATCGACGGCGCGATCGGCGCCGCCCTGGTCGACTACGGCAGCGGCATGGCCCTCGGCACCATCGGCGGCGGCAAGGACCTCGACCTCACGGTGGCCGCGGCCGGCAACACCGACGTGGTCCGCGCCAAGGTCCGCACCATGGACATGCTCGGCCTCAAGGACGAGATCGAGGACATCCTCATCACCCTGGGCACCCAGTACCACCTGATCCGGCTGATGAAGAGCCGTGACTCCCAGGGGTTCTTCCTCTACCTCGCTCTCGACCGCGGCCGCGCCAACCTCGCGATGGCCCGGCACCAGCTCCAGAAGATCGAGGCGGAGCTCGAAATCTGAGCGCACGTTCGGTCCGGGCCCGACGCTGAGGTGGCGGGCGGCTGAATTCTTTGCCGTCCGCCCCGGGAGTCACAGACCATATGTCCAGGATGGGGGGACTTTATCATCCTGTTACCGAGTAGGATGCTCTCATCACCTGATCATCGAAATAGCTTGAAACGCTGGAGAACCCGCCACCCATGCCCCCGCGCCTGAGCATCGTCGTCCCCGTCTACAACGTCGAGCTCTACCTCGACGAGTGCCTGGAGTCCATTGCCGCCCAGACGTTCGCCGACTTCGAGTGCATCCTCGTCGACGACGGGTCCACCGACACCAGCGCCGTCATCGCCAAGGCCTTCGCCGCGCGGGACAAGCGTTTCCGGGTCGTCATGCAGGAGAACGCCGGACTCGGCGCCGCCCGCAACGTGGGCGCCCGCCACGCCTCCGAGGACAGCGAGTACCTGGCCTTCGTCGACAGTGACGACACGATGCCGGACTACGCTTACGAGCGCCTGATCGCGGCCCTCGACGAGACCGGCTCGGACTTCGCCGGCGGCAACGTGAAGCGGTTCCGCTCCGTCGGCATGCAGCAGTCCTGGGGCCACCGGGCCGCCTTCGCCAAGACGCAGCTGAAGACCCACATCTCCAAGTTCCCGGCGCTGGTCACCGACCGCACCGCGTGGAACAAGGTCTACCGGCGCAGCTTCTGGGACGAGCACGGCTTCCAGTACCCGGAGGGCATCCTCTACGAGGACGCCCCCGTCAGCATCCCCGCGCACTACTTCGCCTCCAGCGTCGACGTCATCAGCGACTGCGTCTACCACTGGCGCGTGCGCGAGACCGGCGAGCGCTCCATCACCCAGCGCTCCACCGACCCGGTCTCCCTGATCGACCGCGTCACCTCCGTCCGCCTGGTCCGCGAGGCCCTCAAGGCCAAGGAGGGCGCCAAGTACGCCCGCTACCTGCGCGACTACGACTACAACGTGCTGAGCGAGGAACTCCCGCTCATCTACAAGTACGTCGGTGAAGGCGGAGCCGACTTCCGCGCCGCCTTCGTCAAGGAGGTCGGCGGTCTCGTCCGCGAGATCGGTACCGGCCCCTGGTCCGACCTGACCGTCGCCGACCGCCTCAAGGCGTACCTGGCCCGCGAAGGCCGCGTCGAGGACTTCATCGCCCTCACCAAGCACCAGAGCGACTACTCCTACAGCGTCCCCGTCAAGGGGCTGGCCCGCCCGCAGGCCGACTACCCGTTCCTGCAAGGCCGTCCGCCCGTCCCCGCCAAGATCCTCACCCTCGGCCCGCGCGAGCGCCGCGTCGTCAGCCGCCTGGAGCAGGCCGTCTGGAGCGACGGCAAGCTGCTGCTGCGCGGATACGCGCTGCCCGGCCACCTCGGCGCGGAGAGCCGCCTCGGCTCGCGCAAGATGCTGGTCTTCCGCGAGGGGGGCAAGCGCCGCCGCACCGTCGTGACCGCCCGTACGGTCGCCTCCCCGATGGCCACCGTGAACTCCCCGCACCTCGCGCTGCGGCACGCCGACTGGGCCGGCTTCACCGCCGTCGTCGACCCCACCGCCTTCCAGTCGGGCGGCAAGTGGAACGACGGCATATGGACCACGTCCGTCGCCGTCACCGGCGCCGGCGGCCTGCACCGCGCCCGCCTCAAGGGCGGCGAGTCCGACTCCGGCCAGAACCCGCCCGCCCACTGGGTGACCCCGGACGTCCGCATCGTCCCGAACGCCACCGGCGCCCTCACCATCCAGGTCGAGACCGTCCGGGCCCGCGCCCTGGATGTCCGCCCCTCCGGCGAGGACGCCGTGGAGGTGAGCGGAGAGCTCGCCGCCGAGATCGGCGCCGGCGCCATCCTGCGCGCCGAGCACGTCTCCACCTCGACCGTCCTCACCTTCCCCGTCGAGACCGCCGCCGCGAGCGGCTCCGGCGGCGCCGGCCGGATCCCCTTCACCGTGCGCGTACCGCTGGCCGCGCTGGCCGCCGTACCGGACGCCGAGTGCGAGCCCGGCGAGTGGGCCCCCGAGCCGTGGAGCCTGACCGTGGTCGGCGCCGACGGCTCCGAGCACCGCCTCGCGCACGACGAGCGCGGCGGGTTCGACGGCCTCGTCGTACCCCTGACCGGCGGGGACACCGGCCGCACCCTCTTCGCCAAGCGCGGCAACACCGGCCACCTGACCCTCTCCGTGCAGCCCTCGCCGCCGCTCGTCGACTCGGTGGCCGGCCAGGACGGCACCCTCACCCTGAAGGGCCGCCTCCTCGCGCCCGCGGACGAGCCGTACGAGCTGGTCCTGCACAACGCGCACGGCACCGAGTTCAGCTACCCCGTCACCCGGGACGGCGACCGCTTCGAATCCACCTTCGAGCCCGTCCTGCCCGAGTCCTACGCGGGCCGCACCACCCTGCCGACGGGCCGCTGGTGGCCCACCCTGCGCCCGCTCGCCCAGGGCGGCACCACCGCGGGCCTGCTCGGCGTCGACCGCGGCGCCCCCGTGCAGTTCGCGCCCACCGCCCTGCACGCCGGACCGGTCGCGATCACCGTCCACGGCCGCCGGATGCGCGTCGAGGCCCGCTTCTACGACCGCATGGTGATCGTCTCCGACCCGCTGCTCAGCCCGCACGACCGCTCCCGGTACGCCCAGCGCGTCACCCGGTACGAGACCTACCCGGCCCAGCGCGCCCTGCCGGTCAAGGACATCGTCGTCTACGACACCCACCAGGGGAACGGCGCGGGCGACTCGCCCCGCGCCATCCACGAGGAGCTGCTGCGCCGCGGGGAGAAGCTGGACCACGTCTGGCTGGTGCGCGACGGCCGCGCCGAGGTCCCCGCGACCGCCCGCGCCGTGCCGTACGACAGCACCGAGGCCTGGGAGGTCCTGGCCCGCGCCCGCTACTACGTCGTGAACGACAACGTGCCGCGGCGCTTCCAGCGCCGCCCCGGCCAGGTCGTCGTCCAGACCTGGCACGGGACGCCGATCAAGGAGATCGGCCACGACTTCATCCACGACTACTACACCAGCCCCGAGATCCTCGAGGGGCTGGAGCACGACAGCGCCCAGTGGTCGCTGCTCGCCTCCCCGAGCTCGTACGCGACGCCCCTGCTCAAGCGGGCCCTCGGCTACCAGGGCGAGGTCATCGAGTCGGGCGCCCCGCGCACGGACGCCCTCGTCAAGCCCGACGCGCAGCGGATCGCCGAGGTCCGCCGCCGGCTCGGCCTGCCCGAGGGCAAGAAGGTCGTCCTCTACATGCCGACCTGGCGCGAGAACCGCGAGGGCTGGTCGGGCGGTTACAAGCTCGACCTCCAGATCGACCTGGACGCGGCGCGGCGCGAGCTCGGCGAGGACCACGTCCTGCTGATCCGCGGCCACCACCACGTGACCGAGCAGGTACGGGACAACGTGCGCGACGGGTTCGTCGTCGACGTGTCCCGCTGGCCCGACGCCACGGACCTGCTGCTCGTCGCCGACGTGCTGATCTCGGACTACTCCTCGGCGCTGTTCGACTTCGCGCTCACCGACCGTCCGATCCTGCTCTTCACGTACGACCTGGAGCACTACCGGACCACGCTGCGCGGCTTCAACTTCGACCTGGAGGCCAAGGCCCCCGGCCCGCTGCTGGCGGACTCGGCGAGCCTGATCGAGGCCGTACGGGGCGCGGACGCGATCGGGGCGGAGTTCAAGGAGGCGCGGGCCGCGTTCCGCGCCGAGTTCTGCGACCTGGACGACGGCGGCGCCGCCGCGCGCGTCGTCGACCGGATGCTCGCGATGGCGGCCGAGCCGGCGGTGTAAGCCGTCGGGGTGCATTCAGGACGCGTTGCCGACCGGCCCCGGGCCCACCGATGAATTTCGGGCCCGGGGCCGGTCTGTAGTAGGAGAGGGAGGGCGAGCCGCTCTCCCGCTTCGACCGGCACACGCCTGGAGGCAGTCATGACGAGCAACGGTTTCACCACGTGCCTGTGGTTCGACGGCGACGCGGAGGCCGCCGCCGACTACTACGTATCGCTGTTCAAGGACGGCAAGCTGGGCCGGGTCGCCCGCTACCCCGAGACCGGGCCGGGCGAGACGGGTGCGGTGATGACCGTCGAGTTCGAGATCAACGGCCAGAGGTTCGTCGGCCTCAACGGTGGCCCCCAGTTCACCT
>NZ_LFML01000077.1:0-11302 GCF_001044425.1 Streptomyces roseus
GGGCGGGGCGGGCGGGACGGGCGGGGCGCGCAGGGCTCCGTGGTGGCTGGCGCTGCCGGGGGCGGCGGTGTGCCTGGCGCTGGTCGCCGCGGGTCCGGTGACGGCCTGGGCACTGCCCACGCCGGTGTTCCCCGAGCCGTCCGGCCGCTTCGGGGTCGGCACCGGGGTGCTGGAGCTGACCGATCAGGAACGCCCCGAGACCGCCACCGCCGCGCCCGAGGACCGGCGCACGGTGGTCGTCCAGCTCTGGTACCCGGCACGCAAGGGCGCCGCGGGCGGGCGCCCCGCCCCGTACCTCGGGCGCACGGAGCACGAGGGGCGCGTGGTCGCCGGCGCGCTCGCGGACTACTCGGGCCTTCCCGGCTTCCTGCTGGACGGCCTTCCGCGCGCCCGCACCCGCGCGTCGTACGAGGTTCCCGTCGCCGACGGGGCAGACCGGTTCCCCGTCGTGCTGTTCTCCCCCGGGCTGGGCGGGGTACGCGCCCAGAACACCGCCTGGGCGGAGGAGTTGGCGAGCCACGGCTACGTCGTCGCGGGCATCGACCACCCCTACGACTCGGCGGCGGTCGTCCTCGCCGACGGCCGCACGGTCCGTACGGAGGTCTCGGCGACGGGCGACGACGCCGAGGACGAGCGGCGGGCGGCCCGGTGGACGGCGGTCCGGGCCGCCGACCTGAGCTTCGTACGGGCCCAGTTGGGCCGCATCCACAGCGGCGCGATCGCCGGTCCGCTCAGCGGGCGCCTCGACACCGCCCGCGTCGTGGCGGCCGGCCACTCCATCGGCGGCGGCGCCGCTCTGCAAGCCGCCCGCCAGGACCCGGAGTTCGCCGCCGTCATCGACCTGGACGGCTTCCCCCACGACCCGGCCCCGCAGCCCTACCGCCAGCCGGTGCTCGCGCTCACCCAGGCCATCGGCCCGGACACCGACCCGGACTACCTCCCGCAGCTGACCCGGGTCCTCGCCCTCAGCAGCGCCACGACCTACCGGCTCTCGGTGCCGGGAGCCGGCCACCTCACCTTCACCGACGCCCCGCTGTACCTGCCGCCCCTCCCCTCCCTCGTGGGCTCCCTCGGCAGGACGGAGGGCCCGCGCGTCACGGCCGCCGCGAGCCTCGCCTTCCTCGACGCGGTCCTGCGCCCCGGCGCGGGTGATCCGGCCGCGGCCCTGTCCGCGTACGGCACCCTCGCGGTCCACCGCCCCGGCTCCTGACGGGGCCCAAGTCGGTTGAGTGGGCAGCTGGTTGAACTCCGGGGCGGGCCGGCCGGGCGCTGCATATGCTCCCTCCGTACGCACCTCGAACCGTAAGGGGAACCCTTCGTGAGCGTCCGCATCCAACCCTCCTCCCAGGTCGACGAGAGCGCCGAACTGGGGGACGGGACCACGATCTGGGACCTGGCACAGGTACGGGAGGAGGCCCGGCTCGGGCGTGACTGCATCGTCGGGCGGGGGGCCTACGTCGGACCCGGCGTGCGCATCGGCGACAGCGTGAAGCTCCAGAACTACGCGCTCGTCTACGAGCCCGCCGTACTGGGCGACGGGGTGTTCATCGGCCCGGCCGCCGTCCTCACCAACGACTTCTACCCGCGCGCCGTCGACCCCGACGGCAAACAGAAGCGCGGTGGGGACTGGGAGGCCGCCGGTGTCGTCGTGGCCGAAGGGGCTTCGCTGGGGGCCCGGTCGGTGTGCGTGGCCGGGGTGCGGATCGGGCGGTGGGCGCTGGTCGCGGCCGGTGCCGTCGTGTCCCGGGACGTACCGGACTTCGCACTGGTCGCAGGGGTACCGGCCCGCCGCATCGGCTGGGTGGGCCGGGCCGGGGTCCGCCTGCTGGAACGCGAGGGCGAGCCGGGCGTCTGGGAGTGCCCGCGCACCGGCGCGCTGCACGAGGAACGGGACGGAACGCTGGTCGAAACGCCGCTCAAGCGGAACTGACGGCGCGTCGGCAATTTAGGGCAGCGGCATTTCAGCAAAACCGCAATCAACGAACATCCGTGGGCATACCTTGTCCCTGTACACGGGATCTGAGCAGGCAACAGGCTTTGTTCAGTGGGGGGTTGTACACGACGAGGGCATCGCGGACCAGGTGACGACGGACGGCGCGCAACGCGCCCGCCCGGCGCTGCCGTTCGCGCGTGCTCCGGTCCGGGGCTTCGCTGGGGGGATCCAGTGGGCGGCCTCGGACGGTTCGTGCCATCGGGGGGAACCAGACCGCCGGCACGTGCGCCGTCATGCGCGAACCCCTCCGCCGAACGACGACCGCCGGGTCTGTTCGAGGAGCGAATCAGAGGGGGTAGGTGTGTTGGAGCCGTACAGCTCGGACATACGGAGTGCGGGCAGCACACGGGGAGCCGGGGTGGGGACCCGGTGACCGCGAAACGAGCGGCTCGATTAGGAGCCCTGGCCCACGAGGACCCGTCGCTGCACGCGCTCGCCGAGCGGCTGCTTGCGCTGGCCGAGGCGGGACTGCCCGGGATGTACCTGCCGGGCGCCGACACCTTCGTGTTCACCCGGGTCGCCGCGGTCACCTCCGACGGCGTCCGCCGGATCGAGGCGCGCGGGACCAGCACCCGGTACGCGGCCATCACCGCACTGGGTGCGCGGTTCCTGCCCGAGGACCGCCAGCGGGCCCTGTTCGGCGGCCACGGTGTCGAGGAGTACGCGGGGCTGCTGGTGGAGCGGCTGCCCGGGGTCGGCAACCTCGGCGACGCGGCGCTCATCGCCTGGCTGGCCGCCGAGACCGGCCACCCGAAGCTGGCGGACGCCCTCGCGCGGATGGCCGTACTGGACGTACCCGGACGCCCGCAGTACACGGTCGAGGCCGCGTGGGTGCTCTCCGCCCTCGCCGCGGCCCGTACCGCGGCCGACGTGGAGGAGCGGATCACGGTCGCCCGCGACCGGCTGCTGGCGGCCAGGGCCCCCGGCAGCGCACTGTTCCCGCACGCCACCGGTCCGGGGCTCGTCCCCGGATTCCGCTCGCACGTTGCCTGCTTCGCCGACCAGACGTACCCGCTCCAGGCGCTGGCCCGGCTGCACGCGAGCGGCCAGGACCCGGCGGCCCTCGCCGCCGCCGACGCCTGCGCCGCGCGGATCTGCGAGCTCCAGGGCGACGGCGGCCAGTGGTGGTGGCACTACGACGCCCGCACGGGCGGCGTGGTGGAGGGCTACCCCGTCTACTGCGTGCACCAGCACGCCATGGCGCCGACCGCACTGTTCGACCTGGCCGAGGCGGGCGGCACCGACTTCGGCGCGGCCGTCCGCCGCGGGCTGCGCTGGATGACGGACGTGCCCGAGATCAGCGGGCCCGACGGCACCCCTCGCGAGTCCATGATCCTGGAGAAGTACGGGGTGACCTGGCGCAAGGTCTACCGCGGCGACCCCGCGAAGGCCGTCCGCGCCGTCCGCGGGCTCACCACCAAGGTCGCCCCGCACGCCCGGCTGGCCCCGCTGGACCGGGTCTTCCGCCCCGACGTCATCGACCGCGAGTGCCGGCCGTACGAGTTCGGCTGGCTGCTCCACGCATGGCTCGGGGGGCTGCAGAGATGAACCGACGCCACGACGGCCACGGCCGCCCGTCCCGGCACACCCTGTTCGGAGTCACGCTCGACGCCCTGACCATGGACGAGACCGTGCAGCGCTGCCTCGACGCGGTCAAGCGCGGCGAGCAGATCGAGATCGGCATGGTCAACGCCGCCAAGCTGGTCAACATGCACCGCGACCCCCGCCTCGCCGCGGCGGTCTCCGGCTGCGACCTGGTCCTCGCCGACGGTCAGGCCGTGGTCTGGGCCGGCCGGGTCCTCGGCGTCCGGCTGCCCGAACGGGTGGCGGGAATCGACCTGTTCATGCGGCTGCTGGCCGCGGCCGAGGACGCGGACGTACCCGTCTACCTGCTCGGCGCCCGCCAGGACGTACTGGACCTGATGCTCGCCCGGATCGCGGAGCGCTTCCCGGCGCTGCGCGTGGCCGGCAGCCGCAACGGCTACTTCGACGACGCCGAGCAGCCTCAGATCGCCGAAGCCGTCGCGAAAAGCGGGGCCCACCTGCTCTTCCTCGGCATGACCTCGCCCAAGAAGGAGATCTTCACCGCCGGCTACGGCAAGCACACCGGCGCCCACGTCGTGCACGGCGTCGGCGGCTCCTTCGACATCCTGGCCGGCATCACCAAGCGGGCCCCGGTGGTCTGGCAGCGCATGGGCCTCGAATGGTTCTACCGGGCGCTCCAGGAGCCGCGCCGCCTCGGCAGGCGCTACCTCACCACCAACACCGCCTTCCTCCTCATGACGGTGCGCGAGCTCATCCGCCGTACGCCGTCCGCACTGCCGCCCGCCACATCGTCTGCCGGTTCCGCGAACAGGAGTCACTGATGCGCGTCGTCGTCGTGGGACAGGGATACGTCGGTCTCCCGCTGGCCATCCGGGCCGCCGAGGTCGGACACCAGGTGATCGGGTACGACGTGGACGCGCGGCGGGTCAAGAGCCTCGCCGCCGGCGAGTCGTACGTGGAGGACGTCTCCTCCGAACGGCTGACCCGCGCCCTGGAGCGCGGCGCGTACCAGGCCACCGAACTCGCGCGGGACTGCGGCGGCTTCGACGTCGCCGTCGTCACCGTCCCGACCCCGTTACAGGACGGTGCACCCGACCTGCGCTACATCGAGGAGTCGGCGCACACGCTGGCTCGCTTCCTGCGGCCCGGCGCGACCGTGGTCCTCGAATCCACCACCTACCCGGGCACCACCGAGGAGCTGTTCGGGCCGATCCTGGAGGACGGTTCGGGCCTCACCGCCGGCGCCGACTTCCACCTCGGCTACAGCCCCGAGCGCATCGACCCCGGCAACACCGTCTGGGGGTTCCAGCAGACCCCCAAGGTCGTCTCCGGCGTGGACGCCCGCTCCCTCAAGGCCGTCGAGGCCTTCTACGCGGACCTCGTCGACAAGACGGTGCCGGTGAGCTCGCCCAAGGAGGCCGAGCTCGCCAAGCTGCTGGAGAACACCTTCCGGCACGTGAACATCGCCCTGGTCAACGAGATAGCCATGTTCGCCCGCCACCTCGACATCGACGTCTGGCAGTCCATCGAGGCGGCGTCCAGCAAACCGTTCGGCTTCATGAAGTTCACCCCGGGACCCGGGGTCGGCGGCCACTGCCTGCCGATCGACCCCTCGTACCTGTCCTGGCGGGTCCAGCGGGAGCTGGGCCAGAGCTTCCGCTTCGTCGAACTCGCCAACGACATCAACAGCCACATGCCCGAGTACGTGGCGCGCCGCGTCATGGACGCGCTCAACACCAAGCGCCGCTCCGTCAACGGCTCGAAGATCCTGCTGCTGGGGCTCGCGTACAAGAAGAACACCGGGGACGCGCGCGAATCGCCCGCGGTGCGCGTCTCGCAGCTGCTCATCGACATGGGCGCCAGGGTGCGCGCGGCCGACCCCCACGTGGTGGAGGGGCTCAAGGTCGACTCCCGTCTCGTACGGGTCGAGCCGACACGCAAGGAGCTGGCCGCGGCCGACGTGGTGGTCCTGCTCACCGACCACGACGCCTTCGACTACGCGATGGTCACCGAGCACGCCTCGTTCGTGCTCGACTGCCGCAACCGGCTCTCCGGACCCACGGTGGAGGTGCTCTGAGACCATGCCCAGGATCATCTGCGTGGCCGGGGCACGGCCCAACTACATGAAGATCAAGCCGGTGATGGACGCACTGGAGCGCCTGGGCGCCGAAGTGGTCCTCGTCCACACCGGACAGCACTACGACGAGTCCATGAACGACGTCTTCTTCCGCGACCTGGGCATCCGTCCGCCCGACCGGTACCTCGGTGCCGGATCGGGTACGCACGCCCGGCAGACGGGCCGGGTGATGACGGCCTTCGAACCGCTGGTCGACGAACTGGCCCCGGACGCCGTGGTGGTGGTCGGGGACATCAACTCGACGCTGGCCTGCGCCCTGGTCACCGCGAAGGCCGGCCCGCTGCTGGCCCATGTGGAGGCGGGCCTGCGCAGCCGGGACTGGAGCATGCCCGAGGAGGTCAACCGGGTCGCCACCGACCGCATCAGCGACTACCTGCTGGCCCCCTCCCCCGACGCCGCCGCGAACCTGCGGGCGGAGGGGTACCGGGAGGACCAGATCCACGTCGTCGGCAACGTCATGATCGACACCCTGCTCGCCAACCTGGACCGGGCCAGGGCCTCGGACGTCCTGGACCGGTACGGGCTCACCCGGGGCGGCTACGGCCTGGTCACCCTGCACCGGCCGGCCAACGTGGACGAACCGGCCGCCTTGCGCGGCCTGTTGAAGGCACTGGGCGAGATCGCGGAGCGCTGTCCGCTGCTGCTTCCCGCGCACCCGCGGGCGGCGCGGCGGCTGGAGGAGGTCGGGGTCCCGGGCGGGATCCGGATGGTCCCGGCCGCCGGGTACCTGGACTTCATCGCGCTCCAGGACGCCGCCCGGGTGGTGCTGACCGACTCCGGCGGGGTCCAGGAGGAGACCACCGCCCTCGGCGTGCCCTGTGTGACGCTGCGGGAGAACACCGAACGGCCGATCACCGTCGAGGAGGGCACCAACGTCCTGGCGGGGACCGACCCGGAGCGCATCACCGCCGTGGTGAACCGGGTGCTCGACGATCCGCCCGCCGCGCGCTGCCCCGCGCTGTGGGACGGCCGGGCGAGCGAGCGCATCGCGCGGGTCCTGCTGGAGGGCTTGGCGGCGGGCGGGCGGCCGCGGCCAACCGATCTCGCCGGCTGAGGCCGGGGAGACGGCGCGGGCGCACCACCGCGGCAACCGAAGAAGAGCAAGAACCGTAATCCGCACATGAACACGGCGGCGGCGCGTGGACGGCGCGGCGCCGCCGCGAGGGGGAAGACCATGGATCTCGCGGAGATCTGGCGGGTCATGCGCAGGCGCTGGTACGTGCTGCTGCCCGGACTGGTGCTCACGGCCGCGCTCATCGCGGGCGTGTACGTACTGGTCCCGGTGGAGTACCGGTCGCAGAGCACGGTGACACTGCTGAACTCGAAGAAGGCGACGGTGGCCTTCGACGGCAACCCCTTCCTCAGCACCCAGGCCTCGCTCACCGGCATGGCCGACGGCCTGGCCCGCAACCTCAACTCCGACGACTCCCGGGCGGACCTCAAGTCCCTGGGAGTCACCGGGGAGTACGAGGCGAAGATCGCCGACAACGCCCAGGGGCCCTTCATGTGGCTGAGCGTCACCGGAACCGATCCGGCCGCCGTCCTGAAGTCGGACGAGATCTTCACCAAGTACGCCGAGAAGCGGCTCCAGGAGTTCCAGGCCCAGCAGTCGGTGACGGCCGAGGCCATGATCCGGATGGCGACGATCGTCCCGCCGCAGAAACCGGAGGCGCAGACCAAGACCCGGCTCCAGTACCTGATCATGGCGGGAGCGCTGGGCTTCGTACTGAGCCTGGTGGCCACGTTCTTCGTGGAGGCCCGGCGCCGCCGCTCCGACAAGCCGGGCCGGCACCGGCCCGCGCCGGCCGAGAGCGCCGAGCCGCCGGCCCCGGAGAACGGCGCCCGTTCCGACACGGGTGGCTCCCGTACCGCCCGGGCGTCCGCGGGAGCCTCGCCGTGATGGGGACCGGAGCCGGGGCCGGGACCGGTGCCGGGGCCGCCGCCGACGCCGGGACCGGTGCCGACACCGGGGTGCGGGCCGGTGCCTCCGAGGCTCCGTCGCTGGGGCGCAAGGTCGGCTCCGCCGCCCGGTGGAGCCTGGTCAACACCGTGGTCATGCGCCTGGGCAACTTCGTCACCGGCATCGTCCTCGCCCGCTTCTTCCTCGGCCCCGAGGCCTGGGGCGTGTACGGGATCGCCCAGACCGTACTGCTGGTGCTGCTCTCCGCGAACGAACTGGGCGTCTCCCTCGCCATCGTGCGCTGGGAGGGCGATCCGCGCCGCTTCGCCCCGACCGTCCTCACCTTGAGCGTCGCTTCCAGCTGCCTGCTGTACGCCGTCCTGTTCGCCGCGGCTCCCTCCGTGGCCCGGGTGCTCGGCTCCCCCGAGGCTTCCGGGATCCTGCGGGTGATGTGCGTGTGCGTGGTGCTCGACGGGCTCTCACAGGTGCCCGCCGGGTTCCTCACCCGGGAGTTCGCGCAGGGCAGGCGGATGGCCGTCGACGCCGTCAACTTCGTGCTGAGCACGGGTGTGACCCTGCTGCTGGCCGTCCAGGGGTGGGGTGCGATGAGCTTCGCCTGGGGCTCCGTGGCCGGCAACGCGGCCGCCCTGCTGGGATGCTGCCTCGCCGCGCCCGGCACCCTGAGGTTCGGCTGGGACGGGGAGCAGGCGAAGGCCCTGCTGCGCTTCGGGCTGCCGCTCGCCGGGGCCAGCATGCTCGCCCTCGGCGTGGTCAACGTGGACACGATGGTGGTGGGTTCCGCCCTGGACCAGCTGTCCCTCGGCTTCTACGTGCTCGCCTTCAACATCTCCGGCTGGCCGGTGCGGATCATCTCCGAGGCGGCCCGCCGCGTCTCCTTCGCCGGGTTCTCCCGGCTGGCGGACTCGCCGGGGGCGCTCGCCGGGGGCTTCGGCCGCGCCCTGGGCGTGGTGATGACCGGAACCGTTCCGCTGTGCGTGCTGCCGGCCACCCTGGCGGCGCCGGTCGTCGGGCTCGTCTACGGGGACCGCTGGCTGCCCGCCGCCGCCGCGCTGCCCTGGCTGATGGCGCTCGGCGGCGTACGGATCGGCTGCGAGCTGGCGTACGACTGCCTGGTGGCGATCGGCCGGCGCCGCTCCCTCATCGGCGTCCAGGGGCTCTGGCTGGTCGTCCTGGTCCCGGCCCTGGTGATCGGCGCGGACGCGGGCGGGATCGTGGGCGTGGCGCAGGGGCACGTCCTGGTCGCCTGCGTCATGGTGGTGCCCGTGTTCCTCCTCGCCCTGCACCGCGGCGGGGTGGGCCCGGGGACCGTGGCGCGGGCCTGCGCCCGGCCGTTCCTCGGCGGGGCCGTGATGGCCGCGGTGATCCTCGGCCTGGAGCGGCTCCTGGGCGACGGCGTCCTCGCCCTCCTCGTGACCGGGGCCGCGGGCACCCTCGGATACGTCGTGTGCGTCCTGCCGAGCCGAGGCCTGCTGCGCGGCTCCGCGCGGGCCGCGGGGTAGCGGCGGTGGCACGCGACCGCAGGCGCCTCGTGGCCTGGCTCCTCGCCGGGCTCGTCCTGGCCGTCGTACTGGCGCTGTACGACGCCGACCGGACCGGGGTGAGCGAGCCCGCGGCCGGGCCGACGGCCGGGCCGTGCCCCGACAGCGCCCTGCGGTGTCCCGGCGGCAACCCCGCACCCGGGCCCGTGCCCTCGCCCTCCGCGGATCCGTCCGCGTCCGGCAGTCCGGGCCCCCCGACCTCGACGTCCTCCGCCCCCTCCTCGCCGGGAACGGGCACGGGGGGCGGCCCGGGCCCGGGGCCCGGCGGCGGCCCCTGCTCCTCGCCCGGCGCGTGCGGGTTCCCCGACGCCGGGACCACCGGCCCACGGATCGCACTGGAGCGGCACGACACGGGGGACCTGTCCGTGAAGACCGACGGCATGGTCATCAAGGGCTGGGACATCCGCGGCTCGCTGGACGTCTACGCCAACGACGTCACCGTCATCGACAGCCGGATCACCTCGGCCAACTGGTGGGGGATCAACCTGCGCCCCGGCTTCAGCGGCCTTCGCGTCCTGCACACCACCATCACCGCCGTACCGGGCAAGGGCCCCGACAACGGCGGCGTCGACTACGCGGTCTCCAACATGGGCGGCAGCTCGATCGAGGTGGGCTGGTGCGACGTCTCCGTGTTCGGCAACGCCCTCTCGATGGGCCAGGGCGAGATCCACGACACCTACGTGCACGACATCGTCCCCTTCCGCAACCAGGGCGGCGAATGGCAGCACACCGACGCCGTCATCAGCGGCGGCGGCAACAAGGGCCGCCTCACCATCCGCCACAACACCCTCCTGAACCCCGTCCCCGTGCACCAGGGCGCCAGTGCCGCCGTCGGGCTCTTCGCGGACACCGGGAACGTGTCCTCCGTGGTCGTGGACGGCAACTGGCTCGCGGGCGGGGCGTACGCGCTGTACGGCGGGGGGCCCGGGGCCTCCGGCATCCAGGTCACCGACAACGTGTTCTCCGCCGAGTACCACCCGAACGCCGGCGCCTACGGGCTGGTCGCCGCCTGGAACGCGGGCGGCGCCGGGAACGTGTGGCGCGGCAACCGCACGGCCGACGGCCGGCCGGTCGTCCCCGAGCCGTCCCCCTGACGATCGATTCGAGAGGACGTCATGCGCCGCATCGCGCGGGCCCCCTGGGAGCTGCTGAAGCGGGCCTTCGGCTGGCTCGTGCTCTTCGAGGCCCGGAACAAGGTCCTGCTCGCCCCCTCCGCCCTGCGGCTGCGGCGCTTCGAGGATGCCGAGACCGCCCGGCTCGCCGCCCACCTGGGCAGCCCGCCGAGCGCCCTGGTCGCCACGGTGATCGCCACCCACCGGCGGCCCGAGGCGCTGCGCGCGGCGGTCCGCTCGGCGCTGGCGCAGAGCGTCGCCGACCAGGTGGTCGTCGTGGTCGACGACGGCGCGGGCCTGCCCGGACTGCCGGCGGATCCACGGCTGTTCGCGGTGTCGCTGGCCCGCAACACGGCGACGGCCGGCGTCGTGCGCAACGTGGGGATAAGGCTGACCCGCTCGCGGTACGTGGCCTTCCTGGACGACGACAACCTGTGGGAGCCCGACCACCTGGAACAGGCCATCGCGGTGCTGGAGTCGCCCGGCGGCCCGACGCGGTGTACACGGCACTGCGCCGGATGCTGCCCGACGGCTCCGAACGGGACGTGCTGTCCGTGCCGTTCGACCGGCGCCGGGCCGCCCACGAGGCCTTCCTCGACACCAACGCCTTCGTGGCGCGCCGCACCCGGTCCCTGTACTTCAGCCGGCTGCGGCGCACTCCCGAGGTGCTGCCGCGCGAGGACTGGGAGCTCGTACGGCGCTACGCGCGCCGCCACGAGGTCCGCCACGTGCCCCGGGCCACGGTCCGCTACCTGGTCAACCCGGAGAGCTTCTACACCGCCTGGGACGGGCAGACGCCCACCGGGTGAACCGGCTCCGGTTCGGCGGCGGGCTCAGGGGCCCGGTACGGCACGCAGAGCCGACGGGCTGGCCAGGGCCCGCGCGGCCGCGCGGTTCGCGGGCCGGCCGAGCGCGGCCCGGGAGGTCTCGCGCAGCAGCACCGCGCCGCGGAAGGCCGCGGTCGCCGCCGGTCCGTGGCGGCGGCCGTAGAGCCGTACCCGGTTGAGGGTCAGCAGGGTCCACAGGCGGGGCGAGACCTGCGAGTCCCCGCCGAGG
>NZ_LFML01000077.1:11675-22312 GCF_001044425.1 Streptomyces roseus
GAGGGCCATGAGGGCGCCGGTCGCCCAGTCGGCGACGGTCGCCCGCCGGTACGCCGCCGGGTCGGTGATCAGTTCGCTCCAGCGCGGGAAGCGCCCGGCGCGCCGGTTGCCGATCACCGCCTCGCCCAGGGCCCGGGTGACGCGCGATTCGCGGCGCAGCGAGTGCTGGCGGGTGCCGTCCTCCTCGTACAGCAGCGGGACGCTGATCCCGACCCGGCGGCCGCCGGACAGGGGTGCGTCGAGCGCGTCGACGAGGAGTGCGGCGCAGCCGCTCCGCATCCGGATGTCCGGGTTGCACACCAGGGCGGCGCGGAAGCCCTCCTGCCACCCGGCGGCCGCCCGCAGGGCGGCGTTCACCCCGGCCGCGTACCCGGCGTTGCGGCCGGTCTGGACGAGCGTGGCGGCGGGGGCCAGCTCGCGGACGACGTCGACGGTGTCGTCGGCGGAGTCGTTGTCGGCGACGACGAGGCGCCAGTCGAGCCCGGCCATGCCCTGGGGCAGGGAGGCGAGGAACTCGGGCAGCACCCGGGCGCTGTTCCAGGTGACGACGAGGACGGCTACGGGACCGGTTGCGCGAGCCCGGTCCGGGTCGTGGCGGGAGGGCATGGGGACTCCACGGGTCGGGGCTCGGCCGGCGTGCCGCGCCGGATGAAGCCGAGGTGACTGCCTCCCGCGGCGATCGTCAGGAAGAACATCCCTGCGAACATCGGGAAGCTGAGGGCGTCGAAGGTGGCGCTGCTGACGAGGGCGACGAGGGCGGAGGCGAAGAACGCCTGGCCGAGCTCGCGGTCGGATTCGCCGGCGGCGAGGCGGCGGATGGCGCCGCCCTGGTGGATTCCGGCGAGGAACAGCGCCAGCAGGGCGAGCAGGCCGAGCAGGCCCATCTCCGCGAGGGTGAGCATGTACTGGTTGTCGGTGAAGAAGTAGAGATCGGGCGTGAAGGTCCCGAGGCCGCGCCCGAACAGCGGGTGCTCCTCCAGGTAGGGGACGATCGCGCTGTACTTGACGGTACGGGCCTGGGTGCTGCTGTCGGAGTTCGACAGGAAGGACCCGAAGAGGGTGGTGATGGTGCCGATCAGCCCGGGTACGGCCACCTTGAAGCAGGCCACCGAGCCGATCAGCAGGCCGATCGCGGTCCAGCGGCGCTGCGGCTTCCACCGCGGGACCATCACCAGGACCACGATGAGCGCCCCGATGATGGAGGTCCGCGACACCGTCAGCGGCAGGGCTCCGCCCATCAGGGCCACCGGCCCCCAGCGCCGCAGGCGACTGAGGTGGGCGCGGACCGGGTCGAAGGCCTGCTGGACGGCGAAGGGCAGCATCAGGGCGAGCATGCCGCCGAACTCCAGGGGCTGGGCGGTGGTCGAACGCGGCCGGGTGAACGCCCCGCGGTCGAGGGTGGTGATCTGCGCGACGCTGGAGTGGAGTCCGGGGATGGTGATGTGTTCGGCGATGTTCGTGGCGGTGAAGAAGTCGTAGTAGCCGATGGCGGCCACCACCGATCCCATCACCACGGCCCGCCGCATCAGCACGTCGAGGCGGGCCCGGTCCTGGATCCCGGCGGAGACCAGCACCACGATCGACACCCACACGAGCAGGCCGATCAGCCCGCGGTCCGCGCCCAGCACCTCCTTGTGGGTGCTTCCCCGGGCGGCGTTCGCGAGGTACGAGGCCAGTACGGAGACGGCGAGCAGCCACATCACGACCCGGGGCAGCCGGGTGCCCGGGGCCGGGCGGATCCGGCCGGTCAGCCAGGTCGCGAGGTACCAGAACAGGCCGAGGAGGGCGAACACGTTGGCCGGGGTGCCGACGCCGCCCATGCCCGGCAGGGTCAGGTTCGAGGGGATGAAGAAGGCCAGCCCCAGGTAGCCGCTGAGCAGCGCCGTCGCGTCGACCGGCCGGCGCGGCAGCCTCCTGCGGACGCGCGCCTTGGGCGCCCCGGCCGCCGCGGCGGCCTCGCGCCTGCGGCGGCGGGCCACGACCAGGGTCTCCGTCACGAAGGAGAGCGTGAAACCGGCGGTCACGCTCGCGATGACCACTCCCAGCACCTGCTGGTAGCGGCTCTTGAGCTGGGGCACCGGGGTCTGCGGCAGCACCACCGGAGCCGTCTGGACGAAGTAGGCGGGCTGCACCTTGGCCGCCGCCTGGAGCGCGTTGAGCTGTTCTCCGGCGAAGGCGGTGAGCGTGCTGGTCTCCTTGAGCACCTTCGCCCGGTCGGTGCCCGTGACGGTCAGTGTGAGCATGGGGCCCGAGGTGTTGGCGGCGAAGCCGACCGTGTACGGGTCGCTCACGCCGAGGCCGTGCAGATCTCGCGCCGCGTCGGCCCCGGACAGGGTCCTGATCAGTACGTCGGCGGTCACGACCAGCGAACCGCCCGCGTTCGAGATGGGGTTGCCGAAGGCGGGGGCCAGTTCGGCCACCGCCGTGGAGTCGAGCAACGCCACCGAGCTCTGCGACTGGTACGCCACGGGCACCGAGCGGTACAGGTGCAGGCCCGCGAGGAGTCCGAGCAGCGTGAGGGGCACCATCACGTACCAGCGGCGCCGCAGCACCGCGGCCATCTCACCGATGCTCACGAATGCCCCTTTGCGCCTGCCGGAACCGATGGCGGGCCGCCCGGCGTCCTGGAAAGATCGAACGCGACGGAAGGAATCCTGTGTCGCCTGGTGAGTTGTTCCGCGCGTTGCGCCGGCGCTGGTACGTCCTGGCCCTGGTGGCGGCGCTCGCGGCGGCCGGGGCCCTGCAGGTGCTCCGGCCCGACCGGACCTATGTGAGCTCGGCGATCGTCGTGCTCAAGCCACCGGTGACGGGCAGTCAGCCCAATCAGCTCGCCAATCTCCAGCCCCCGCTGGCCGCCGTGTCGTACGCGGCGGTGCAGCAGCTGGAATCGCCCTCCGGAGCGGCCGAATTGCGTGCCGCGGGGGTGGACGGCGCCTACCGGGTGTTGCCGCGCAACAGCGGCACCAGCGTCACCCCCCGCTATCTGATCCCCTCGCTCCAGGTGCAGGCGGAGCACGCGGATCCGGCCGGCGCCAACCTGGCCGTGCTCAAGGTCGTCGAGGCGTACACGCAGCGCATCACGGCCATGCAGGCCGAACAGCAGATCCCGGAGAAGGCGCGGATGAGCGTGACCCTGCTGGTGCCGCCGACGGCGGTGGCGCAGACGGGGACCAAGAGCCGCGGGCTGGCCGGGACGGCGCTGCTGGCCGGGGTCTGCGCGGTGGCCGCGGCGCTGTGGACCGATCGGCTCGTGACGCGCCGCAGCCGGCGCCGGCGCGAGCGCGCCGACGCCGGTCCGGTGGACGAGGGCGGGGCGCGCAGCCGGGCCCCCGTGGCCGCGGGGGCCCGCTGAGGAAGCGGGCCACCGGGCCGTCCGGCCCCGGTGACGGGGCCGGTGGTGCAAATGGTGCTTGTGGTGCTGCTGGTTCATCAAATCCCTCGGCGTTTCCAGGACTGCCACCAGAGCCACTCGCGCCCCCGGTCGGCGACGGCCGAGAGCACCAGCGGCTGGAGGTACGGCATCGCCCGGGCCCCGATCCGCCGCCGCCTGCGCAGCGCCCGGTACTCGGGGAGCCCGGTGTACCCCGGCAGGCATTCGGCGGCGAAGGCCTCCAGCTCCTCGACGGGGACCACCCCGGTGCGCCCCCGGTCGTAGGCCCGATAGGCGCGCCGCAGCGCGTACCGGGCGAGCCGGGTCCGCGCCAGCGCCGCGAGCCGTCCGGCTTCGGGGAGCAGGCCGGAGCACTTGTCCAGGGCGGAGTCGAAGGCGACGAGGCGCTGGCGGAGGTCGTCCAGTTGCCCGCCGAAGTCCGTGGTGGACATGTTGTTTCCGTGGACCCGGTAGAAGGCCTGGTCGGCCCCGCGCACGTAGCCCACGTCGGCATGGGCCGCGAGCCGCATCCACATCTCGATGTCGCCGGCGTGCGGGAGCTGTGGGTCGTAGCCGCCGACCTTGCGCTGGAGACTGGTACGGACGACCACCTCGGGCGAGGTGATGCACCCGGTGCCCTCCCGGAACCGCCGCTCCAGCCACCACCGTCCGGGGTAGACCACCGAGCCGGTGCTCCGGGTGCGGGCCGCGGGCAGCGGCCCCCCGTGCCGGAACCGCAGCGGCCTGCCGTAGGCGAAGCCGGCTTCGGGGTGGGCGTCGAGCAGGGCCGCGGCGCGCACCAGGGCTCCGGGGACGAGCCGGTCGTCGGCCGACAGCAGGGCGACGTAGTCCCCGTCGGCCCATTCCAGCAGGCCCTCGTTGTAGGTGGCGATGTGGCCCCGGTTCTGTTCGTGGACCCGTACCTCGATGCGGGGGTCGGCGGCCGCCAGCGCCCGGGCGACCTCCGCGGAGTCGTCGGGAGAGGCGTCGTCGATGATCAGCACGCGGACGTCGACGCCCGGCTGCTCGTCCAGGACGCTCTTGACGCAGTCGGCCAGGAAATGGCCGTACTTGTAGCAGGGGATGACCACGCTGACGGTGCTCACAGACCGCTCACCTCCGTCGAGCCCTCCGCCGCGAGGCCGTTCGGCGCGGTGGTGGTGAAGACCGGCCCGACCCAGTAGTTCACGGAGCCGAAGGTGTTCGTGGGGAAGGCGGACGAAGCACCGTACTTGTAGAGGCCGTTGGCTCCGCCGCTGCCGTCGGCCGGGGCGACCAGCGGGTAGGAGCGGTGGGCGGCCGTGAAGTAGCCGCCGTCCACGGCGTACTTGCCGTTCGGCGCGTGGTAGGAGGCCACGTAGCCGGTGCCCGCGGTGATGGGTACCGGTGTGGCGAAGTGGAGCTGCTGCCAGCCGGAGAGGGTCTCACTGCCGAAGGTGCCGGTGGCGAGGAGGGTGCCGGTGGCCGACCAGAGGCTGCCGGTGTGCGTGCCGGTGTTCCCGGGGCCCTTGTAGAAGGCGATGCCTGTGACGTACCCGCTGACCGCCGACTGGAAGCGGGTGCCCAGTTCCACGGAGTTGGTGTCGTCGTTGGCGTTGGCGGTGCTGGGCTCGGCGGCGGGTGCCCACAGGGTGCAGGGGCAGTTGACCGCGGGCGGGCTCGCGCTGGTGGTGAAGGTCCAGGTGACCGGCGCGGCCATGGCGTTGCCCCACAGGTCCGCGGCCTGCACCGAAGCCGTGTACGTGGTGTTCAGCCCGAGTTCGGTGGACGGGGTGAAGGTGGCGCTGTTGGAGGCGGTGAGGACCTTGCTGCCGGGGACGGTGGCGCCGCCGGGGTCCTTCAGGGTGAAGGCGAGGGTGTCGGAGTCGATGCCCTCGCTGAAGGTGGCCTTGACCCCGGCGGTGATCGCGGCTCCCGTCGCCGCGGACTGCGGGGTGATGGAGGTGACGGTGGGCGGGACGGTGCTCGCGGTGGAGGTGTCCAGGACCGCGTCGACCCAGTAGTTGCTGCCGGACGCGGCCGTGGACGGGACCCCGCCCGTGCCGCTGTACCGGTAGACGCCGTTGCCCCCGTCGGTACCGCTGCGCAGCGCGGTCAGCGGGGCGAGTCCCGCGTCGGCTGAGGCGAAGGTGTTGTCGAAGGAGTACCCGCCGTTCGGGGCGAAGTAGGAGGCGATGTACGTGGTGTCTGCCTTGACCGGGACCGGCGAGGCGAAGTTCAGCTGCTGCCAGCCGGACGCGGTCTCGTTGGTGAAGGTGCCGGTGGCCAGGCGCTGGCCCGAGCTGCTCCACAGGCTGCCGGTGTGGGTGCCGGTGTTGGCCGGGGACTTGTAGAAGCGGACGCCCGTGATCGAGCCGGGCGCCGAGGAGCGCATCTTCACGCCGAGTTCGACGGCGCTGCCGTCGCCGGCGTTGACGGTGCCCGGTACGGCCGCGGCCGGCCAGACGGTGCAGGGGCACTGCTGGGGGCCCACGGTCAGCGGCACGGTGGTGGTGGCGCCGGTGTTGACGCTGTCGTCCACCGCGCGGACCTTGATCTGTACGGGTCCGGGGGCGGTCGGGGTCCACTTGTAGTTCCAGGACCCGACGCCGGTGGCCGCCTTCCAGGTGGTGCCGCCGTCGGTGGAGACCTCCACCCGGGCGACCACCCCGCCACCGCTGTCGGTCGCGGTGCCGGTGATGGTCACCGGGCGCAGCGCGGGCACGGTGGCGCCGCCCGCCGGGCTGGTCACCGTGATGGCCGGACCCGTGGTGTCGGTGGAGGCGGTCGCGGCGACCAGGTTGGTCTGCAGGGACCTGGGCTGGACGCCCATGTCGGCGAACACGTTCACCGTGGCCTGCTGCATCCGCTTGTCCTCGGTGACCACCGTGTCGTCGGGGTTGCCCGTCGGCATGTTGGTCAGGCCCCAGGACCACTGCACGGTGCCGGCGCCGAAGACCAGGGCGCGCGAGACCGGGTCGCGGAAGGCCACGAGGCTGTGGGTCGCGGTGCCGTTCCCGTACGTGTTGCCGTAGTCGAGGCGGAGCTTGCCGTCGTTGATGTCGACCGTGGTGGAGGACATCGCGATCTGACCGGGCGGGCGCGCCGCGTCCTCCACGTCGCTGTCCCACTCGTAGCCGAGGGTGCCGGCCGGGAAGGTGGCGGTCTGGGAGGGGGTCAGGTTCGCGACGGTGGTGCCCCGCCACAGCCGCATCTTGGCGTACGCGCCGGGCACGGTGATGGCGTCGCTGCGGTATCCGTTCACGCTGAACAGCGAGCCGGTCAGCTGGTTCTGCGGCTGGTACGGCCGCCCGTTCGTGGAGCCGGCCGGGTCCATGAAGGTGCCGGTCCAGATTCCGCTCGGGTCCGGGACGCCGTTGGGCTGGGGGAAGGAGAGCTTGGTCTCCTTGTAGCAGACCAGCGTCCGGTTGGCCGTGTTCGCGCCGTCGATGCTGGACGCGAGACGGGTCTTCCAGAAGACCTCGTTGCCGCTGAAGTACGTCTGGTGGACCCCGGCGCGGCGCGCGTTCAACGCGTTCGTGAACTGGTCCTGGGTCCAGTACTCGTCGTGCCCCGAGGACATGAAGACCTTGTGGTTCCCCAGCTGCGCCGCGCCGCGGGTCGACATGTCGATGCCCGACATGTAGCTCACGTCGTACCCGTTGCGCTCCAGCCAGGAGATCATCTGGTATTCGGACCCGTAGATCCCGTTCTCCCCGCCGATGTCCATCGGCCGGTTGTAGCTGACCTCGTACGCCCGGCCGTCCGGCGCGGGTCCCCCGCCGTCGTACAGGTCCTGGCCGCCGTAGTTGTTGTACGCCTGCCAGGTCTGGTCACTGGTCTGCACGACGACGTCGGAGTGGCTGGAGTCGTTGCGGACGACGAACGGGTAGGGCATCACCCCGTTGCCGTCCGCCTGGTCGAGGTTGGCGATGTACAGACCGGACACGGCGTCGGCCGGCACGGTCCACGTCGCGGTGACGGGCCAGTTGCCGCAGTCGACGAGGCCGGTGGCGGCCTTGGTGGTGCAGGCGCGCGGCTTCCCGCCCGGAGCGAAGTTCGCCGGGTAGGTCTGGGACGCCTGCGCCGCGGTCGACATCAGGCGGGCCCCGTCGCCCCCGTAGTGGCCCAGCCGGTAGACCGACACCCGGTACGCGGTCGGCGACTGCACCTTGAACTGCACGGTCTCGCCCGCCTGGACGCTCATCTGGGCACTGAAGCCCTTGATGTCCCCGTAGGCGCTGGGCGAGAACCAGTCGGACCTGGGCGTGCCCGGTTTGGAGTTCTCGCACACGATCGCGTTCGTGCCGGGTCCGCAGGGGTCTGCCGCGCCCGCCACCGAGGACGGCGGTAAGACCGTGGCCATCAGGGCGGCGACCACGGTGAAGAGGCCGTACCGGAGCAACCTTGTCCGTCTGTTCATCTGTACCTCTTTTTTGTGCGTCGGCGCAGCGCTGGGCGTCAGCGCAGCGCGTCGGTGAGCGCGTCCACGACCCGCTGCTGTTGGGCGGCGGTGATCTGCGGGAAGAGCGGGAGCGAGAGCATCCGCTCGGCTGCCTGCTCGGCGTGCGGGAAGTCCCCGCGGCCGTGGCCGAGGTGGGCGAAGGCCGGGGTGAGGTGGACGGGGGCCGGGTAGTGCACGCCCGCGCCGATGCCCTCCGCGTTGAGCTTGCCGACGACCGCGTCCCGGTCCGCGCCGCTGACCCGCACCACGTACAGGTGCCATACGTGGACGTTGCCCTGCTCCGTGACCGGCAGGGTCAGGCGTCCGGCGCCGACCAGATCGGCGAGCATCCCGTCGTAGCGGGCGGCCGCCGCGCGGCGGGCCGCGTTGCCGTCGGCGAGGCGGGCCAGTTTGGCCCGCAGGACCACGGCCTGGAGGCCGTCCAGCCGGCTGTTGAACCCGGCGACGTCGTGCCGGTACTTGGCGGTGCCGCCGTGGTTGGCCAGCGCCCGTACGAGGTCGGCCTTCTCCTCGTCGTCGGTCACCACCGCGCCCGCGTCCCCGTACGCGCCCAGGTTCTTGCCCGGATAGAAGCTGGTGGCGGCGATCCCGCCACTGCCCGGGGTACGGCCCTGCCGCTCGGCGCCCTGGCTCTGCGCGGCGTCCTCGACGAGCGCGGCGTGCGCGGGCAGCGCCGCGGCCAGCTCCGCCGCAGGGGCGCACTGCCCGTACAGGTGGACGGGGACCACGGCGCGCGTGGCAGGGCCCACCGCGTCCAGCGCGGCCTGCGGGTCCATCAGCAGGGTGTCGGGGACGCAGTCGACGAGGACCGGGCGGGCGCCGATCCGGGCGACGGCTCCGGCGGTGGCGATGAAGGTGTTGGCGGGCAGCACCACCTCGTCGCCGACGCCCACCCCGCTCGCGCGCAGGGCGAGCTCCAGGGCGTCGGTGCCGTTGGCCACGCCGACGCAGTGGCCGACGCCGGCGAAGGCGGCGTACTCGCGCTCGAAGGCGCGGACCTCCTCGCCGCCGATGAAGGCCGTGTCGGCCAGCACCCGGTCGAATCCTGCGCGCAGTTCCTGCGCGACCTCCGCGTGCGCCGCCTTCAGGTCCACGAGCGGTATCTGGTTCATCCGACGGTGCTCCCCATCCGTGTTTGCGTGCTCATGGCTGTCGCGGGGCCCGCGTCCGTGCCGGACCCCTTCCGTGTCCCCGGCTCCGGGCCGGTCCCCTCGCCGTCGGCCCGCAGCTCGTCGAGCGCGGAGCCCCCGGCCGCGCGCAGCCGGCGGGCCGGGCTGCCGGCCCACACCTCGCCGGGCGGCACGTCGGCCAGGACCGTGCTCCCCATGCCGGTCAGCGACCAGGCGCCGACCGTGGTGTTCTCCCGTACGAGGGCGCCCGCACCCACGTACGCCCCGCGCCCCAACCGGACCCCGCCGCCGAGGCGGACCCCCGAGGCGATCGTCGCGAAGTCCCCGACCGTGTCGTCGTGGGTGAGGACCGCGTGCGGCATCACCGCCACGTGCGCCCCCACCCGTACGGCCGCGGTGAGCGCGCAGTGCGCGAGCAGCACCGAGCCCGGGCCGAGTACCGAGGACGCCGAGACGGCGGCCGTGGGGTGGACCACGGTCGCGTACCGGCCCTCGGGCAGGGCGAGGCGCCGCACGAGGCGGGCCCTGACGGCGTAGTCGCGCGGACTGCCCACGCAGACCACGACCAGGGCGTCCGGTCGCCGGTGCACCAGCTCGCTGCCACCCAGCACCGGCACCCCGTCGACGTCCCGGCCGTGCAGGGCCGGGTCGTCGTCGAGGTGTCCGGCGAGGCGCCGGCGCGGGGCGCGGCCGCGCGCACGGTCGGCGGCGGCGGCGTCCCGTACGGCCTGGGCGGTCTCGCGGGCGAAGCCGCCCGCGCCGACGATCAGCAGGTCCCGGGTGGCCGGGGTCCCGGGCGCGGTCATCCGCCGGCCCGTGCGCGCAGTACCGCGACCACCCGGTCCTGCTGGTCCCGCGTCATGGTGTGGAAGAGCGGCAGGATGAGGGAGTCGCGGCTGATCCGCTCGGTCACCGGGAGCGGGGCCGCCGCGTGCCCGGCGTAGGCCGGTTCCAGGTGCGAGGCCATGATCCCGCGCCGGGCCGAGATCCCGGCCCCGGCCAGCGCCGCGAGCAGTTCGTCCCGGCCGACGGGGTAGTCCTCGGTGAGCAGGACCCAGTACGACTGGAAGTTGCCCTCCCCGTGACCGGGGTCCCGGACCGGTCGCAGACCTGGGATGCCGGCGAGCAACTGCTCGTAACGGAAGGCCAGTTCGCGGCGGCGGGCCACGATCGCGTCCAGTTTGCCGAGCTGCACCAGGCCGACCGCGGCCTGGATGTCGGTCATCCGGTAGTTGTAGCCGACCTCCAGATAGGCCTCGGCGATCGGCGTGCTGCTGGCGTGCCGCTGCGCCGCTGACACGTTCATGCCGTGCTCGCGCAGCCGGCGCAGCCGCTCGGCCCACTCGGCGTCGTCGGTGGTCACCATGCCCCCCTCACCGGTGGTGATCACCTTGCGGGGGTGGAATGACCAGGCGGCGAGCAGTGCTCCGTGGCCGACCGACTTGCCGCCGACGGTCGCGCCGATCCCGCAGGCCGCGTCCTCCACCAGCGGGACGCCCCAGTCGGCGCAGGCCGCGCGCAGGGCGTGCACGTCCGCCGGCACCCCGCCCTGGTGGACGGCGAGGACGGCCGTGGTGCGCGCGGTCCGGACGGAGTCCACGGTCGCGGGGGTGAGGTTCCCGGTGGCCTCCTCCACGTCGGCGAAGACCGGGTGCGCGCCGACGTAGCGCACCGCGTTGGCGGTGGCGATGAA
>NZ_LFML01000078.1 GCF_001044425.1 Streptomyces roseus
GGGGGCGGGGGCAGGAGCGGAGCCGGGGGCGGGGGCGGACCCGGGGGCGGGTACGTCCCACACCCGCGTGGAACGGTCCTGGCTCCCGGCGACGAGCCGTGCGCCGTCGGCCGTGAAGGCCAGCCCGAAGACCGGGCCGGCCGCTCCGGTCAGCGGCTGCCCGTACGCGAGCGGGTGTCCGGGATCGGCCAGGTCCCACAGGCGTACGGTGCCGTCCGCGCCCCCTGCGGCCAGCAGGGCAGCACCGGGGCCCGGGCCGGAGTGGAACGCGACCGTGTGCACCGACCCGGTGAAGCCGGTGAGGCGCGTTCCGGTGGCCGGGCTGCCGGCGGGGCTGTCTGCCGAGTTGCCCGCGGCACTGCTTGCGAAACCGCTCGCGGAGCCGGCTTCGGAGCTGCCGGCGGAGCCGGCGCGGGAGGTGCTCGCGGAGCCGGCGTCGGCGCCAGCCGACGGGGCCCTCACCTCCGGGTCCGGCCACACGTACACCCCGCCGTCGGCGCCCGCCGCAGCCAGCGTCCTGCCGTCCGGCGCGAAGGCCACCCCGTACACGGCCGAATCCGGCCCCTTGAACGACCGGGCCCCGGCCGCCGCCGGATCGGGGGCCGACGCCTCCCACACCCGTACGGTCCCGTCCCCCGACCCGGCGGCGAGCCGCCGGCCGTCCGGGCTGAAGGCGAGCGCGTACACCGTGTCGGCGAACGTGACCGGCGCCGCCCCCAGCGATCGCGGCCGCTGCGGATCGCGCAGGTCCCACAGCGCGACCTGGTGGTCCAGGCCGCCCGCGGCCAGAGTGTGTCCGTCCGGGCTGAGGGCCACCGCCTGTACGACGCCACGGAACGCGAGGATCCGGGTCACGGCGGGCAGCGCCGAGGCGTCCATCAGCGCCTCCCGGGCCTCGGCCGTGGGCGCCGTCCGGTACGCCACCAGACCGAGTTGCGCGGAGAGCGCGAGATCGCTGCCCCGCAGCCGTTCGGCGCGCGCCGCCACCAGCCGGGACAGCGCGACGGCTTGCTGTCTCTGCGCGTCACGGCGCTGGACCACGGCCACGCCGGTGAGCAGGCCTGAAAGGACGACCAGCACCGAGAGCAGGACGAGGAGCCGGCGCAGCCGACGGGCGCCGCGCCGCTCGCGCCGTACCCGGCCTTCCTCCGCCAGACGGCTCGCGTCGAGGAACCCGCTTTCCCGCGAGTCGAGTTCCGGGGCGTGGCCGCTGTCCCGGGCCCAGCCGGAGGCCACGGCCAGGCGGGTGCCCCGGTAGAGCAGCGAAGAGTCGCGCCCGTGCGCGAGCCAACGGTCGGCGTCCCGCGTCAGGTCCTGCCAGACGATCTGTCCGGCCCGGTCGGTGTCGATCCAGCCGCGCAGCCTCGGCCACGCGGTGAGCAGCGCCTCGTGGGTGATCCTGGCGCCGTCGCCGTCGAGCGTGACCAGGCGGCGGTCGACGAAGCGCTCCAGGACCGCGTACACCTCTCCGGCCCGGTCGGGCTGTCCCGTGGGCGGGGGCAGCGGCAGCAGCCGGCGCGCGTCGGGCACCCCGTCGCCCACCGCGACCATCCGCAGGAACAGCTGCCGCGCGCGTGCGCGCTCGGCCTCCGACAGGCCCGCGTAGACCTCCTCCGCCGTCTCGGAGACGGCCGCGGACATCCCGCCGCCCGCGCGGTAGTCGGCGATGGTCAGGGCAGTGCCGCGGCCGCGTTCCCAGGTCGACAGCAGCGCGTGCGACAGGAGGGGCAGGGCTCCGGGGCCGGAGTCCCGCAGGTCGGCGAGGAGTACGTCGATGAACCCTTCGTCCACGACGAGACCGGCCTTGGCGGCGGGGCCGCCGACCACCGCTCTGATCTCGTCGTCGGTGAGCGCGCCCACGACGGTCTGGCCCTTCTGGAGGGCCGCCGCGAGGGGAGGCTGGTCGAGGGCCTGGCCGTAGAAGTCGGCGCGCAGGCAGCCCGTGACGCGCACGTCGAGGGCGGGGAGGGCCGCGAGGCCCCGCAGGAACCGCTCCCGTTCGACGGGGTCGGTGCATGCCGTGAACACCTCCTCCAGCTGGTCGACCGCCACGACGATGCGCAGGCCCTCGCGCTGGGCCACCGCCGCGACGCGTGCGGCGAGTGCGAGGGGATCGCCCGTCGGGTCCGCCCACTCCGAGGACAGGTCGGCTCCGGCGGACGGGGCGGCTCCGGCGGACAGCGCGGCTTCCGAGGACAGGGCGGAGGCCAGGGCGCGCATCGGGTCGCGGCCGGGTGCGAACAGCAGCGGTACGCAGCCGTGCTCACCGCGGAGGACGGGCAGCACGCCCGCCCGCAGGAGCGAGGACTTCCCGGAACCGGAGGCTCCGACGAGCAGTTGGGGTACGTCGGCGCCCTCCTCTGCGAGGAGCCGGTCCACGATGACCGCCCGCAGGTGTTCCCGGCCGAAGAACCAGTCGGCGTGGCGTTCCTCGAAGCCCGCGAGCCCCCGGTAGGGCGTCGCGCCTGCCGCGACCCGCAGGACCCGGGACCGCCGTAGCTCGCCGAGCCGTTCCAGCCAGCGTTCGATTTCGACCGCGTCGGTCACTCCGCAGGCGTGCAGTACCCGGCGGAACAGGGGCAGGGACCCCAACGACGGGAGGTTCTGGCCGGCGAACCAGCCGCCGATGGTGCTGTGGGCGCCCGGGGCGCCGACGCGGGCGGCGAGGGCTCGGACGGTCAGGTCGGCCTTCTCGCGCAGACGCGTCAGCTCGGCCGCGAACTCCTCGCGCGATAAGGGAGGTTGGGCGTGGAACGGGGTCGGGTCCATGGGGCCTCCGGGGTCCGGTTCCGCCAGGGCGGTGATGCGGCGATGCGGTGAACCACCCTTCCGGCGCCCCTGCGGCCGCGTGGCCGGAACTTCTCGATCCGGTCCTTATCTACGCCGCCCAGCCGGCTCTTTCCGGCCACTGCACACCGCCTCCGCACCCCCACGCACCCCAGCGCCCCCGGAGGCCACCGCGCTCCCTGGTCCCCGTCGGAGCGGCGCAGCCGCTCACGGCGCCGCTCGGGTCTGCCGCCCGCCCGGCGTATGCCGGGGCGGTCGGGAACAGGCCGGGCGGCAAGGCATCAGGAACAGGACCCCGAACGCGCGACCTCAGGAGCGGGGGGGAAGGCGGAGCCGGCGCGCTCAAGCGGACTGCTCCATCGCGCGGAAGCCGTGGTCCAGGTCTTCCAGCAGACGGCTCGCGTCGGTCAGGAGGGTGCCCTCCAGCGCCGCCACGCCTGCCTGGCGAGGCGGGGAGCCCAAGGCGTGCTCGTGGGCCTGCCGAAGTGCGACGTGAGCACCGTCGAGGGTCTTGCGCAGAAGCACGGAGTCGGTGCGCGCCCTTCGGCCGATGCCGTCCAGCGCTTCGGCGGCAGTGCGCAGCAGCCCGGTGTACGCGGCACGGAAGGAGGGCGACAGGGCCTCGTACTCGCCGCTGGAAAGAGCGTGCTCGAGGCTGCGGCCTACCGAGCGGAGGTGATCGAGGCTGCGCTGGGCGATGTCGAGCGCAGCCCGCGCCCGCATGAGGGCTTGGTGGGCGTCCTCGATGCTGCGCCGCGGGTTGAGGCGGCTGTTCTCCACCTCGCTGTCGACGGTCTGCCGGAGGCGGTCTGCGTCGGACGACAAACCGCGCCAGTCGGTGCGCAGCTGCTGCATCGCGGCAGCGTCGGGCGTGCCGGCGGCGAGGGTGTCGGCCAATTCCCGCAGGCGTCGTTCGATGCCGCTGAAGAGGTCGGCGACCGCTTCCTGTCGGCGGATGGTGTGCCGGGCGGGCGCGAGGGCGAGGTGCGCGGCGATCCCGCAGACGACACCGATGCCGACGGAAGCGACGAGGTGGCCGATGTAGTCGATCCGGCCCTGACCGGAGGAGAAGGCGAAGAACCCGATGATGGTGACCTGGGTGCCGTGTTCGCCCAGTGGACGCAACCGTCCGACGGCGAGAGCCAGAAACGTCAGCAGTCCGAAGGACCACCAGTGGATCCCGATGGCGGCCGCCAGGGTCGCGGCCAGGGCCGCCCCGGCCGTCATCGCGAACAGGTACTGGCCGCAGTCCCGCAACGACCGGTACACCGTGGCCTGGAGAGCCACCAGTGCGGTGAACGGAGCGAACGTGGAGACCGTCGGCGGCAGGAGGTAGCGGGCCAGCACCCATGCGGTCATCGCCGCGGCCACTGATTTCGCGCCCAGGACCAGGTCATCCCGCTCACTGCCGGGACTGGCGACCCCCCGCCGCACGTACAGCGCCGCTTCCCGCAGCGATCTCCTCATCGATTCCCACGCAGGCATATGCCACCTCCTGGCATGCGCCTGCCCGGCGTCCGACGGCCCACACGCCGCGTCGAGCCGCCCACCGCGGGTGCGCGAGAGCCGATAGGCCGCCGTGCGAGGGAAGTGCCGTACTGGCCCCGACTTCACGAGACCGGACCACTCTCCGCAGCCCCGTGCCGGGATGCGCGCATCGGCATGCCGTTTGCCGGCGGCGTCCCCGACCGGGCACCGGTGCGGCGCTCCACGTGGGGCAGGTGGAGCAACACACCGCGCCCCCGGGCCGAGCCGACGTACGGCATCGGGTGCCGGACCATCCGTCGCCCAGAATCACCCGTCGGCCACCGGCCCCGGGCGGAAGCGGCGCGCCAACCGGGGGAATCAGGCGCATCCGACCGGGCACGGCCCCCGAGCACCGTCAGCGGTCGGGGCCCGAAGGGATCCCGCACGGGGGGGAAACTGACCACCGAGGCTCAGAGGGAGCCGACTACCTTGCGAGGAGTGATGCGAACGGCGAGCCGCTCCGAGTCCTGTGACGCCGCCGGGTTGAAGTCGGCATAGTCCTTGCCGGTGTACTTACGGGAAAGCTGGTTGATCAGCTCGTCGCCGCCCTCAGTCGTCATCTCGGCCGTGCCGCGGATCTCCGCGTAGGTGTAGGGGGCGTCCGGGGGGTTGATCATGACGGTCACGCGCGGGTCCGCGCGGAGATTCTTCTCCTTGCGCCGACCGACGGTCGTGGAGAACAGGAGGTCGTCACCGTCCCGGGCGAGCCACACGACCGACAGCTGAGGGCTGCCGTCGGGCTGGATGGTGGCAACGGTCGCGAAGACCGGGTGCTCGTCCACGTACTGCTTCAGCGTCTCTGACAGCGCAACTGACACGCGTTGCTCCTTCCCTCGATCCCTCATCAACACCGCAAGAGCGACTCAATCACACAGAGCAGTTAAACGTGACTTTCTGCCGTCGACCCGGGCGAGTGCGTCGTCCTGAACTTCCGCCCGGTCGGTGAGGGCAGCAGTCAGCTGCCTGCCCCTCCCCTGCCGCCGCACGCGAGAGCTCGCAGATGCATTCGCGTGGCGGCAGGTGGCCAGCGGGGGTTCCGAAGGTGAAGGCGAAGGCTTGGTGGCCCGGGGGGGGGAGGCGGAGTCAGAGTCGCCGCTGCCGGGGTGTGGTGTCGTTGGTGGGCCGGTACAGGGTGGGCGCGCCGTGGACGTGGACGGACCCGCTCTCCTTGACGTCCAGGAGAACGCTGACCGTGTCTTCCCCGCCCAGTACGAGGTTGGCGTTCTTCGCCCGGTAGGTGAAGGCCAGACGGGCGCCCGGGCCGACAGTGAACTGCTCGTACGAAGCCGTCCAGGTACCGGAGAGGGAGAGCTGGTTCAGCGAGACGCCCCTGGCGGGGATGGCGTAGGTCGTGAGCTTGCCCTTGGCGAGCCCGGGGGCTTGGCGGAGCCGCGGATGCGGCCGGTGCTGAGGTAGGTCTCCGGGGATCGGTCGGCGGTGAGCTCGTCATTGGTCTGGTCGGTTGCGGGCGGCAGCTGGGCGGTGGGTCGGCCTGACGAAGGAGGTGCGCGACGGGATAGGTCACTCCGAGCTTGCGGGCCCGATCCGCGACGTTGCCCGCATCCTTCTCGAAGGCGAACTCCGGTGAGTGGACCCCGATGACGGTCAGACCCTTGTCGCGGTAGGCACGGTCCCAGGCGTGGATGTGGGGAAGACTGCGTCGGCAGTTGATGCAGGAGTAGGTCCAGTAGTCGATCAGAACCACCCTCCCGCGCAGCGCGGCCAGGTGCACAGGTGCTCCTCCCCGGGTGTTCAGCCAGGTGGAGATGCCGGCGAGTTGCGGAGCCTGCCCGCAGGAGCGGAGTTCCTTCGCGCCGTCCTCGCAGCGGGAGTGGTCGACGCGCTTCTGCGCGGCTCCGGTGTGCTTTCTACAAGGCGGTGATGACGTCGAAGGCGAGGGCGAACGCCAGCACGACTATCAGCGATCCGGCCATGACGCGCAGCTTGCGGGCGCGGGTACGGAAAGCGGAAACACGCTCGGCGACGCGGCGGCCGGAGAGGGCGAAGGCGAGCAGCGGGACCGCGGCGCCGGCCGCGAAGGAGAGGGTGAGAGCGACGATGCCCGTGTTGATCTCGCCCCGCGCGCCCGCGACGGAGATCGCGGCGGGGACGGGGCCGGCGCACGGGACGTAGAGCAGACCCAGCCCGAGGCCGAGGAAGAAGGCGCTTCCGCCGTTGACCGGCCGCTGCGGAATCCTGGCGAAGGGCTTTTTCGTCAGCCGCCCGACCGGCGGGAAGATCAGCCCGAGGCTGATGAGGACCAGGAGCGACAGGCCGACGCAGCGCAGGAGGACTATTCGGGCCCACCGGTGAACCGGATGGGCAAGGCTCCCCCAGCACTGGCGGCTACGGCTACGGCTGCGGCGGGGGTCTCGAACGCGCTGCGCGGCGACGGAGCGGTTGGGCCATGCAGCTCGATCCGCCGAGTGCCCCTCGTCGAACGGTGGCCGTTCTCCCCTTCGGATGAAAGGGAGAACGGCCACCGTTGCTCGCGGATACCCGAGACGGAGCTACTACTTGGGCATGAGGACGGTGTCGACGATGTAGACGTTGGCGTTGGCGGTCTTGACGTTGCCGCAGACCACGTTGGACGTGTCGTTGACCTTGTACGCCTCGCCGGAGCCGCTCGTGGTGAGCTTGCCCTTCTCCAGGGTCTCGAAGGACCCGTTCTCCAGCTGCTTCGGAGTGAGCTTCTGGCCGACGACGTGGTACGTGAGGATCTTGGTGAGGGTGGCCTTGTCGGCGAGGACCTTGTCGAGGTCGGCCTTCGGGATCTTCGCGAAGGCGTCGTTGGTCGGCGCGAAGACCGTGATGTCCTTCGCGTTGTTCAGAGTGTCGACGAGGCCTGCCTGCTTGACCGCGGCGACCAGGGTGGACAGGGCCGGGTTGTTGGACGCGGCGGTGGCGACCGGGTCCTTGGCCATGCCGTCGAAGGAGCCCGCGCCTTCGGCCGGTACGCCCGCACAGGCCGGGCCGAACGGCTTGTCCATGGCCATCGACGCGTCCGACGTCGCGGGCGCCGCCGGCGCCGAGGCCTCGCTGCTCTTGTCCGATCCGGAACCTGATGCGCCGTCCTTGCCCGAGTCGGAGCAGGCGGCCAGCGAGATGGGCAGCAGCGTGGCTGCGGCGACGGCGATCGCGGTGCGACGGATCTTCATGTTGTTCATGATGAGTTGCTCCTTGAAAACGATATGGCGGTCAGGGGTCGTGATGGTTCGGGGGTTGGTGCTGTTGGGGTGGCGCGGACGACGCCGCCGATGGCGTGTCCCTTCTCCGAGGGTGCGGATCGCGACGTTCTTCACCGCCGCAGCAATCCGGTCGATCACCCCTCCATCCACCGCGGCCACCGGACCGGTTGCCGGCTGCACCCCGCCGGCAACCGGCACGGCGACCAGCAGCGCCGTGGAAGCCGCCACAAGACCGGCCGGCGCTGCGCCCGCGGCGCGGATGAGGATGCTCGGAAAACTGCTCACACCCTGGATTCGGCGGCACCCGCCCGGCGGATTGCCCCTCACCCGAACGAGTGACCTACTGGCCCTTTGTTCGTGGCTCCTGGCCCGGTCTTGCAGTGTGTGCCGCGCCCGTCACCGGTCCGTGCCGCTCCGTCTCGGGGGCGGCGGACCGGGCGGGATCGGCGGTACCGGATCAGGCGTTGACGCAGGTGTTCCCGAAGGACGGGTTCAGCAGCCCGATGACGCTGACCGTGTTCCCGCAGGCGTTGATCGGGATGTGGATCGGCACCTGGATGAGGTTGCCCGAGCCCACACCCGGCGAGCCCGCCGCCACTCCCTGCGCACCCGCATCGGCCGAGGCGAACGATGCGCCCCCGACCACGATCGCGCCGGCCGCCACTGCCACTGCCAGACCTCGTCGCATACCAGCCATGAGAAGTACCTCCTGTGAGAGTGCCCAAGCCGCACGGAGGGCCCGCACGGCTGCGGGTGAGGGAAGCGGAGAGAACGTCTTCGGAGAACGTCTTCCGTCTCCCTCACGCGCTGTCTTCGCGGCCGCGCTTCCCTCCGGATGGCCGCCGCGGGCACGATTCCCTCGTACGGGGCAATCACTGGCCGTACGGGTGACGGGGCACCCTCCCATCCATGGGCCCATGCGCTACGAAGAAATCACGACACACGCACTGTTTCTGTGGCCAGGCCGTCCCGAGGGCGGCCCCGCCGACACACGAGCCACACCAAAGGACTGGCATGCGATGCACGCCCCGCCCCTCGACGACCGCCTCCGGCCGTCCTCTGCGCCCTTCGCCATGGCCGGAGCGGTACCGATGAGCCAACCCATCCCCTTCGCCGCCGGGCGGCCCGGCGGCTCCGGCCGCAACGACCTCGGTGAGGTCATGCAACTAGTCGCCCGCGGGGACAAAGACGCTTTCTCCGTCCTCTACGACGCCCTCGCACCGATGGTCTTCGGAATCGTTCTCAAGGTCGTCCGCGATCGCGCCCAGTCCGAAGAAGTCGCGCAGGAGGTCATGATCGACCTGTGGCGGCAGGCCGCCCGCTACCGCAGCGATGCCGGCTCCGTCGCCACGTGGGCGTCGATGATCGCCCACCGAAGGGCCGTGGACCGGGTCCGCTCCGCCCAGGCATCCGCCCACCGCGAACAGGCCCAGGCCGCGCGCGAGCACACGACAGCCTTCGACGAGGTCGCCGAACGGGTCGAGACCCGCCTGGACAGCGAGCAGGTCCGCCGCTGCCTGAAGGGCCTGACCGAAGTCCAGCGCCAGGCGGTGACCCTGGCCTACTACCAGGGGCTGACCTACCGTGAAGTCGCCGAAGCCCTCCAGACACCGCTTCCCACCATCAAGACACGCATGCGCGACGGACTCATCCGGCTCCGCGACTGCATGGGGGTGACCACATGACACACCACGCATCCGATACCCACACCCTCGCCGCCGCCTACGCCCTGGACGCACTCGACCACGACGAACGCCAGGCCTTCGAGGACCACCTGCGAACGTGCGAGGCCTGCCGGGAGGAGACCGCCGAGTTCAAGGCCACGTCGGCACGCCTGGCGGCAGCCGTCGCCCAAAAGCCGCCCGCACAGGCCAAGGCACAGGTCATGGCCGCCATCGATGCGGTCCGCCAGCTCCCCCCGCACGTCGCCCCTGCCGCTGCCGCCCGGACCCGCGCTGGGTGGCTGCAGCGCAGGGCCGTTCCGCTGGCGCTGGCCGCCGGCATCGCCGCAGCCGCCCTCGGCGGTGTCGCGGTGTGGCAGACCCACAACGGCCAGGAGCTCAATCAGGACGCCCGCGAGGCCCAGCAGCAACTCGACGCGGTCAGCGCCGTCCTGGCAGCCCCGGACGCCCGCACGGTCCACGGACGGGCCGCCAACGGCGCAATGACCACCGTCGTCGCCTCCGACCGGCAGAACAAGGCCATCTTCACCGCCAGCAACCTCCCCGCCCCCGCAGCGGGCAAGACCTACCAGCTCTGGCTCTCCCACGACGGCACCATGCGCCCCGCCGGACTCATCGACCACGACGGCACCGTCGTGCTCACCGGCACCCCCGCGGGTGCGGGCGCGGTCGGCCTCACCCTCGAACCCGCCGGAGGATCACCCGAACCCAGCACCACCCCCCTGCTCCTCATGACCCTCCCCGCCTGAACCGGACCGGCCGGCCCGGACCGGTCGAGCAACTGCCAACCGTCGCGCGCCGGCCCCTCCGAGTGAACCGGCTGCCCGAAGGCCGTTGTCAGAGGCGTGTCGGACAATCCGTTCCGGTCCGCGACTGACCTGGGGGCGTGCCGGCCTGGGGGTTCGGCCGGCTGGTGGTTCAGCAGTCGCAGGTCGGCCCGTTACTCGTAGCGGTACTTCAGCGAGTCCGCCTCCGCCTGCTCGATGTCGGCGATCGTCAGCTCCGGCATCCGCAGCTGGGCCAGCGTCACCTCGGCCGAGGCCGGCTGGGCGTCCGCCGACAGCCACTGCTCCGGCTTCCAGGCCGCGCTGCGCAGCAGCGACTTGGGGCAGTGCGGGTAGACCTCCTCGATCCCCAGCACCAGCGCGCTGGCCGGCGGCTTGCCCACGGCGGTCAGCTGTGACAGCAACTCCGGGCGGGTGGAGACGCAGGCCCGGCCGTTCACCCTGAGCGTCGTGGTGCGCCCCGGGATGACGAACAGCAGCCCGGCCCGTCCGGTGGCGACGACGTTCTGCAGGGTGTCCAGCCGCTTGTTGCCGGTCGCGTCCGGTATCGCCACCGTCCGTGCGTCCAGGACGGCGACGAACCCGGCGGGACCGCCGCGCGGGGAGACGTCACAGTTGCCCTCGGCGTCCGCGCTGGCGATCAGAACCAGCGACGAGCAGCCTATCAACCGCCGCGTTTGCTCGGTGAGTTCGGTCATCTGCTTGCGAACGGCCGCCTCGCCGGGGGCTTCGTAGGCCTGGCGCAGCGCCTCCTGGTCGGGCACGGCGTCGAGGCGGAGCGAGTGGAATGCACTGCCGGCAAGGGATGTCGTCATGCCTCCGACCCTAATGGGCCGACCTGCGATCGACCCCGACCCGCCTGGCATCCGGCCACGGACCCTGGAGGACGTGTTCGCCTGTGCCGTCCGCCGCCCACACGCAGGCCCTCGCACGCAGCGGTACGGCCGGCGCGCCGCCAAGCGGTCTACCCGGCACGGACCCGGCACCGAGCTGGTGCACGTCCGCACCACGGCCTGCTGCCACCAGCGGCGGCACGGTGGCCGGGGCCGGCCGCTGCGATCGTCATACGAGACCGATACGGCGTGCGGTGTTCTCCGACTGCTGCAAGTGGTGGTGGGCGTCCTCGCCGAGCGCCTGCACGACCCCGGCGATGACCGTCTCCAGGACGGCAAGCGTGGGCACCAGGCTGTCGTACGGGGTCAGGGTCGTTACGTGGCTGGGGAGGACGACGTCGGCGTGGGCCGTGGCGGGTGACAGCCAGGCGTCCGTGAAGACGATCACCTTGCCCCCGGCGTCCCTGACCATCTGCGCGATGGCTTCCTTGTCGTCCTCGTAACGCCGGTAGTCGAACAGGACGACGACGTCACGGCGCGAGAGGTGGACGAGGTGCGCGGTGCGTTCGACGGCGCGATCGGGGAGGACGCGCACCTCGTCGCGCAGCTGCATCAGGTGCATGGCCAGGTACTGGGCGAAGAGGTGGGTGAAGCGGCCGCCCGCGAGGGTGATGTGGCGTTTGCGGTCGGCGAGGAGGCTGATGGCCTGGGCGAGGTCGTGTTCGGGAATCTCGGCGAGGGTCTGGGCCACGGCGGTGGTGAAGACCGCGCTGGTCTGATGGGCCAGGGGCAGGGCCGCGCCGGACTCGTGCGGCTCGGCGGCGTCCTGCCTGCCGGTGGCCTCGTACAGTGACAGAGGGGAGGCGTTGCGCTCGTCGAGTTCCGCGCGGAGCGCGGCTTGGAATTCGGGGAAGCCCCGGTAGCCGAGACGGGCGGCGAAGCGCAGGACCGTCGGCGCGGATACGGCGGCTCGTTCGGCGATGACGGCGACCGTCTCGAAGCCGGAAGCGGGATATCCGGCGAGGATGACTCGGGCGACTTTCCGTTCGGCCGGGCTGAGCTCGCCCAGCTTGGTGCGAATGTCGTCGGCGAGTGATCCGGCTGCCATCGGGGACCTCTTCGTACGGGGGATGGGGACGTGTCCGTCGAGCCTAGTGCCCGGCTCGACGGACACGGCCGCGAACTACTTCGGTGCGCTGTGGTCAGCGGGGAGCGATGTCGAGGCTGGCCCCGAGGATGGTCTGGGCGGTGGCCGCCTCTCGGCTCCAGGCCGTGGTCCAGGGCTTTCTGCCGAGGGTGACGGTGAAGCCGGGAGCCGATTCCCAGGTCGTGGCGGTGGCCGTGCGCTGGGCCCGGGTGGACAGCAGGGCCCGGGCGGTGGTGCGCAGGGAGTAGGGGCTGCCGTCCGGGTCGTCGATGGAGTGGAAGACGTCGTTGTTGGGTGGCACCGGTGTGCGGTCGGTCGGGAGGAGGAGGTGCTTGCCGGGCGCCGGTACGGGCAGGGCGGTGCGGGTGTCGTACCGGTCGCCGTCGGTGAGGTAGCTGTAGCGGGCGCCGGTGAGAGACCAGCCCGCCGGGGTGGTGCGGGGGTGGGCGTGGCGCAGGTCCAGGACGGTGACGCCTTGGGGGCCTCGGACGGTGAGCTTCTCCGCGGTGGTGCCGGGGTTGTCGACGACGAGGGCGGTGTTCTCGTCCAGGGCGTAGACGGTGTCGTGTCCGGTGTCGGCCGCCAGCCGCAGGGCGCGGCCCTCTCGGCCGCTGGTTCCGGTGTGGGTGTCGATGAGGCCGGAGCGCAGGAACCCGAAGCCTCCCTCGGGGAGGTACCCGAGGCGGGTGGGGTCCTCGAAGTAGCCGGGGGCGCTGCCGTCGCGGAGGGCCTGGTAGGACTCGCCTCCGGTGACCATGTCGGCGCCCGCGGCGATCTGGGCTCCTGCGGAGGACCCGGCGACGACGGCGCCGGTGGCGAGTTTGGCGCGAATGGCGGCCAGCGCCTTGGAGTCGGTGTGGCGGGCGCCGTGCAGGAGGGTTGTGACGTAGCGGTACTGGTCGCCGCCTCCGAAGAAGAAGCCGGTCATGGAGTTGATCTGGGCGACGACGGCGTCGGAGTCGGCGTCCGCGATGTGGTCGAGGTCGACGGGGATCCACTGGGCGTCGGCGGCGCCGTGACGCTTGAACAGGTCGGCGTAGTATCGGCCGTTGCAAGCGGAGTTGCCACAGGCGTCCGGGTCGGCGGCGTCGGGGTCCTGGCTGGCGGGTATGGACGCGGCGGTGAGAATGCCGATCTTGGCACGGGGTCCGCCGGCTCGTTCGATGATCTCGCCGTAGACCTGCGTGTTGTCGTCTTTGAGCCCGCCGCCGACGAGGACCAGGGAGCCGGGGTGTGCGGGGGCGGGCCCGCCGGCGGCCAGGGTGGCGGGTGCGGAGGCCAGCGCGAGGACGAGGGCTGCGCTGCCGGTGAGCACGGCGCGGCGGGTACGCGAGCGGGGAAGGGCAAGGGGCATGGGGATGGGCATGGGCGGGCTGCCTTCTGCGTCGAGTGGTGGACGGGAGCGGTTGCGGCCGGCTACTGCCGTGCGTCGCCGAGTCGGGCGATGAGGGCGGCGAGGAGGGCGACGCGGGCGGGGACGGTGGTGGTGTCCAGCCATTCCCCGGGGCTGTGGTCGGCGCCCCCGACGGGTCCGAGCCCGTCCAGGACGGGCAGGCCGGTACCGGCGATGAAGTTGGCGTCGCCCACTCCCCCGGTGGCGGTGGCGCCGATGTCGAGGCCGAGGGCACGGGCCTCGTCCTGGGCGTGAGCGAGCATGCGGCGGGAGCGGTCGGTGTCTTCCATCGGTGCGCACAGGTCGAGCTGCTCGACGTCGATGCGGGTACCGGGCACGGTGGTGTGCCGGGCGGCCCGGGTGATGGCGTCGCCGACGCGCCGGATGCCGGCGAGGGTGGCGGCGCGTACCTCGACGCGGAGTTCGGCGTACGAGCAGACGATGTTGGCGCGGTCGCCGGCGCGGATGACTCCCACGTTGACGGTGACGTCGTCCCACTGGCCGTTGAGGTTCTGCAGAACGACGGTGAGGTGGGCCGCGGCGAGAGCGGCGTTGGCTCCGCGTTCGGGCTCGATGCCCGCGTGAGCCGCGCGGCCTGTGACGGTGAGACGGAAGTCGGCGACGCCTTTGCGGGCGATGACGAGGTCGCCGTTCTCGCGTGCGCACTCCAGGGCGAGGGCGTAGTGCATGCCCAGGGCCGTGCTTTCGATGACGGGACGACTGGTGGGGGATCCGATCTCCTCGTCGGGGGTGGCGAGGAAGACGATCTCGGCGTGATCGTCGATTTCGGCGTCGTGGAGGATCTGCAGGGCCGCGAGGCCGGCCAGGAGGCCGCCCTTGTCGTCGCTGACGCCGGGGCCGTGGGCGATCGAGCCGGCCAGCCGGAAGGGTCGCTGAGCGGCGGTGCCGTCTTCGAAGACGGTGTCCATGTGGGCGGCCAGCAGGATGCGCCGGCCGCCTGCCTCGGGGCCGAGTCGGCCGGCCCTGCGGGCGATGAGGGTATCGCCCGCGGTGGCGGCGTGCGTCGGGGGTGGGGCGATCCGCTGCGTGGCGAAGCCGAGACGGTGCAGGCGGTTCTGTACCCAGTCGGCGACCCGGTTGACGCCGTCGGGACTGTGGGAGCCGGAGTCGATGGCCACCAGGTGGGCGAGGTCTTCGAGGTAGGCGGGGAGCTGTCGGCGCGCTGCGGGGAGCAGGCGGGCCGCGAGTCCGCTCTCCTGCCGGGCGGGGGCGGTCACAGGACCTTGGACAGGAAGGCGCGGGTGCGTTCCTGTTCGGGGTGCAGAAGGACTTGCCGTGGGTCGCCCGCTTCGACGACGACGCCTTCGTCCATGAACACGGCGGTGTCGGCGACCTCGCGGGCGAAGCCGATCTCGTGGGTGACGACGATCATCGTCATTCCGTCGGCGGCCAGCTGCCTCATGACGTCCAGGACGTCCCCGACGAGTTCGGGGTCGAGCGCGGAGGTGGGTTCGTCGAAGAGCATCAGTTTGGGCTTCATGGCCAAGGCCCGGGCGATGGCCACGCGCTGCTGTTGGCCTCCGGAGAGCTGGGCGGGGTAGTGGCCGGCCCGGTCCGCGAGCCCGACCTGCTCCAGGAGGCGTTCGGCGTCCTGACGGGCCTGCGCGCGGGAGACCTTGGAGACGTTCAGCGGGGCTTCCATGACGTTGTCGAGGGCGGTCATGTGCGGGAACAGGTTGAAGCGTTGGAAGACCATGCCGATGTCGCGCCGGTGAGCGGCGACCTCACGTTCTCGCAGTTCGTGGAGTCTTTGACCGTGGCGGCGGTAGCCGACGAGGTCGCCTTCGACGGCGAGGCTGCCCGCATCGATCTTCTCCAGGTGGTTGATGCAGCGCAGGAAGGTGGACTTGCCGGATCCGGACGGGCCCAGCAGGCAGCACACCTGGCCTCGTTCGACGGTGAGGTCGATGCCCTTGAGGACCTCGACCTTGCCGAAGTGCTTGCGGACGTTCCGGGCGTGGAGCATGGGTGTGGTCACCGGTTGCCCTCCTGGCGCTTGGTGGGGAGTCGGCCGGCGACGCCGAGCATGCGGCGCAGTGGGGAGACGTGACCGGATCGGGCGGTGCCCCGGCCGTAGCGGCGCTCCAGCCACGCTTGGGGGACGCCGAGCAGGGTGACCAGGGCGAGGTACCAGAGGCTGGCGACGACCAGCATGGGGATGACCTGGTAGTTCTGGGCGTAGACGTCCTGGATGTTCGACATGAGGTCGTGGGCGGAGATGACGGAGACCAGGGCGGTCATCTTCAGCATGTTGATGGTCTCGTTGCCCATGGGCGGGATGATGACGCGCATGGCCTGGGGCAGGACGATCCTGCGCATCGTCAGGGCGGGCCGCATGCCGAGGGAGTGGGCGGCTTCCGCCTGGCCGGGGTCGACGGACTGGATCCCGGCGCGGACGATCTCGGAGGCGTAGGCGGCTTCGTTGAGACCGAGCGCGAGGAGGGCCGCGATGGCGGGGGTGAGCAGGGAGTTGGTCTCCACGCGCAGGAACGTGATGTCGGTGAAGGGGATGCCGATCATGACGTACTTGTAGAGGGCGCCGGCGTACCCCCAGAAGATGATCTGTACGAGCAGTGGGGTGCCCCGGAAAACCCAGACGAAGAGGGTGGCCATCCCGTGGAGGACCGGGCTTGCGGAGAGCCGCATCACGGCGATGAGGGTGCCGAGGCCCAGTCCCAGAGCCATGGCGGCGGCGGTCAGCCACAAGGTGGTGACCAAACCGTCGAAGATCAGGTCGGCGAAGAGGTAGTGGCCGACGACGTCCCAGTGCAGGTTCGCGTTCTTCGCGAGCGATCCCGCGATCCCGGCGAGCGCGGTGATCGCGGCGACCGCGGCGACCCAACGACCGTAGTGACGCACCGGCACGACAGGGAGGTCGTCAGGACACCGGTCCTCGCTCGCGGTGGATGCGGCAGCGGTGGTGGTGGCCATGATCAGCTCACCTCGGCGTTCTTGGTGGCTTCCTTGACGGCGATGGAGGCCACGCCGTACTTGTCGAAGATCTTCGTCACGGTGCCGTCGTCGATCAGGGCCTGCAACGCCTTCTGGATGGCGTCGGTGAGCTGGGGCAGCTTCTTGGAGACGGCGATGCCGTTGGGCGAGGCGCCGTAGCCGCCCTGGGCGGCGGGGTCGTCCACGACCTCGAAGGTGTTGCCGCCATCGGCGGTCTTGGCCGTCCACCCCGCGGCCGGCTTCGTCTGGACCTGGGCCACCACCTTGCCGGAGCGCAGCGCGAGCTGGGCGTCGGAGTCCTTGGGGAAGCTCTGGACGTCGATGCCGGGGCGACCGGCCTTCTTGCAGGCTTCCTGGTGGCCGTTGAGGAGTTCGAGCTGGTTGGTGGCCGCTTGGACGGCGACCTTCTTCCCGCAGAGGTCGTCCAGGGTGGCCACCTTCTCCGGGTTGCCCTTGACCACCATGACGGCGGAGCCCGACTGCGAGTAGTCGACGAAGTCGACGACGGCCTGGCGCTCCTTGTTGTCGGTCATGGCCGACATCGCGGCATCGAACTTCCCGGCCTGGATGGCAGGGACGATCCCGTCGAACTTCTGCGGCGTGAACGCGAACCTCACCCCCAGCTTGGCGCCGAGCGCCTGCCCGAGGTCGTAGTCGAGTCCCGTCAGCTCCTGCTTGCCCTCGGCCACGAACATCTCGAACGGGGCGTAGGGAACGTCGGTGGCCACGCGCACGGTGCCGGCCGTCCGGATGGACTCCGGCAGTGCGTCGTGGAGCGCCTTGTCCTGCGCGATGGTCACATCGGCGACGGTCACCTGCCGGGGCGCGGTCGCGGACGCCTCGCCCTTGGAATCACTGCAGGACGTCAGCGCGGTCGCGGCCGCCGCGGCCGTGATGGCGACCAGCAGGGTGCGGGACACAGGGGTGCGGGACACAGGGGTGCGGGACAGAGGGGTGTGCATCATCGGGAGTGCCTCTCCGTTCTCGGGTCGACGGGAGAATCCGCCGTCGACTGCCAACCGCAAGTTACAGAATTGCGAAGCAGACGACTAGATGTATCACCCGTTACTTTTACGTAACGGGGTGCACGCGTCTCGTTGGATCGGCATCCCTGACCCTTTTGGCACACCATGCACCGCTCTGCCTCATGTTCTTTGACGGAATCAGCCGTACATCTTTCGGCCAGGTGCGATGACTTGTATGTTCCGCTACCACGTCAATCTGACGAAGACGTACGCCGCTGTTCTCCGGACGGCGACCTCCCCGCGCACGCCCTTCGTCAGGTCCCCCCACACTCGCATTGGAGAGTCATGGGCATGAGAAGCAGGCACGCCGCACTTGCCGCGACGGCCGTGGTGCTGGTCGGTCTCACCACCACCCTCACCTCGGCCGGCAGCGCCGCCGCAGCCGCCAGCCGCGTCCGCCTCGGCAGTTCCTCCGACGTCACCCGGACGTCCTGGCAAGGCCCCGCGTTCACCATGAACGGCGACGGGAAGATCAACGCGGCTTCCATGAAGGCGGCCGTGGACGCCATCCGCGGGGGCACGGGCAGCATCGACGTCGTCGTCCTCGCGGGCTCCGCCCCCACCTCGGGCAGCGCCACCCCCGAATGCGACGCCGTCATGGCACTGCCGGGCGTCAACTCCTGTACGAGCTGGACCCTGACGGCGGCCTCCGACGGCAACAACACCCAGGTCAACGCCGACATCCGCAACGCCGAGTTCGTCTACTTCGCCGGCGGGGACCAATGCCGGTACGCGGCGTGGAAGGGCACCGCATTGGAGGCGTCCGTGGAGTCGGTCGTCGCCAAGGGCGGCGGCTCGGGTGGCGGCAGCGCCGGACACCACATCAACAGCCCCGTGGTCTACGACGCCTGCAAGGGAAGCGTGACGAGCCCAGAGGCGCTCGCCAACCCGTACGACAGCTACATCACCTTCACCACCGGCATGTTCGACTGGCCCAACTACAGCGGCGTCATCAACGACTCCCACTTCACCACCCGCGACCGCATGGGCCGCACCATGGCCTTCGTCGCACGCGCCATCAAGGACGGCCGGACTGCGGACGGCAAGGCTTGGGGCGTCGGAGTCGAGGAGGGCAGTTCCCTCCTCCTCAACAAGAACGGTCAGGCCACCTTGTACGGAACGGAAGCCTTCGTCGTCCTGGGCGACCACCAGCCCGAACAGGCAGCCTCCGGCAAGCCCCTGACCTTCTCCAACTTCAAGATCTGGCGGCTGGGCCCCGGCCAGACCTACGACTTCAAGAACCGTCCCACCTGCGGCTACTACCTGCGCAGCGTCACGAACGGCGTCGCCGACGCCAACCTGTACTCGGGGACTCCCCAGAGCACCTGCGGCGCATCCGGCGGCACGACCCTCACCGAGAGCGAACCCAACGACTCCCGCACCGCCGCGAACGACGCGACCGGCAACCCCGCCTCGATAGCGGGCAGCCTGCAGACCATCGGCGACCGCGACTACTACCGCTTGTCCCTCACCTCGGGCCAGAAGCTCACCGTCGACTGCGCCGTCCCCACCGCCTACGACGCCGACGTCTACCTCATGGACTCCGCCGGCAGCACCCTCGCCCGCTCGGTCAACAGCGGAAGCGGAGCCGACGAGACCGTCACCTTCACCCGCACCGCAACCGGATCCGGCACCTACTACCTCGACGTCGAGGCGTACTCCGGATCCGGTACCGCCCCCTACACCTGCACGCTCACCAGCGCATAACCCGCCCGACGGCAGGCGAGCCCGGCACCCCGCCGCCTCGCCTGCCGGTTGCCTGCGGCGCGAGATACGACCCGGCCGACGTGCTTGCCGTACGGCGGCCATCTGCCCCGACGGTCTCCTGCGCTCGGCTGAGTCAGACGTGTCCGCGGCACCGGACGGTCCCAGGGCCGGCGGCAGGTGAACTTCGACGGTCGGCTACTGAGCCGGGCCGGCACGTGCACGCCTCGTCGTGGCTGGTTCCCGTGGCTCCGATGCCGAGGTGTCCTAGAGTCGGCGCATGCGGCGAAGGACGGGACTGGCGGTAGCCGGGGTTGCAGCGGCCCTGGCCTGGGGCGAGTGGATGAACTGTCGCTGGTCTCGAGCTCTCGTCCGAAACGGCGGTGGCGCCACCACGGCCGTGGTGGTGTGCGGGTATCGGAATCCCCAGGCGACGGCAAACCTGATCAACCGACAGCGAGTCCGTGCTGGAATCCGCTCCATCGCCGCAGACAGTGGAGAGGGGACCTGCATCATCTTCAGTGGCGGTGCGACCAGCGGCGGAGCCTCGGAGGCCCAGCTGATGGCCGACTACGCGAAGTCGGTGCTCGATTTCGACGGAGCGGTGCTCCTCGAAGACCCAAAGCGCGACGACGTGGCAACCGCTGTTGGCTCTGTACGGGCTGTGGACACTCCGCGGCCTTGAAGCCGACGAGCGGACGATCTCGCTGTAGGAAGCCGCTGTCGCTTGGCCTCACGCATGGTGGCCTTCGAGTCAACGCCGGCAGATGATGCTGCGGGCCCCAGAGCGCGTCCTAATCCTCCGGTTCCCAGGCGCGGAGGAGGTCGAGCAGGCCCGCGTCTCCGTCCAGGCGCAAGGATTCGGCGGGGATGCGGTCGTACAGGTAGATGACCAACTCGCCGGCCGTGCCATGGATGGAGACGGCGGCTGCGTCCGACACCTCGCCGGCCGCCACAGTGGGCGCGGGGACGCGGGTGGAGCGGGCGCCGTCGCCGTCGACCGTGAGGCGCCAGGAGCGGCCCTCGGCAGCGTGGAAGTCGAAGGTCGTGGGCTTGTGCGGCCAGGCGCTGGGCGTGGCGACGCAGGTGAACAGGAACTCCTCGACACCGTCCAGGGCAACCTCCGACGGCAGCGGCTGCGGGGCGCCCCCGGCGAGTTGGGCGTCGTAGGTGTGCACCGCGCTCTCCTGGACCCGGTGCCTGGCGACTCCGCCAGAGGTCCGCGGCGTCTGCAAGGCGCTCCACCACGCCCAGCAGCCGGCGTCCGGGCCGGCCTCGCGCAAGGCGCTCAGCAGAAGCTCCGTCGACGCGGCCAGCCAGGCCAGCAGGGACTCACGCTCCCGCGGGACCTCCAGGGCGGCGCGCGCAGCGGCTGCCCCCGCGGGGGGACCGTCAGCGGGCCCCGCGCCGACGATGGCGGCCCAGAAACGGTCTCCCCCACCCAGGTGCTTCGCGAGATCGAACAGCGTCCACTCGGGGCAGGTCGGCACCTGCGCGTCAAGACTGGGCGCGGCGGCGACCGCGGCGCGGAAGGCGGTCGAGCGCTCATCGATAAGTCGCAGCAGCTCGGGGAACTCAAGATTCTTTTCCACGCCGGATGTCTATCACCGTACTCCGTGACCGGACAGCGATTTTCGCCCGGCGCGGGCTGCGCTCCTCCTTTCCCCGGCTACCGTGCCGGTGCCGCCAGTTCGCCCAGGAGCCGGGCCGCCGGTGCCGGGTCCACCAGCCACTTCAGGTGGCTGCCTTCGAGGGTGCGGACGTCGTACGGGTTGTCCGGCGTCAGCGCGTTGCCCTCGCGGATCAGCCGGTCCTGCAAGGCGAGCGGCAGGCTCGTATCGTCGGCCAGGCGGACGTACGTCTTCGGGATGCGGCCCCAGGTCTCGGCCCGTGCCCGGTCGGAGGATGTGCCGAAGTCCAGGTTCTCGTCCGGCTGGAAGGTGTTCAGGAAGGTCAGGAACTGCTCGTCGGTGCCGTCGGCGAGGAAGGCGGCCTTGAAGGCCGCGAGTGCGGCCGGGTCCGCCGTGCGGAAGTTGACGCGGAGAAGGCCGAGTTCGGCCGGGTTGCCGGCCAGCGCCGAGGCGAACGCGGCGGGGTCGACCGTGGCCATCTCCGGCTCGGCGTAGTAGGCGCCGGCGTCGAGATCGACGGGGCACCACGCCGAGACGTAGACGATGCGGTCGATCAGGTCCGGGCGGATGTTGGCTGCCGCGGTGGCCGTGATGCCGCCGCGGCTGTGGGAGACGAGTATCACCGGCCCGTTCTGCTTGGCCCGTTCGAGGGTCGATATCAGGTGCGCGGCATTGTCCGCCAGCGTGAGGCCCTTGATCGAGCCGGGTGCCGCGGCGAGCCCTTCGAGATCTTGTGGGGTCTGGTAGGCGCGCGTGTACGTCGCCTGGAATCCATGGCCGGGCAGGTCAACGGCGACCGACCGGTGGCCGAGGAGGCCGAGCTCGGCCTGGAGTGGTGCGAAGGCGAAGGAGTTCGAAAAGGCTCCGTGAACCAGTACGAACGTCGGTTGCATCTGTCTGCTCACTTTCATGCGTCCTGCGGACGCCTCCCGGCCGAGGCGGTTGTCGTCCCGGTCAACGGGATGGCGGAGAGGCGTTGTTCGAGGTGGCGACCGTATCCGGACCGGTGGAACGTCGCGGCGCCGCCGATCGTTCCGCCGGCTGGGAGTCCGCCAGCCACAGGCCGGTGAAAACCGCCGTTGCGACGGTGACGGCGCCCGCCGCGACAAAGGCACTGTTGAGGCCGGACTCGAAAGAAGCGCCGCCGGACTGCCGGGCGCGGACGACGGCACCGAGTACCGCCACTCCGAGCACCGCGCCGATCTGCCGGGTGGTGCCGCTGATGCCGGAGGCGAGGCCGCCTTCCTGCGCGCTGACGGCCTGGATGGCGGCCCCCGTCAGCGGGGACAGGGTCAGGGCGAAGCCCATGCCGACCACTGCCAGCCGCCACCACACGTTCCCGTAGCCGGTGTCGGCCTGCACCAGCCCCAGTGCAAGCAGGCCCAGCCCGGCCAAGGCCAAGCCGACGGTGACCACGGAGCGGAAGCCGTGCCGGGCGGCGAGCCGGCCCGCGTACGGACTGACGACCACCATGGCCAGGGAGACGGGGAGGGTCTGCAGGCCGGCGCGCAGGATCGAGCTGCCCTGGACGTACACGAAGAACTGGGAGAAGAAGAACGTCGAGCCCATGAGCGCGAAACCCACCACGGCCATGGCGGTGTTGGAGACGGTGAACAGCCGCCGACGGAACAGCCGCAGCGGCAGCATCGGAGCGGGGCGACGCCCTTCGACGGTGACGAAGGCGGCGAGGAGGATCACCGCGGCGGCGAAGCTGCACAGGATCACCGGCGACGTCCAGCCGCGGGCACCTCCCTCGATCAGCCCGTAGGTCAGTGCCCCCACCGCCAGAACGGACAGCACCGTGCCCGGGACGTCGATCGCGGGGGCGTTCGGATTGCGGGACTCGCCGAGGTGGCGCAGGCCCATCAGCAGCAGGACCACCCCGATGGGCACGTTGACCAGGAAGATGGCGGGCCAGCCGAAGGCTTCGGTCAGCACGCCGCCGGCCACGGGGCCCGCTGCCAGACCGATTCCGCTGAACCCGGCCCACAGCCCGATCGCCTTGACCCGTTCCTGCGGTACGGGGTGGGCGGCGGCGAGCAGCGCCAGCGACGCGGGGCTCAGCGCTGCGGCTCCGATGCCTTGCAGCACCCGGCCGGCGATCAGCCAGCCGACCGAGGGCGCGAGACTGCACAGCACCGACGCGACGGTGAACACCGCCACGCCGGTCAGGTACACCCGCTTGCGGCCGAACCGGTCGGCGAAGATGCCCCCGGACAGCAGCAGCATCGCGACCAGCAGTACGTACGCGTCGACGATCCATTGCAGACCGGTCAGCTGGGTGTGCAGCCTGTGCTGCATGTCGGGCAGCGCCGCTCCCACGATCGTGTTGTCGAGCAGGACCATGAACTGGCCCAGACAGGTCACCGCGAGCAGTACGGCCCGGTCGGGTCGAACCCCCGCGCCTTCAGGCGATGCGGTCAAGGGGATTCCTCTCAGTCGTCAGTTGCGGCCTCCGCGGTCGATGGGAGCGGCCGTACAGCGGGGCCCGTTAAAGCAGCCAATGACTGCGTTAGGAGACTTTAGGGAGAGATGCGACGCAAACGCAAGCCATTACTGCGTTAAGGTGAGGTCATGAACGAGGGACAGCGGGCCCGCCGGCCCGGCGGGCGCAGCGCGCGCGTCACCGCAGAGGTGCACCAGGCCGTGACCGACCTCATCAGCGAGCGCGGCTACGGCAACTTCACCGTCGGCGAGGTCGCGGCACGCGCAGGCGTAGCCGACAGCAGCATCTACCGCCGGTGGGGCAACCTGGAAACGCTGCTCAGCGACGTGGCGCTCACCCGCCTCAACGCGCGGTCGCCGATGCCCGACACCGGGAGCCTGGACGGCGACCTGCGCACCTACGCGGCCAACGTGGCCCGCGAGATCACCGGACCCGACGGTCTGGCGGTGGTGCGCCTGGCCGTCGCCCTGTCAGGCAACGGGCAGCAGGGCCTCCAGGCCGGTGACGATCTCCGCGCCGAACGGATGCGGCAATTGCAGTCCATGCTCGATCGCGCCCGCGAACGCGGGGAGAACGCCCCCGACGCGCTCGGCGTGCTGGACCACATCCTGGCCCCGATGTACATCCGCGTCCTGTTCGGCATCGTCCCGCTCACCCCGGACTACATCGACGGCCTGGTCGACCGACTGCTGTGACCGCGAGCGGCCTCAGCGGTTCTGCGATCGATTAGGGTTGCGCGATGTTCGAAGGAAAGCTGGTAAGGCTGCGAGCGCTGCGCTCCGAAGACGCCGAGCATCATGTGCGGTGGCGCAACGACCCGGAAGTGGTGCGATGGGCCACGGCCGGCGACCCGTGTTTCGGCCCGGTCACGGCGGAGGCGATCGGTCTCGGCTTCGAGACCATGCTGCGCCTCAACCCGAGGGAGTCGGCCGTGTTCACCGTCGAGGACCTGGTGGGCGGAAGCGTGATCGGCATGGCCGACTATCGCGACCTGGACCCGTACGCCGGCGTGGCCACGCTGGGAGTGACCATCGGCGAACGGGAGTTCTGGGGCCGAGGCCACGGCAGCGACGCGTTGCGGCTGCTCGTGGACCACCTCTTCGGCGCCTACAACCTGAGCCGGCTGGAACTGGACACCTGGAGCGGCAACGAGCGTGCCGTGCGCGCCTTCACCGGGTTGGGTTTCCGCGAGGAGGGCCGCCGCCGGTCGGCCGTGCTGTTCGAGGGGAAGCGCTACGACACCGTGCTCTTCGGGATGCTCCGTGAGGAGTGGGCAAAGCCCGGCCCGACCGTCTAGGCCACCCGTCGTACCCCTCGGCCCTATCGGCCGGGCCGTCCGGATGGGCGTGTCAGCTCGAACCGGGCCAGCCGCACCCCGGGAGCGGGCTCGACGGTGTCGACGTGGCGGAAACCGAGGCGTTCGTAGAGTGCGACGGCCGGGTGGTTGTCGGCGCCGGTGCTCACCAGCGCGTCGTGTTCGGGAGCGAGGTCGGCCAGGAGGTGCCGCAGCAGGGCCGAGGCCAGTCCGCGACGGAACCACCGCGGGTCCACGCACACGCGCGCGATGCAGATGAGCTCCTCGGCCATGACCTGCCAGGCGACGAAAGCGGCGATCTCGCCCTCGACCCTGGCACCGAGCCACCGCAGGGGCTGGACGCGCATCTCCTCCAGGCTCTCCCGCAGCGGCGGGATGCCGTCGAAGCCGATCAGCTCGGCCTCGACGGTGTAGGCGCGGAGGCCGATACGGTGAACGGCTGCCGCCGTGACGTCGTCGGTGAGACTCAGTTCGCCCATGACGACGCCGGGGTGGCGGTCGTTCTCGTATCGGTCGGCGGTCGTCATCCCCCCATGGTAGGACGCCGGTTGTGCCCGCATGTGCGGCGGGTTCAGTGATGGGGAGAGCGCATCGCGTGCCGCATACGGGCAGCACCGGCGGGGACCTCGGCATGGTCGCCGGCCACAGCCCGGCGGGCGGCGACGGCCAGTGCGCCGACGCACCGGCCGATCAGCACGCGTACGGTGCGTCCGCGCCCGCGGCCAGCGGAACAGTCCGGGATCCTCACTTCCGCCCCCGCCGCTCCGCCTCGGCCGCCAGCTCGCGGAAGCGGTCCCACTGCACCTTCGGCCGGCGCAGGCCCCGGCGCTCCAGGTACCGGTCGGTAGAGCGCTTGGTGCGACGCAGTACCCGCAACGCGTCGCTCGTCCTCCCCGAGCCCATCGGCTCCACCACGGTCGACGGCACCAGGATCCAGCCGGCATCCGTCTGCCGGAGGGTCCCGCGGACGAGCGCGTTGTACATGCCGTTGAGCAGCTCATCGTGGCGGTGCACCAGGAGCGCGGCGGGGCCCGGTACGGGAGAGCAGTCGGCCGGAACCTCCACGAGGTAGCCGTCCGCCGTCGGCGTCGGCGTCGTACGGGCGAGCACGGGGGCCCCGGAGGCGTCCCGTGCCGACAGCACCGCCGTGGGGAACCGTTGCAGCTGTGCGGCCCCGAGCAGCGGGTCCGCCCCGGTGACGGGCGCCGGTGTGCCCGGCCGCCGCGCGCTCAGCGGCGGCCGTACGGTCACCTGGCCGGGCACGACGGTGATGAGCAGCCGCAAGTAGTACCAGGACATCAACGGCCGCATGGGAGCCGAGAGGTACGCGCGGCTGTGCGGCTGGCGCTCGAAGAGCGTCCTCCAGTACTCCTCGGCTCCGCGCGGGCCGGTCATGATCTGGTCGGGGCACTCGGCCAGGCCGGAGACGAAGAGTTGCGGGGCCGGGTCGAGTCCGCTGCCCGTCGGATCCGAGAACAGCAGGGCGACGCGAGCGTCGCGGCGCACGTTCAGCGCCTTCTGCGAGAACGCGAGGGACGTGGTCAGCAGCAGGGTGCCGTCCTCGCGGCGCGTCACGGCCGTCGGCCACGCCAGGGGGGTCCCGTCCTTGGCCAGGGTGGCGAACTCGCAGGTGCGGTAGGCGTCCAGGACGTCGAGCGGGGCTCGATCGAGCACGGTCATCGGCCCGTCCCGCCGGTGAGGGGAGCCCGCAGGGTACGGGAGGAGGGGCTGTACGGCCGGGCCCACCCGCCGCCGAGGACACGGTGGGCCACCACCCTTGTCCGGGTGGGGGGACGTACGGAGGAACTGCTGTGCGTCACGCTCTCGCTCCAGAGATCGCATGCGGGCAAGGAACGCCCCAAGGTGCCCGCCACCACTTGGCTTTGACTTGGCGGACGGCTTGCCGCTCCTGCAAGCCGGCTGCAAGCGCGAGCACGCGCTTGCCGTGCTGAATCGATTCAGCATCTTTGGCACGTATCGGCCGACGATCAGCTGGGGAAACTCCTGAGGCATCGAAGGCTCCGGATACCTCACCGCCGCCGATCCGTCCGGGCTCCTCCCCCGGGGCGGCGACGTCACCATCTCCACCTGAAGCACCGGGCCCGCCCCGAAGTGCCGTCTGCCGAGCCGGGGCCAGGGCCGGCGCAGAGGCACGGCCGGCGGGCCAAGCGCGGCAAGAAGGGCAACGCCTGATGGGCATCTACGGACAGGACTGGGCTTCCTACCAGAGCGACGAACCGGGCCTCACCGGACTCGACTTCGTCTTCACGAAGATCACGGAGGGCCTCGGATACACGAATCCGAAGTGGGTCCGCCAGCGCGACCACGTCAAGCGGCACGGTCTGGTCTGGGGCGCCTACCACTACCCCCACATGGGAAACGACCCGGAAAGCGAAGCCGACTTCTTCCTCGACCAGGTGGCCTGGCAGCCCGGTGACATCCTGGTCCTCGACTGGGAGGGCTACGACAAGGCCAACGCCGGGGTCTCCAAGGCCCGCCAACGGACGTACAAGGAAGCCTGGCTCCGCTACGTCAAGGACCGCATGCCGGGTCACCGTATCGGCATGTACTGCAATGTCGACTACTGGAAGAACGTCGACACGACCGGCTACTGCGGCGACTTCCTGTGGATCGCCACCGCGGGACGCGCCGCGGGCGCCCCCGGGATCAGAGCGAGCTGGATGTTCCACCAGTACACCGACGACCCCGTAGACCAGGACTACTGCCCCCTGCCCAGCCGCGAGGAGCTTCGCACCTGGGCCCTAGGATCCCAGGAGGACGACATGCCCCTGTCCCAGGCAGACCTCGACGCCGTCGCGGCCGCCGTCTGGCGCCACACCGAAACCAACGCCGCCACTGGCCAGCCCGTCGACATGGGCGCGGTCATGGCCTGGATGGACAAGGTCCACAACAACCAGACCGACGCCCTCGGGCAACAACTCGCCGCGGCGCAGGCAGCGGTGACCGCGCTCGCCGCCCAACTCGGCCGGCAGCCGGGTGTGGACACCGACACCGTGGTGGCAGCGGTCCGGCAGGCCATCGCCGATGCCGTGATCAACGTGGACGTCCACGTCTCCGGCACCCCCGCCCCGACCGGCTGACCGATCGGCTGACCGACCGGCTGAGGTACAAGGGACAACGCCCTCTCCCCGTGCGCCCACGGGCCGGAAGGTGCGGGCATTCCGGTACGCCGTGCGGGCGCGCGGGCAGCACGAGTGCGGATCCCGCCGGGCGGGAGCAGGGGATGAGACACCCGTCGCCGAGGCGACCTCTCGTCCCCTCACCGTGACCGTGACCGGCAGGGCTCAGCACCGAGCCAGGTTCGGGCCGGCTCACTCCCGTGACCCGCCGGGCGGCCCCGCGCCGTCCTCGAAGGGGATCTCGCCGCTCGGGAGGAGCTCGGCCGACATGTTGCGTTCCATCATCTTCAGGGCCGCGTCGGCGAGGGCGGCGTCGATGTGGGCGACGGCATCGAGGGCCACGACCACGTCGAGGTGCCGGATGTGCGCGTCCAGAGCGGAGTACAGCACGCACTGCTCGGTCACCTGCCCGCACAGCACCACCCGGCGGACGCCGAGCTGTCCCAGCAGGTAGGCCAGGGGCGTTTCGAAGAAGACCGAGTGCCGTGCCTTGACGACGAACATGTCCTCCTCGTCCGGCACGACCGGGCGCACCAGGTCGCCGTAGCGGCCGGCCAGGGCGGCCTCGAGGAGCTCCCCGTGGTGGGACCGCCAGCGGCCGAAGTTGTCGTTCACGTAGACGACCGGGACCTGGGCGTCCCGTGCCCGTTCGAGCAGCGTCCCGACGCCGGGAAGTGCTTCACGCACCGACCCCACCAGCACCTCGGCGTCCTCGTGCTCGTAGGTGTTGAGCATGTCGATCACGATCAGTGCCGTCCGACCCATGGTGCCGCCTTTCGCCACGCCCGGCGCCTGCCCACCCCGGCGGGCGCCAAGCACGCCGTACGAGGTCGGGGGCGGGCCCCGGACACCGGCCAATGCGACCAGCCTCCGTCCCCTATCCGCCGCGGATCGGCTGGTATCGCCGTATGGGGCGGGATACGCGCCGATGATCCGGGTAGTCGGACCCCATGGACACCACTACCGAAACCACGCCCCTGCGCGCCGTCGCGCTGGTCTGTACGCTTTCACCGTCACCGAAGCCCTCCAGCTCGCAGCTGCTCGCCGAGCAGACCATGGCCGCCCTGGCCGACCACGGCGTCACCGGAAAGGTGATCCGGATCGCCGACCACGACGTCAAGCCGGGCGTCGAGGTCGACATGGGGGACGGTGACGCCTGGCCGGAGATCCGCGACACGATCTTGGCGTGCGACATCCTGGTCCTGTCCACGCCCATCTGGCTCGGACACCCCTCCAGCGTCGCCCAGCGCGTCCTGGAACGTCTCGACGCCGAGATCGGCGAGAGCGACGACGAGGGCCGCATGCTCACCTACGGCAAGGTCGCCGCCGTATGCGTGGTCGGCAACGAGGACGGCGCCCACAAGGTCAGCGCGGACCTCTTCCAGGGCCTCAACGACGCCGGTTTCTCCCTGGCCCCCAACGCCGTCACCTACTGGGTCGGCGAGGCCATGCAGGGCACCGACTACCAGGACCTCGACAAGACGCCCGAGAAGACCGCCGCGACGACCAAGACCCTCGCCGCGAACACCGCGCACCTCGCGCGCCGCCTCAAGGCCGCCGCCTACCCGCCCTCTTCCTGACAGCGCCCCGCTGCACCCGCCCCGTACCGGAAGGAGTCCGCGATGCCCTCCCCCGACTCACCCCGCCTCACCGATCCGGTGTCACTCCACCCCCGTCCCCCGTTCCCCGAGCAGGACCAGGACCATCCCGGCTCGACCGACTCGATGCGTCCCCGCCCGGACCACGGCGAGGAGACGTACCGGGGCCACGGCCTGTTGCAGGGGCGCCGGGCGCTCGTCACCGGCGGTGACCCGGGCATCGGCCGAGCCGTCTGCCTGGCCTTCGCACGGGAAGGAGCCGACGTCGTCTTCACCCACCTCGACGAAGAAGCCGAGGAGGCCGGGGAGACCGTCCGCCTGATCCGTGAGGCCGGCCGCACCGCGGTGGCCGTGGCCTGCGACATCCGGCACGAGACGGAGTGCACCGCCCTCGTCGACAAGGCGGTGGGCGAGCTGGGCGGCATCGACCTGCTCGTCAACAACGCCGCCTACCAGATGTCCCAGCCCGACGGGATCGAGGCGATCACCACCGAGCAGTTCGACCGGGTGATGAAGACCAACCTGTACGGGATGTTCTGGCTCACCAAGGCGGCGCTGGCCCGTATGCCGCGCGGCTCCTCGGTGATCAACACCGCCTCCGTGCAGGGCTACCAGCCCAGCCCGCACCTCCTCGACTACGCCATGACCAAGTCCGCGATCATCTCCTTCACCCACGGCCTGGCCCAGATGCTCGCCGAGCGCGGTATCAGGGTCAACGGCGTGGCGCCGGGGCCGGTATGGACACCGCTGATTCCCGCGACGACGCCCGACCCGACGAAGTTCGGCGAGCAGTCCCCGCTGGGGCGGCCCGCGCAGCCGGCCGAGATGGCGCCCGCCTACGTCTTCCTCGCGTCCGACCAGGCCTCCTACATCACCGGCGAGATCATCAACGCCACCGGCGGAACCCCGCTGCCGTAACCCCCGAGGAAGCCCCGCGCCGGATCCCCTCACTCCTCGGACGGCGCGGGGCTTCGCCGTAGGGGGTGCGCGCCCTTCGCCGACTCGGCCCTCATGGGTGGAAGAGGACCTTCACCATGCTGTCCCGCTTCCCCTGGAAGTCCGCGTACGCCCGGGGCGCATCATCCAGCGGCAGGTGGTGGGTGGCGAAGCCGTCGACGCCGAGGGGATCCTCGTCGGTCAGCAACGGAAGCAGGTCGTCGACCCACCGACGGACATTGGCCTGCCCCATGCGCAGCTGGATCTGCTTGTCGAACATCGTGAGCAGCGGCAGGGGGTCCGCGGCTCCGCCGTAGACACCGGAGAGGGAGAGGGTGCCGCCGCGGCGTACCAGCTCTATCGCCAGCCGCAGGGCGCCCAGGCGGTCCACGCCCGCCTTCCTCATCAGCGCGGATGCCAGGGCGTCCGGCAGCAGGCCGGTGGCGGTCTGCACGGCCGCGACGCCGACGCTGCCGTGTGCCTCCATGCCGACGGCGTCGATCACGGCGTCCGGGCCCCGGCCGCCGGTAGCCTTGCGGACGGCCTCGACGAGTTCATCCCCGTACTGGGTCAGGTCGTAGACCTCGACGCCGTGGCCGGCGGCGCGCGCCAGCCGTTCCGGGACCAGGTCGATCCCGATCACCGTGTCGGCACCGCGATGGGCGGCGATGCGGGTGCACATGTCGCCGATGGGTCCGAGGCCCAGGACGGCGAGGCTGCCGCCGGGCGGAACGTCGGCGTAGACGACGGCCTGCCAGGCGGTCGGCAGGACGTCCGACAGGTACACGAAGCGGTCGTCGGGCGGCCCTTCGGGGACGGGGATGGGGAGCGCGTCGGCGAACGGGACGCGCAGGTACTCGGCCTGCCCACCCGGCACCTGTCCGTACAGCTTGGTGTATCCGAAGAGACTCGCGCCGTTGCCGTACTCGTGGACCTGGGTCGTCTCGCACTGCGAGTGCAGGCCGCGCTCACACATGAAGCAGGATCCGCACGACACGTTGAACGGGACGACGACGCGGTCGCCGACCTTCAGGCGGCGGACCTCGGTACCTACCTCGGCGACCACTCCCATCGGTTCGTGACCCAGGATGTCGCCGGCGTCCAGGAAGGGTCCCAGCACCTCGTACAGGTGCAGGTCGGATCCGCACAGGCCCGTCGTCGTCACTTCGATCACCGCGTCCGTGGGGTGGACGACCTGCGGATCCGGAACCGTTGCCACCTCGATCTTGCGACGGCCCTGCCAGGTAACGGCTTTCATCACAGCTCCTCTGTCGCGATGGGGGGAGGTGCTCGGTGCGTCCCTGCGCGTGGGCGACGTGCGCGACATGCGCGACGTGCGCGGATGCCCGAGCCTGACGGCATGGACCCTCGCATCGTCATCCACCCGCCCAGCCCTGACGATCCTCATGGCGGCCGCCGGGTGCACTACGACTCGGCCATCCTCGGCCTGGCCCGCGGCGAGAGCGACCTGCGGGAATTCCTGCGCCGTGCGGGATTCCCGGGGTGGGAGGACGCGGACCTTGAGGATCCGGGCCTCTTCCGGTGGGAAGGCGGTGGCCCCGAAACCTGGTCGGAGTAGCAGGCATCCTCCCGTTCGGGGGTCCCTGGTTTCCGCTGTCCGGGCGTTGGCCTCGGCGACCTGCCGACACAGCACGTTTGAAAGCGTGCAGCGCGTTAAGAAGCGAGCTGACAACAATCTTATTTCGCGGAGAAGGAGCCCCTTCCATGGGCATCATCGCTTGGATTCTCATCGGTCTGCTTGCTGGTCTCATCGCCAAGGCGATCATGCCGGGCAAGGACCCCGGTGGCATCATCATCACGACGCTCATCGGTATCGCGGGCGGCCTGCTCGGCGGATGGCTCGGCAAGGTCATCTTCGGTGTCGATTCCATCGACGGCTTCTTCGATCTCTCCACCTGGATCGCCGCCATCATCGGCTCCGTCATCCTGCTGGCCCTCTACCGCGTCACCATCGGACGGGGACGCTCTCACTGACCCGCCTCGACGCGATCAGGCGGCCTGCGCCGGGGCGGAGCACTTGACGGCGCCGAGGTCGGTCGAGGTGGCGCGGGCGGCACGCTGTCGGCGTGCCGCCGATGCGCCGGCTCCGCTCGCAGGCACCTGCCTGACCGGATGACACGCTTCGGTGCAGGCGCCGTGGCCCCTCTGTCATCCCTTCCGCAGCTCGTCGCCGTCCGCGTCGGGGTCGACCCCGGAGTAGGCGGATGCGTCCTTGCCCCCGCTGGGACGGCCGGACCGGCCCCGGGGTCCCAGGTCGTGGTGGCCCTTCGAGCCGGACTTCGCGTGATCCTCGCCCCGACGCGAGTGGCTCTCCACGGGCGTGCCCCTGTCGACCGGCTGCGTCTCGCTGGGGGCCTCGTCCTTACGGGCCCGGCTCGACTTCGGGGTTTCGAAGGACTTGCGCGCGCTGGGGTTCTCCTCGGTGTGTGTCGAGTCGACGTCAGGCGACCAGCCGTGTTGCTCGGTCCCCCGGTGTCGGCTCGGGCCCTCACCATGGGGCACGTGAGAGGTCGGTTTGGTTGACATGTGTTCGCTCCTTCGTGCGCTCCTTGCATCGATCCGATGAGCACGAGGCGCCTGCCCATCCCAGCACCGACGACACCTGCGCAGAGCGACAAGGACGTCGACGAGGTGCCGTGCGGCCGACGGCCACACCCGTTCGGGTGCCGCCGCGACGCGGCCGGCCCGACCGCGGAACCGGGCACGCCGGCGCGGGCGTCACAGGCTGTGCACACGGTCGGCACGGCCGGCGGGCCGCGCACCCAGGGGGTGCTTGGCGGACGGAAGCGGGGGAAGGCGCAAGCGTATGGAAGAGAGGGCCCTGTCGTCCCGACTCCTGCCGGACCCTGAGGGGTCCGGCATCAGCTGCGTACGAGCACGCGAAACCGCCAGGGCCGTTCTTGCCCGTCTGCACCTGCCCCAGACCGGAGTCGACGATGTGGTGACGGTGGTGAGCGAGCTGATCTCCAACGCCGAGCGGCACGCCGGCGGGGCCACCGCCTTCACGATCACCGCCCGCCCCGGCTTCGTCACCGTCGAAGTGTCCGACCGCACGGCGCGTCTGCCAGAGCTCCAGACCTGGCCGCCCAGGCACCCGGGCGGGTTCGGGTGGCGGCTGGTCCACGACGTCGCCGACACCGTCACCGTCCGCGCCGACGACGGCGGCGGCAAGACCGTCAGCGCCACCTTCACCGACAAGCAGCTGCGCGCCGAGGGCCGTTAGGCCGACCCGCCTGCTGTCGGAGACGTCGGGATCAGGCGTCGAAGCGCCGGCGCGATGCGTCGATGTGGCGGAGGTAGCGGTGCGTCCAGTCACACATGACGTCGACGGTCTTGCGCAGGGCTTGGCCCGGATCCGTGAGGGAGTAATCGACGCGGGGCGGCACGGTGGGGTGCACCACGCGATCGACGAGGCCGTTGCGCTCGAGCATGCGCAGGTTCTGGGTGAGCATCTTGTGGCTGACCCCCTCGACCTCGTCGCGCAGTTCGGTGAAGCGCAGGGTCCGCTCCCCGAGGGCCTCGATGATCAGAAGCGCCCACTTGTTGGCTACGTCCGAGAAGATCTCGCGCGCCAGCGAGTCCGCACGGCGCAGATCCGCTTCGTCCCGGTCATCCCGTGAGCCGTTGAGCTGCTTGGTCACCATACGGTTCCTCCGTCACCGAAAAGTGCGTTCTTCCACGTCGCCCCACACTCTCCTACGGTTACCGAGTAACCACAAGAGACCAAGAGGCGCCCGCTTCGGCAGAGGTGCGCCCTCGGGTCGTGACATCGAGGAGTGGGCATGGCGATCAACTTGATGGATCCCGCCGGACTGGTGGAAGTCGACCTCTACCGGCAGGTGGCGACCGCGACGGGCACGAAGCTGATCTTCGTCGCCGGGCAGGTCGCCTGGGACGCGGACGGGGCGATCGTCGGTGAAGGCGACCTCGCCGCCCAGGTCGAGCAGTGCTACCTCAACGTGGCCGCCGCCCTCGCCGCGGCGGGAGCTTCCTTCGGCGACGTGGTGAAGCTGACGGTCTACGCGGTCGACCTGGCGCCCGAGAAGATGCCGCTGTTCGCCGAAGGGATCGCGCGGGCGGCGCGGAAGCTCGGTGTCACGCCGGCCGCACCGCTCACCGGCATCGGAGTCGCCGCCCTGGCCGAGCCCGGCCTTCTCGTCGAGGTCGAAGCAACGGCGGTCATCGACTGACCCGCGTCCTGCGCCGGAACCGGCTTCCCACCAGGGCAGGAACTGCCGGGTGGTTTGGGTCCGCGTCCGCCGCCGGAGCCCCCGCGCTCGCTGCTCCGACTGCGCTCCTACCCCTCTTCCGCGTCCGGCCCGTCGTATCCGGGCGGGCTGGGGGCCGGCGGCAGGAGGGGGCCGAGCGGGCCCAGATCCAGGTTGAGGTCCTGGAGGGTGTAGCCGTGCTGCGCGCAGAGGTCGGTCATCCGGTCGTGCAGGGCGAGGAGGGTGGCGCCGAGTTCCTCTTCCTGCTCGTCGCTGAGTTCGCCCGTTTCGGCTCGGCGGAGGGCTTGGCGCTCGATGAGCTGGCGGAGGAGTTCGACGAGGGTGAGGACGAGCTTGAGGAGGTCTTCGCCGACGGTGTCCGGGTCGGCGTGGATGCGGTGGCTCGGCGCCCTGGGAGCGTTCGTGTGCTCGGGTGGAGCGTGCGTGAGGCGGAAGGCCTCCGCCATGGTGTTGCTGACCGGCCCGAGGTCGGGGACGGCTCGCGGGTCGGGCGGCGTCGGTGTGGTCATGGCGCCTCCCCGTCCGCCGGATCAGGGGGCGAGGGTTCGTCGGTGAGGGTGCTGACGGAGGTGATGAGGGCGCGCAGGGAGATCCGGACCAGGTCGATGTCGGCGATGGACAGGACGAGGTCGCCCGTGACGACCACGCCTCCTGCCAGGAGGCGGTCCAAGAGGTCGACGAGTGCGACCTGCCGCCCTGGCATGGGCGCGTCTGCGGGGGTGAGCGTCATGTTGGTGCGCCCCGGGCGCCGGTGCCCGTTTCTGCGGGCTGGGCCGGCGGTGTGGCGAAGGAGTAGGGCGCCCAGGGGCCGGTGATCTCGACGCGGACGCCGGTGAGGGCGGCGGCGGCCTGCTCGATGTCGGCGCGGAAGGCGTCGGCGTGTTCGTCGGGGACGAGGTAGGCGTCGTTGAGGATGTTCTCGCCTTGGTCGCGCGCGAGGGGGCCGCTCTGGGCGGGGTGGCGGACGTACGCGGCGGCGTAGCGGGCGGCGGTGGCGGCGAGCTGCTGGGCTGCACGGACGGCCGCTTGGTGGTGTTCCTCATGGGCGTGCTGCTGGGCCTTGCGGGCCCGCAGGTACGCCTTGCCGGGGCTGACGGCGGGGACCGTCCCGGTGGGGAGGGGGTCGCTGTCCGCGTCGGCGGTGATGAAGGCCTTGATGCCGTACTCGGTGTGGCCGGTCAGGAGGGCGAGGCGGTCGGTGAACTGCTCGTACTGTTCGCGCAGGGCGGTCAGGGCCCGGTCAGGATCCTCGTAGAGGGTCGCCAGTCGCAGGGGCAGGACGGTGGTGTGGGCGGCGAGGGCCTCGACGACCTGGTGGTGGGCGCGGGCGGTCTGCTCCAGCCAGGTGATGTCTTCGAAGTGGGCCTTGAGGGCGGTGGCGTTCCAGTCGGCGGCGGGGACCTGGCTGACGGCGAACGCGGGCGCGCCCTCCGCGCTGCCGGGGGCGGCGAGGAGGGTGAGGGGCGTGGCGGCCACCCCGGTCAGACGGGCGAGGACCTCACCGAGGCCGGGCGTACGGGCGGCGACCGCGTACACGTAGGTCAAGGTGGGTTCGGTGCCGGTCACGGCGCGTTCCTCTTGCTGGGGGCGGCGCGGCGTCGCGGCTGCTCGCGCTCGGGCGGCGCATCGGGTTCGAGGCGGTCACGGCGCAGGGCTTCGAGTTCCTCTCGCAGGCGACGGTTCTCCTCTACCAGGGGATCGCCGGTGTGGCGGGAGGACAGGGAGGGATCGTGCTCCCACCAGTCGATGCCCATTTCCTTGGCCTTGTCGACCGACGCGATGAGGATGCGCAGCTTGATGGTCAGCAGCTCGATGTCGAGGAGGTTGATGCGGATGTCACCGGCGATGACGATGCCCTTGTCGAGGACGCGTTCGAGTATGTCGGCGAGGCTGGCGGAGGAGGACGGCGCGTAGGACAGGGGCGTGGCCCTGGAGGGAAGGGGGCCGAGCCGGGTGTCGAGGGGGTCTGTCATGGCCGTCGTCCTCGCCTTCAGGGGAGGTTCTGGCGGTAGCGGGCGATTTCGTCGAGCCGGTCGAGGAGCTGGTCCTCGAGGTCGTCGAAGGTGTCCTGGTCGATGTCGCCGCACAGCAGGTGTCGTTCGAGGTCGGCGAGGGCCGCGTAGACGGGGGCGGGGTCGTAGTACTCCTCGTTGGCCCGGTCGGTCACGCGCTGGGCGACCCAGACGACGGCGCGCATGGGGGCGAGGGGTGAGGTCAGCAGCTGAGTCAGAAGACCCATGGCTCCCTCCTGGTGTTCCCCGGGGCCGCCCGCACAGTGCGCGGCGTACGCGGACGGGTGGGCCGCTGCAGCCGTCCCGGCGCTACACGAAGCTGTAGGGGGGCAGCGGTCCGGTGAATCGGAAGTCGACGCCGTTGACCTGCCGGGCGAGGCTGCCTTCGGCGTCGAGGAAACGGCCCTTCTGGTCGTCGGGGACCAGGAGGGACACGTTGAGGATGTCACCGTCCGCCGGCGGGCGGATGGCGTGCTCGCGCGCGAAGGGCAGCAGGGCCTGGACGAGTCCCGCTGCGAGGGCTTCCTGGCGGTCGCGGACTTCGACGGCGATGAGTTCGCCGAGCTGGAGGGGTAAGCGGGGGTCCGCGTCGCCGGCTTTGATGCGGTCGTTGAGCCGGCGGGCCTCGGCGGATTCGCCGAGGATCTCCCGTAGGAGCTCCTCCTCGTCCTGGGAGGCCCTGACGTGGTATTCGGCGGCGCCCTTCAGCCGTTCGAGGGCGTCGAGGTAGGCCCCCTCGCCCTGTTGGAGGGCCTCCTTGACGGTGGGGTCGTCGGGGGCGATGTAGCCGAACTGCATCGGCAGGACGGTCCCGTCGGCCATGAGCTGTTCCTGGACCTCCTGGTGCGCGGTGAGGTCGCGGCGTTTCGCGCGCACCTCGTGGTCGATGTCGCTGACGACGGCGGAGAGCGACCCGGCGTGCACCAGGCGTAGGGCGGAGGGTTCGGCTCCGACGCCGGTGAGGGTGTCGAGGCGGGCGGGGTGGTCGGCGGCGATGATCGAGTACACGTAGAGGGCCATGGTCTACTCCCTCTCGCGGCGGGTGCGGCGGGCGGCGGGTCGGCGCCGGGGGCGCACCGGCTCGTCCTCGGGCTCTTCTTCCGGCTCTTCGTCCTTGTCGCGCCGGCCCTTGCCGCCGGTGAGGGAGTCGGTCACGGCTTCCACGGCGCCGCTGAGAGCGCCTTTGGACTTGCCGCGGGCGCCGGATTCGAGGGTGTCTCCGACGATGTCGGTGAGCTGGGCGGGAGCTTTGCGACCGGATTCGAGGTCGAGGCGGTTGCAGGCTTCGGCGAACCGCAGGTAGGTGTCGACGCTGGCCACGACGATCCGGGCGTCGATCTTGAGGATTTCGATGCCGACGAGGGACACCCGGACGAACACGTCGATGACCAGGCCCCGGTCGAGGATGAGCTCGAGGACGTCGTAGAGGCTTGCGGTATTTCCTCCGCCCGCGGCGGTGGTTCTGCTGAGGCTGTTTCCGCCCTGCGGCACCACGGTCATGGCGCTGTCCCTTCCCGGACGGTCCGCCCTTCGAGTTTCAGGCCGGCCGGTCGATCATGCCCCGGCTGTAGCTTTGGCGGCAGCCGTCGCCGGCGGTTACATACTGGGGCGCGCCAAGAAGGGCCGTCTGGCCTTCAGCCTCGCCACCTACGCCGCGGGCCGTCGTTTCGGCCTCGACCCCAAGGAGCTCGCTACCCAGGGTCTGAAAAAGCTGAGCGAGATGCCGCAGTTCGCCGACCTCGGCGACCAGGTCAAGGGTGAGGCGCTGGACGCCGGCCGCAAGGCGCTGGCCGCCACGGCCAACCGACAGCTCACCCGCCTTGCCGACACCCTCCACGAACGCACCCTGGATCTCGGACGCGGCCGCGAGGAAGCGGATGAGGACGAGGACGAGGACTCCGAGTACGAAGACGAAAACGACGGCGGGGCGGAAGGCGACTACGAGGAGGAGGAGTCCGAGGCCGACGAGGGTCGGCCCGAGGAGGACTACGAAGACGAAGACGAGTACGAGGGCGAGGACGAGTACGAGGACGATCAACAACCGGAAGAGGAGGACCAGGACAGCGAGAACGAGGACGAGGGCGCCGACGAAGAGGAAGAACCAGAAGAGGAAGAAGAGGAAGAGCCGGAGCCCGAGCCCGCGCCCCGTCGGCGTACGGCCCGCCGAAGCGCTGCCGCAGCCGACCGCGGCACCCCGCGCGGTACGCCGGCCCGCAAGACCCCCGCCAGGAAGTCTGCAGCGCCCGGCAAGCCCGCACCCGCCCGGAAGGCTGCTCCCGCTCGTAAGGCGGCACCTGCCCGCAAGGCGGCCCCCGCCCGCAAGAGCGCCTCCGCCGACCGGAGCGCGCCGGCGAAGAAGACGGCGCCGGCCAAGAAGAGCGCCGCTCGCCAGCCGGCCAAGAAGACCACCGCGAAGACCGCGGCGAAGTCCACCAGCCGCAAGACCGGCGCGCGGAGGTGACACCATGGCCACCACACAGCGCGACAGCGACCGCGACCGCGACCGCGACAACGGAAACGGCACCGGCGGCTCCCCGTCAGGGCTGGACCGCCTGATGGAGGAGCTCGGCGGCTTCCTCACGGCCCAGGCCGAGCACCTCGCCGACAAGGCCGTCGACAAGGTCGGCGACGTCACCGACCGCCTCTACGACGTCGCCGAGAGCGGCGGAGCCCTGCCCGGCATCGGCGCGCGCCTCCTCCAGGGCGACTCGCCGGTCAAGGCCGCCCTCGGCCAGACCGTGGACGGCATCAAGGACAAGGTCAAGGAGGCCGGCAGCGGCCTGCTGGGCGGCGGCAAGGGCAAGGGCCGCAAGGGCGGCGCCAAGGCCATGAACATCATGGAGGTCCTCGACGTCGGCCTCCCGCTGCGCACCACCTACGACCACTGGACGCAGTACGAGCAATTCAGCGGTTTCGCCAAGGGCGTCCGCAGCGTCTCCAAGGGTGATGACACCACGAGCGACTGGAAGGTCAAGGTCGGGCCCTCCACCCGCAGCTGGAAGGCCACCGTCCAGGAGCAGGTTCCGGACGACCGGATCGTGTGGACCTCGGAAGGAGCCAAGGGCACCACCCGCGGCTGTGTCAGCTTCCACGAGCTGGCCCCCAGCCTGACCCGCATCGTGCTGGTGGTCGAGTACTACCCCGCCGGTCTGTTCGAGAAGACCGGCAACATCTGGCGCGCCCAGGGCAGGCGCCTGCGCCTGGACCTGAAGAACTTCGGCCGCTTCGTCACCCTCACCAACGACGAGCCCGACGGCTGGCGCGGGGAGATCCAGGACGGAGAGGTGGTCGTCACCCACGAAGACGCCATTGCCCAGGAGGAGGAGTCGGACGAGGCGGACGAGGACGGCGGGGACAGCGAGGAAGGCGAAACGGACGAAGAGGGACCCTACGAGGACGAAGAGTACGAAGACGCGGCCGAGGAACCGGAGCAAGGCGAGGAGGAGGACGCCGAGGAATACCCCGAGGAAGAGGACGAAGAGGAAGCAGAGGACGAAGACGCCTACGAGGACACGGACCAGGACGAGGACGAGGACGAGGACGAGGACGTAGACGAGGACGTAGACGAGGACGTTGACGAGGACGAGGACGTGGAGGAGGAGGAAGAAGAGCCCCGACGGGCACGCCGGCGACGCTGAGGTCCGCAGGACCGTCCCGGCGCTGTGATCACGACCGCGCACACCGGAGCGGCCGACGGCACTGAGCCGCCGGCCGCTCCGGTCCGTCCGGGTCAGTGCTTGAGGGTGTCCTTGGCCTTCTGCACCGTCTGCTTGGCGTCCCCGGCCATCTGCTCGGCCCGGCCCTTGGCCTCGAGGCTCTCGTTGCCGACGGCCCGGCCCGTCGCCTCTTTCGTCTTGCCCTTCACGTTCTTGCCGACGTTCTTGGCCTTCTTCCCGGCGCCCATGGTCGCCACCTCCAGTCAGCAGAAGAAAGTCTTCATAGCGAGGGTATGCCGCACTATGCGCATTGAGTCGGGTAGGGGATGATTTTCCCCGGGCAATTCGTCACGGAAGCGGGAGACAGGCACCGGCCGGACGAGACCAGCGGCACCCGGGAGACGCGATGAGCTGGGCATCATGGACAACGCGCGGGATCTTCACCGGCCGGAGCGGTGTACGCACGGGCGAGGGCGGGCCGGTACTGAACGGCGAACTCGACGTCCACACGACGTGGACCGAAGACGACGGCCTCGCGCATGTGACCGTGCAGTACAGCGGCGCATCCGAATGGCTCCCGATGGCCGGAAGCCCCGTCGTCTGCTCCGACGAGCACGCGAGCCGAGACCTGCACGAGCGGGTCATCGCAGCCGTCCGCGCGGGGGAAGAACCCCTCGCCCCCTGAATGACGCGGACACACGCTTCTGGGTGTGGCTCGGCGGGCGAACAGCCGGGCCTTTCGGATCCTGTGGAGTGCGCCCGCGGACGGAATCGGTGCCGTGGCGCTCGCTCCACAGACACCCTGGTCAACGATCACCAGCGGCGGCAGGGAACCGGACGGACCGGAAAGGGAGCCTGCGTCTGCGGGAGGACCCTCGGCCGCGTGCTTCCAGACCCGTACGTACGTGGCCCTGGCCCCCCAGTCGCCGAGGTCTTCGGTGTCGGCGGTGTAGTCCTGCCAGGCCGTTCCCCGCTCAGCTGGATCGAGCCGAGCGTGCGCCGGTCTCGCCGCCCACACCGTGACGTGGGTCAACGCATCGACGTCCTGCCGGAAGGGATTCTCCGGATGGGCCGCCACGGTCGGGGCCTGTACGGATCCGAGGCGGGTCAGCCCGAGACGGGCCAGCGCGTACGCCACCGCTGTTTCCCCTTCATCGCCCCCGTCGGCGGGCACCCTGACACCGGCCCCCTGGTAGTAGGCCGCCTCGTAGAGGACGGATTCGACCGCCTTGCGGACGTCGTTACGCATGAGGCACCTCCGGGGGCTGCGGAGCCCGCCGGCTACGTATCCGGACCCGCTGCAACCACGCCTCCATCATGGCAGGACGCGCGTGCCGCGCCGCCGCGCGGACAGCGAGGCGGCGGCGTACAAGGGCGCGCCCGGATCGCCACCGGGGCCGGGCCCGGCGTCAGCCGGCCGTGCGGAGGCGGGTGGCCGCCGCCTCGGCCTCCCGGACCACGCGGTCCGTGTCGACGTCGACCAGCCGGCCGCCCAGCTTCAGGGGCCGGCCGTCCACGAACACCGCCTCGATGTTCTCGGGGCGCGCATTGAAGACGAGTTGGCCGATCCAGTCGAAGCGCGGGGCGAAGTTGAGGGCGGCCGGGTCGATGACCAGCAGGTCGGCCCGTTTGCCGGGGGTCAGGGAGCCCACCCGGTCGGCGAGGCCGAGGACTTCGGCGCCGCCCAAGGTCGCCATCCGCAGAACGTCGTGGACCTGCGGGAAGACCGTGGCCTCGGTCGTACGGGCCCGTTGCAGGCCGATGGCCGTCTTCATGAGGGCGTGGAAGTCCGACGTGTCGTTGGTTCCGCCGTCCAGTCCGAGCCCGACCTTGACGCCCCGGGGCCCTAAGTCGGCCAGCCGCATGACGCCGGAGGCCAGCCGCATGTTGCTGAGCGGGCAGTGGGCCAGACGTACGTCGTGCGCGGCGACGGCGGCGACCTCCGCGTCCGTCAGGTGGATGGCGTGGTTGATCAGCAGCCGGGGCCCGAGCGCGCCGATGTCGGAGAGGACGCCGATGGGGTCGTCGGCGCGCTGCTCGGGGCGTTCCAGAACATGGGAGTTGAGCATGACTCCCAGGTCCTGGGCGGTCTCCCAGTGGGCGCGGTTGTGCGATTCGGCGGACCGGGCCGCGTGGGTGGCGATCTGGAAGGCGCCCAGGGGCTCCGGATCGATGAGCTCCTTCTTCACCGTCGCGGCCAGCGCTCCGTCGGGCTCGGGCGGGTACATGGCGTAGGTGAATCGCACCCCGGTGCCGGCCAGGGCCCGTACGTAGCTCTCGACCAGGTCGTACGAGAAGATGTCCACCCAGTCCACCACCGTGGTCACGCCGGACTGGACGGCGTCGAGGGCGGCGAGCCGTACGAAGCTGCGGAGGGCTTCGGGGGTCAGGCGGCCGCGCTGGGGGCCTGTACATGCCTGGAACCATCCGAACAGGTCCCGGTCCGTACAGCCGCCGCGGATCATCGCCTGCCAGAGGTGGTTGTGGGTGTCGACGAACCCCGGCATGACCACTTTGCCCGCGGCGTCCGTCACCCAGGCGCCGGGCGGCGTCGCAAGCGCCGCGCCGACTGCGGCGATCGCGCCGCCGCGCATCAGGACGTCGGCGTTCTCGATGGCGCCGAGGGGGCCGCTGCCGATGCCGGGGTCCATGGTCAGCACGAGGGAGGCTCTGCGGAGCAGAACCGTACGGCTGCCCTGGACGGGGACGGCGACGGGGGGCGCGGGCTGGTCGACGAGGTCGGGGCGCTGCGCGGAACCGAGGACGAGCGGGACGGCGGCCAGTCCGGCGAGGAGATGGCGGCGGCTGAGGGCGGAGGGAGCGGTGGGGAACGAGCGCATGACGTGTTACCTCCCGAGGGCTCAGAACGGAAGGCCGCCCGGGCGGGACGCCGGACAGGGCGTCGGGCCGGGGCGGGGAGAACGTACGCAGCATGCCCAGCGGACGACCATTCGATAGACGTCAGCGGAAAACCTTTTCCGAAATGATGCGTTGCGGGTGGCCGCCGCCGGGATCCCCTCACCCGCGTTGACAAAACGGAACGATGCTCCGAATATTAAGGGGAGCAACGCTCCGTTTCGAATTGGCCGAGAGCAGGCCGCGCCCGGCCAACCGCCATGCCGTCTTTGGGTCGGCCCTGCCCAGGCTCCAGAAGGGAAACCCCTCGTCATGACGTCATCCACCGACATCAACGCCCGCACCGACACGGACACCGACACCGGCTTCGACGCGCCCGCCCCCGTCCTGTCGTACAGCCCTGTCGTCCTGCCCGTGCCCGGGCGGCCCGTGGACCTCCAGGTCCGCGTCTCAGCCCCCGCTGCCGGGACCGACCTGCCCGTCATCCTGCTCTCCCACGGCCACGGCGGCTCCAACAACCTCTCCTCGCTGAACGGGTACGCGCCCCTCGCCCAGCTCTGGGCGGCAGCCGGATTCGTCGTCATCCAGCCCACCCACCTCAGCTCCGGCACGCTGCGCCGTCAGCTCGCCGGTACGGCAGGAGGCCCCTTCTTCATCCGCTCCCGTGCGCAGGACATGAGCCACGTGCTCGACCGCCTCGACGAGATCGACAAGACCGTGCCCCAGCTCGCCGGACGCATCGACCACGACAAGATCGCGGTCGCCGGGCACTCCCTCGGCGGCCACACCGCCGCTCTTCTGCTGGGGGCGCGCAGCGCCGACCCCGAAACCGGGGAGGAAATGAACCTGACCGAGCCCCGGATCACGGCGGGCGTGCTGCTCGCCGCACCGGGCAGGGGCGGCGACGTCCTCAACGGATGGATGGCGGACAAGGTGCCGTTCCTCCACGACACGGACTTCTCCGCGATGACCACCCCCGCCCTGGTCGTCGTCGGCGACCAGGACGACTCCCGGCACTTCACCGACGTCGGTCCCGACTGGCACGCCGACCCCTACCGGCTCTCCCCCGCGCCCAAGACCCTGCTCACCCTGTTCGGCGGCGAGCACCTGCTCGGTGGCATCTCCGGGTACGACGCCGACGAGACCACCGATGAGAACCCCGAGCGAGTCGCCGCCGTCGCCCGCCTCACCTCGGCCTACCTGCGCACCCGGTTCCAACCCGGCGACCCGGCCTGGCAGTCCGCGTGCGAGGCGCTGACGACCGGGGCGGGGGCATCCGGACGAGTCGAGTCGAAGTAGACGACCACGAGCCGGCTCCATGAAGTCGGCCTGCGGCAGACGTCGAAAGTCCGTACAGGCGCAGCCGCCCGACCTTGGCTCCGTCTCCGCGATCAGGCGTTCGATCGCCAGATGGCGGCGTTGAGGACCGTCGCGAAGCACACCCATGCCAGGTAGGGCAGCAGCAGGTACGCGGCGACGCGGTGCCCGGCGTGGAAGAGGCGGATGGTGACGAGCAGGGCCGCGACCAGCAGCACGATGTCCAGCAGCGCGAACCCGTATTGACGCGCCCCGAAGAACAGCGGGGTCCAGGCGAGGTTGAGGGCCAGCTGGATGCCCCACCAGGTCAGCGCCCGCCGCCTCGTCCGACCCGCGGTGTGCCGCCACACGAGCCAGCCCGCGACGGCCACGGTGCCGTAGAGGACGGTCCAGACCGGGCCGAAGAGCCAGGCGGGCGGGGCCCAGACCGGGCGGTCCAGCTCCGCGTACACCTCGGCCGCGTTCGAGGAGGCCAGCGCACCCACTGCCGCCACCGCGTAGGTGAGCACGAGGAATCCCGCCAGGGCGGCAAGCGCCCGGGCACCGTGCTCAGGTGTGCTGCCTGGTACCGCTCCTGGTTCGGTTTCTGACATCGGGGCTCCGGGGTGGCGGGGGGATGCGGTCACGAGTACTTCCCTGCGGGTCGCTTTCCCGGATGCACCCCGCCTGCTCAGGTACCCGGACACGGCGGTGCATCCGTGTGGACCAGTGCCCGAACGAGGTGGCGCGGCTGGTCCCTTCCGGGCCGGCGCGCCACCGTGTACGTCGGCGCCGAGTATCGGGGGCGGATCCGGGGCACGGTCCGGACCGGGGCTCCGCCAGGATCCCCGCCCCGTGCGGCCACCTCCACGTCCGCAGACGTCGCCGGAACAGGAGCATCCGATGCGCCTCTACGCCCAGACCCGAGCACGTCGTATCCGCCAGGTGGTGGCCGATCTGACGGCCCTGGTCCTGATGGCGGTCGGGGTGTGGTTCGCGCTGGCCGTCCACGACGGGATCATGCTGCTGGCCGAGCCGGGGCGGAAGCTGGAGGACGCGAGCGGAAGTCTTGCTTCCGGCCTCGGGGACGCGGGGGACGCGGCGTCCCGGGTGCCGCTGATCGGTGATGTCCTGAAGAAGCCGCTGCGGTCGGCGGCCGACGCCGGCAACGGGCTGTCGGATGCCGGGCAGTCGATGCAGGACGCGGTGGGTCGTGTCGCCGACCTGACGGCGTTCGCCCTGATCACGTTGTCCGTGGCCTTCGTACTGGCGCTCTGGCTTCCCCCGCGCGTGCGCTGGATTCGGCGCAGCGCCCGGATCCGCGGGCTCCTCGACGCTCCCGGCGGCGGGCGGCGGGCGGCGGGCG
>NZ_LFML01000079.1:0-3469 GCF_001044425.1 Streptomyces roseus
CCCGCGGAGCGGGTCCCTGAGCGCTGCGCGCTCAGGAGAGAACCGCCTCACTGCGCTCGGCGGGCTCGGCTTCGCCGAGCCAGGGCCGGCCCTTCGGGCCGGTGTCCTGCGCTTCGCTCCGGACGGGTTCGGGACCTCGCTTCGCTCGGTCTCGAACGGCTCGCTGCGCGAGCCAGTGTGACCCCGTTTCACGGGGTTGCGGCCTTCGGCCTGTTGGGGTGTCCGCTTCGCTCCCACCCGGGTCCTCCGGCTTCGCCTTCGGACTCAAGGGCCCGCAAGCGGGCCCGGCTGGCAACAGCGGTGTTGCTCCTCACTGCGTCGGGGGTACTCTGCAGCGGTGGGGCAGGCAAGGCCTGCGGTCGGACACGGCTGCTTCATTTTTTTTCTCAGCTTGAAACTGAGATTGGTACCCCATGGGGGCGGTTGCTTCCCGCCCCCATGGGTTATGGTCGGGCGGAGTCGGTCAGACGGCGATCAGGTGGAAGGCGCGTTCCATCACGTCGTCGGCGGTGCCGGAGATGACTCGCTCGGCGCGGGCGGCGCTTTTCAGGTCGGGGCTGGCACCGCGTGCGGGGGCGATGTGGTTGGCATACTCCGTGATCGCGTTGTATCCCGCCCACGCCGTTCCACGGATGCCGGCCTGGGTGTCGGCCTGCTCGAACAGGTTGCGGATCGTGTACCAACGGGACTGTTGGTTGCTCTTCTTGCGGCTGCTGTCGGCGTCGGCGACGGGCCACAGCTTGTCGACGACCGTGCGCAGCATGGGGGTGGTCATCTCTGCGTCGAGCATGCGCTGTGCGGCCTTTTCGAACTCCTCGGCGTACTTGAAGGTGAGTCCCAGGGCCTGGCGGGCCTGTGCGATGCGGCCGCGTGCTCCGGAGGTGTGGCGGACGGTGTAGCTGCTCTTTGCGTTCCGCAGTCCGGCGCGCAGCGTGTTCGCGCAGACCACCCGCACAGGTGTGACGACGATGCGGAATGCGCTGCTGCCGTCGTGGCTGTTGAAGGCCGCGATGTACAGGTCCACGTTGTCACTGGCGCCGATGGTCATCGTTTGGGGCAGCTTCATGGTCAGGAACACCTGTCGGCCCTCTCGCAGGGATCCGGCCGTCTCGAAGTGCGCCCCCGACTCGTCGGCGAGGAAGTTGAGGAACTCGGCGTGTTCCTCGTTCTGGACGGGCGTGTAGTCGGGGCCGACGACACCGAGTGTTTCGGGGCTCCCGGTCTTGGGGTGCGTGCGTACGCTCGCCCGATGGTTCGGCACGTCCAGGAGGGTTGTACCCTCTGCCGTCAGTTCGGTGGCGTGCAGGCCGACCAGGCGGACGTTCCAGCCGTCCAAGGCCGCCAGGCGCATAGCGTCCTCAGCGGTCAGTGCATCGGCGGTCACCGTTCCCAGCCTGTGCCAGGCGCTCTCACGCGCGCCCACGAATGCGGCTGTACCGTCGCTGAACTGCTCGATCTCGTGTGCCATGGGAGTCTCTCCTTCTAGGGTGTTCTACGGATGCGGCAGGGGTGCCACTCCCCCGCCGCTGACGGGCCGTGGTCAGTCGTTCTGGGTGGCGGCGTACGCGGGGATCACGGCGCGCACCTTGTCTGCGTCGATGCATCCGGGGTGCCGGTACGGGGAGGGCGGGTTGCCGTTGCGGCCGCGCAGGTGGGACCAGTAGCGGTTGCCCTCCCAGCCGCACAGCTGGCATCGGACCGCCCACGGGTTATCCGCTCCGGGGTAGCCGCCACGGGGCTCCCACTGGTAGGCGGTCAGACCGGCCACGGCCTTGCGGGCCGCGTTCTGGTTGCGGTCGGTGTCGCGCATGCGCGGGTGCAGCAGCGGCACGCGGCCGCCCGTTCCCTGGTCCGGTTTCCGCGTGTCCGCTTGGGGCGTGATGTGACCCGCGCGGTACTCCTCCAGGAGATAGCGGGCGGCGGCGTCACTGCCGTCCCGGCCGTCGCCCCGCCGGATCGGCTCGCTCGTTCCGGCCGGGATGGCCAACCACCCTCCGTGCCATCGGAAGATCCGGCCGATCTGCTGCTCATCGACCAGGACCGGGTAGCGGCATTCGTGGTCGGCCCTGCCGATGCGGTACCCGTGCGGGCTGTCGTCGTTCGTCATGGCGGTGCTCCTCTGGGCAGGCCGGAATGCCTGCCAGGCTGGGATGTGGGTGTGGGAAGAGATTCAGGCGTCAGGACCCGGAACGGTCGGCCGCCGGGTCAGGCGGCCGATCAAGGCCGGGCCGGTCAGGCCAGGGTGGGGGCGTCCACGAAGGTGACGGCCGGGGGAAGCGGGTCGGACAGGTCTCGATCCTCGGCAATGCAGTAGGCCACGTGGCTCTGCTCGGCCGTGGCCGGGAACGCGGCAAGGTCACTGACCATCCAGGACATGAACCGCACGCGGCCGTCCCAGCTCATCGTGCGCGCGGCCAACATGGCGTTGACGCCTGTCGTCGTCGTTGCCAGAAGGAACGCGACGAACACGACCGGATCGTTGCTGTCGTCCTCGCTCAACACGGGCCCGTCGATGATGCACTGGCCCTCGACGCAGGTGACGTCGTCGCAGGTTTCTTCCTCGGTCGCCAGTACCACCGTGAGGTGGTGGGGTCCCTCACCGGCAGCGCGGGCCAGGGACCGCAGCAGGATCATGGATCGGCGGGCGAGTTCCCGTGCGGCAGACAGATCACGGGAAGGGGAGTCGAACATGGGCGTGCCCTCTCTTCGGTGTTCTGCGGTGGACATGCGGGGCCGGGTGCCACTCCCGGCCCCGCAGGGTGGGACAGGGGCGGCCGGGCAGGGACCCGGCCGACCGTGACGCCTGTCAGCGGGTGCGCTGCGCGGGAATGTGCAGGCTGCGCATCAGCACGCGCTTGGTGGTCAGGTGACGCTCGATGAGCTGGAGCACCTGGTCCTGCGTGAGGCCATCCGCGAAGGCTGCGCAGGTGTGGGGGATCGCGCCGGTCAGTACGACCGGGCCGCAGAGGGTGTGCGGGGTGTTGAGCAACCGCTGAGCGCTGCGGTTCACCTGGACGTCGTCCCAGAGCGCGTTGTCGTCCGACCAGACGGTCAAGGTGTCATCGATCCGCTGGGAGCCCATCCGGGCCGTCTGGTGGATGCCTTCGCGGCTGAGCAGTTCGTGGGGCTCAGTGGAGGGGGTCCAGTCGGCGAGGACGAAACTGCCGTCGTTGTGCACGATCAGGGCGAAAGGCTTGGTGTCCGTGGTCACAGCTCTCCCTGGAGTTCGCAGGTGCGGGGGTTCTTCGGTGCTGGTGAGGTCTTGCCACATCCCCTCACCAACAACAGAATTCTACCGCGATCTGACGTCATTTGGGCGCGGGAACGCCCTCACAGACCACCACGAAAGAGTGATGTATTAGCAGGTCACAGAGGGTTTACTGCCCGGTGGGGGGCGGGCATTGCGGGGCCGGTGTCGGCTGGACCCGGAGCGCGAAGCGCGGAGGGCAAGGGGTGTGGTGGCGGGTGG
>NZ_LFML01000079.1:3780-35126 GCF_001044425.1 Streptomyces roseus
GTGAGGGCACGGTCGGCGCAGCGCAGCGGAGCCGCCCGGGCGCTCACGACCGCCCGCGGCCAAGGGGGTGAGCGGCGAAGCCGCTCACCCCCGGGCCGGCGCCGGACCCGCAACGCCCGCCCCCCACCGGGCTGAAATGCCTTGAGGGGGCCACAGCCGGACAGCTGCGGCCCCCTCAAGGGCAACTCGGGGTTGAGAGGGGTGTCAGGAGGCCTCGTAGAGCTCCTGAGCGGCCTTCAGCGCTGCCCGGCGAACCGCCGGCGGATAGCCGAGGCGCTCCGCCGCCCCTTCGACACCGAGACCCGGATCGGTGCGCATCAGCGCGACGATGCGCGCCGCGCGCTCCTGTTGCAGGTGCCGCTGGGCGGCCGGGACGGAGATACCGAGGACGTCGACGGCGTGGGCGGCGGTCACCGCGGGGTTGGCGTCGAGGAGTTCGGCGATGCGGCCGGGGAGCAGGTCGCGGGGGACCATGTCGCCCGATCCCTTCGGCCGGCCGCTGGGAGCGCTCATGGCGCCGCGGCCGGCCGCGTACGCGAGCACCGCAGCGCGCGGCCAGTGCTCGACCCCACCCACGACCACGACATGGTCAGCAAGGCCAGGATCGTTCTTGTAGCTGTCCACGCTGCGCGGCTTCACATCGAGCAGGACTGCCGCCTCACGGCGGTCCAGGAGGTCCTCCTCGCGGTCGACCGCCGGAATGACCGGTTGCGGCCGGCCGTCGCGGTAAGCCTCCACCTGCTCCAGGTCCCACAAGAGGACAAGTGCGCCTTCGGAGCTCACCGGCAGCGGGAAGTCAGCAGCCGTATGCGGCTTCGTGCGGTCGAAGGTGGACCACTTCAACCCGAGGACGTTAGCAAGCTCACGGCGCCCCACCGCAGTTCGTCCAGCACTGATCACGACTTCCGACCTCCCGATAGGCGAGACGTGCAGGGCACCTCAATGCACTCGGATCCGCCAGGGCGGTGATCACGCATGCGTGAAAAAAGTACCGCATCCGAGCGGCATGGTGTGCCGATGGATTGCACGAGCGCTATCCTCGGCCCTGAGACGCACGTGGGTTTCTCCCAAGGTGTGTTCTTCGGTAGGCCGGCGCCCTTGCCACCCGCCCTCGGCGGAAGTGGGCGCCGGCCACATCTCTTTCACCCACCCCCCTCCCATCCAGCCTGCCCTCCTCTCCTCACCTCTTCTCCCAGCACTCCACCCTCCCAACCCACATGCCCGGCCCACTTGCCAACCGGTAGAGCCACCCCAACAACCCCAAGCCCAAGCCCAACCACCCGGAACAGACACCACCCCACCAAACCCGAACCCATCCCTCCCCCTATAACTAAGTCTGACCAGTCACCAGCCCGGAGACCCGCGCTGACCAGCAAAAATGCAAGACCGCCGTTGCACCGGTTTCCCCCTCAGGCTCCCCCTCAGATTACCCGTCATACACCCCCCTCAGATTCCCCCTCGCTGTCCCCCTCAGTCGCCCGGCACTTCTCTCCGCGTATGCCGCCATCAACAGGAGGGTCAGACGCCGAAAGCCACGTACATGCGGACTGTAAAGAGAACGGCGCTCCGCGCACGGCGAATGCATTTGTGGCCAGCGAAAACATAGCCAAGCCATCTGAGACGCAGGCTGAGCCTGCAGCCGCGGATGACCAGCTCCTGAACGAACTCGTGGCCCGGGCTCAGGCCTAGGCGTGCAGCTGACAGGCGAGGGCGGGCTGCTCCAGTAGCTGACGAAGCGGTTGCTGAAGTCCGATCTCTAAGGCGGAGATGAGCGACCATCTCGGCTATGACCGGCACGATCCGACCGGAAGGATGGCGGTAACACCAAAGGGACCTCCAGAGCCGTCCCCACCAGGGCGAGGACGGCTCGGACGACTGACGTGAGTCGATTGGGGCTATTTCTTACTTTGGGGAAGATCGCCAGGCTCTGAGGCGGGCGAAAGCCCGTTCGCATAGGGAGGTCAGACATGCGCCCGATTGTCGGCTGCTTGTCTCATTGTGAGAGGGCGTCCGAGGTATCGCTTGAAGGGCACCTGGAAGGTTCCGCTGGCTCCCGCTTAGGCATTGTCGCCGAGTGCGGGGATCTGTAGTCGTTCACAGACCGTGATTCTGGGGCGGGTGCGCGCCGCCGTCATGTGGTGCCCGGCAGTGCGGGTGAGCGGCAGCCTGCGCGATCAGCGCCGCGGCGCGCTCGACCTCGGCGGCCGTGGTGGTACGGCCAACCCCGAGGCGCAGGGTGCGGCGGGCCTGGGTCCGGGTGAGGCCGATGGCGGTGAGGACGTGGGAGGGCTCGCTGGTGCCGCTGTTGCAGGCGGATCCGGTGGCAGCGGCGACGTCCGGAAGGTAGCCGAGAACGTCGGCGGCTTCGGCGTCCGGGAGGGTGAGGCTGAGGGTACCGGGGAGCCGGCGGGTGGGGTGCCCGTTGACGGTGGCGCCGGCGATCGCGTCGAGGAGCTGGTCTTGGAGACGGTCGCGCAGGGCACGGATCTGGGTGAGGGCGGGGGTGGCGTCGCTGGTAATGAGCTGGGCCGCGGCACCGAAGCCGACGATGGCCGGGACGTTGAGGGTGCCTGACCGAAGTCCGCGTTCCTGGCCGCCTCCGGTCTGCTGGGCGGTGAGGAGGGTTCCGCCGCGAACGTAGAGGGCGCCGATGCCCTTGGGGCCGTACAGCTTGTGGGCGGAGAGGGAGGCAAGGTCGACGCCGAGTTCCTCGGCGTCGAAGAGGCCGTATCCGGCGCTCTGGGCGGCGTCGGTGTGCAGGAGAACCCCGCGGTGGGCGGTGAGCTGCGAGATGACCGCGATCCGCTGGAGGGTGCCGATCTCGTTGTTGGCGTGCATGACGGAGACGAGGACGGTGTTCGAGATGAGGGCGGCGGCAACGTCGCCGGGGTGGACGCGCCCGTGCTCGTCGACGGCGACGCGGGTGGCGGTGTAACCGTGGTGGTCGACGAGGCGCTGGACGGCGGCGAGGACGGCCTTGTGCTCGATCGCGGTGGTGACGATGTGGCCGCCGTGGGGACGTTTGGCGAGGGCGCCGCCGACGATGGCGAGGTGGTTGGCCTCGGTGGCGCCGGAGGTGAAGACGACCTCGACGGGGTTCTTCGCGCCGATGAGGTGCGCGACGCGGCGGCGAGCCTCGGCGACGGCCTTGGCAGCCTCTCGGCCGTAGGCGTGGGCACTGTTGGGGTTGCCGTACGCGGTGGTGAGGTACGGCAGCATCTCCTCGAGCACCTGGGGGTCGAGCGGGGTGGTGGCCTGGTGGTCGAGGTAGATCGGTCGGCTGGTCACGCTGCCTCCTTGGCCCGGGCGGCGTCCGGCGCGGCCGCGGCGTACTTGCGTTCGCCGTCGACGAGGTCCCAGTAGACGGTGCGGGGCTCGGCGAAGACGGAGTAGGCGGTGGCCAGGCACCGCCAGTTGCGGTTGGGCTGGGCCCGGGTGAGGACGAAGGCGTCCTCGAAGAGCTTGGAGGCGCGCCGCATCAGGGCCGGGCGGGGGTCCTGGGGGCCGAACAGCTGGAGGTAGCCGCGTTCACGCAGCCAGGATTCGGCGTGCTCGGGCTGGGGGTCTCCGGCGAGCTGGCCGCCGTCGGCCAGGGTCTGGGCGGCGAGGCGCTCCAGGCGCCGGCGGCGGCGAGCGCCCTCGCCTCCGGGGCAGCGGTCGCCGGTGAACTTCCACTCGTCCCAGCGGGGCTTGGCGTAGCGGTCCCAGTCGACGTCTTCGAGCTGGGCGGTGACTTGGGGCGGGAGCTCGCCGCGGGTGAGGTCGGCGACGTCGTAGCCGGGTCCGAGTGCTTCGAGGGTGAAAGTCCCACGGATGCCGGGGCCCGGGCGGTCCATGCGGATCATGACGGTGAGCTTGTTGGTGAAGCGGTTGGTGGGGCCGGCCAGGATGACCGCGCGCCCGTCGGCCAGCAGGGGCTGTGCGCGGTGCGCGATCTCGCCGATGGGGAATGTGTTGCCCCCACGGTAATACTGCTTGCGCTCGACGCCGCCGTCGGAGCGGATCATCAGCCGCTCAGTGTCGAGCTTGGTGGCGAAGGCCTGGGCGGCGGTGCGTATCTCGGCCAGGCTCTGGCCGGGCCGTAACAGGGCCGCGTTCAGAGTGGGCAGGTGCAGGGAGTGCAGCAGCGCCATGGTCTGCCACTTCGGCCAGCGCCGGTCGTTCGCGGCCGCCGCGAGTTCTTCGGCGCTCTGGCTGTGCAGCGGACGGGGCAAGGGAATCGCCACGGTCTTCCCCCTTCGTCGTTAGGCGGTCGTGGTGGCCCGGATGGCCGAGGTCAGGGTGTCGTAGGTCTGCTGCCGGGTCTCCGTGAAGGGGTGGTCGCGCCAGTCGTACTGCTCGCCAATGCCGAGGTGGTCGGCGACGACGCGGCGGACGAACTGGCGGGCGAAACGGTCGTCGGTGGGCCAGTAGTGGTGCTCGCCCGGACGGGGCGAGAGGTACAGATACGAGGTTTCGGCGGCCGCGGGCAGGTCGACGAGCGAGGAGAGGCGGCGGCCCGGGCCGCCTACCTTCTCGTACGCGGCCAGGATGGCGTCCGGCTCCGGCACGGGGATGAGATGGAGGTGGGCGTGACTGCAGCAGGAGGCCCCGAGCTCGCAGTCGCGCGGCCCGTGCTCGGCGACGATGGTGGGCCCGTACTGGTCCTGGATGAGGGTCCGCATCGACTCCAGGCCTGCGACGACCTGCGGGAGATCGTCGGGAGCGACATCGGCGGCGGCGTCGAGGTGGTCCAGCGGCATGTAGAGGGAGTAGCCGGGGGTGAGGCAGCCGACGGTGGGCAGGAGGACCCAGCTGTCGGCTGTCTCGGTGATGATGCGGGTTTTGGCCTCGCGCGCGGTGAACTCGATGCAAAACTGGCAGTCGTCCATGGCAGTTACCTCTTGTTCAGGCCGGCGAACTCGTCGGCGTAGCGGCTCTTCAGATCGTTGGGCTGGCCGTAGTGCGGGTGCGCGGCCGCGGCGTGTCCTCCGCCGTGGGACTGGAGCATGAGCCGGGCGACGGGCATGTCGCGGTGGAGGCGCAGGGTGGCCGGAGAGTGGTTGACGAGTTCCAAGGTGAGGTGGCCGGACCAGCCCGGCAGGACGAACGGGCTGGTGACGTGCACGGCCAGGCCTACCCGGGCCAGGTGGCTGAGGCCACCGATCTCCCCCATCACGTGCGTACCGAGGCCGACCGGCTCCGAGGTCAGGGCGAGGATCACCTGTCCGACGGCCAGGTCGTACGTGGTCCAGTCGATGGCCTGCGGGCCGTACAGGGTATCGATGCTGGCTTGGTCGGCCAGGTCGACGACGGCATCCGGCGCGACGAGGGGTTGGATCGGACCGCCGAGCTTCAAGAGGAGGCCGTCGCCGCGCAGTTCTCCGTCCCACGTCACGGCGCCACTGCTGAGGAGGTACTCAAGGGACTCGGCTGTAAACATGACTCACCCCCGGAATTCAGGCATCGGTGTGGTGAACGTCGCCAGATCGAAGGCGACTGAGGAAATGTTCCCGTGGATAGCTCGCCATGTCTCCATGTCCACCCGAACATTTCAAGGTTTTCCTGGCGTGAAATGCGGTGAAGTCCACTACTCCTGGCCGTTCGGACAGTGCAAGCTGGTGGGGTAGCGCCCAGGGGAGGGGAAGCGCATGCCGTCGTTACCGTCCGGCCCGCTCAAAGTGCCTGGTCCCGAAGGATTCCGGGGCGATCTGCTGGCCTGCTCACCGGACTTGCTGGACCTGACGTGGGACCAGATGCGCACGCTCGTCGTCGTCCATGAGGAGGGCACGGCGCTCGCGGCGGCCCGGCTGCTGGGACGGGAGCAGTCGAGCGTGCAGAAACAGCTCGACATCCTCAACCGGAACTTCCAGGCCCTGACCGGTGAGCTGTTGGTGGTCAAGCAAGGCCGCGGCCGCGATCTGCTGTTCACCCCCACCGGGCTGGAAGTCGTGGATCGGATTCGGTCCACGTTCTCAGACTGGCTCCAGGGCATCGCGAACTCCCGCCGCCGACTTGGCTCCACCCTGACTGTGGGCACCACCGAGTTCACGCTCCCCTTCCTGGCCCGGGTGTGGGAGCGCGTGGAGCCCGAGCTGATGGCGCGGGAGGTGGAGCTCAAGGTCGTCCACGTGCGCACCCGCGACTTCCGCCAGCGCCTGGACTCCAACCAGGTGGACCTGCTGTGCGGGGGACTGGCCGCGCCGGTTGGCGACGGCCCGCTCGCCCCCGAGTACGACTTCCTGGAATGGCACCGCGAAGGCCTCGCTCTCCTGACCAACCTGTCCGTCCGCGAGCTACCCGCCCGGCAGGTCGGCTTCGAGCGGCTGCGGAACCTGCCGCTGGTCATCCCCTCCCGCGGGGTGATCGCCGACTTCGTCGAGCGCTGGTACGGAACCGACTTCCGCACTCACCTCCAGGTCGTCGCGGAGATAGACGACATCTACTACGGGCTGGCCCTGCTCCGCTCCGAGATGACCCGGGGCTGCATGCTCTGCGCCCGCTCAATAGGCGAGGCGGCCGTGGCGGGACGGCTGCCCGGCGGCGAGGGCTTCCGCCTGGTCGAGTTCGCCGACGACTTCGACCCCATGCTCCAACTCGTCTCGGGCGTCTTCGCGCGCAAGGGCGAGCGAGACACCTACGACCCCTCGCACCCCTTGAACGTGCTGTGGGAGGCCTTCCGTGAGGAAGCCGCCTCCGGCCGGCCGATCCCGCTGTGACCATCCCGTCCGCCGAAGGGCACTCCTGATGCTGCTGGCCTCGATTAACCTCAACAAGCGGCTCGGCGCGGACGGCGCCCGGGCCCGGTTCGCCGCCTGGCTGCGCACGCACGACGTCGCGGTCATGGTCGCGCAGGAGCCCTACAAGCCCGCCGCCCGGCGCCCGCCACTCCTGCCCGGGTATGTCTTCGCGGGTGGAGACGGCCACCTCGCCACCTGGGTCCGCGAGGGCATCGCCACACCGGCCGTCTCCGCTCCGACCGGCTGGGCGCAGCGTGTGGAAGTCGGCTGGCTCACCGTCTTGCAGGTTCACCTCGACGCCTACACCAGCGCGGCGCGCACCACCCAGCTCGGTGAGCTCGCGACGCTCACCGCGGCCGAGGGCGGGCGGCCGCTGCTGATCTGCGGGGACTTCAACCTCGCGCCGCGGCCGCAGGACGGCCTGTACGACGGAGAGGTCAGCGGGTTCACCGCGGACACCGAGCGCAAGGCGCTGCAGCACCTACTCCAGACCGCGTGGCTCGTCGACACCACCAGCAAGGACACGGAGGCGGAGTTCACGTTCGAGCGGCTTTTCACCGGCAAGCTCAGCCGCTTCCGCTGTGACCTGGCCCTGCTGAGCGACCACCTGGCCGCCGGGGTCCCGGTCGTAGCCCGGCATGAAGTCCGTACGGGACCGGAGGCGTTCACCGACCACTCCGCGATCCTGCTCGACCTGCCGCTCACCCTGGAGGTCGCAGAGCCGGACGACGTCCTGTTCGCGATCAGCGACCTCACCGGCAAGCAGCCGGCGGCCGCAGGCGCGCGCTCGTACCAGCCGCACAAGACCGCGATGAGCCGGCAGGCGGCTTCACCAGCGGCCCGGGCGGTCACCAGGCACCTGACGGGCCCGCTCGGCGTCCGTACCGTCCTCGATCACGGGTGCGGCCGCGGGGCCGACGTCGCCCACTACCGGGCCGCTGGGCTGGACACGGACGGGTACGACCCTCACGAGGGCTTCGGCTGGCCCCGCCCGGAGCGGGACGGCTACGACCTGGTGACCCAGATGTTCGTCCTCAACGTGCTGCCCGACCCCGGGGCGAGGATCCGCGCGCTGCAGGACGCGGCCGCGTTCGTACGCCCCGGCGGGCACGTCGTGGTCGTCACCCGCTCCCCCGAGGAGATCACGAAGGCTGCCGCCGGCGGCAGCTGGACGGCGCACAATGACGGCTACTGGTCGAGCGAGGGGAAGGGGACCTTCCAGCGCGGCATAAGCGCGACGGAGACCACCGCCCTCGCCCGCCACGCCGGCCTCGCCCCCGCGACGGGGGCGGCCGGGCTGACCCTGCCCGGGGTCAGCCACATCGTACTCGTCAAGCCCGAGCCGTAGAGGCGTTGCGGGACCGGCACCGCAGGTCAGCGGTTGCCGGTCCAGACGATGCGCTCCGAGAAGCCTCCCCGCTGCTCAGCCTTGGACGCCCGAATCTTCTCCAGCTGATCGGCGTTGACGCCGAGGTCCGCCGCGAGGGCGAAGGCAACCTCAAGGACGTCTGCGAGCTCCTCGGGGGCGTCGGTCTCGTCCGCCTCCATGTACTCCGCGACCTCCTCGGCCAGCTTGGCCCGGAGCCGCTCCCGGTACTCCGCCGGCTCGGCCACATAGACCTCCGGCTCGGCTCCGTCCGCGCGGATGATCTGAGGAATCCGGTCACGTACCAGCTTGCCCGTGGTGAGCACGTACTCTCCCGCACCATTTCGTCCTTGGCTGGCCGCGCGGCCGGCCCCGTGTTGTTCGAGCGTAGAGATGACGCCTCACCGGGCGCCATCAGAACCAGAAATCCCACCCGAAGTGGTCAGTCCTTCGGATCCACGTGAGCGCTCGTGAGGAGCGCCCTGCGCAGGACAGGGTCGATCGTGAGGTCGGCCCCGGTCGTGACGAGCAGATCGAAGTGCTCGATCCGCTCCGGGGCCCTCTGCAGCAGCGAGTTCAGATAGCCGACCCTGTCGCGTGCCTTCCGCACGAGAGTCCACCCACACTCGCGTTCCAGGTACCAAGCGACCTTCGGCTCCGGAACAGCGCAGCGGATCCACAGCGGTGAGGTGTTCTGCCGAGCGGCGTAGTCACCGATCCACAACGTGGCCAGTCGACCGAGTCGGGCGTGATCGGGGTCGGTGAAGGCCTGCCGCACCATCCAGCTCGGCTCTGCACGCTCGTCTGCGGTCCAGCCCGCGGCGTCAGGCCCTTCTGCCAGGGCAAACGCTCCGACCAGCTGGTCGTCCTCCCACATGCCGATGAGCTGGATGTCCGGCTGGGGGTCGGCTGCCAGGCGGAGCAGGGAAGAGCCGTCGGTCGCAGCGTTTCGAATCCGTTTCTCGTGGTTGGTGCGGCGGTGCACGAGATCCGCCAGGGGATCCCAGTCTGAGGGGGTCAGGAGCAACATGGAATACATGGCTGTTGGTCTCTGTCTACGAGGTCGGTTGCTTAACTGCGACGCCGGCGTACGCGGCGGAGATGTAGTCCGGCACTGCCGAGAACCGGTGGCGCATCTGGTGCCGGGCGGTGGGAACCATGCGGACCGGGCCGCCGTAGAGGTCGGCCCAGTCTCCGAAGAGGCTGCCGATCGACTGCCGGTCCCGGGGTCGAAAGCCGATGCCCTCCTCGTCGTACACGTCCTGGACCCGCTTGACCCAGGTCGGGCTGAAGTCGGGCGTCGCGTGGGTGATCGACAGGGCGCTCCCTGACGGCAGCCAGGTCCGGAGGTAGGCCACGGCGTCGTGCACCCGGGCGTCGTCGGGGATCCACGGGAGAACGTCGTGGAGTAGGACGGCGACGGGCCGCTCTCGCGTCAGGTGTCCGTCGGCTTCCAGCCGGCTCAGCAGGCGAGCCATGTCCGTGAGGTCGGCGAGCACGGCCGTGGGGCGCGACGCCGTCGGGGCCGAGGCGAGGAGACTGCGCTGGCAGGCGACCACATCGTGGTTGATGTCCGCGTAGACCACCGCGGCGGAGCGCCAGTGCTGTTGGGCGACGTCGTGGGTGTTCTGCGCGAACAAGAGGTCGCCTCCGCCCTGGGGGCGGGGCAGGGTGTAGCCGCAGCCGAGGTCCAGGAACTGCGAGATTCCGCAGGCGGCCAGGGCCTCTGTGATCAGGAGGTGATGGCTGCGGTTGATCTTGGCGGCCGCAGGCTCGCGCGGAAAGGCATTGAGGATCTTGCGGGCGACGTCCTGGTCGGCGGGGACAGCGCCCTCCGCGCCGAACCACATGCGGTAGATGCGTGCTGCGCTGGGCCGCTGATGGGCGTCCGGGCCCGGGGCAGGGATGCCCAGGGCGAGGCCTTCCTGGACCAGGTTCATTCGCTGTGCTCCTCTCGATTTCAGCGCGCGTACCGGGCGGACCCGTATTTGCGAGCGACCGCGGACCGGTCGACGCCCGGTAGGCCTGCCGTCAGCCGTAGAGCGGCTCTCAGTCGAGGCGGTCGGCCACGGCCTCCAGGCATCGAAGCGGCCGTTCGTGCATAAGGGCAGCCGACCGCGGAGGATCAGGACCTTGCCGTCCCTGCGCCTCCCGTTGGCTCGCTCGCCCATCCCTGGCCAGGGCAGGAGCTGTGGGGTCAGCCGTCTACGGGAGGCGATCCTCGTCGGCTCGTGCGTCGGGCCGCAGGTGAGAGCACGCGCCGCGTACGGGCTGCTCTGTCTCCAACTGGCCCAGCGCGGCATAGAGGCCCTGGACGAGGCGTGCGCGATTCTGCGCGTGGGCGAGGACGCCGCAAGGCGACGACCCCGCGGGCGACAGTGCCCGCTCTGCCTCAGCCAGGGTGTAGGCAAGCAGCTGGCGAAGGTCACACGCTGTGGGAAGCCGGTCGGCCCGGCCAGCGAGTTCTTCGCGCAAAAGCCGCGCGTGCCCGGTCAACTCCAGTACGGTGAGGGTGACGTCTGCTGCAGGCGGCACAGATTGGGGTGTCCAGGACATCGCCAAAGCGGCCAGCCGCCGGTGGGGTTCGCGGTCGAGCGGCAGCTCGTGCCCGAGGCGTCCTTCCGGATCGTGTACGACGCTGTAGTGGTCACTCATGGGCAAGCACTTCCTCCGGGGAGACTCCGACCGGCAGTGCGGTGGGGTCGGTAGCCATGACGAAGAGCCCGCGCCGCAGCAGCCACGTGCGTTCGCGGTTCCAGTCCGCCCACCGGTGGCCGATGTGGGCGAAGCAGGGCACGACGAGCCCGGTGATCGCCTGGGCCTGGACCGCGCGCCGCACCCGTCGCCACCCCGACCGGTGCCGGTCCGCGCCGAGCACCCCGACATCCGCCACCGCGCAGCCGACCGGAACATGCCAGCCGCGTCCAGCAATATAGGACCGCAGTTCGTCCAGTACCCGCGTGCCGTCGGCCTCGGATGGGACGACGGCGTACAGCGCTACCGAGCCAATCGGTGCCGCCCTTACCGCGGGCGGCACGAGGGCGCTGAAAGCGGCGAAGGTATCCGGCATGAGGTCCTCCTGACGGTGTCGTTCGTGTCCCAGGTCCACGCAAGCGGTCACCGGACGGCGCGTTCGACGCCGCGGTGACGCGAGAGTGAAGTGCTGCCGCCCGGGGGTAGGGGGAGCGATGGTCAATCAACTCGGCCCCGGGCGGCGCGATAGCCAGTCAACAGCGCAACAGGCCTTGGGGACAGGAAGGGTGGCGGGCGCCGTAGGCGTGTGCGACCGGAAGACTTTACGGTCCCAATACCTGGCCGGCTCGCCTATCGGTGACTTGCTCACTACGTTCAGTGCCATGACGGAGAACGTCGCCTTACGCGCGCGGATGGCCGAGCGGGGACTCACCCAGGATGAACTGGCAGCTCAGATGAATGCCGCTCTGTTGGAGATCACCGGCCGGCTGGGAGATGTCTCGGCGCGCACTGTGAGAAACCTGGTCAGCGGCGCCACCAAGCGGCCGATCGGCCGTACCAGGGTCGCTCTTGAGCTGGTGTTCGGATGCCCGATAAGCGATTTAGGGTTCGCCTCGCCTGCTGCTACTGCACCACCGGAGGAATCTGTGCTCCGCCGCTCCTTCTGCACCGCCACCACCGGCGTGATCATCGGCGCCGTCTCAAACGTCTCGGGCCGCCGGTCGGTGGGCACCTCGGACGTACTCCGGCTCAGGGAGGGGATGGCCACCCTCACTGCCCTCGACCAGACCCGGGGTGGACATGCCGCGCTGGAGAGAGCCGCGCTCGCCGGCGCAGCCGAAGCCGTTACGTTGCAGGAAAACGCCGCTTCACAGACCGTACGGCAGCGTCTTTTGTCGGTGGCCGCCCACTACACGGCAACGGCGGCGTGGTCCTGCATCGACGCCCGGCAACTGGACCGGGCGCGCCTCCACCTGAGCGAGGCACTGCGCATGGCGGGCATGGCACAGGACTCCACGGCGCAGCTACGCATCTGGAATTCCACCGCGATGCTCGCGCACCAGCGCCACGAGTACAGCGAGGCCATCGCTGCCTCTCAAGCCGCGCAGGCCAGCACCGCCGCCCGCCGCAACCCTCTGCTCTCCTCTCTCGCGCATGCCCGGACTGCGATCGGGCACGCCTCACGCGGGGACCGACAGCCCGCGCTGCGGTCCCTCGGGTATGCGGAGACTGCCCTGGCGAAGGCAGACTCGACCACTCCGAGTCCGGCATGGTTCAGCTTCTACGGGCCAGCTGAACTCTCGGCGCTCACCGCGATCGTCCGTGAGCTCCTTGGCGAGCCCGCGCACGCAGAAGCGGCATCGCACCAGGCACTCGCCTCCCTGCCCGTGAGGCTGCGGCGCAACCGGTCCATGACCACGGTCCGGCTCGCTGCCGCGCAACTCCGCCAAGGCGAAGTCGAGCAGGCATGCGCGACAACCGGCGCCGCCTTCGAGCTAATGGTCGGAGACCCGCTGCCCGGGCGCCTGCGCACAATGCTCGGCGACTTTCACCGCACCCTGTTCACCGTCGCCCCCTCCGCCCAGGCGGCCCGGGAGTGGGCAGACCAACACCGCACCCAATGGAGCGCCTCGTGACCACCGAGATAAAGCACTACGGCCAAACCGACCTCGGCGACATCCGCCAGACCCTCCTCGACGTGCACGAAGACGCGTATGCGGACCGCCGGCACGAGGAGTTCGTGCAACGCTTTCCCTGGTTCGTTGACCACTGGGGCGGCAAGCCCGGCTTCTCCTGCGTCATCGCCTGGGAGGAAAACGTGCCGGTCGGCTTCTCGTACGGCGCACCAGCCAATCCCGGGCAGGAATGGTGGCAAGAACACCTCGAAACCACGCCGCAGGATGCATCCACGTTCTCCGTCTCCGAGCTGATGGTGCGCCCGAAGTGGCGGAAGACCGGGCTGGGTCCCCGCCTACACGACGCGCTTCTCGGCGGCCGCACGGAGGCGTGGGCGGTTCTGACTGTGGATACCAAACGGCCCCGCCTTCAGACGATGTACGAGGGCTGGGGGTACCGGAAGGTCGGGGAGAACCAGCCTTTCGCAGATTCCCCGGTGTACGCGGTGATGATGAAGGCAGCCTCGTAGGTCCATCCCCGCGACCGGTGAGGACGATGGTGAACTCCTTCCGCTCCAGGTGCAAGGAGTTGGTGAGTTTCCCGCTTTCAGGACTGTGACCTGCGGTGGGGAGGTTCCGCCGCGGTGGTGGCGAGTCACCGGTGACCTCACCGCTCAAAGCGTTGCCGTCCTGTGACGGCGCAGGGCTGGTAGCGGTGAGCCGGGCGGTGAGGACGTCGCCGTTTCGTGGAGTGCAAGCACAACCAGCACCCCACGGAAGGCACCCCGATGCCCCCTGTCCCCCGCCGCCTCGTTCAGTCGGCCCACCGCCTGGCGGCTGCGCAGCCGCTGCGCCGCTCGCGTCCTGAGACCGTCCCGGTCCGCCTCGCCATCTCGCGCGGCCCGCGGCTGGCTCGGATCGGAGTGTGGGCGGCGATGGCTGCTGGCCCTCTGGCCTTGGCCACCGTCCTCGTTGTTCCCCGCAGCACCGCCGCCCAGGCCGTACCTGTCCCCCAGGCTGCCGGGGCGCCGCGCCTGGTGGCCGATGCGGCTGGTACGGCAGCGGTGTTCGTGGACCTGTGGCTGCGCGCTGACGCCGCCGCACCCGACAGCCCCGTGGCCGCGGCGGTGCGTGCCATGGCTCCGGCCGCGGACCTGCCCAGGCGGGCCCGCACTGAGTCGGCAGCACCCGGTTCCGATTCGCTGCGTGTCGTGCCGGTGCGGACCACGTCTACGCCGGACGGGTGGACGGTCGTGGTGGCAGTCCTCACCGACACCGCCCGTACCCCCTCACCGTCCACCGGCCAGGCGCCCGAGCGCACGTCGGGCACCGTCGCGGTGGCTCGGTACTTCGCGGTGTCGGGGACCGGCGGGCAGAACGGTGGCCCGGTCACCGTCACCGGATCCCCGGCTGAAGTCGCGGCGCCTGGCACGGCTCCGGCTCCCGCTTCTCCCTACACGCGTCCCGTCCCCGCCGGCGACACGCTGGGCACGACGGTTGGCGAGTTTCTGCGGGCCTACCTCGCCGGTGGACAGGCCACCGCCCTGGAGCGTTACCTCTCCCCGGGTGTGCGGCTGTCAGCCCCGGCTGCTGCGGCGTATGCGCGGGTGGACGTCGAGGAGGTCGCCGCCGACACCGATCGGGCGGCCGCCAACGCTGTCCCCGGGGACGGTGTCCGCGCGCGCGTGCGAGTCCGGGTGTCCGGTGAGGACCGGGCGGGCAGCCGGTGGCCTCTGGTCTACCAACTCGAGATGACCACGCGGGCCGGACGCTGGGAAGTCAGCGCGCTGGACGCCGGCACCGCGTCGTCGGCTCCGACTCCGGCCGCCTCCGCCCAGGCAGGTGCGCAGTGAAGTCGCTGATGCTTGCCGGCAAGCTCGATGAGCTGGGTGACTCGCTCATCAAGACTGTGACCGACTGGGGCGGCGCCGGGTTGGTCGCCATTTTGATCGTGCTCGTGATCGTACAGATCGCCCGCCAGATGTCGATGAAGGCCGCCATCGGTGCGGTCATCGGGATGATCATCGTTCTCGGCATTTACAAGGCTCGCAACGACCTGTCGGACATGTTCACCGACGAGGTCCAGCACCCGGCCAACAGTTCCGGTGCCGTGGTCGTCGTCATCGACCAGCCCCGGCTCAGCGACAGGGTCGTGCTGTGAACGGACAGGGGGTCGTCCGCTCGTACACCGGTGCGCGGCGCCATCCGTGGGTGCTGGGCAAGCTGAGTGACTGGGTCATCCCGTTCGGCCCGTACACCCCGGCGCAGCTGGTCGTCCTCGGCGGCGGCGCACTGGGGCTGATCGAGACGTTCGCCTGGTGGTCGTGGGCAGGGCCGGTGCCGGTTGTGGTGTGGCTGGTGGCGGTGTGGGCGGTGCGTGGTGCTCAGATCGCGGGGCAGAACCCGTTCACCGCGCTGCTGGGCGCTGTGGTTGTGCTGATGCGGCATCCGGCGGGCCGGATCGGTGGCCGGGTGGCCCGGGACCGGCGTCTGTCCCAGTTCGGCGGCCGGTTCGTCATCGAGGCTGCGCCCGCCGCTGTGGCGGTGGGCGCGGTGGCGGGTGTGCGGGCGGCCGGCTCCGGCCTTGACCGGCTCCTCGCCGGTGCGCTTGGTGCGGGGAGGGCAGCAGCATGATGCGGACGCCCTTCCGGCACATCGCCGGACACCTTTTGTGGGCGCCGTCCGGTGGGGTATGGGCGGTGTGGCGGGTGGAGCCCCTCGCGGGCGGATACCTCCCGGCGCGGGTCCGCCAGGAGCTGCTGGGCCGGATCACCTCGCTGGTGCGGTCGATGCCCGGCATGGAACCGAGGCTGTTCGTGCTCGCTGCGCGGACCGATCCCGGTGAGGTCGCCGAGAGGATGGTGGAAGGCGTCGACTGGCAGCGGCTGCCCGCGTGGGCGGAGGTCTGCGCTGCTGGTATCGACCTGCTCAACGGGCAGGAGATGCATGAGCGGACCGTGTGGCTCGCCCTCCCGCTGCCGGGCAAGACAGGCGCCACCGCGGGTGCCTTGGGCGCGGTTTACGCGGAGGTGTCCGCCGCTCTCGGTCTGCCGCCCGTACCAGTGTCGCAGAGCGACGTGCGGGCCGCGCGCGAGGCGGCGGAGCGGCTGCAGACGTCGCTGGGCGGAGGCCTGGGGCTGCGTCTGGCATCGCCCGCGGAAATCGTGTGGATGGTGCAGCACGCAGTGCACCGCGGGCTGGAGGAGCCGCTGCTGTCCGATGCCGTGGCGAGCCAGCTGTACGGAAGCCGGATCCACGGCGGACAGCTCCTGTCTCCCTCGTACGCGGATCTGGGGCAGGTCCGTCTGGCCGAGGGCGGCCAAGAGCAGAGGCCCGAAGACCGCAAGCGGCACAGCGCGGGTTCGTGGTGGCGGTCGGCTGCGGCGATATCTCCCCTGGGCCGGCTGTGGCTTCAGGCCGAGTCGGAAGCCGGGACCGGCTACCAGGCCCACCTGGTCCTCGCCGAACTCCCGCCCGCGGTCGCCGCGGATGCCGCTGACGTCCTCGCTCAGCTGGAGGGCCTGCCCTTCCCCGTGGACGTGAGCGTGGATCTGCGGGTGGTGGCGGCGAAGAAGGCGCGGGCGCAGGTGCAGCGCAAGAAGCGGGAGCTGCTGGACCAGGCCGGGCAGTACGGGGCGCAGCCCACCGGGATGCCGCATTCGTTGCCGGAGGCGGCCGGGGATCTGGAGGAGCAGGACGCGCGGATGGCGCGTACGTCGGTGGAGGTGGAGGTGCAGTCGGTGACGGTGCTCACCGTGTGGGGCCCGGATGCGGCGACGTGCGACGGGCGGGCGCGGGAGCTGTCGGCGGCCCTCGCGTCGGGTGACTACCGGGCGGTGCGGCCGATCGGCATGCAGGAAGAACTCTTCGTCCTCGGCCTGCCGGGCGGGGTGCGGGCCCCGAAACTCGCGCAGTTCACGCAGCATCAGCTGTCAGAGGACTGGGCGGCGTGCGGGGCGCTGACACTCTCGCGGGTGGGTGACCCGGCCGGGATCCTGATCGGCCGTGACCTGGACTGCGGCACCCTGCGCCCGGTACTCCTCAACCCCGCCGATGCCCCCCTGGTCAACGCCTCCGCATCCAGCGCGGTGATCGGTGAGCTGGGCTCCGGGAAGAGCACGCTGGAGAAGCTCATCGCCGCCGCGGTCGTGGATCGCGGCGGGCAGGCCATCGTCATCGACCGCACCCCCCTTCGTGAATGGTCCCGTTTCGCCAAGACTTCAATGGGGGACCGCAGCCAAGTCATTGACGCCGCTCAGGCGCAGCTGTCGATCGACCCGCTGCGAGTATTCGGCGGCGCGGTCGGCGCCCACTACGCCCTGTCCTACCTGACCTTACAGCTGGGCGTCGGCGCGATGACCGCGGCTGGCGCCGTACTCCACCACGCCGTCGAGCAAGTAGCCGGCGGGCCCGAGCCATCCATGGGCAAGGTCCTCGGGGTCCTTTCCGCGCTCGCGTCGGCGGGCGGGAGCCGCGCGGACGCGGCGGCCACCATGGCCGACCTGCTGCACATCGTTGCCTCGAACCCGCTCGCTGCGATGGTGTTCGACTCGGCTCTGCCAGTGGTGAGCCTGGACGGTGACCTCGGTGCGGACATGGTCGTGGTCACCACCGCCGGTCTGACCCTCCCGTCGCGCGAGGCGTTCGCCGACGCCGAGGTGTTGCGCCAGCAGCCCCTGGAGGCCCTGATCGGGCGGGCCGTGCTCTACCTTCTGGCCGCCATCGCCCGGCAGGCCGCCTTCACCGACCCCACCCGCTTCTGCCTGGTCTCACTCGACGAGGTGTACTGGCTGACGTCGTCGGCCGAGGGGGCGGCGCTGGTCCACGAGATCCTGCACGACGGCCGCAAGCATGGCGCTGGTGTCTTCCTCGGTGCTCACGACGAGGAGGAACTCGGCAAGGATGCCGGCCTGGTGGCTTACCGCTTCCTCGCGCGGACCACCGACCGTACTCGGGCAGCCAAGGGGCTGCGGTTCCTCGGCTTGGACGGGGACGACGAGGATCTGCTGCGGCTGGTGACCACCGGCCTCTCCCCCGTCGGCCAGGCCGGCCGGGAAGGCGAGATGCTGCTGCGCGACCCCCGCATGCAGGTCGGCCGGATCCAGGTCATCACACCCGAGGTGCCCCGGCTGCGCGAACAACTGTTCACCACGCCCGGGCGCACGCCCGCCGCCGCCGCGTCCCACGGGGGGACCCCTTGATGAACACAAACCTGCGACTGCTGCTCGCCGCCGCCCTAGTCCTGCTGCTCCTCACCGGCATCGTCGCTGCCTGGGCCCACCCCCCGCAGTGGCAGTCGCCGAACACGGCGGTGCCTGCCGGTGCTGCGGGCAGCGAGCCCTGTGACCTGGTGATCGGCCCTGCCCGTGACTGGTGCACCCGCGGCCCCGCAACGGCCGCCACGGTGACCGGAACGGCTTCGGCCGCCACCGCCATCCCCGCCGCATCCGACGGCCACAACGGGCTGATGGTGTGTGCCACCCTCGCCATTCCTGCGGCCATCGCCCTGGCCCTGACCGTCGAGCGGCGGGCCCGATGAGAGGTATCCGCATCGACCGCGGCACGCTGCGCGCAGCCGGCTTCCTCGCACTGCTCACCGTCGTGTTCCTCGTGACCAACACCGCGGTGGCATGGGCCGCAGACGGCAACGCGAACGCCGGTGGGAGCGGGCTGCTAGCCCCGTTCAACGTGGTGACGGCCGAGGGCGGGCGGCTGGACGCCTATCAGCTGCAGGCTAACGGAGGCAGCTCATTCAACGTGGTCGGGCAGCTACAGGCCCTGGTGATGTCCGGGCTGTTCGCGCTAGCGCGGCTGCTGGTGGGTATGTGCTGCTGGCTGATCGGGTTCGTCTTCCGCTTCCCGCTGCTGGCCCTGCTGACCGGCCCCGCGCAGCACCTCGCCGACGCCTACCAGATGCACGTGGTGGACGCGCTCAGCCTCAAAGGGCTGACGCTGGCGTGGGGGTTCGTCTTTGGACTCGTCCTCGTCATGCGGGGCAAGGCCGCGACGGGGTTCGGGCAGATCGCCGCCACCCTGGTGATCGGAGCGCTGGCCGCGAGCCTGTTCATCCGCCCTGACTATTTGCTGGGCCGTGACGGACCGCTCGACGTCACCCATCAGGCCGCGATCGAGGTCGCCTCCATCACCACCAGCAGCTACTTCGGCACCCAGACGTCCTCAGACCCCTGCGACATGATCGCCGGCCCTACTCACGGCGCCTGCGAGAACTCTGCCGTGCAGGCGGCGGCCATGACCCGGCCCATCCAGAACTCGCTGACCGACGCGCTGGTCGTCAAGCCCTACATGCTCCTGCAGTACGGGCAGATCCTGGACCCGCACAAGGACAAGGACGCCTACGAGGCCCATCGGGACTGGATCAAGAAGAGCAGTGATCCCTCCAGGAAGGCCGACGCGGGCAAGAAGTGCGACAACCTGCCGGGCCCGGCCAAGGAGTACTGCCACGGCAAGGAGGACCAGCGCATCGCGTCCGCGGGCCTCGGGGAACTCATGGCTGGCCTGGAGAAGGCCGGCCCCACCGGCAAGGCCGCCGCCACCTACGCCAAAGAACCCAGCTGGGACCGTGCTTTCGCTGCCCTCGCGCTGCTCGTGGCCTGCCTGGTCGTCGCGGCCATGGTCGTCTCGATGGCACTGGTCATGCTCGGCGCGCAGGGCGCGGACGCCGCCGCGGCCGGAGCGGGACCGGTGGTGTGGGTGCTGGCGATGCTGCCCGGCCCCACACGGACACTGCTGTGGCGGTGGACGGGCGTCCTGGTCACCTCGGCCCTGGTCACTTTCGCCACCGCCGTGGGCCTGCCCCTCTTCGGGATCGCGGCTGGCGTGCTGCTGTCGGACAGCGGACCGGACGTGATGGCCGAGCGGCTCCTGCTCCTCGACGCCCTCGCCATCGCCTTCCTCGTCATGCACAAGCGGATCGCGGGCAGCGCCACCTCACTGGGCCGGCGGGTGGCCCTGCGCATGCAGTACGCGCGGCTCACCGGCACCGGATACCGCAGTGCTGGCCTCGCGCTCGGGCTGGCGGGCGGACACGGCACGGCGCCGTTCTCACTCGGCCGGGCCGTCGCCGAGGCACGTGGCGCGGTCCGTACGGGATTTGCGCCCGTGGCCCTGGCGATGCGCGGCGCCCACGCCGCGCTCATCGGGCCCAAGCCGGGCACCCGCCACCCGGCAGCCAAGGCGCTGGAAGCCGCACGGACACAGGCCGGATCCGGCGGTGCCGGGCGTGCGGAGGGCGAAGTGCAGGTGGACAAGTGGACCGGTGAGGTCTTGCACGACCCGGCCACCGACCGGCCTCTGCTGTCGGCCCGGTTGCACTCCCGTGCCTCGCGGCTGCGGGGGTACCGCATCGCTCACCGCGTCGGCCGGGCCGCCTACGGGGCAACCCTGGGCCTGCCCCGCACCGTGCACACGGCGAAGGGGAAGACCAGCGAGTTCACCGAGGACGCGCGCACCCAGTTGCGGGTGAGCGCGAACCGGATCCGTGAGGACGCGGCCGGATGGCAGCCTGTCGTGGACGGCACCGTGAAGGCCGGGCGAGCCGTCGGCCAAGGCGCAGTCCACACCGGGCGGGCGGTCCGTGACACCGCGATCAGCGCCGCCGTCTACACCGCCCCCGCCACAACCGGACGCGCAGTCGGACCGCAGGCCAGCATCAGCCGCCCTGACCACCCCACAGGCACGACGCCCCCCGCTTCGGCCGCCGGACGGGCTGCGGTCCGCCGGCCCGTGCCCGCACCTGCGACCGGCAGCGGGCGCCCGGCCGCGAGCCGACCGGCCCAGAGCCCAAAGCGCGGCAACGGCGCCGCAACTCCCGCGGCCCCGGCCGCCGACCAGGCTGCCGCCAACGCGGCGCGGCTGCGCGCGGCGATGAACCGGCGCCGTCAAGGCGCGCGAGGCCATCAGGAAGGAGGGACCCCGTGAGGAAGACGCAGGCAGGCTGCCTGGTCCTGCTGTTGCTTGCCGTGACGGCGTGCTGTACTGCCCCGGTGCTGATGGTGGCTGCCGCCGGCCGGTCCGGCGGCCAGGGCCAGGTGGACGCCGCCGCGTCCGGAATCCCTGCGCGGATGCTGGCCGCCTACCTCACCGGCGCTTCGCAGGTCACCGCCTACGTGCCCGGCTGCCGTGGCATGCGCTGGCAGATCCTCGCCGGGATCGCCCGCGTCGAGTCCGACCACGCGGCCGGACGGCAGATCGCCCCGAACGGCGACATCACCCCGCCGATCACCGGGCCCCGCCTCGACGGCTCCGGCGCCGGCGGCAACACCACCGCGATCCCCGACACCGACGACGGCACATGGGACGGCGATACCGCCTACGAACGGGCGGTGGGCCCCTTCCAGTTCCTGCCGGAGACATTCCGCGCCTACGGCAAAGACGGCAACGGCGATGGAACGGTCAGCCCGCACAACGCGGACGATGCTGCGACGGCGGCCGCCGTCTACCTGTGCGGCAACGGCCACGACCTCACCGACCGCGACCAACTGCGCGCCGCCATCCAAACCTACAACCTGTCCTGGGCGTACGTGGACGACGTCGTCAGCGGCATCGACCGCTACGACGCCCTCGGCAACACCCCCAACGCCCCGACCGGCAACGCGGGTGTAGTCATCGAGACCGCACTGGCCCAGCAGGGCATCCCCTACTCCTGGGGCGGCGGCGGACCCGACGGGCCCAGCGCCGGAATCTGCTGCTCGCCGGGCGGGCAGGACGGCCGCACCGTCACCGGCTTCGACTGCTCGGGCCTGACCCAGTACGCCTACGCCAAAGCCGGCATCAACCTCCCGCGCACCGCAGCCGAGCAGGCCGGCGCCGGACAGCGCATCCCCGCCTCCGCCGGATTCGGGGCACTGCAACCCGGTGACCTGATCTTCTACGGCTACAGCCCCACCGCGGACTCCACCATCCACCACGTCGGGATCTACCTCGGCGACGGACAGATGATCAACGCCCCCCGCCCCGGCAAGCCGGTCGGCATTGACCCCGTCACCGCGATGCCCGACTACGCAGGCGGAACGAGGCTGCTGTGAACACCCCACCCAGCGCGGGCCGCCTGATCGCCGCCGCCGCCGTCCTGTCAACAACGGGCACCATGCTGCTGTATGCGGGAGTCCGCACCGGTTCACCCTGGCCCGCCACGGGCACGCCGGCCACGCGGGCGATAGCGACAGTCCAAGCCATAAGCCCACAGCCGGCCATGACGTCCCCGTCACCGCAGCCTTCAGTCACACCCGCACTCCCGGCCGCGCCAGCAGCCTCGCCGGGCAGCTCGCAGCCGGACGGGCCTGCACCCCGGACAAGCAGCACACCAGTGGAGCTTCCGCCTCCCGGATCCGGTCCAGAAGCCGACCCGCTCATCCAGCAGGCCCTGGACCGCGCCAGCCGCCCCGACCTCCCGCCCCGCGACGAACGGCTGCTGCTCGCCGCCGGACGGGCCGCATGGCTGACGGAGACCGCCGGATACACGCACGTGCGGATCCAGGCCGCCACCGCCCGCCGTGACACCGGCCTCGACGCAAACTGGCGCGAAGTGCGCGCGGTGGTGCGGCTGGTGTGGGCCGGAGCCGACCCGGCCGGAACCCTCCTCGACGGACGCCCCGCCACTCTCCTCTACACACAGAACGGAAACGGATCATGGAAGCGCACATGACGTCCGCCAGCAGCGTCCACGCAGCCGTCGCACTCTTCGAGGCCCTCACAGCAGCGACGCACTGGACTGCGGTCAATGCCTGGTGGCTGGCCCTGCTCGGGGCAGCCGCCTGGGCAGGCTGGGAGTACCTGCAGTGGCGACTGGCTGCAAAGGCGCTGTCGCAGCGGACCTGTCTGGAGCTGGTCCCCACGGCGGCGTTCGAGCCGGACAGCGAGCAGATCTGGCGCCAAGGGATGCAGCTGGTGCGGGCGGCCGGGTCGGGGCCGTGGTGGACACCGCGCCGGGCCCGCTCGGTACGGGTGCGGCTGCGCGCCGACGGCATCCGTGCCTTGGCCTACCGGATCGAGGCCCCCGCAAGCGCACATGCACTGCTGGCCCGGACCCCGTACGGGCCGCGGGTCGAGGTCGAGGAGGTCCCGCCGGTCGCGGACAAGCACCGACCCCACGTCGTGCGGGCGGTGTTGACGCTGCACGGCGAGCCGGGATCGCACCTGCGGGAAGTCCCTCTGGACCCCGACCCGCTGCAGCCGCTGCTGGACGCCGTGGGGGATCTGCGGGCCGAGTGCGGCGACCTCGCCGAGGTGTGCGTGGATCTCTCCCCCGCCCCGCGCTGGCACCTCGCCGTGCGCCGTGCGCAGGCCATGCGGCGGGACCGCGCGCGGGCCCGCCGTGAAGCGGAGCGCGATGCCCGGTGGCTGACCCGCGAGAGCGACGACTGCTTTCCGGCCGTCGTGGGCAGGCTGATGGATCCAGCGGAGTGGCAGGGCCGAACGCGGGGGCGGATGGTGATGTCGCCGCAGCCGCGCCGAACGGGCCGGGACAAGGTCCTGGGCAGGCTCGCCCACAGTGCCGGGCTGGTGCGGGTGCAGATCCTTGTGCGCTGCGCGTCCAACGAAGACGGGCGGGCGCAGGCCCGGCTGGCCCGGATCAGTGCCGCGATGGACGTCTTCGCCGGGCCGTCGCGGCTGACGTCGCTGGGCTGGTCGCTGGGACCACTGCGATTCGGCCCGGACCGACGGCCCTGGCGCCGGCGGTTCGACGAGCAGTGGACACGCACGGTCATGCGGCCCGCTCGCGGCGGATGGGCGCACATCGAGGAACTCGCCGGATTTCTCAAGCCGGTGACGGCCGCGGCGCGGGTGCCCCTGATGGAGTTCGACATGCCGACGTATGAGATGGGGGCGGATCTACTACCTCAAGGCTGGTACCGAGGGCCGGACGGACGGGAGCGGCTGCTGGCCACGCACGAGGACGACACCCTGTTCGAGGTCCAGTCGGGCAAGGCGGGATGGGGCAAGACCACCCGTGCCCAGGTCCACGCCGTCGCCAGCGCCTACAACGGGCGGGGGCTGGCGTTCGTGGACCCGCACGGCGACAGCTTCGCCGACGTCGCCCGCTACCTCGCCCACGAGGACACCATCGACCGCGTCGCCCTGTTCGATCTGACCGTCCGCAAGGACACCGACATGCTCGGCTGCTGGAACCTGCTGGACATGAGCCAGGACCGTCCACCGCACGAGGTGTGCGCGGCGGTCGTCGAGGCGTTCGCGGGAGCCCTGGGGTGGGGGGACGTCACAGCACCACGAGCGCTGACCATCCTGACGAAAGCCGTCGAAGCCCTGGTCGCCGTCAACGCCCGTGCTGTCGCGGCCGACAAGCCTGAGCAGCAGGCCACCGTCTTCCAGATCACGGCCCTCCTCACCAACACGCTGTTCCGGCAGGCCGTCGTCGCGGTCTTGGACGACGAGGCGCGCAGGTGGTGGACGGACAGCTTCCCCGACCTTCCCCGCGAAAGCCTGCTGACCGTCCTCAACCCCCTGGAACGCCTGGGAGCCTCCCCGGTCGTCCGCAGCTTCCTCGGGTGCCCGGTCAGTGGATACGACATCCGCCGCGCGATGGACGAAGGCCAGGTGCTGTGGCTCTGCCCGCCCGGCACCGGACCCACCGACCGGCTGCTGATCTCCCTGATCGTCCACGACTTCCTGCGCGCCGGCCTGTCCCGCCGCGATCTACCCGAGAAGGCACGGCGCCCGTTCCGTTTCTACCTAGACGAGCTGATCAGCCTGGACCACGGATCCTCCACGGTGCTGGCGGAGATCACCGAACAGCTCCGGAAGTTCGGTTGTCGGCTGCACGGCATGACCCAGCTTCTGGACCGGCTCAGCCCCGCCACCCGCGCCGCCCTCATGCAAAACGCATCCTGCCTGTCCAGCACAGCCGGATCGGCCGAGGCCATTGCCCAGATCACCGCCCAGTGGCCCGGCGGCGCCGTCACCCCCGCCGACATCGCCGCACTGCCTCGCTGGCAGCACTACGCCTCATTCACCGTGGAAGGCACGCGGATCGGCCCGCTCCCGGTTCGCGGGCCCGCGCTGGACGAGGTCGGCCACCGAGCCCGGCCCGGCCAGGTCAAAGCCCTCCACAAGGCCGCACACGCCCTCACCGGCGCCTTGCCTCTGGCCGAACGGACCACGATCGCCCTCGCCCAGGAACAGCAGGTCCTCGCCTTCCTCGCCCCCGCCACTGCCCACAGCAAGACAGGAAAGACGTACGCATGACCACCACCGTCGATGACGCCGCAGGCATGAAAAGCGTGGACTTCCAGCCCGCGAGCGGCGACAGCCAAGCCCACCAGGTACTCGCGCTCATCGCCCAGCACCGGCTGCTTACCACCACCCAGCTCCACCGGATGGTCGCTCCGCACCTGCCGCCCCGCAAGATCCACAAGGTGCTGGTGCCGCTGCGCGAGGACGGGCTGATCACCCACGCCACGCTCCCCGGCCGCCTGCAAGCCCACTTCCTTACCCCGCCCGGGCACCAGACGGTCGCCGAGTGGCCCGAGCTCCGCGGACGCAACCCCACCCCGATCCACTCCTCGAACGCTGCCCTGCTACGCGCCGGCCACATCCTGACCGGAGCCCGCGCCCACATCGCCTTCCTCACCGACGCCCGCACCCGAGGCGACGAATACCAGCCCCTGGACTGGGTCCCCGAGATCACCCACCGCCTCCCCGACACCGCAGGCGAGGACCGGCTCATCGCAGACGCCGTCTTCCACTACACCGCAACCCGCCCCCGCCGGCTGCAGTACCGGGCGTTCGTGGAAATCGACCGCACCACGATGAGCAGCGAGCGCCTGGCCCGCAAACTCATCACCTACGCCCGCTTCCACGATTACACCCCCCAACCCGCCACCCGCCGCGGCACCGTGGGAGACCAAGCCGCCATGCTCGCGTGGCAGCGCGTGTATCCCCGCTTCCCCCGGATCCTGTTCATCCTCACCGGCGCCCCCCGCACCACCCTGACCAGCCGAATCGCCGACCTCCGCAGCATGACCGCCGATCACGAACTCGTCGCCCGCATGGGCACCCGCGTCCCCCTCGGCGCTGCCGTCCTCGAAGACCTCGAAACTTCTGGCCCCCAGGCCCCGGTATGGACACCCCTCACCGGCGGCGGCGAGCCGCGCGGCTGGACCGAACTGTGACCCACTACCAGCCGCTGGCCGGCCTCGCCTTGGCCGACCTCGCCGACCACCAGGACCAAGCCGACGACGACCTACTGCACCAGGTCCACGACCCGGAGACCCAGACCGAGACCGGACTGATCAGCGACATCACCGCCTAGCGGTTCACCTGGGAACGGACCGGACAAGAACCCTCCGCGCCTCCGGCGCACACCCCGGGGACGAGACCGCGGCAGCGCGCCGCGACACCGGCCAGGACAGCAGGACCCCGCCTCCCGCACGCGACGGCACGGACGAGCTGCCGTTCTGATCTCCCGCGGTGCCGACGGGCGGGTACAGCCGGGGCCGGTGAACTCCTCACCGGCCCCGACCGTGACCACGAAGACCGGATCCGGTGAGAAGAGCGGTGAGCACCAGCCGGAAGCATTGCCACTAGCAAAGAACCAGCCAGAAAGAAGAGTTCCGGCCACGGTCGGCCATTAACCGGTCAACAGCGCTTCCTTACCGGCCTTCGGAGCGATTCCTTCACCTCACAACGCTGTCGTCATATGTCGAAACGGCATTCCCGGGCAAAAGTAGCGTTCGCTCAAATGCACCCAAGAACCCCATAGGACCTGGGGCGTTGACATCGTAGGGTGCCCTGTACCAACGCGAACCGCAACGCCCACATGCGTTGCACCAGCGATTTCACGGCCCTGGAGAACGACACCACCCACCCATCCGACGAGCCGGGGGTAGCTCAGTGACAACGACACGACACCACCACACCCGAACCACCCGGCTGCGCGCAGCCGCCGCCGCCACCGCGGCAGTCGCCACCCTCACCGCCGGCTGCACCACCGACGCCAAGAACGACAAGGCCGCACCCGCGAGCTCGAACCCGAGCACCTCCCCCACCGCTTTGACCGACCCCCAGGCCGCCGACAAGGCCAGGCTCCTCGCGACCTACGACGGCTTTTGGGCCGAGTCGGTCAAGGCATACGAAGCTGGCAGTGAAAACGGCACAAAGCTGGTGAACTACGCCGCTGGCGACGCCCTGAACCAGACGCTCACTGACATTGCGAACATGCAGCGGGCTGGAACCGCGATGAAGGGCGCACCTGGTCACCGGGCAGAGGTCTCCGCGTTGAGCATGTCCGGCGATCGTCCGTCAGCCACGATCTCCGACTGTTTCGACCTCTCCACTTGGAAGATCATCGACCGAGCAAGCGGGCAGGTGAAACCCTTCCCCACGGAACAGCCCATGCACTACATCACCGAGTTCAACGCGGAGATTCAGGGCGGGCAGTGGATGCTCACGAAGTTCACCCGACATGGGGACCGCACGTGCTGAGACCGAAAGGACTCCCTGCCTGCATCGCCTCAGTGGCACTGGCAGCAATCTCCCTTACTACCCCTGCTCACGCCGACAATGGCGTGTGCGAAGGAGCCACGGGCTGGGTCAGCGTGTGCGCTGGCAAGCCGGGCCATGACGACAACTACGGAACCGGCAGCCAGGGCAAGGGCGCCACCGGAGGAAAGCCTGCAGATGGGCCCCCGCCCAAATTCGTATGCACGCATACTCCGCTGGACCCACAGCCTCCCGCCGGCAGCGCGGCGTGGGAGGGGCACAAGCCAGGAGACGGCGCGGTCTACCGCAAGCAGTGCGTGTCCACTGAGTCGGTCGATGGATACATCATCAACAGCACAGCATGGCTGGCCCAGCCGCCAGCCGAGGCAGTTGACCCCGCCGTCCTCGCTCAGCGGGCGGTGGACAGCATGCTCCTCGCCGGCCCGGCGATCGCGAGTCCACGGCCGGACGGACGGTACACCGTCGGGGTCCCGATGTGGTTGTGGGTGAGCCAGAGCCCCACCACGTGGGGGCCCAATACGGCGTCGGCATCGGCGGGCGGGATCAGGGTAGCGGCGACGGCGAAGGTTTCATCCGTCGTCTGGGCCATGGGTGACGGATCCAGCGTGACCTGCAAGGGCCCCGGCACCCCGTACACGGCGGGCCGCGGGATGTCGCCGTCGCCGGACTGCGGGCATCTGTACCGGGCGACGTCGGCCGGGCAGCCGGGCGGTGTCTACAAGGGCACGGCGACGTCCACGTGGAGCGTGGCCTGGGCTGTGACCGGTGGCGGCCGCACGGGCCGGCTCACCGAGGTCCGCCAGTCGCCGTTCACCGTGTCGGTGGGCGAGGTGCAGGTCGTCGGCCAGTAACGGCCCGGCTTCTCCCCTCATTGATTCTCTCCTCTCTGTTCTTCTCTTCTGGAGGCACAGCACGTGAGCACGTCCACCCAGCCTTCGGTACCCCGCGCAGCACTGCCCGGGCCCGCCGGTGCGCCGACCGGTCCGGCCGCCGCTCCCCGCGTGGTGCGCCAGCGGCGGCGCCGCCCCGGTCTGATCGCCCTGTCCATCGCGCTGATCGCGGCCGGGGGGCTGTCGGGGGCACTGTTATTCACGGCGTCGGGGCAGCGGTCCAGTGTGCTGGTGGTGACCCGTGACGTACCGGTGGGCACTGCGATCAGCGAGGCCGATCTCGCTCCGGCCTCGCTCGCCTTGGACCCTGCAGTCAAGGCAGTCCCCGCGGCAAAGAAGGCCGGCATGGTCGGGCAGCGGGCGGCCGTGGCCCTGAAGTCAGGTTCGCTGCTCTCCCCCGGCCAGTTCACCTCTGCCTCCCTGGTCAAAGCCGGTGAGCAGCTGGTCGGTGTCGCACTGAAGCCGTCGCAGCTTCCGGCATCGCGGCTGTCGCCCGGGCAGAAGGTCCTGATCGTCTCGACGCCTGACCCGGCTCAGGCCGGTGCGGCAGCTGGGGCTGGCAAGCCAGCCGATATGACGGCGCCGCAGACGCTGGCGGCGACGGTGGTGGCGGTGGGTGTGGCTGCGCCGGCGACGGGGGTTGTGGTGGTCGACGTTGCGGTGCCCGCGGCCAGCGGGCCGACGCTGGCCGCGCGGGTCGCGACCGGGGCAGTCGCGCTGATCGTGGCCGCGCAGGACGGAGCCAGCTGATGACGGTCATCGCTTTGGCGGGCGGGCTGGGTGCGCCGGGGGTGACCACGGCGGCGATGGCACTGCTCATGACATGGCCGATGCCGCCCGAGCACCGGGTGGTGCTGGCCGAGGCCGACCCTGACGGCGGGGCGATCCTGCCCGGCGCGCTGCAGGGCACACTCGACAATTCCCACGGGCTGCGGAACCTCGCGGTGGCCTCGCGTCAGGGGCAGTTGGGTGAGGCGTTCTGGCGGCAGCTGGTGGATGTCACCGACGCCGGAAGCCGTGACCGGCTGGTCCTGCCGGGGCTGTACGACCCGGTGCACGCCTCAGCGATGGAACCGGTATGGCGGCCGCTCGCCAAGCTGTTCACGGGGATCGAAGCCCATGGGCATGACGTGATCGTGGACCTCGGGCGTCGTGGGGCGTTCGGCTCGTCAGCAGTGCTGGCGCAGAGCGCGGATGTAGTCCTGGTGGTGGCGCGCAGCACGCTGCGCTCGCTGCAGAGCGCTCAGGTGCGTGTGGAGGCGCTACGCGAGGTGCTCGGCGGGACCACCGAGCTGGGCATGCTGCTGGTGGATGAGGGCCCGTTCTCGAAAGAGGAGGTCCGCAAGCATTTGGGCATCTCGGTCACGGCTGTGCTGCCATGGCGGCCCAAGGAGGCCGCGGTGCTCTCGGACGGGGCCGAGCAGCCCCGACGGTTCGAGTCCGGGGAGCTGATGCGCTCGGCCCGGACGGCCGCCGTGCGGATTCAGGAGCTTGTGGCTGTGCGCCGTACGCGCCTGGTCCCGCCTGCCGGGCCGAGCGGCGGACGGGTGGTGACCGGTGCGCGCTAACCCTCTGCACAACAACCCCCAGTTGCCCTCCGGCTCGCTCCAGGCCAGGCTGGCCAGCTCCCGCACCATTACCGCTGATCCTGTGCCAAGCGGGCACCTTGGCGCCCTGCCGGTGAATCCGTGGGTGCCGCTGCCCGCCACTTCCACGCCCGGCGCTCCCCCGCCGGCCCAGGATCAGGCGGCGGTCCTCGACTACGGGGCGGTCCGTCTGATCAAGAAGGAGGTCGGGGAGCGGCTGACCGAGCTGCTGCGGGCCCGGCCGGGCATGAGTACCGCAGCGCAGGAGCAGCAAGGCCGGCACCTGATCAATACGCAGGTGGCGGTGTGGTCCGATGCCGAAGCCGTCAAACGCGGCGTCGCAACGTCTGCGGCAGAAGACGCGGCCATTGCGCAGGCCGTCTTCGACCTGCAGTTCCGGGCCGGACGCCTGCAGCAGCACCTGGACAACACCCTGGTGGAGAACATTTTCATCAACGGGTTCGCTCATGTGTGGCTGGACTTCACCGACGGGCGGCGTGTGCGGGTGGCGCCGGTCGCGGACTCCGACCAGGAGCTGCGCGAGCTGCTGCGTGATCTGGCTAGGCGCACCACCGGCCAGGCAGAGCGCAGTCTCTCGACCGCGGATCCTTTCCTGGCGCTGCGCTTGGCGGACGGGTCGCGTCTGCAGGCGGTCATCGACGTCACGCCGGGCACGTATGTGACGATCCGCCGGCACAGCATGCGCCATGCGGACCTGCCCGAACTGGTCGATCGCGGCATGCTTGACACCACCCTTGAGCAGTTCCTGCGGGCGTGTGTGCGTGCGGAGAAGAACGTGATGATCGTGGGCGGTCAGGCGGCGGGCAAAACGACCCTGTTGCGGGCTCTTCTTAAGGAGATCGATCCGGACGAGCGGTTCGCGACGCTGGAGACGGAGTACGAGCTTTTCGCCCACGAGAACAACTTCCACCGGCAGGTGGTGCCGATGGAGGCACGCGAGTCCAACGGCGAGGTCGTCGCCGGGGTCGCGGCCGGTGAGATCACGCTCATGGACCTGATGTACCGGGCGCTGCGCATGACGCTCACGCGGATTGTGGTTGGTGAGGTCCGCGGGCCGGAGATCGTGGCCATGCTTCAGGCGATGACCAACGGTGCGGGCGGCAATCTGTGCACCCTGCACGCCATCCATCCCTCCGTGGTCTTCGACCGGATCGCCGAGCTCTACCTCCTCGCTCAGGCCAACATGACTGAATCGTTGGCCTACCGGCAGGCAGCCAACGGGCTCCATTTCATCGTGTTCGTCTCCTCCGTGGACGAGACGAAGATCGGCGGCCACCGCCACCGGTTCGTCTCCCACGTCCTGGAAGTCACGGGCATCGGCGAGGGCGGACGCCCCGAGACGAACACGATCTTCGGGCCGCGCCCGGAATGGGGCGAGCACCGGGCCGTTCCGCTGATGCACCCTAGGTGCATTCCCGATCTGCGCCGCGCCGGCTTCGACGCCGCCCTGCTGAACGACCCTTCCGGGGCGTGGCGTGCGCCGCTGCCGCTGCTGGTGACCGAGGAGGCGGGGCTGTGACCGTGCTGCTGTGGGTGCTGGCCGGCCTCGCCGTCGCGGGCGGTCTGGTCGCACTGGTCGCCGGGATCGCCGGGACAACCGCGCCGAAGGGGCCCGGTCTGGCGGCCCGGCTGCGAGCGGGGCGGCATCTGGCGACCCGGGACGAGCAGATGGCCCGCCGTACCCGCCTCATCGGCGG
>NZ_LFML01000079.1:35476-39625 GCF_001044425.1 Streptomyces roseus
GGCGACTGGACGCAGCGCCTGGCCAACGTTCTGCGGCTGGGCCGCGGCCTGGACGAGGCCCTGCACGTCTCCCGCAGGGGCTGCCCCGAGGACATCACGGGTGAGGTCGCCGACCTGGTGGACCGGCTCCAGGTCGGATGGCGGCCGGTGGACGCGCTGCGGGAATTCGGCGACGCACTGGGCGACGCGACCGCGGACAAAGTGGTGGCCGCCCTCGTGCTCTCGGCCGCCGACCGGGGCCCTGGGCTCGCCCAGGCGCTGGAAGACCTCGCCGAGTCCGTCCACGAGGAGGTCGCCCGCCGTCGTGCGATCGAGGCCGACCGTGCCAAGCCACGGACCACGATGCGATGGATGACGATCATCACCCTCGGCGTGATCGGATGCGGCTTCCTCATCCCTTCCTACACCGCCCCCTACGGCACCCTGCTCGGGCAACTCGTCCTGGCCGTCCTGCTGGCCGGGTTCGTCGCAGTCCTCGCGCTGATGCGGCAGATCGCCGACATCAAGCCCGTCCCCCGCTTCCTGATCGCCGACCCCCGCAGCGCCGTCACCCCCGTGGCCATCGTCGGAGCCGGCGCCGAGGAGCCCACCGTGGAGGTGACGGCATGATGCCCATCGCAGCCATCATTTCCGGCGCGGCCATCGGCTCCGGCGCCGCCCTGCTCATCCGGGAAGTCCTGCGGCCCGCACCCGCCCTCGGACCCGCGCTGCGCCGCCTCAACCAGCCCGCCCCCACCCCCGCCGCCACCCCGGCCGGCGAGGCGGGCGCCCACCGCGACGAACGGTGGGGGCAGTGGCTGCTGGAGCGCCTCGCCGACGTCCCCGGCGTCCGCATCCCGTACAAGGACCTTGCCCTGACCGGGACCACCCCGGCGCGGTTCGTCCTGACCAAGGTGGCGCTGGCCGGGGCCGGTCTGCTGCTGCCGCCGCTGTCCACGGTGCCGCTGCTGCTCCTGGGCCTGCCTTTGTACCTGCCCGCGATCGTGGGCATCCTCGCCGCCGTCGTGCTGTGGTTCGCCCCCGACCTCGCGCTGCGGGACAAAGCCAAGCGCGCCAGGACCGAGTTCGCGCACGCCATGGCCGCCTACCTCGACCTGGTCGCCCTGCGCCGGGCCGGGAACGTTTCCGCCGAACAGGCCATGGAGCAGGCCGCGACGGTGGGGCAGGGGTGGGCGTTCCAGCGGATCCAGGCGGCGCTGGCGCAATCGAGGGTGGACAAGGTGGCGCACTGGGAGTCCCTGGCCCGCCTGACAGCGGAGCTGGACCTGCCGGTCATGGACGACCTCGCAGCCATCATGCGGCAGTCCGCCGACGACGGCGCCTCCGTCTACACCACCCTGCGCTCCCGCGCCCGCAACCTGCGCACCGAACTCCTCGTCCAGCAGGCCGCGGACGCCAACAGCGACAGCGAGAAGATGACCGCCCCCGGCGCGCTGCTCGCCGTCCTGGTCATGCTCCTGATCGCCTTCCCCGCCATCATCCGCATGCTCACCACCTGACCCGACCCGAACAGAAGGAGTCCTGCCATGAAGACCTTCGTCCGCTTGAACGTTGCCCTGCGCTCGCACTGGGAGAAAGTCCAGGCACATGCCTCCGAGGACCGGGGCGACATCTCCATCACAACCATCATCATCTGGGTGGCCGCCGTCGCCGGGGCCCTCGCCATCGCCGGAACCATCGGCATCGTCGTCTCCAAGTACAACGCCAAGCTCTCCGGCATCTAGCAGCAGCGAAAAGGGAGGAGAGGGGGCGCAGTGGCGCGTACGGCGGGGAGAGGGCCGGTCCGCAACAAGCGGGCCGGGGGCCGGCTGGCGGCACTTCGACGACGGGTGACCGGGGACCGGGGGGAGGCGTCGATCCAGATGGCGATCATCTTCCCGTTCGTCATCCTGGTCACCGTCGCCGTGGTCCAGGCCGCGATGTGGGTCCACGCCCGCAGCATCGCGCTGACCGCTGCCCGCGAAGGCGTCGCCGCCGCCCGCGTCTACCAGGCACCCGACAGCGCGGGAGCAGCCCGCGCCCAAGAGACCCTCGGCCGGCTCGCGGGCGACAGCCTCACCGCCACCTCCGTCAGCACCTCCGGGAGCTCCACAACTGAGGTGCGGGTCACGGTCACCGGCAGCGCCCCCTCCCTCATCCCCGGAGTGGGCGGGCTGTCCGTGTCGCAGTCAGCCGGCGCGCCGAGGGAGAGGTGGACGACCCCGTGACCACCACCGGGTTCATGAATGGGATGCGGCGGCGTACCGCAGGGGGTGACCGGGGCAGTGAGACCATCGCGGCCGCGATCGTCACCCCGCTGCTGCTGATCCTGCTGTGCCTGGCCATCGCAGGCGGGCGGATCGTCATGGCCGGCTCGAAAGTCGATGCGGCCGCCGAGGACGCGGCCCGCGCCGCATCGATCTCCCGCACCTACACCAGCGCGCAAGCCGAAGCGGCGGCCGCGGCATCCCGTTCCCTTGACGACCAGGGCATCCACTGCGCCTCCACCAGCACCAGCGTGGACGCCTCCGGGCTCGCGGTGCCAGTCGGGCAGGTCGGCACGGTGACGGTGACGATCTCCTGCACCGTCACCATGAGCGACCTGCTCCTTCCCGGCGCTCCGGGATCCAAGACGATGACCAGCCGCTTCACGTCCATTGTGGACGCCTACCGCTCGCGGGAGAGCTGAACCGTGCAGACACTGCGCACTTGGTGGTCCGGCCGCCTGCAGGAAGACCGGGGCGGGATCGCCGTGTACACGGCGATCGTGACCGTGGCTCTGTTGGCGATCATCGGGCTGGCCATCGACGGCGGCGGCAAACTCCGCGCCACCGAACGCGCCGACGCCACCGCGCTGGAGGCGGCCCGGGCGGCCGGGCAGGCCATCGACCCCGCGGCCGCCATCACCGGGACCGCGGTCCGTGTCGATCCCGCGGCCGCCCAGGCGGCCGCGCAGGCCTACCTCGCCCGCGCCGGCACCCAGGGCAGCGCCGCCCTCTCCGCCGACGGCACCCAGCTGACCGTCACCGTCCACGACACCTACCCGACCAAGTTCCTGGCCATCGCCGGGATCGGATCGATGGACGTCACCGGTCACGGCTCCGCCCGCCTGCTCTACGGCACCACCCAGCCCCAATAGCCCACCGCTCCACGCGAGAAGGACCGGCCGATGCCGAAGCCCACCCCCGCCCCACCATCCTCGCGCCGCCGGGGCCGCGCCCAGACCGCGGCAGCGCTGCTGCGCGGTCTGCTCTCCCTGACCGTCCTCGCCGCGCTTCTGGCCGGACTGCCCGCCCTGCTGTGGTGGGCCACCGCCCTCGTCGGACCGCCCGGACTCGCCGCCCTGACCAGCCTGCTGTCCACCGAGGACTCTGGACAGGTCTTCCTCCTGCTCCTGGCCTTCGCCGGATGGGCGGGATGGGCGTGCTTCGTTTTCGCTGTCCTGCTGGAGGTCCCCGCCCAGCTCCGTGGCCGCACCGCACCCCAGATCCGCGGACTGGTCGGACAGCAGGCCGCCGCCGCACTCGTCGGCACCGTCCTGCTCGCCCTGCCGGCCGGCACCGCCCTCGCCGCCCCCGCCACCGCAGCACCCGCCGGTACCCCGATCGTCAGCGCGAGCGCCGCCCCCGTCCCGGGGACCCAGGGCAGCACGGCACGAGCAGAAACCTCAGCACCGACCGCCGACACAGCCGTCACCCACACCGTCCGCGATACCCGACCTGCTGAGAGCCTGTGGTCGATTGCCGCCGAACGCCTCGGCGACGGCGAGCGGTGGGGCGACATCGCCGCCCTCAATGAGGGCCAAGCCATGACGGACGGCACCGTCTTCCACGCGGACCAGCCCATCCAGCCCAGATGGATCCTCCGTCTCCCCGCCGACGCCCGCCCGGCCACGACAGGCGGAGAAAACCCGCAGCAGACCGGGACGGCGCGTGCGACGTACACCGTCCGGGAGGGCGACAGCCTGTCCGGCATCGCCGCGACCACGCTGGGCAACGCCGACCGATACCAGGAGATCTTCGACCTGAACAAGGGCCAAACCCTGCCCGACGGCAGCGTGTTCACAAACCCCGATCTGATCCACCCGGGCCAGTGGCTCACCCTCCCCCAGCCCGCCACTGCCCCAGCCGCCCCGCCGCAGGCCCCACCTTCCACTCCGGCACCCGCCGC
>NZ_LFML01000079.1:39935-58369 GCF_001044425.1 Streptomyces roseus
CGTCAACTGCAGGTCCCTCGGTCGGTCTCCCACAGCAGACCACCCCGACCCCGACCACGCCATCCCCCAGTCACCCCACCGCCCCAAGTACCAAGAGCCCCGCGAACATCAACTGGGCGCTGGTCGCAGGGATCGGCACCCTGCTGGCCGCCTCCCTGGCCGGCGCCCTCGGGGTCCGCCGGATCCTCCAACAGCGCCAGCGCCGCGCCGGGCAGACCATCGCCCAAGACCCGGACCCCACCACCGTGCAACAGGTCTTGGGCACGGCCCTCGAGCCGGACGCAGTCGGGCTCCTCGACCGTGTCCTGCGCACCCTCGCCCACCACGCCGCCGAGGCAGAACGCGAACTGCCTGCCCTGCGCGGGGCCCGAATCGATGCCGACGGCATCACCCTGCTGCTCGACGAACCTGCCGCGCCAGTAACCCCCTTTGCCACCTGCGACGACCCACGAGCCTGGGCCCTGGACACCCAAGCGGTGCTGCTGCCCGCCGACCAGGCGAGCGACGTCCAAGCCCCCTACCCGGGACTGGTCACCCTCGGCGCGACCGAGACAGGTCTACTGCTGGCTGATCTCATGACATGCCGCGTACTGCTCCTGGACGGCGAAGCCGACGAAGTCCTCGAAGTCGCCCGCGCCCTCGCCCTGGAGCTCGGCACCTGTGCCTGGACCGACTACAGCGAAATCCTCACCACCGGACTCGGCGCCCGCCTGGCCAGGCTCCTGCCCCAGGGCCGCATCCGCACCATGCCCCACCTGCCTGCCGTCGCAGCCGACCTCGGCGAACTCCTCCTCGAAGCCCACCAGAGCGGTGAGCAGGTGCTGCCCTGGCTACTCATCGGCGCCAGCGACAGCGAGCAGGAACACGTCACCCAGCTCGCTGACGCCCTCGCCGCTGCCCGCACTCTGCACACTGCCGTCGTCCTGCCCGCTACCGACACCACCCGGCGCGCGTTCCCCCACGCCGAAATCCTCGACACCACGCGAGATCAAGACGTCCGCCTCGCGCTACTGGACGAGCCGGTGACCTTGCAGCGGATCACTGACGAGCAGTACCTGCAGTACGTCCACGCACTTCAGGTATCCGTGCAGGCACCCGCGACCGCGACCGGGGCGTGGGAGTTCGCCGAGGACCACGACCAGCCAGCGGCCACCGGCACGCCCTTGACCATGCGGGTGACCAGCGAGGACGCTCACGACCCGGGCAACCCCTTCCCCGCCCTCCTTGCGGCCACCATCGCAGGCGACGCCGCGGCTGCCGAGACCGAACCCGTGGACACGGCCGAGGCTGCCGACACCAAGGGCCAGCCCCCAGCCGGTACGCCAGACGAGCACGCCCGCCCGGGTCAGCCAAGCGAACTCATCCCTGCGGCCCGGTCCACAGCCGAACAGAGCGACGGGGACACGGCCGTCTGTATCGAGATGCTGGGACCGTTGCGCATCACGGGCGGCCTCGGATCCGCGCACAGCCCCCGCAACAACGCCATCGCGGCTTTGATCCACCTGCGCCCGGGACGTAGCGCCGAGTACCTGTGCCAGGCCATGGACCCCGTCAACCCCTGGTCCGCCCGCACCCTGCATTCACGCCTGTCCGAGCTCCGCAACCAGATCGGCCTGACCGACGACGGATACCCGCTGCTTCCGCGGCCCAAGAACGGCAACGGGTACACCTTCCACCCAGCCGTCACCTCCGACTGGGACCACTTCCGGCAGCTGGCCTCGCACGGGCTGGCCGCCGGTCCCAAGGGGGGCATCCCGGATTTGGAGAAGGCAATGGGGCTGGTCCGCGGCAAGCCGTTCGACGGCCGGGCCCTGCCCTGGGCCGACCATGTCATCCAAGACATGCTGTCGAGGATCACCGACACCGCCCATACCCTCGCGCGTTGGCACACCGACGGGGCCAACCCCGACCTCGACGCCGCCCGCCGCACCGTCCGGCAAGGCCTCGACGTGGAAGAGACCTCGGAAGTCCTCTACCGGGACCTCCTCCACATCGAATCGGCAGCCGGCAACACCGCTGCCATCCGCAAGATCATCGCCCGCCTGCAGCAGATGGCCCGCACCTACGACATCACCCTCGACACCCTCACCGAGGACACCATCGACCGCGTCCTGTCCGGCCGGCCCTCCCCCACGACAGCCGGGACCACGGCGACCTGATACCCAGCACGGCATATACGGGTGTGGGCCCCTGCAGTTGCAGGGGCCCACACCCATTTCAGAGCGGGCTGGCGGTCTAGTGTTCAGGCGAGTGCAGCCACCCGGTGACGGGCGGCGGCGAGAAGTTCGGCACGGGCCTGCCGCTCACCGGCAGGCTGCCGCGTCACCCACTCCTCCCGCACTTCCGCCACCGCCGCGCACACCGCCCGCACTTCTGCAGCCATCGCTTCGTCCAAGGCACCCAGCTGCGGACCGGTGACGACCACCGGCCCGTAGAAGCCGTAGGCGATCTCCATCCTCCGCCACACGGACGCCAGCACCCACGCTGGCAGATTCATCGCCAGCCGCTCAGCCTGACCCTTCCCATGTACATGGAACCGGGTCCTGCGGCGGTAGACCGCCGCATCCGCCGGACCGCCCACAGCCGTGCGCACCACCTGCCGCCGCCCCGCATCGTCACCCGGCCAGGGCAGCACGACGACCGCGCCACCCACATCGATCCGTAAGGCCGTGCCCACGTCACCCTCCTCATCAACACGTCTACCGTCAGCCTGGAAGCGATCGTCTGGCATCGACCGACAAACCGGGACCAACGGAGCCCCCGGATAGCTCACCAGTCCTGGCACAGCCCTGTCTTGCTTCCGTCGACCGGTGAGCAGGCTGCCAGTGACCGGGCGTGCAGAGGTGCAAGAGGCTGGTGAGGTCGGGGGCGGTCATGCTTGATAACCGACGGAGGCCTGATAGGTCACCGCCCATCCCGACTACCGGTGACCGGTCACACCGCAGGTCGTAGGGGTGCGTGCTATTGGACCGGTCGCGGCCGAAAATACCGAGTACGACGACGTGCTCGCCGACGCGGGCCGCTCGCGACCGGCTTACTGGTGACCTCGCACAGGCGAGGTGACAGCCGGTCACTCACCTATTTCGTCACCGGATTGGTCACCGAATCAGTCACCAGTCGCACCGTCACCAGAGCCGTGACCAGTTACCAGTCACCGGTCACCGGTCACGTCACAAGTTCACCGGTCTTCGGTCACGGTCTTCGGTCACGGTCTTCGGTCACCAGTCACCAGTCACCAGTCACAGAAGAAACCGGTCACCAGTCATCGGCAACAGAGGCATCAGTCATGCGGGGGCGGTCAGCTTCAGGCCGAGCGGAGGTGGACACGCCCCTGCTACTGACGCTGCTCGGTGAGGTGCTTGCAAGCGTCGATCACGCGGCACTGACCCGTCTCAGCCGATACCCCCGGGCGATGGGCCACCTCTGCTCCGGAGAGTTTCACGCCGGTCTCCTCGGCCTTGGTCAGCCAGGCAGCCAGGCAGCCACGGTGAGGATCTGCTGGTGGACCGGAACCAGGACAGGCTCGTCGGCCCTTCCCTGGTACGCATGCCGAGGCCTTTCGACTGCAGCGGATCCCCCTGAGCGCCCGCTCATACCTGTCTTTGACTTCTTCGACCGGCGAGATCAGCCGCGCCGCGGACATCCTCATCACCTCGATTTCGTTCAAAGGCCCGCGGTGTCGACCGACCACGCGAGGGGTCGTGGGGCTGGGGCGTCGCGGGGGTTGCGCCGTGGCTCACGATCCGCCATTGGCACCCAGGTAGCGGGCACGCTTTTGATGCTGCTCTCTCGTGAGGTACCGGCGGAGCCGGGAGCCCTCAGGGCACCAGATCTCGCGCGGGCATCGGTCGCAGGTGGTCACATGGCCTTGGTAGTTGGCGGCGGCGGAATCCGGGGCGGCTCGTAATCCCTGCCGCGCATAGCTGGGGCTGTTCTGCATGTCTGCATCGGGCGAGGGTGAATTCTGCTTGGCCGGGGCGGCTGTATCCACCTGAGGTGCGTCAACTACGGCGGCTTCCTCATGGTGTAAGGCTTGGTAGCCCCTGGTAGAGGCGTCACCTGACGCCCTCTGATCTGTCACGTGACGCCCCGTGGGGTGGTCATGTGACGCTTCCTGCTTCAGCTCGGCGTCATCACAGGCGGCGTCAGATGATGCTTCCTGCGCTTCAGGCGAGGCTTCGTCAGACCGCTTCATATGACGCCCTGTGGGCATGGCCCGCTTGTGGCGCAAGCGTCGGTCATGCTCTGAACTGGACAACACGGTCAGGGCGCGTTCCCAGTCGAGTCCCCTGCCGGTCTCTGTGTCCGCGCCGAGCGGGAAGGTGCACGCATAGGTTGCGGGCTTGGGGCTCCGCCCGCCGCGCGCATTGGCCGTTTTCCTGATCAATTGCATGGACTCGGCCGCGATGAGCACCTTTTGCACGGTGTCCTTGCTGCAACGCCCCACTGCCATGAGCGTGTCGATCCCCAGAAAAGCGTTCGTGCCGTCTTCGTTCGCGGCCTGTCCCACGGCTTGAAGAATCGCGAAGAACTGCGCGCCCAGAAACTTCCATTGCGGTTGATCTTTGCCGGCTTTGGGGACGTGCTTGGCGGCTCGGATCAGGAACCAGCGCCAAGAGTGCGCCGGCGCCCAACCGCGTGTGGCGGCTCCAGACCCGTCCTCTTTCTCGCGGTCGATCATGTTGACGAGACTACACGCTAGGTTTCCCTGCGAGCAACCAGGTATGTATATGGGAAACTCTGATGGCGGTTGCGTAGCCCTGACTGCCACGGCAACAGCTGAGATCGCTATGATGCGGACCATGGACAAGACGGCGAAACTGCTCGCCCTGGAGGCGGTAACCGAGCTGGAGCTCAGATTCATCGAAGCCGTGGAACACGGAAGACTCCGCGCGGAGCTGACCTACGAACAGCTCGGCAGCTACATCGGCATGTCCAAAAGCCAGATCAGCAAACGCCAAGACGGCCTGATCAAATACACCATCCGCGAGATGTACTACATCGGCCAACTCTTCGGCGTTGACCCCCTCGTCATGGCCGCAGGACTCGGCTCATGGCTCAACGACGTCGACCCCGCACAAGCCCTCCACCGCTTGGAAGACCCGGCGTCCACCCGAGCACCCAAATAGCAACAATCACCAACGGTGGGCGAGCGGTGGGGCAGCTCTCCCAGCAAGCCCCCGCCCGAGGCTGTACCCAACCTGCCCTCGCCCGAATGCCTCAGTGGCGGCAGACCCGACCGGTCCCGACCGAGACCGAGCAGGTATCGCGCGCACTGATGCCCCCAACAAAGCAGCGCACACCAGGCAGCACAACAAGGCGGGCCACTGGGCCGGCCGGGGCCTGAGGTAGTACGGGTGCTGCCTGTCCTCCAGTTCCTAGAACTGTGCCCTGTCGCCGATGTCCCGGGTGAACTCGCAGGCGACTCGATCGATGCCCTGGAACCGCACGCACAGCTTCGTGTCAGCGTCCTGCTGGAAACGCCCCCACGTATAGCTCAGCGTCTTGCCCTTTCGGGTTGCCGTCTTGGGCCCGTAGTACCGCTTCCCGTTCACATAGAGGGAAACTTCGCGCGCCTTCACGCTCCTCCCCGGGTTGGTCCAGATCGCAGTGGGCGTGTTCCAGAAGTTTCTGCCCTCCAACCGGATACAGATCTGAGGGCCGGAGACGTGGTGCGTGCACGAGCTGGAATCCGCAGCTGCCGGTCCCGCCGTCGACAGAGCAGCAACAACCGCAAGAACGGCAGCCGCATTCAGATAAATCATCTTCCGCATACCCGTTCAACAGCTCACCCGTGCCGGCACGACACGGCGGGGCACCGGCTTCCACCCCGACGAGCGATCCCTGTTCGAACGGGCGGTCACCACCATCTGTGAGGACGGGCTTCCCGCCGCTAATGTGGGCGTGTGACGGACGACTGCCGGGAATGCGGGTTCACCTACGACCTCGACCTGGCGACCTCGGTCGCCTCCCTTGCCCGGAATCAAGCGGCGCAGTTCGCGGACTTCCTGCACGGACCGCACGCCTGCGCGCCGCGGCCGGCCCCTGGGATCTGGTCGCCACTCGAGTACGCCTGCCACGTCAGAGACGTTCTCCTCGTCCAGCGTGAGCGGGTACTGGCCGCCCGGCGCAGCAACACCCCGGTAGCCGAGCCCATGGGCCGCGACGAACGCGTCGAGCACGACGGCTACGCCCTCCAGGAACCCGCCACCGTCGCCCGGCAGCTCACCGACGCGGCAGCACTGTTCGCCAACGTCCTGGACCGCCTGCCGCCCGACCACTGGGACCGCACCCTTATCTACAGCTACCCCCAACCCACCGAGCGAACCGTACGCTGGGTCGCCGTGCACACCCTGCACGAGCTGCGCCACCACCTGCACGACGCCCACCGCCAAGCCCCGAAGCCACACCCCGGGCAGACCGCCGAATCCTGACCAACTCCCACCGGCGGCGCCGTCGAACACCCGACGGCCGAGCCAACGCCTTCGGGTACCCCACCACCACCGCGGCGTCGAGGGCGACGTGGCTCGCCCACCCCCCGGTCTACGCCAAGGCGGCCACCCGCCGGCCCAGCAAGCCGGAGCCGACACCGTCGCCGACCGCCAGCACCATGTCGACCAGGTCGGGACGAAGGGAAACGGGGGCTGGCCGTAGTAGAAACCCCATGTGGACAGCCGGACGATCCCCGCCGGCGCGGGGGCGACGTGAGGCCAATCTGGATCGCGGCCTCGATGAGCGGGCCATCCTTGCGGGCGCGGGCGGCTCCGGCACCTACAAGGTGACCACACTGTACGACGGACGATCACCGTAGGCGCGCGAGCGACGGCTCCTTGGGGCGCTCCTCCTCCAACACCTCCGCACTATCCCCGCGGACGCGGGGTCCACGACTCGGCGTTCAGCGAGGTGACCGAGCACTGCGGACGATCCCCGCGGGCGCAGGGGCGACACCCCGTCGGGTGTCTTCTGGCAGCGAAGCAACGGACGATCCCCCGCGGGCGCGGGGGCGACTTCACCGCCCTCACCCTCGACTGCGGGGTGCGCGGACGATCCCCGCGGGCGCGGGGGCGACCTACTCGCCGCGCTGCTCGCGACGGAATCAGAAGGACGATCCCCGCGGGCGCGGGGGCGACCATCATCGATGTCCGGCACATAGGTGATCTCGCGGACGATCCCCGCGGGCGCGGGGGCGACTCGCGACAACACCGACTGTCGGGCCATACGCACGGACGATCCCCGCGGGCGCGGGGGCGACAGGCGTAGCCAGTCCCCTATGTCCGAATCAGACGGACGATCCCCGCGGGCGCGGGGGCGACAGTCGTGCGCTGGAACGGCATCAGGCGATCTCCGGACGATCCCCGCGGGCGCGGGGGCGACCACCAGGCAACCGCCCGCCGCTGCCACTACCAAGGACGATCCCCGCGGGCGCGGGGGCGACACCCGTCAGTCCACCATGCCACTGAACGAGGGCGGACGATCCCCGCGGGCGCGGGGGCGACCCTGCCTGGCAGCCGGACGCCGCCCGCCACCGCGGACGATCCCCGCGGGCGCGGGGGCGACCTTCGGAAAGGCAGCATGGCGGTTGGTACGCTCGGACGATCCCCGCGGGCGCGGGGGCGACATCACCGCGCCCCTTGTCGCGTCCGCCGCCGCCGGACGATCCCCGCGGGCGCGGGGGCGACACGGCCTTCCCGTCACCCGGTGCGGCCTGCCCCGGACGATCCCCGCGGGCGCGGGGGCGACGGGGCGGATGGCGTCGAGGTGTTCCTCGGCGGCGGACGATCCCCGCGGGCGCGGGGGCGACTGGCTCGTCAGCCCCTGGCACCCCGCCCACTGCGGACGATCCCCGCGGGCGCGGGGGCGACGTCGTTCGGGTCGCCAGTCCAGGCGAGTAGGCCGGACGATCCCCGCGGGCGCGGGGGCGACGGTACGACGCCGGCAGGGAGATCATCGCTGGCCGGACGATCCCCGCGGGCGCGGGGGGCGACTACTCGGTCGCGCCCGGGTCAGCCTCCACCAGCGGACGATCCCCGCGGGCGCGGGGGCGACCCCGTAGGCGTCCGTGCCAGTCACAGAGCCCCCGGACGATCCCCGCGGGCGCGGGGGCGACCAGCGGGTAGGCGAAGGTCACCCTCATAGGTGCGGACGATCCCCGCGGGCGCGGGGGCGACCGCGACGAGCTGGCCGTCCTGGGCCGTCACGCCGGACGATCCCCGCGGGCGCGGGGGCGACCCGAGCCCGGCAGCGGCCGACGCGGTGCGCTACGGACGATCCCCGCGGGCGCGGGGGCGACCCGGGGAAACGTGGATGGACATGTTCACCTCTCGGACGATCCCCGCGGCGCGGGGGCGACGTGGACGCGGTGCAGTCGTAGGTGTTGCGGACCGGACGATCCCCGCGGGCGCGGGGGCGACCTGCTCCTCTATCGCGGCCGCCTGCTGGTCGTCGGACGATCCCCGCGGGCGCGGGGGCGACCAGGCCGAAGTGCAGCTGCGTGACCTTCGAGTCGGACGATCCCCGCGGGCGCGGGGGCGACCCGCGCTGGGCCGCCTCCTTCTCCGCGCGCTCCGGACGATCCCCGCGGGCGCGGGGGCGACGCGCCGACCTTGGCGGTGGCGCCGAGGTGCGGGGGACGATCCCCGCGGGCGCGGGGGCGACAACAGGCGGCCGTCCTGGCCGTCCTCGGCCAACGGACGATCCCCGCGGGCGCGGGGGCGACCAGCTGCTCCCGGCGCTGACGCCGCTACTCAACGGACAATCCCCGCGGGCGCGGGGGCGACCACGGATGCGGTGCTCGCCGCGGTGTGGGGCGTCGGACGATCCCCGCGGGCGCGGGGGCGACAAGAGGATGAAATCGGTACCCACGGTCTCCGGCGGACGATCCCCGCGGGCGCGGGGGCGACCAGGCCCGGACGAAGCCGCGGATGCCGTACGCCGGACGATCCCCGCGGGCGCGGGGGCGACTACGCGGGCCGCATCCTCAGGGAACGGGTGGCCGGACGATCCCCGCGGGCGCGGGGCGACGCCACGGTCGTGGAGCCGGAACCGGCCTGCCCCGGACGATCCCCGCGGGCGCGGGGGCGACACTTCCTGAGCTGTGGCTTTATCGGGCTGAGTGGTTGTTTTCGTTTGGTTGTTTTTGGGGGCGGGCGGAAAGGATCAGGCCGTCGAAGTCGACGGGCTGCCACCGGTCGCGGCCTGCGGTGCGGACGGCCCAGCCTTGTTCGTTCGCGGCTGGTTCGATGAGGATGGCTTGGCCGTCGCCGATTCGGGTGGCCAGTAGTTCCCATAACCGGTCGCGGATGCGGCGGCTGGGGTTGCCCACGAATACTCCGGCGCTGGCCTCGACCATCCAGCGTGTGAGGTGTCCGCGGAGGCCTTCTGGGGCTGCGACGAGGATGATGACGGTCATGGTGTCGGCGCGGCCTCGTCCATCTCAGGACCGATGACGGCGATGTGGTTGTCGGTCATTCCGTGTGCTGAGAGGTCTGCGTGACTGGCGTAGTTGGTTCCTCCGGGGACGGCGCCGAGGTGTTCGTCCCACAAGAGGTTCGCTTCGGAGTCCTCGAACTCTGTCCCTTCGGGGGTGAGGAGGTTCTTGACGTCGGTGACGATGCGGCCGAGGAGCTTGTCGCGGGCGATGAGGTCTCGTAGGCCAAGTCGGGCGTCGCGCTCTTCCGTGAGGCCTTGGGCAGCGAGGTCGAATGAGAGCGGGATGGTGTATTCGGCTTTGTAGAGGTCGGCGATGTCCAGGACGAAGGAGGTGGCTTTGCCTGTGTGGACGAAGCCGAGTCCTGGGCTGGCTCCGAGTCCGATGATGACTGCGTGGCAGATGCCGTAGAGGGCGGCGTTGGCCGCCGATAGGAGGCGGTTGAGGTCGTCGCCGGCGGCGAAGGCGTCGCCGGCTTTGTAGAGGCGGCCGTTCCAGGTGACCCCGGTGCGTTCGGCCTGGGCGCGGTAGTACTTGCGGATGCGGGTGCCTTCGCGGCCGCGGAGTTGCTGCATGGTGAGGGTGGAGACGTCCTCGCCGGGGAAGCGCATGCCGTACATGGGGCGGGCGACGGCGAGGCGTTCCTTGGGGCGGGTGACGAGCCAGGCCTGGCGGTGGAGGAGGCCGGCGCCGCGGCTGGGGCCGAGGCCGGCGGCGTACATGCGGACGCCTTGCTCGCCCACCCAGCACACGGTGGTGCCTGAGTCGGCGAGCAGGCTGATGGCTGCGTGGGTGGTGCGTGTGCCGGGGCCGAGGAGCATGACGGCGACCATGGCTGCGGGGACGCGGACCGTTTGGCGTTTGTTGATGATGACGATGGCGTTCTCGTCGCGGTCCAGGTGGCTGCGTTCCACGTAGACGCTGGAGACGCGGTCGGCGAGGCGGTGCAGGTCCTGGGGGTCGGCCTTCCACCAGATGTTGGGCATGGGTGGTCATGGCCTTTCGGGTAGCGGGGCGAGGGTGAGCAGTCCGCATCCGTAGGCCTTGGAGGGGCCGATGCCTGCCAGGAGGTGTTCGGTGAGCAGGGCGGGGTCTGTGATGCGCAGGCGGCCTTCGAAGGTCACGGAGTTCATCACGACTTGGGCTTCCTTCGTGGTGGTCGGGCCTTTGTCGAAGGAGCGGCGTTGGCGGGTGGTGATGCGGATGTCGCGTGGGGGCTGGTTGTCGGCGTTGTGGGTTTCGTCGAGGTGGGGGGCGGTGGGGACGTCGAATCCCCAGCGTGCGGTGCGGGTGAGGAACCAGTCGAGCTGGGCTGTGGCGGTGCGGTGGCCGAGACGGAAGCCGCGCAGTCGGCCGCCGGCGTCGATGCGTGTCTGCTGGCGGGCGGTGGGTTTGTCGGGGCGGGTGGTGTTCTGGACGGGGTTGGCGGTGAGGCGGAAAGCGAAGGTGCGGCCGGGTGCGAGCTGCTGCAGGAGCGGGGCGTAGTCGCGTATGGCGTAGTGCTCGCCTTCGGCGCCGGGCCAGCCTGCTTGTTCGACGAGGTGGGTCCAGTCCGGTTTGTCGGTGGTGAGGACGAAGAGGTGGGGGCGGTGGGGGTTGTCCGGGTCGAGCCGCCACAGGGTGCGTGCTTGTTCGGGCAGGCCGGGGAGGCCGCCTTGGACGGCGGCATGCATCGCACGGGGGCTGGCGAGGAGTTTGCGGCTTTTTGCGCGCAGGGGGTTGATGCGGATGCGGGAGAGGAAGGGCATGTCGGGTCACCAGCCCAGGAGGGCGAAGGGGTCGTGGCCGCCGGTGGTCTGGGGGCGTGCGGGGTGGGGTGTGAGGCCGGTGGGCGCTTGGAGGTAGGTGTGCCGAATGCGGCGGGTGGTGAAGGTTCGGGCCTGGGGGGCGAAGGAGAGGGGCACGTCGTCGCGGACTTCGTCTCCTGCCGGGTCGTCGAGGGTCGCGGGCAGGTCGATGTGGGCTGCGTCGCCGTTCTGGCGGCCCCACCGCTTGCGTACGGCTGGGGCTGCCTGCCAGGGCTCTGCGCGCAGGGCATCTTCGAGGGGGCCGGTGCGCTGTCCCAGGCACAGGGGTTGTGCGGGGGCGCAGGAGCGGCGGCCCAGGGCGAGGGGGAAGGCGGGGTGGGTGATGGCGTGTTCGAGGGTGTTAATGAGGCCTTGGGGGCCTTGGACTACGGCGAGGAAGACGGCGTCCTGTAGGTAGAAGCGTTGGGTGATATGGCTGTGTTTGGCGGGTGAGGTGGGCTTTTGTCGTCCTTTGACGGTGACGGCGGCGGACAAGAGTGGCTGGCCGCGGTAGTCGCTGACGGTGTGGTAGTCGCGCAGGATGCTTCCGGGCTGGTCGATGCGGATGCCGAGGGCGAGGCCGGCGAGGTCGTCCAGGGGTGCGTGGCGTGGGCGGCCGGCGGCTGCCGCGAGGAGGCCGACGATGCCGGATTTGGTGGGTTCGGGTCGGGTTTCGCGCCGGTTGAAGGTGCTGCGGTCTCCCCAGGACTGCAGGGGACCGGCGAGACGGATGAGGAGGACGGCGCTGGGGTCGGGGTTGCTCACGCCTGGGCTCCCAGGGCGCAGGTGATGCGGGCGCGCAGGGTGGTGCGCAGGTCGGCGAAGGTGACAGGCGTGCCGAAGGCCTGGGTGAGGGTTTCGGCGGTGTCCTTGGTGCGGGGTTCGCCGGTGGTGAAGGTGTGGCTGGCGGCGTTGTAGAGGGGGGTGTCTCCCCATACCTGGGTGGCGGTGATGTGTTCTTCGGCCAGGCGGCGCGCGGAGGCGGCCTGGATGCCGGCTTCTGCCGGGACGGGCTCCTCGAAGGCGGAGACGAGGTTGACGGGCTGGTCGGTGCGTACGACGACGGCCACGAGGCTGGGCCGGGTCCGGTGGGCGAAGGAGTTCTTGTAGCCGGTGGGGGCGGAGAGGGCGAAGCTGTCGACGAAGTGGTCGAGCGCGTCGAGGGCTGCCTCGGTGTCGCCGCCGAGGTTGTCGGTGAGCTGGGTGAATCCGACGGTGGCGTAGCGGTAGAGGGTGGCGGAGTTGAAGCCGATGGTGCCGATCATTCCGGCGCCGGTTTCGTCTTTTTCGTTCTGGTCGTCGACGGCGGTGAAGTAGTCGAATTCGAGCTGTGTCTCGTGGGTGGACAGGGCGTGGGCGACCTGGACAGCGGCGTCGACGTTGAGTTTGGGGATGTCGGCGACCATCCGGCCGAAGAGAGCTACGCCCATGGGGTGTCCGGTGGTGAAGGCTTCTGCGACGGGCAGCTCCTTGACGGCTTCGGCCAGGGCCTTGTCGTCCAGCGCGGCCAGGCCGGCGGCCTGCCCGTTGATCAGGGCGGCGACCTCGTCGAGCTGAGCGTTGCCGTAGAAGAGGAGGTATGCGGTGTCTCCGGCCTTCTTGCCCTGGCTGAGGCCGAGCTGGGCCAGCAGGGCGGCGGCGATCCGCCGGGCGCCGTCGTCGTCCAGGCCGCCGGCGTTGGCCTTGATACGGGTGGCGAGTTCGCCCGTGATGCGCTTGGTGCGGGTGGAGCGCTCGGCCTCGGGGGCTTGGTTGTCGAAGTGCTGGCGCGATGCCCGCTTCCATGCCTGGGAGGAGACGCGGGAGCGACGGACTCCTCCGTAGACGGCTTCCTTCGGGTTGCCTTGGTCGTCGCGGTTGAGATTGGCGGGCGGGACGGTCTGGATGACGTGTACATCGATGTAGAGGCGCTGGTTCATCGGATGGCTCCATGCTGTGCGGTTGGGCTGGTTGCGGCGGGCGGTGCGGGCTGCTGGATGTCAGGGGCGGGGCGGGGCGGCGGCCGGCTTCTGGGTCCAGGCGTAGTAGTCCAGGCCCCAGCGGCGGCGCACGCGGGTGCGTGAGTCGGGCCGGTTCCAGTGGAGGATGTCGTTGGCGAGCTGGTTGTAGTCGAGGGGCTGTTTGATGTCCCTGAGCTGGGTGATCAGGCCGCGCAGGCGGAGCTGGAGGGCCTGGGACGAGGTCGCGGAGAACGTCTGCTGGAAGCGTCCGTCGACTGCCGCTTCGCTGGTGCGGTCGTGGCGGCGGAGTTCGAGCATGGCCCGGCCGAGGCCGACGGCGTCACGGTGCATCGGCCGGTCCTGGCTCTGCTGGTGCAGTCCGTAGAGCGCGAGTGCCATGTGTTCGGCCTCCTGCGCGAGCGAGACCTCTCCGCGGCGTGCGGCGAAGTCGTCGATGGGGCAGGTGTAGAACGCGAACATCTCCAGCACGGTTCCGGCGGGGCGGCCAAGGCCCTTGCGCAGTACTGCGAGGTCTTCTCCTGGCGGGCGTTTGTCCGCCGGGCTGCCGGAGGTGCGGCGCCAGGTGCCGTCCGCGGCGATGTAGCGGTGCCAGATTCGCTGCCGTGTGTGATCTTCTTCGGTCAAGGCCGTGTCCAGACGTGATGAGGGTTCGGTGCCGCGGGAGGGCATGCGGGCATGCTTTGGGGGCTCGGGTGCGGCCCGGCCGGGGCCGGGCGCTCACGAGCCGCGGGTGGGCCTACTGGCCGTCGGAACGTGTGCCGCGGCGAGTGGCGTCAGCCCGGTGGAGGATTTCTGCTCGCCGCCTCAGGAAGGAGGCCTCGGCGAGCGGGACGCGGTGGATGCGTTCCGGTTTGCCTTCCCCTTGGGAGGTGCTTCTCCCGGCGTAGGCGGCGACCGGCACTGCCTGCAGGAGGCGGTCGGCGATCTCCCAGCTCCGGCGCCAGGCGAGTTGTTCCCATGCGAGCTGGCCGGCTTCGATGCGCTCAAGGTCCTCCAGCCCCCTCATTCCTGCCAGGAGCCGCCGCACCAGCGGGTCCAGGGCGTGCAGGACGAGTTCGCCGGGGCGCTGCCCCTTGTCCCAGGGGATCGGGTCGGTGCCGAGTGCGCGCCGCAGATCCGCTGAGAGGTGGTTGACCGCGGTGGCCAGCTGTTCGGCTTGTTCGGCGACTTCGAGGAGGGCGGAGCGGACGTCGCTGTCGGCGTCTAGGGCGGCCAGCGGCAGGGGCAGGTCGTCGAACATCACGTCGTCGATGACGGCTGACTGGTTGCCGTAGGCGATGCCGGAGAGTTCCACGCGCAGCGGATAGCTCTCGCCGAGCTCGAACATGAGGGCGCCGGCCTGGTCCAGGAGCTTGCTCGTGGCGAACCCGCTCGTCTTTTCCCCTGCGTCCCGGGACTGGCGCTCGGGTGCCAGGAGGGCGTCGAGTCCGCGCCAGGCGGCCTTGCCCGGCTGGAGCCGCAACGGGCGGCGGGGAGTGGTCGTGTCGCGTTTGTCTTTTGCTGGGCTGCGGCCGCCGGTCGGCTCGATACGCCACATAGTGTGCGGCTCGGTCTCGGGCGTGTGCGGCATGCGGTCGCCGGCGGCGACCAGGACGCGGGTCACCCGCAGGCCTTCATCGGTCGCCTCCGGAATGAGCCGGATCCGGCGGGACTGCCAGGTCCACAGATCCAAGAGCCCCTGGGGTGCTCGTGTCTGCCACTGGGGGGTGCCGGCCGGCCTCGGGTCGGCGGGATCTCGTCGATGCCACTGGGGCAGGTCGCTCGATGTCGGCGGTGCACCGACCGGGATGTTCAGCAGCAGCGTCTCGAAGAGCGTTCTGCCGGCCAGCAGGGTGACGCCCATCTGGCCGAGGGGCCCGGTCGGGTTGCCGGTCGTCTTTCCGGCCTTCGCCTGCGGGTCGCCCACGGCGCCCGTCTTGATCGCGGCGGTGTCCCAGCACTGGGTGTGCAGCAACCAGTGCGCTGCCTGCGCCGGAGTCAGCGAGAAGGCGTCGCCCTCCGTACGCGAGGCGAACAGGGGGACGTTGTTGCCGGTGGCCGCGGTCGCGACGATCAGCCCGGCGGTCTTCGTCTCGCCCTTCGCGGTGGACAGCCCGGCGACCTGGGCGAAAGGCTGCACCGGATCGAAGAGGTCGAACAGTGCCCGGTGCTCGTCCAGGTACTCCTGGAGCCTGAGGCGCTGGACGGGTGACCACTGCCCCTGGGAGTACCAAGCCATCCACTCGCGCTCGTCGGCCGGGCGGCCCAGAGCGGCGACGATCACGGGGAGCAGGACCTGCCGCAGAACTGCGGGCTTCTGCGTGGGGAGCTCCACCACCAGGTCGCCGAACTGGTGTGCCTCCAGCAGCGCTGTGCGTAACGGGTGTTCCTGTGCCGGGTCTCCCGCGATGGACGGTAAGAGCAGCCAGGGATCGTCCGTCAGGGAAAAGCCATGAGTCATCGGTACCCCTTGAGGGAATCTCTTATGTTTGAAGCTAGCAGCGGTATGGGAGAGAGGCGGTGCGTTTTCTCCAACTGGCTGCGACAATCGGGTAGTTGACCCCGATCGCTGGCTGTCAGGTCCGCGGCGGGGATGGTCCCCTCTTCTGTTTGCCTCGCAGACCGGGGTTCGCCTCGACCCCGCGCTCAGCGGGGCATCGAGCCGCCGGGCTCTCGCCTGGCGGCTCACCGCACCTCCCAGGCGGCTTCCGGCACGGCCCGCCACCGGGGCTCCTCTACCTCTCCCTCAGCCCGAACCGCTCGTCGTAGGAGACGGTGAAATCGCCCAGGCGGGCTCTGCCTGAGGCGTCCAGCACCAGAGCGCGGCTGCGCCGCAACCACGGATGCCCGTGCCAGGCGGGCAACGGACCCAGTTCGAGAGCCGGCCCGGTGAGCTTGGAGGGCAACCTCACCGTCGAGCCCAAGACCTCCTCCAGCATGTCGAAGGCCACATCGCCGTTGACGCTGAGGGCCCGCCCCGACAAGGTACGAAAGACCGCGCCGCCTTCGTCCCGGACGACGAGGACCACCTCGACGGATTCGTCGCCGTCACGTACCGCCGCCTGCAGCGCGGCCTCATCGCTGCCCGCCGTGGATCCGCCGTAGTGCAGAGCGGCCAGGGTCCGCCGTTCGTGCTCACCGGGCGCAGTCAGCAAAAACTTCCGCGCTTCCTCCGCCCGGGCGCGGTCCCGCTCGCTCTGCTCCCGGCCGGCAGCCTCTCCGGCCTCCTGCCAGGCGTGCGGAAGCAGCGACGCATCCCCGCCGTACACACGGTCCACCAGGGCGGGTACGTCTTGGGGCACCGACCAGCCCGCGCCTTCACCGGGCAGTACGGCAGCCGTACGCAGCAGCAGATGACGCCCGTAGATCATCTCGCTGGCGAAAAGGAAGGCCGGCTCCCGGCCTTCGCGCGGCTGGAAGCCGGTGATGAATACCTTGGGCGCGCGCAGCCTGGCCGGGCGGTCCGTGCCGTCGTGGCGGTGGAGGCGTCCGATGCGCTGCAGCAGGAGGTCGACGGGAGCCAGATCCGTCACGAGCAGGTCGGCGTCGACGTCGAAGGACTGCTCGGCGAGCTGCGTCGCCACCAGGATCAGCCGCCCGCCCGGCAGCCGGGGCCTGCGCGGCCCGAGCAGGCTCAGGCACTCCTCGGTCAGATCGGCACGCCGGGCCACGGTGAAGCGGGCGTGCAGGAGACGCACTTCCGCGTCGCCGAAACGGCCGCGCAGCTCTTCGAAGAGGCTCTGCGCCCGCGCGACGGTATTGCGGATGACCAGAGCGGTCCCGCCGCCGGCCAGTTCACCCTCCAGCAGATCCCCCACGGCGGTGTCCGCCTCGCTCTGCAGCTTCTCCCGCTCCTCGCGCCCGCACCCGGCGCCCGCAATCCTCTCCGGCAACGCGCGCACGGCCACCGGGAGGTCCGGGCGCCAGCTCTGCGTCGCGGCCGCATGGAACTGCGGCTTGCCACAGGCCAGCCAGGCCGTGGTGACACGCGGATAGCCCTGCGGAGCCGGAACCTGCACCCGCAGCTCCTCCTTCGACGCCGCACCGGCAAGGTAGGACTCGAACAAAGCCTGCCGCTGAGCGGGGGCCAGGGTGGCGGACAGGACGATCACGGGCACACCCGCCTGGCCCAGCCAGCGCAGCGCCTCCCCCAGAAACTGGCTCATGTACACATCGCACGCGTGGACTTCATCGAGCACCACGACCTTGCCCGCAAGCCCCGCCATCCGCAGCATCCCGTGCCGCGTACGGGTCGCCGCGTACAGCAGCTGATCGACGGTTCCCACCACGAACGGCGCCAAAAGCCCCCGCTTGTGCCCCAGGAACCAGTCCGCCGGCGCCTTTCGCTCCCGCTCACCACACCCGTCGTGTGCCAGACCGTACGGGTCGTCATCCAGCCCGAACTCATCCACACCCCCGTACGCCTGGTCCGCAGCGGCCCCCGCGCTGTCCAGGAGTGCCTTCCATTCCCGGTTGAAGGCTCTCTTGCCGTGGAGCAGAACCACCCTGGAGGCAAGGTCCGCGTCGATGGCCTCCAGCCAGCGCCGCGTGCGGGTGAACATGGGATCGCTCGTCGCCTGGGTCGGCATGCCCACGAACACGCCATCCGCACCGAACCTGGCGGCCATCACCTCCGCTGCGGCCTGGGCCGCCTCCGTCTTGCCCTCCCCCATCGGCGCCTCAACCACCATCAGCCCCGGGCCGCCCATCGCGCGCGCAGCACCGACGACCATCGCCTGCGACCGCCGCGGCTCGTATCCGAACCGGTCCCCGAACGCCTCGGGCCCCGGAACAGTCAGCGCCCCCCAGCCCCGCTCAAGGCCCAGCGCCCGCCACCCCGCCGCCGCCCGCTCACGCGAAGCATCCGCGCTCACCCGCTTCAGGTCGTCCACCCCGGTGAAGAAACGCTCGTCGCTCGCGATCCAGTCCGCCATGACCATCAGACCGCTCAACTGCAACTGCAACGCCCGCGACGGAACCACCACAGGCTGCAGATCACCCAGGCCCTCAAACCCCATCTCCCGGGTGAAAACGTCCAGCACCACCTGCTGAACCTCCCGCCACAGCCCCTTCCCCCTCAACTGCCCCTTGGCCGTCCTGGGCTCCTGCACATCCCTCAGCGACGGAAACGCGCCATGATGCCCCGCCACCAAAGGCCACACCCAGTCCACCTGCTCCGCCGGCCAGCCGGCCAAAACCAGCAGCTCACGCGCCATCAACCCCCCGGCCCAGTCGTGACGCCAGCGCCCCTGGCTCCTGGCCCCCGCCCCCGCAGCCGAC